>JAVEDI010000116.1 GCA_030841035.1 Actinomycetota bacterium
ACGTTCCGGGTGCGCGGGGACACCCTCGAGATCATCCCGGTCTACGAGGAGCACGCCCTGCGGATCGAGTTCTTCGGCGACCAGATCGAGGCGATCTCCCGGCTGCACCCGCTCACCGGCGAGGTGCTCGACGAGGAGCGGAGCGCGTTCGTGTTCCCCGCCACGCACTACGTCGCGGGTCCGGAGCGGATGGAGCGGGCGATCACGGGGATCGAGCTCGAGCTCGCCGAACGACTCGCCGAGATGGAGCGGCAGGGCAAGCTGCTCGAGGCGCAGCGCCTGCGCATGCGCACGACGTACGACGTGGAGATGATGCGCCAGGTCGGGTTCTGCTCCGGCATCGAGAACTACTCACGGCACATCGACGGCCGCGCGCAAGGTACGGCGCCGCACACGCTGCTCGACTACTTCCCCGAGGACTTCCTCCTCGTCCTCGACGAGTCGCACGTCACCGTGCCGCAGATCGGCGCGATGTACGAGGGCGACATGTCGCGCAAGCGCACCCTGGTCGACCACGGCTTCCGGCTGCCGAGCGCGATGGACAACCGGCCGCTGAAGTGGGAGGAGTTCCTGCAGCGCACCGGGCAGACGGTCTACCTGTCGGCGACGCCGGGTCCCTACGAGCTGAGCCGCGTCAAGGACGACGTCGTCGAGCAGGTCATCCGCCCGACCGGTCTGGTCGACCCGGAGATCGTCGTCAAGCCGACCAAGGGCCAGATCGACGACCTCGTGCACGAGATCAAACTCCGGTCCGACAAGGACGAGCGCGTCCTGGTGACCACCCTGACGAAGAAGATGTCGGAGGACCTCACCGACTACCTCCTCGAGCTCGGCATCCGGGTGCGCTACCTGCACTCCGAGGTCGACACGTTGCGGCGCGTCGAGCTGCTGCGCGAGCTGCGCATGGGCCTGTTCGACGTGCTCGTCGGCATCAACCTGCTGCGCGAGGGCCTCGACCTGCCCGAGGTCTCGCTCGTCGCGATCCTCGACGCCGACAAGGAGGGGTTCCTGCGCTCCGGGACCTCCCTGATCCAGACGATCGGACGCGCGGCCCGCAACGTCTCCGGACAGGTGCACATGTACGCCGACAAGGTGACCGACTCGATGGAGCGCGCCATCGACGAGACCAACCGCCGGCGGGCCAAGCAGGTCGCCTACAACGTCGAGCACGGCATCGACCCGACGCCGCTGCGGAAGCGGATCAGCGACATCACCGAGCTGCTCGCGCGCGAGGACGCCGACACGGAGCAGCTCATCGGCGGGGGCGGCCGGCAGCAGTCCCGCGGCAAGGCACCGGTGCCCGGGCTGTCGTCCAAGGGCGCCGCGGGCAAGCACAGCGCGCAGCTCGCCGGGCTCCCGGCGGCGCACCTGGCCGACCTGATCCAGTCGCTGACCGACCAGATGCACGCGGCAGCGGGCGAGCTGCAGTTCGAGCTCGCCGCGCGGCTGCGCGACGAGATCGGCGAGCTGAAGAAGGAGCTGCGCGGCATGCGCGCGGCCGGAGTCGTCTGACGTCGAGGGCAGTGTTACGGCCGCCCGCGTCCACACTGCGGGCCGCGACCCGGCTCGGCCGCCGTCATGGGGCACACTGGTGGGACGTGGAGGGGAGTACTCCCGAGCGGCGGTGTCGTCATCACGGTCAGGGCCGGTCATCCGGCCCCCCCGGCGCCGTCGGCCCGCAGTGCGGGCGGAGGAGACCTCCGGCCATCTCGTCATGACCGGAGGTAGTTGCCCTGATGGACGTCCCCACCTGGCTGTGGCTCGTCACCATCGTCCTGCTCGTCGGCCTCTTGGCGGTCGACGTCTTCGTGATCGGCCGCCGGCCGCACGAGCCGACGATGCGCGAGTCGGCGATCGCGATCGCGATCTTCGTCGGCCTGGCCCTGGTCTTCGGTCTCGGCGTGCTCGCCGCCTCGGGACCCCGCTATGCCGGCGAGTTCTACGCCGGCTGGCTGACGGAGTACAGCCTCTCGATCGACAACCTGTTCGTCTTCGTGATCATCATGGCCCGGCTGCGGGTCCCTCGGCACCTGCAGCAGACCGCGCTGCTGGTGGGCATCATCCTCGCGCTCGTGATGCGAGGCGTCTTCATCGCGCTGGGCGCTGCGGCGATCAAGGAATTCAGCTGGGTCTTCTACATCTTCGGTGTCTTCCTGGTCGTCACCGCGGTGCGGCTGGCGATGCACAAGGAGGACGACGCCGGGGACTTCAAGGAGAACGCCGTCCTGCGCTTGATGAAGCGGCGGCTTCCGGCCACCGACGAGTACCACGGCGTCAAGCTCCTTGTGCGGGCGAACGGCAAGCGCCTGATCACCCCGATGCTCCTGGTGATCGTCGCCCTCGGGACCACCGACCTGCTCTTCGCCCTCGACTCGATCCCGGCGATCTACGGGCTGACCAAGGAGCCCTATCTCGTCTTCACCGCCAACGTCTTCGCGTTGATGGGCCTGCGGCAGCTCTACTTCCTCATCGGTGGCCTGCTCGAGCGGCTGATCTACCTCAGCATCGGCCTGTCGATCGTCCTGGGGTTCATCGGTGTGAAGCTGGTGCTCGAGGCGCTGCACGCGAACGAGCTGGGCTTCATCAACGGCGGCGAGCACGTCGGCGTACCGGTGATCCCGATCTGGCTCTCGCTCACGGTCATCCTCGCCACCTTGGCCGTGACGACCGTGGCGAGCCTGCTCAAGGTCCGCCGCGACCCGTCGGCGGCCAAGCAGGTGCCGACGCCCAGCGCGCCTCCGGCGCCGGACGCCGGGACAGAGCAGCCACCGTCCTGACGAGAGACCGACGGCGGGCCACGCGCCCGGCCGGGCGCCCGGTGCCGTACCGTCTCCGGGGCACATGCCGAGGTAAGTCCATCGACTTGCAGATCATCCTCAGAGGTGGACCGTGGACCTGAGCTGGACGGTGGCCCTCGCGGGCCTGTTCGTCGGCTTCGTGGTGGGGCTCACCGGCATGGGTGGCGGCGCGCTCATGACGCCGATGATGATCCTGCTGTTCGGGATCCAGCCGCTCGCTGCCGTGTCCAGCGACCTGGTCGCCTCGATGATCATGAAGCCGGTCGGCGGCGCGGTGCACCTGCGCCGCGGCACGGTGAACCGCACGTTGGTGAAGTGGCTGGTGCTGGGCTCGGTCCCCTCGGCCTTCTGCGGGGTGCTGGTGCTGCGGGCCGTCGGCAACGAGGAGGCCACCCAGTCGGTCGTCCGCGGCGCTCTCGGGGTCGCGTTGCTGTTCGCCGCCGCCGCGATGGTCGCCAAGGCGCTGATCGACCTGCGCAAGACCCAGCAGCAGCAGGCGTCGGGGGTCGTGGACCGCTTCGCCGGTGACGGCTCGGACATCAGCGTCCGGCCGTGGCCGACGCTTCTTGTCGGGATCCTCGGCGGCCTCGTGGTCGGCATGACCTCGGTCGGCTCAGGGTCGTTGATGATCGTCGCTCTGCTGCTGCTCTATCCCAGGCTGCGGGCCAGCCAGCTGGTCGGCACCGACCTCGTGCAGGCGGTCCCGTTGGTCGCCTCGGCGTCGCTGGGCCACCTGCTCTTCGGGGACTTCCGGCTCGACCTCACCACCTCGCTGCTCATCGGTGCCCTGCCCGGCGTGTACGTCGGTGCGCGGGTGTCGAGCAGCGCACCCGGCGGCCTCGTGCGCCGGGCGCTGGTCGTGGTGCTGCTGGCCAGCGGCCTCAAGCTGCTCGACGTGGGCACCGGCGCGCTGGTCGTCGTGCTCGCCGCCGTGGCCGTGCTGGGCCCCCTGCTGTGGGCGACGATCTACCGCGCGGGTCGCCCGAAGGGCTCGGCGGCGAGCCCGTCGCGGCTCTTCGGTGCCGCGGTCACCGGGCGGCTGGGCCGCCCGGACCAGGCCGCGGACCAGGCCCCGGACCAGAACAGCTCCGACGTCCCGCGGTGACCCATCCTCCGGACGGCCGATCCGGGTCGACGATCAGCGCAGCCGATCCTGGCCGTGCGACGGATTCTGCGGCCGGGCCCTGACGCCTAGTGTTCCTGAACGGGGGACGGGGTGACCGGGGGGGAACCGGGGGGATTGCGGGGGGAACGTGATCTCGGCTCCCGGGGCCGTGGAGGGGGCTTCGGCCGGCCACGGGAGCCGAGGTCATGGCCCGGTACGCCGCGCCGTGCTGAGGCGCCTGCTCACCAGCCGCGCGCGCGCCACTCGGGCAGAGCCGGGCGTTGCTCGCCGAGCGTCGAGTCACTGCCGTGTCCGGGGTAGAACCAGGTGTCGTCGGGCAGCGCGGCGAACAGCTTCGCCTCCACGTCGTCCAGCAGTGACGTGAACTGCTCCGGACCGGGGGTCTTGCCGACCCCGCCGGGGAACAGCGAGTCGCCGGTGAACAGGTGCGGATGCCCGCCGGGCTCGTCGAAGACCAGCGCCACGGAGCCGGGCGTGTGCCCTACCAGGGTGATGACCCGCAGCGAGCAGTCACCGACGTCCACCGTGTCGCCGTCGTGCAGGGCCTGGTCGGTGGGCACGGGCACGCCGGCGACGTCGTCGGCGCCGGCATAGGTACGGGCGCCCGTCGCCGACACGACCTCCTGCAGCGCCTGCCAGTGGTCGGCGTGGCGGTGAGTGGTCACGATGCCCGACAGCGAGCGGCCGTCGAGCAGCGCCAGCAGCCGGTCGGCGTCGTTGGCCGCGTCGACGAGAACCCGCACGTCGGCGGACCTGCACTCGAGCAGGTAGGCATTGTTGTCCATCGGCCCGACGGACAGCTTCGTGACGGTCAAGCCGTCGAGCTCGCGCACGGCGGGCGGGCCCCCCGGCTCCACGTTGCCGGTGTAGGTCATCCGGTCCTCCTGATTGCCCTCAGCCGAACGGCTAGATGCGGGCGCACGTCATCACCTGCTGGTCTGGCGCAGGCTAGCGTTCTAGCAGGGAGGAAATTATGGGGGGCACAGCACGGTCCGGGTCCGAGGACGTGAGCAGGGTCGAGGTCGCCACGGCTACCACGGAGTCGATGGCCGCCTACTTCTACGGGGCGTTGCGCGACCAGGCGTCGCGGGCGTCCGCGTTCGAGCGGCAGCTGCGGTGGGCGCGCATGCGTCAGGCGCTGGTCAGCGCGCAGGTGATCGTGGCCGAGCCGCACCGGTTCGGGCAGCAGCAGGCGCTGACCGTCACGATCAGCGCGGAGCTGCCGGTACAGCGCCAGGCGGTTGCGGGCTGAGGCCCGACCCGCCAGACCGTCCCGTCAGCCAGGACAGCAGCTCGGCCGCCGTGCCGTGCAGGTCGGGCCCCTCGGTGCCGACCTGCCAGCTGCGCCCTCGTGGTGGGTCCTCGGCGCGCAGCGTCGCCACCGGGCAGTCGCCCCGCTCGAGGAACTGGGGCGCCAGCTGGTCGAGGGTGCGCGACACGAACTGCCCTGACCAGTCCGAGGGGGCGTAGCCGGCAGCCAGGTCCACGTGATGGATCTCCACCTCGCGGACCCGCATCAGCGGCAGCTGCCATCCGTACCACGACGCGCCCCCCGCTCCGGAGACCTCTCGCTGGAGTGCCTCGTCGGGGAAGTCCGCGAACGCCTCCAGCAGCCGTTCCGAGGCGTCGTTGACATCCAGCCGCAGGTCGCCCAGAGGCAGTCGGGCACCCTCCTCGATGGCCGCGTCGCGCGCCTCGCGTCCGCCGACGTACATCTCTCGCGGTTGCCCGGTGCGTGCCGAGTACGCCAGGTTCGCGAGCGCGTCCGCGTTGCGGGCGAGGTGCGTCAGCACGTGCGCGCGGGTCCACCGGGGCAGCGCCGAGGGACCGTGGGCCTCCTCGTCGGTCAGTCGGTCGACGGACTCGAGCAACCGGTCGGTGGACGCCGCCATCTCGTCGAGCGACGTCGCGAAGTCCTGGGGGCTCATGGGCTGACCCTAGGCCGCAGGGCACGCCGCACGGCAGGGCCTGGCGCATAGGGTGGGCGCACCGTCTCCGCCCTGACTCCCGGGAGCCCCACTCCATGTTCCGGTCGCTGCTGCCCAGCCGCAGCCGGGTAGCCACCGTGTCGGCGCTCACCGTGCTGGCGCTGGGCGTGCCGGGTACCGGCGCCGCCAGCCCGGCCGCGCCGTACGACCGCGCGGTCTCCACGCCGCGGGAGGACCCCTACTACCCCGCCAAGGGCGACCCCAGCGTGGATGCGCTGCACTACGGCCTGGACCTGCGCTGGGCCCCGCGGTCCCGGACCCTGACCGGCGTCGCGCGCATCACCTTCCGGTCGCCGGTGGCGCAGTCGCAGGTGCGCCTGGACCTCGGCGATCCGCTGCGCGTCCGACGGGTGACGCTCGACGGCCGGCAGGTGCTGTTCTCCCATCCGGGCAAGGACCTGGTCGTCGCCACCGGGGAGCTCGCCGCCGACAGCCGCCACGTGCTCACCGTCTCCTACCGCGGCAGGCCGCGGCCGGTGGCCGCCCCCACGCGCCGCAGCGACATCCCGCACCTCGGCTGGACCACGACGCGACGAGGGGCCGTCTGGACGATGCAGGAGCCCTTCGGCGCCTTCACCTGGTACCCCGTCAACGACCAGCCCGCTGACAAGGCGTTCTACGACGTGCGCATCTCCGCGCCGACGGGCATGGTCGGGATCTTCAACGGCCGGCTCACCAGCCGGCGTACGTCGGCGGGGCGCACCGTGACGCGGTGGCACCTCGCCAGCCCCGCGGCGTCGTACCTCACGACCATCGCGATCGGCGACTACGTCCGCTACACCGACCGCGGTCCGCACCGGCTGCCGATCACCTACTGGCTGCCGCGGGGCGACCGGCGTGCCCTGCCCGAGCTCCGCCGGACCCCGTCCATGATCCGCTGGCTGGAGTCGAAGCTGGGGCCCTACCCCTTCGACCGGATCGGGACCGTCGTCGTGCCGAGCGACTCGGCCATGGAGACCCAGACGCTGGTAACCATGGGAGCGCGGCTGATGGCCGACCGGCGGACCTTCCGGTCCGACCTGCTCCACGAGTACGCCCACCAGTGGTACGGCGACACGGTCACGCCCGAGAGCTGGCCGGACCTGTGGCTCAACGAGTCCTTCGCGATGTACACCCAGATCCGCTGGGAGGTGTCGCGCGGCTGGGCGACCATGGCGCAGTGGCGCGCGCTGCTGACCCAGCAGGACCAGTCGCTGCGGGACTCCGACGGGCCGCCCGGCGCCTACCACCGGGGCGACTTCGGCGAGCTGTGCGTCTACTACTGCGGAGCCCTGATGCTCGACCGGCTGCGCGGGCTGCTGGGTGACCGGCTCTTCGACGCCGTGTGGCGCGGCTGGCCGCAGCGCCATCGTGACGCCAGCGTCGACCGTGACGACTACATCGCCTGGCTCAACGCCCGCACCGGCCGCGACCTCGGGCCGTTCGTCACCCGGTGGATCACCGCAGCGACGACCCCGAGCTGACAGCTCCCTGCCGAGCGACCCCGTGCAACGCGTGGACCGGGTTGTCCGAGGCGCCACATACCATGGAGGGGACCCCCGGCTGGCCCCCTTCCAGCCCCCGTGCCACGACCGATAGGGACCCATCTGTGGACAAGCTGATCGTCCGGGGTGCTCGCGAGCACAACCTCAAGGACGTCTCGCTCGATCTGCCACGGGACGCCCTGATCGTCTTCACCGGACTCTCGGGGTCGGGCAAGTCCAGCCTGGCCTTCGACACCATCTTCGCCGAGGGTCAACGGCGCTACGTCGAGTCGCTGTCGGCCTACGCGCGTCAGTTCCTCGGCCAGATGGACAAGCCCGACGTGGACTTCATCGAGGGGCTCAGCCCCGCCGTCTCCATCGACCAGAAGTCCACCAGCCGCAACCCGCGCTCGACGGTCGGCACGATCACCGAGGTCTACGACTACCTGCGGCTGCTCTTCGCCCGCGTCGGGCGGCCGCACTGTCCGGTCTGCGGCGAGCTGGTCAGCCGCCAGACGCCGCAGCAGATCGTCGACCGGGTGCTCGACCTGGACGAGGGCACCCGCTTCCAGGTGCTGGCCCCCGTCGTGCGCGGTCGCAAGGGGGAGTACGGCGAGCTGCTGCGCGAGCTGCAGACCAAGGGCTACAGCCGCGCGCGGGTCGACGGTGAGATCGTGTCGCTGGCCGAGCCACCCAGGCTGGACAAGAAGTACAAGCACTCGATCGACGTCGTCGTGGACCGGCTCAGCGTCAAGCCGAGCGCCAGACGCCGCCTCACCGACTCGGTCGAGACCGCCCTCGGCCTGTCCGGCGGGCTGGTCACCCTCGACTTCGTGGATCTGCCGGCCAAGGACACGAGCCGCGAGCGCCGCTTCTCCGAGAAGCTCGCCTGCCCCAACGATCACCCGCTGTCGATGGACGAGCTCGAGCCACGGTCGTTCTCGTTCAACTCGCCCTACGGCGCCTGCCCGGAGTGCACCGGCATCGGGACCCGCCTCGAGGTCGACCCCGAGCTCATCGTGCCCAACGACGAGCTGTCGCTGGCCGAGGGCGCCGTGGCTCCGTGGGCGCAGGGGGCCTCCTCCAGCGAGTACTTCACCCGGTTGCTGGAGGCGCTGGCCGAGGACATGGGCTTCCCCATCGACGCCCCGTGGCGCAGGCTGCCCAAGCGGGCCAAGGATGCGGTGCTGCACGGCCTGGACTACCAGGTCCACGTGAAGTACCGGAACCGCTACGGGCGCATGCGCAGCTACCACACGGGCTTCGAGGGTGCGATCCCGTTCGTGCAGCGCCGGCACAAGGAGACCGAGTCCGACTGGAGCCGTGACCGCTACGAGGGCTACATGCGCGAAGTGCCCTGCCCCACGTGCCAGGGCTCGCGGCTGAAGCCCGAGTCGCTGGCGGTGCTGCTGGGGGGCAGGTCGATCGCCGACGTCTGCCGCCTGCCGATGCGCGAGTGCGACGCCTTCCTGCGCGACCTCGACCTGACCGACCGCGAGCGGCAGATCGCCGAGCGGGTGGTCAAGGAGATCCACGCCCGCCTCGGGTTCCTGCTCGACGTCGGGCTCGACTACCTCTCGCTGGAGCGGCCCTCCGGCACGCTCTCCGGTGGCGAGGCGCAGCGCATCCGGCTGGCCACCCAGATCGGGGCGGGGCTGGTCGGCGTCCTGTACGTGCTCGACGAGCCGTCGATCGGCCTGCACCAGCGCGACAACCACCGGCTCATCGAGACGCTCACCCGGCTGCGCGACCTCGGCAACACGCTGATCGTCGTCGAGCACGACGAGGACACCATCCGCACGGCCGACTGGGTCGTCGACATCGGCCCGGGCGCGGGCGAGCACGGCGGCCAGATCGTCGTGTCGGGCCCGGTCGAGCAGCTGCTGTCCAGCCCCGACTCGCTGACCGGCGCCTACCTGAGCCGGCGTACGTCGATCGAGACCCCCACCGTGCGGCGCCCGCGCACCAAGGGCCGCGACCTGACCGTGGTCGGCGCGCGGGAGCACAACCTGCAGACGATCGACGTGTCGTTCCCGCTCGGCACCCTGATCGCGGTGACGGGAGTCTCCGGCTCCGGCAAGTCGACGCTGGTCAACGACATCCTGTACACGACGCTGGCCCAGAAGCTGCACGGCGCCCGCACCGTCCCCGGGCGGCACAAGTCGATCAGGGGGCTCGAGCACGTCGACAAGGTCGTCCACGTCGACCAGAGCCCGATCGGTCGCACCCCGCGGTCCAACCCGGCGACCTACACCGGGGTCTTCGACCACATGCGTCGGCTGTTCGCCGAGACGACCGAGGCCAAGATCCGCGGCTACCTGCCCGGGCGGTTCTCCTTCAACGTCAAGGGCGGGCGCTGCGAGGCGTGCGCCGGCGACGGCACGATCAAGATCGAGATGAACTTCCTCCCCGACGTCTACGTCCCGTGCGAGGTGTGTCACGGCGCGCGCTACAACCGCGAGACCCTCGAGGTGCACTTCAAGGGCAAGACCATCGCCGAGGTCCTCGACATGCCGATCGAGGAGGCCGCCGAGTTCTTCGAGGCGGTGCCGGCCATCGCCCGGCACCTGCGCACGCTCAACGACGTCGGGCTCGGCTACGTCCGGCTCGGCCAGCCGGCCCCCACGCTCTCCGGTGGCGAGGCGCAGCGGGTGAAGCTCGCGTCCGAGCTGCAGAAGCGCTCGACGGGCCGCACGGTCTACGTCCTGGACGAGCCGACGACCGGCCTGCACTTCGAGGACATCCGCAAGCTGCTCGGGGTGCTGCAGGGGCTGACCGACAAGGGCAACACGGTCATCGTCATCGAGCACAACCTCGACGTGATCAAGACCGCCGACTGGATCATCGACATGGGCCCCGAGGGCGGGTCGGGCGGCGGCGCGGTCATCGCCACGGGGACCCCCGAGGACATCGCCGCGCACCCCACGAGCTACACGGGTCAGTTCCTGGCCCCGGTGCTCGCGGCGGCGGCGGGCGGTCGACGGAGGTCGCCGGGGCGTGCCGTCGCGGCTGCCGCCACGCCGGCGAAGCAGCGGAGTGCCACGAAGCCGGTGAGCAGGACGGGCACCGCGAAGCCGGTGACGAAGCCCGCGCGCAGGGCGCGCTAGCAGGCCCGGCTGGGACCGCACGGGGGGACGATCCCAGCCGGGTCTTGCGCAGGTGAGGACCCGGAGGCCGTCGTTCCTGCCCGAGCGGGGCAGGCGCGCTCACCTACGTCCGCCCAGCGTCCCGCAGGTGGGGGGTGGACCGCGAGGTACCTTCGGGTGGTTCCGAGTAGTGCAAAGGGCGGATCGAGCCCCCGGTGGCGCCTGACCCGTGGGCACGGCGCGGCGCGACCCCGGTGCATCAGGCGTGTCCCGCAACGCGCCCGCTGCCGCCCTGTACGGTCGGTACCCCCCGCCGGCGACCGTCGTGGGCACGGACCGGACCAGGACCCAGGGAGCGCAGCGCATGACGCCGGTAGGCACCGAGACGGCCCTGGTGCGGGTGATGATCGTCGACGACCACGAGATGTTCACCTCCAGCCTGCGCCTCGCGCTCTCCAGCGAGCCGGACATCGACGTGATCGGCACCGCCGCCTCGCTGTGCCAGGCCAAGAGCCTGCTGCCGACTCTGCAGCCCGACGTCGTGCTGCTCGACCACCGGCTGCCCGACGGCCTCGGCGTCGACGCCATCACCGAGCTGCGTCGGCTGCGGCCGGCGGTCCAGATCGTCGTGCTGACCGCGGCCGCGGAGGATAACGTTGTCATGGAGGCGACGGACGCCGGCTGCTGCGGCTTCCTGCTCAAGACCAGCCCCCTGCAGGAGCTCGTGGCAGCGGTGCGCACCGCTGCGGTCGGGGAGCTGCGGGTGAGCAGCGAGCTGCTGGGCCGGCTGCTCGTCCGCCTGCGCCGGGAGCGCACCGGCCCGGCCGCCGACCTGACCGCCCGGGAGCGGGAGATCCTCGAGCTGCTCGCCGAGGGGCTGACCAACGCATCGATCGCGGAGCGGCTGTGCATCAGCGTCAACACCGTGCGCAACCACGTGCAGGGCCTGCTCGCCAAGCTCGGCGCGCACAGCAAGCTGGAGGCGCTGGCCGTGGCCGTGCGGATGGGCCTGATCAGCCCGCGGACGAGGTAGTGGACGCCGGGGCTGGCTCGGCGTGACGGCGAGGGGTGAGGGGACCGACCGGCTGCAGCTGCTCGACCGGCTGCTCGCGGCGGCACCGCTCGCGCTGTACTCCTACGGCCTGGACGGGGTCTGCACCTATGCGGCCGGCGCTGTGCTGAGCCGGATCGGGATGCCGCCGTCGGTGTTGGTGGGGGCCGACCTGTTCGCGCTCGAGCCGCAGGACCGGGAACGCGCCGACCGGCTGCGCGCTGCCGTGGCGGGTCGGACGCTGCGCTACCGGCGCACCTACCGCGGGACCGTGCTGGACACCTGGCTCTCACCGCTGGTCGACACCGACGGTCGGGTCGTCGGGGCGGTCGGGATCAGCATCGACGTGACCGAGGCGGCCCAGGCCGAGCAGGTCCGGGACCTGTTCCGGGCGTTCGTCGACGCGGCTCCCCAGTTCGTCGCCCTGTCGGGGATGGACGGGCGGGTCCGCTACCTCAACCCGGCCGGCCGGGCTCTCGCGGGTGTCCCGGACGAGCTGGACGTCACCACCACGACGATCGCCGACTACCTCACCCCCGAGGGGCTGAGGATCAACGAGACCCTCGAGAGGCCGGCCGTGGTCGCGGAGGGCAGCTACGAGGGCGAGTCGACACTGCGGCACTGGCCGACCGAGGCCGGCATCCCCGTGCACGTGTCCTCGTTCCTGGTCCGTGCGGCGAGCGGCGGGTCGCCGATCGCGCAGGCGACGGTACAGACCGACATCCGGGAGATCGTCGCCGCGCAGGAGGCCCTGGAGGTGAGTGTGGCGCGGCAGCGCGGGTTGATCGTGCACCTGCACGAAGCGCAGGAGGCCGAACGGCGGCGCATCGCGGCCGACGTCCACGACGACACCTTGCAGGTGCTCGCGTCGGCCACCCTGCGCCTGCAGGCGCTCGGGCGCCAGGCCCGGCAGCGAGGCGGCGAGGACCTGGCGGTGGCTGCCGAGGCACTCGGCGTGGACGTCCGGGACGCGATCGTGCGCCTGCGCCGCCTGTTCTACGAGCTCGAGCCCGGGACCGACCGGTCGCCGCAGCCGCTCGGTGCCCGGATCGAGGGATACGCGCGAGCGACACTCGGGGCCGACGGCCCGGCGCTGGAGCTCGAGGTGCCGCTCGACCTGGAGATCCCGCCCGTGGCGGCCCAGATCCTGTTCCGCATCGCCCAAGAGGCGCTGCGCAACACCGTCGCGCATGCCCGGGCGCGCCGCGTCGAGGTACGCGTCCGTGCCGACGAGAAGGCCGTCGTGCTCACCGTGACCGACGACGGCCGGGGGCTGCCGCGGGCACCGGGCCCGGTGGCGACGGGCCGCGGTGGCCTGCTCGGGATGGTGCAGCGCGCGGAGTCGGCCGGCGGGTCGTGCGTCGTCGGGGCGGGGCCAGGCGGCATCGGTACCGAGGTCCGGGCGACGCTGCCGGCCCGCATCGGCGACCTCGACGCGTCCGCGAACCGCTCGGGCCGGTGGGCCTTCCTGGAACAGACGATGGAGAGCATCAACGACGGCTTCGCGGCGATCGACAACGGCTGGCGATACGTCTACGTCAACCGGGTGGGGGAGCAGGCGCTCGGCCGAGGGCCGGGGGAGCTGATCGGCAAGGTCATCTGGGAGGAGTTCAGCGTCCCGCCCGAGACCGAGCGCCACTTCCGGCGCAGCCGCGAGGAGATGCGGCCCGTGGCGTTCGAGGAGTTCTACCCCTTGTGGGGCCGGTGGTTCCACAGCCGCGTCTTCCCCTCGGAGTCCGGCCTGTCCATCTTCTTCCGCGACATCACCGAGCAGAAGGAGCAGGAGAGAGCGGTCTGCGAGCTGGACCGCCGCGAGCGGTTGCGCGGCGACGTGCTCGACGCCCTGCAGGCGGAGCCCGACCTCTCCGTCGCCCTGCGCCGGGCCGCGCAGCTGATGTGCGAGGCCCTGCAGCTGGGGTGCGTGACGGTCGAGGCCGGCCCGCTCGCCGTCCGGGTCGGAGCGCCGTCCGGGCAGGAGGAGCACCGCGTGCCGCTGAGCATGGCGGGGCGGCGGGTGGGGGAGCTGCGTTGGACCGGCACGCTGAGCGACCAGGAGGTCCTGCTCCCCGTGCTCGCCCTGCGGATCGCGGCAGGCCAGGGAACCACAGCTGCGGGCCGTTAGTTGCGAACCACGTCATCTACGGGCGCACGGCGCGCGGTGCGGCCCGGTCGAGCTTCACCAAAGGAAGGGACAGGCCCTGCTCATGGGAGACCGTCGTCCGCAGCACGCCACCGACCTCACCCAGGACGGCCCCAGCCGGCGAACCGTCGTCCTCGGCGTGTCCGCCGTGGGCGCGGCCGCGTTCCTGACGGGGTGCGGGGGCGGCAGCGGCTCCGCCTCCGCCGACCCGCCGGGCGGCTCCAGCTCCGGCGCACCGGCGTCCTCCCCCGCCGGGGGCGCCACCGGCAGCCCCCTCGCCAAGACCGCCGAGGTCCCCGTCGGTGGCGGGAAGATCCTCAAGGACCCCCAGGTCGTGATCACGCAGCCCACCCGGGGGACCTTCAAGGCGTTCAGCTCGATCTGCCGGCACCAGGGGTGCCCGGTCGGCGCGGTCACCAAGAACAAGATCATCTGCCCGTGCCACGGCAGTGAGTACGACGCCGCAACAGGGCAGCCGGTCCAGGGGCCCAACGGCCAGCCGGCGTCCACCATCGGGGCGCTCCCTGCCGTGCCGATCACGGTGCAGGGCGACGAGGTCGTCCAGGCCTGACCGAGCGCCGGCGCCCCGTCCGGCGAGGGAGAGGGCGGTGGGTGCTGCGACGTAGGCTTGTCAGGTGGCTGACCCGGCGTCCTACCGTCCTGCGCCGGGATCGATCCCCGACAGCCCGGGCGTCTACCGGTTTCGTGACGAGCACGGTCGCATCATCTACGTCGGCAAGGCCCGCAGCCTGCGCGCGCGGCTCTCGTCGTACTTCCAGGACCTCTCCAACCTGCACCCACGCACCCAGACGATGGTCACGACCGCGGCCAGCGCCGAGTGGACCGTGGTGTCCACCGAGGTCGAGGCCCTGCAGCTGGAGTACAACTGGATCAAAGAGTTCGACCCCCGGTTCAACATCCGCTACCGCGACGACAAGAGCTACCCGAGCCTCGCGGTCACGCTGGACGAGCAGTTCCCGCGGCTGCAGGTCATGCGCGGGCCCAAGAAGAAGGGCGTGCGGTACTTCGGCCCCTACGCGCACGCCTGGGCGATCCGCGAGACGCTCGACCTGCTGCTGCGCGTCTTCCCCGCGCGCACCTGCTCGGCGGGCGTCTTCAAGCGTGCGGGCCAGGTGGGCCGGCCGTGCCTGCTCGGCTACATCGGCAAGTGCTCGGCGCCCTGTGTGGGCCGCGTCGACGCCGAGACGCACCGGCAGATCGTGGAGGACTTCTGCGACTTCATGGCCGGGCAGACCGGCCCCTACCTGCGCCGCCTCGAGAAGGAGATGCAGGTCGCCGCCGCCGCGCAGGACTACGAGCGTGCCGCTCGGCTGCGCGACGACATCAAGGCGCTCGAGCGGGCTGTCGAGAAGCAGGCCGTGGTGCTGGGCGACGGCACCGACGCCGACGTGATCGCGCTGGCGGAGGACCCGCTCGAGGCGGCCGTGCAGATCTTCTACGTGCGCGGCGGGCGAGTGCGCGGGCAGCGGGGCTGGGTGGTAGACAAGGTCGAGGACGTGTCGACCGGCGACCTGGTGGAGCACTTCCTCCAGCAGCTCTACGGCGGCGAGGGCGGCGACACCTGGAACGACTCGGTCCCGCGAGAGGTGCTCGTGCCCGACCTGCCCGAGGACGCGCCGGCGGTGGCCGCCTGGCTGCGCGAGCGCCGCGGCGGCAACGTGGACCTGCGCGTACCTCAGCGGGGTGAGAAGCGCGCCCTGATGGAGACCGTCGCGCGCAACGCCCAGCAGGCGCTCGCCTTGCACAAGACCAAGCGGGGCAGCGACCTGACGACGCGCAGCGTCGCACTGCAGGAGATCCAGGAGGCGCTGCTGCTCGATGACGCACCGCTGCGCATCGAGTGCTACGACGTCTCCCATATCCAGGGCAGCGACGTGGTCGCGTCGATGGTGGTGTTCGAGGACGGGCTGGCCCGCAAGAGCGAGTACCGACGTTTCGTCGTCAAGGGGCTGGCCGGTCGGGGCGACACCGCCTCCCTCTACGAGGTCATCAGCCGCCGCTTCCGCCGCCACCTCGAGCAGCAGTCGGACGCGGCCGCTGCCGCTGCCGACGGGGCCGTCGGTGCCGGTCCGGTCACCGACGTCCCGTCCGGGATCGACCCCGAGACCGGCCGGCCCAGACGTTTCGCCTACCCGCCAAACCTGGTCGTGGTCGACGGCGGTGCGCCGCAGGTCGCGGCCGCCCAGCAGGCGCTGGACGCGCTGGGCGTCACCGACGTCGCGCTGTGCGGGCTGGCCAAGCGGCTCGAGGAGGTGTGGCTGCCGCGGGACTCCCACCCCGTCGTGCTGCCACGCACCAGCGAGGGGCTCTACCTGTTGCAGCGGGTGCGCGACGAGGCCCACCGGTTCGCGATCGCCCACCACCGGCAGCGGCGGTCCAAGGCCATGACCTCCAGCGCCCTCGACGGCGTGCCCGGTCTGGGCGAGACCAGACGCACGTCGCTGATCAAGCACTTCGGCTCCCTCAAGCGGCTCAGCACGGCCACCGTGGAGGAGATCGTCGAGGTGCCGGGCGTCGGGCGGCGCACCGCGGAGGCGGTGGTGTCGGCGCTGGCGCTGCAGACGTCGTCCGGGGGCGTGGCGGTCAACACCGCCACGGGTGAGATCCTCGACCAGCCGCCGGTGCGCGCCGAGCCGCCGGTCGACGACAGCCCCGACCGCGAGCAGGAGGACACACCGTGACCGAGGAGGTCAGCACGACCCCCGGTCCGCACCTGCCCGAGCTGGTCATCATCACCGGGATGTCGGGTGCCGGACGCAGCACCACGGCCAACGTCCTGGAGGACCTGGGCTGGTTCGTCGTGGACAACCTTCCGCCGGCCCTGCTCCCGACGCTCGCCGAGCTCGGTGGGCGCGCACAGGGCAACGTGCCCCGCATCGCGGCCGTCGTCGACGTACGCAGCGGCTCCTTCTTCTCCGATCTGACCCGGGCCGTCGACGAGCTGACCACCAACGGCAACGACCCGCGGGTGGTGTTCCTCGAGGCGAGCGACGACTCCCTGGTACGTCGCCACGAGGCCGTCCGCCGGCCCCACCCGCTGCAGGGCGACGGCCTGTTGTCGGAAGGCATCTCGCGCGAGCGGGAGATGCTGCGCGACCTGCGGGCCGACGCCGACATCGTCATCGACACCAGCAACCTGAACGTGCACGAGCTGAGCGCCAAGGTGCTGCAGGCGTTCGAGGAGAGCTCCCGCAGCGGGCTGCACGCGACCATCATCTCGTTCGGCTACAAGTACGGCCTACCGGTCGACGCCGACCTCGTCGTCGACTGCCGGTTCCTGCCGAACCCGCACTGGGTGCCGGACCTGCGGCCGCTGACCGGGCGCGACCAGGCGGTCACCGACTACGTGCTGGGCCAGCCCGGAGCGGGAGAGTTCGTCGAGGGTTGCGCGCAGCTGCTCGAGCTCGTCTCCGAGGGCTACCTGCGTGAGGGCAAGCGGTTCGCGACCGTCGCGGTGGGGTGCACCGGCGGCAAGCACCGGTCGGTCGCCATCACCGAGGAGCTCGCCGGCCGGCTGCGCGGCGCAGGCATGGACGTGGCCGTCGTGCACCGCGACCTCGGTCGTGAGTGAGGCGCCGGTGACGGGTCCGCACGTCGTCGCCCTGGGAGGCGGCCACGGCCTGGCTGCCTCTCTTGCCGCGCTGCGGCGCGTCACCGACCGCGTCACCGCCGTGGTCACGGTGGCCGACGACGGGGGCTCGAGCGGCCGGCTGCGTCGCGAGCTGGGGGTGCTGCCGCCCGGCGACCTGCGGATGGCGCTGGCTGCCCTGTGCGGTGACGACGACTGGGGTCGCACCTGGAGCCGGGTCGTGCAGCACCGCTTCCAGAGCGCGGGCGACCTGCACCAGCACGCGCTCGGCAACCTGCTGATCGTGGCACTGTGGGAGCTGCTGGGCGACTCCGTCGAAGGCCTCGACTGGGTCGGCCGGCTGCTCGGGGCCAAGGGCCGGGTGCTGCCGATGTCACTGGTGCCGCTCGACATCGAGGCGCTGGTCGACGAGACGGCGTACGGCGACGCGGGCGCGCGACCGCGGTACTCCGCCTCGGCCGGAGCCGACCTGTCGGCGCGGGGACTGCGCCGGGTGCGGGGCCAGGTCGAGGTCGCGACGGCGACGGGCCGTGTGGTCAACGTGGGGCTCATCCCGCCCGACCCGCCGGCCTGCCCGGAGGCGGTCGCCGCTGTGCGCGACGCCGACTGGGTGGTGCTCGGGCCGGGGTCGTGGTTCACCAGCGTCATCCCGCACCTGCTGGTTCCCGAGCTCGCGGCGGCGCTGCACGCCACCGCGGCTCGCCGGCTGGTGGTGCTGAACCTCGCGCCGCAGCCGGGGGAGACCAGCGGCTTCGCGCCCGACAACTACCTCGAGGCTCTCGCGGAGCACGCGCCCGACCTGAGGCTCGACGCGGTGCTCGCCGATCCCGAGACGGTGCCCGACACCGACGCGCTGGAGAAGGTCGCGGGGTCGCTGGGTGCCACCGTGGTGCTCGCACCGCTGGCCATGTCCGACGGAACACCGCGTCATGATGCGCAGTTGTTCGCCTCCGCGTACCGCGACCTACTCACCAGTGGCAGGATCTGAACCCATGGCGATGACCGCAGCCGTCAAAGACGAGCTCGCACACCTGACGATCACCCGGCCCTGCTGTCGCAAGGCCGAGGTCTCGTCGATGTTGCGTTTCGCCGGTGGGCTGCACATCGTGTCGGGCCGCATCGTCGTGGAGGCCGAGGTCGACACCGGTGCCACGGCCCGGCGGTTGCGCAAGGACATCGCCGAGGTCTACGGGCACGGGTCGGACATCGCCGTCGTCGCGGCCGGCGGGCTGCGCAAGGGCAGTCGCTACCTCGTGCGCATCGCCAAGGAGGGTGAGTCCCTGGCGCGCCAGACCGGCCTGATCGACGGTCGCGGCCGCCCGGTGCGGGGGCTGCCTCCGCAGGTCGTCTCGGGCGCGATGTGTGACGCCGAGTCCGCGTGGCGCGGCGCCTTCCTCGCTCACGGCTCGCTGACCGAGCCGGGTCGCTCGTCGTCGCTGGAGATCACCTGCCCGGGACCCGAGGCCGCCCTGGCCCTGGTCGGCGCCGCGCGCCGCCTGGGCATCGGCGCCAAGGCGCGCGAGGTCCGCGGCGTCGACCGGGTGGTGGTGCGCGACGGTGACGCCATCGGCGCGCTGCTCACGCGGCTGGGTGCGCACGACAGCGTACTCGCGTGGGAGGAGCGGCGGATGCGCCGCGAGGTGCGCGCGACGGCCAACCGGCTGGCGAACTTCGACGACGCGAACATGCGGCGCTCCGCCCGCGCCGCGGTCGCGGCCGGGGCGCGCGTGCAGCGCGCCCTCGAGCTGCTCGGCGACGACGTACCCGAGCACCTGCGCACCGCCGGCGAGCTGCGGCTGGCCCACAAGCAGGCGTCGCTGGAGGAGCTGGGCGGCCTCGCCGACCCGCCCATGACCAAGGACGCCGTCGCCGGGCGCATCCGCCGACTGCTCGCGATGGCCGACAAGCGGGCCGGCGACCTCGGTGTCCCGGACACCGAGGCGAGCCTCACGAGCGAGATGCTCGACGCCTGACCGGACCGGTCGGCCAGTGCCTCCGGCCGGCTTCCGGATGGTGAGACCGGCCGGGCGAGTTGGATAGGGTCGTCGGGACAACGCGCAAGCGAGCGCCGGCCGCACTCGCTGCGCCGTGCCGACTACGAGGAGCCCTGTCGTGACGATCCGTGTTGGCATCAACGGCTTCGGCCGGATTGGCCGCAACTTCTTCCGCGCAGCCCTGGCGTCCGGGGCCGATATCGAGGTTGTCGGCGCGAACGACCTCACCGACAACAAGACGCTGGCCCACCTGCTGAAGTACGACAGCATCCTCGGCCGGTTGCCCGAAGAGGTCTCCTACGACGAGCAGAACATCCTCGTCGGCGGCCGCAAGATCCGTGCCCTGGAGGAGCGCGACCCCTCGGCGCTGCCGTGGAAGGAGCTCGGGGCCGACGTCGTCATCGAGTCCACCGGGTTCTTCACCGATGCCACCAAGGCGAGGGCGCACCTCGAGGCGGGCGCGCAGAAGGTGATCATCTCCGCGCCGGCGAAGAACGAGGACTTCACGGTCGTGCTCGGGGCCAACGACGAGCTCTACGACCCCGCGAAGCATCACATCATCAGCAACGCGTCGTGCACGACCAACTGCCTGGCGCCGATGGCCAAGGTGCTCAACGACGCGTTCACCATCGAGCGCGGCCTGATGACGACGATCCACGCCTACACGCAGGACCAGAACCTGCAGGACGGGCCGCACAGCGACCTGCGCCGGGCCCGCGCCGCCGCGATCAACATCGTGCCGACCAGCACCGGTGCGGCGAAGGCGATCGGGCTGGTGCTGCCCGAGCTGCAGGGCAAGCTCGACGGCTTCGCGCTGCGGGTGCCGATCCCGACCGGCTCCTGCACCGACCTCACCGTCACGGTGGGCCGCGAGACCACGGTCGAGGAGGTCAACGCGGCGTTCAAGGCGGCGGCCGAGGGCGCCTTCAAGGGCTACCTCACCTACACCGAGGACGAGATCGTCTCCTCCGACATCGTGACCGACCCCTCGTCGTGCACGTACGACGCCAAGCTCACCAAGGTGATCGGTGACCAGGTCAAGATCATCGGGTGGTACGACAACGAGTGGGGCTACTCCAACCGCCTGGTCGACCTCGTCGGCCTGGTCGGGCGCTCGCTCTGAGCACCCGCCGATGAAGACCGTCGACGACCTGGGAGACCTGCGCGGACGCCGGGTGCTGGTCCGCTCCGACCTCAACGTGCCACTGCAGGGTGCGAGCATCACCGACGACGGGCGCATCCGGGCCAGCGCGCCGACCATCGCCGAGCTCGCCGACCGCGCAGCGCGCGTCGTCGTCTGCGCGCACCTAGGGCGTCCCGCCGGCGAGCCGGACCCGCGGTACTCGCTCGCGCCGGTGGCCAGGCGGCTGGGCGAGGTGCTCGGGCGCGACGTCACGTTCGCGACCGACACGGTCGGAGAGAGTGCCAAGGCGATCGTCGAGCAGCTGGGTGACGGGGAGATCGCCCTGCTGGAGAACCTGCGCTTCAACAAGGGAGAGACCAGCAAGCACGACGCCGAGCGGGGCGCGTTCGCCGACCAGCTCGCGGCGCTGGCCGAGGCGTACGTCGGCGACGGGTTCGGGGCGGTGCATCGCAAGCACGCGAGCGTCTACGACGTGCCGCAGCGGCTGCCCCACGCCGCGGGTGCCCTCGTGCTGCGCGAGATCGAGGTCCTGCGCCGGCTCACGGAAGACCCGGAGCGGCCCTACGTCGTCGTGCTGGGCGGCTCGAAGGTCTCCGACAAGCTCGGCGTCATCGACAACCTGATCGGCACCGTCGACCGGCTGCTCATCGGCGGCGGCATGGTGTTCACCTTCCTCAAGGCCCGGGGGCACGAGGTAGGCAAGAGCCTGCTCGAGGAGGACCAGCTCGACGCCGTGCGGCGCTACCTCGAGCAGGCCGAGGCCAAGGGCGTCGAGATCGTCCTGCCGCTCGATGTGGTAGCCGCGACCGCGTTCGCCGAGGACGCCGAGCACGACGTCTACGACGCCGCCGCGATCCCCGCCGACCGGATCGGCCTGGACATCGGGCCGCGCAGCAGTGCCTTGTTCGCCGACCGGCTGCGTGACGCCCGGACCGTCTTCTGGAACGGCCCGATGGGTGTCTTCGAGATGGCCCCCTTCGCCGAGGGCACCCGCGCCGTCGCCCAGGCCATCACCGAGGTCGACGGTCTGACCGTCGTCGGTGGCGGGGACTCCGCGGCTGCGGTGCGCGCGCTCGGCTTCGACGAGCAGGCCTTCGGCCACATCTCCACCGGCGGTGGGGCCAGCCTGGAGTTCCTCGAGGGCAAGGAACTTCCCGGACTGACCGCACTGGAGGCATGACCGTGGCACGCAAGCCGTTGATGGCCGGCAACTGGAAGATGAACCTCAACCACCTCGAGGCGATCGCCCTCGTCCAGAAGCTCGCCTTCTCGCTCGACGACAAGGACCTCGACGCCGTCGAGGTCGCGGTGCTCCCGGCGTTCACCGCCGTGCGCTCCGTGCAGACGCTGGTCGACGGCGACAAGTACCGCATCGTCTACGGAGCCCAGGACGTGTCGGCGCACGAGCAGGGCGCCTACACCGGCGAGGTCTCGGCCTCGATGCTCGCCAAGCTGGGCTGCACGTACGTCGTCATCGGCCACTCGGAGCGTCGTCAGCACCACCACGAGGACGAGCCGCTGCTCAACGCCAAGGTCAAGCGGGCCCTGGACCACGGCCTCACGCCGATCCTCTGCGTCGGTGAGCCGCTCGACGTACGCCAGGAGGGTCGTCACGTCGAGCACACGCTCCAGCAGCTGGCGGGCGACCTGGAGGGCGTCCCGGCCGAGAAGGTGCGCGAGCTGGTCGTGGCCTACGAGCCCGTCTGGGCGATCGGCACGGGGGAGGTGGCCACCCCCGAGGACGCGCAAGAGGTCTGCGCAGCGCTGCGCACCAAGCTGGCCGAGCTCTACTCCGGCGACCTCGCCGACAACCTGCGCATCCTCTACGGGGGCTCGGTGAAGTCCTCGAACGTCGCCGGGATCATGGCCCAGACCGACGTGGACGGCGCCCTGGTGGGCGGTGCCAGCCTCGACGCCGAGGAGTTCGTGGCGATCTGCCGCTACCGCGACGCAGCGGTCCAGTCCGGCGAGTGAGTCCTCCGGGTGCCGCCGGCTGTCGTACCCTGGTGACTCGCGCGTCGGCGTAGCCCGCCTGACCCGCGACCGCCCGCCGCGGCCCGCCGGCCGCCCGCCCGCAAGGAAGCTGAGTCGTGAAGATCGTCTTTGACATCGTGCTCATCGTCACGAGCCTGCTGATGATCGTGCTCGTGCTCCTGCACAAGGGCAAGGGTGGCGGTCTGTCCGACCTGTTCGGCGGTGGCGTCTCGTCGTCGCTGGGCGGCTCGTCGGTGGTCGAGCGCAACCTCGACCGGCTCACCATCGGCATCGGCATCGTCTGGATCGCCTCGATCGTGGCGCTGGGTCTGCTGCTCAAGGGCTGACCGGCCCGTCGCGGGACCTACACTGGGACGCGATGTCGTGGCCGCGGGCCACGGGCAGCACCGTCCTCGAGAAGCTGGGGAGCAACCTGTGGCAAGTGGTAACGCGATCCGAGGGAGCCGGGTCGGCGCCGGTCCGATGGGCGAGGCCGAGCGCGGTGAGTCCGCGCCGCGGGTGCGGATGTCCTATTGGTGCGCCAACGGTCACGAGACCAAGCCCAGCTTCGCCGAGGACAGCACCGTGCAGCCGCCGGACGTGTGGGACTGTCCCCGTTGCGGCCTGCCGGCCGGCCAGGACAAGGACAAACCGCCGTCCGCGCCGCACACCGAGCCCTACAAGACGCACCTGGCCTACGTGAAGGAGCGCCGGACCGACAAGGACGGCGCGGCCATCCTCGAAGAGGCGCTGGCCAAGCTGCGCGGCAACTGAGCGCCACCGGCGTCCTCAGCCGGTCCCGTCGACGATCACCTCGGCCCGCTCCCGGGTACGGTCGGCGGCGAAGTGCGCCTGCTCGTCCTGCGCCCAGCGCAGCCACCGGTCGCGCAGCCCGGCCCCGTCGCGGGCCAGCCCCCGCGCCAGGCGCAGCGGCGCGGGCGCCTGCACCCACACCCGCAGCGTGGCCCAGCCGTCGACCGGCAGCCCGGCGGCTCCGACCCCCTCGAGCACCAGGACCGCTCCCGGTGCGACCTCGTGCCACTCGGCGAACTGCGCCGCGCACCAGTCGTAGCGCCGGTACCCGCCCGGCCGCCCGGCCGCCAGCGGGCCCAGCAGCCAGTCGCCGAGCCGCTGGTACACGCCGGGGCCGAGCCCGTCCCATCCCTCGTACAGGTCGTCCATGTGCACGACCTGCGCGTCACCGAGCTCGCGGGCGAGTGTCCCGGCGTACGTCGTCTTGCCCGCGCCGGCCGGGCCGTCGACCACCACCAGCCGGGTCCTGCCCAGCCTCGGTCCGCCGGTCCGCACGCGCGCGGCGACCAGCTCGATCGACTCGGTCACCGCCGCCACGCTCCCTCCGCCGGCCTTCGGCCAGCGTAGAGTCGCCGCGACAGGTCACCTCGTCGAGGAGGCGGTCATGGCCGTCGTCAGCCCCTCTGTGGACACCGTGGTCGCCGAGGCCTTCCAGCGGCGGGTGACTCCGGTGCAGGGCCTCGCCGAGGACGCCACGGCACTTGCCCTGGCCTGCCGGGACATGGCCGAGCGATTCACCCGTGGCGGACGGCTGCTGGTCTTCGGCAACGGGGCCGGCGCCACCGACGCCCAGCACGTCGCGGTGGAGTTCGTGCACCCGGTCATCGTCGGCAAGCGCGCTCTGCCCGCGTTGTCCTTGGTGAGCGACGCGGCCACGTTGATGGGCGTGGCAGCCCGTCGGGGCCTGGACGGGGTCTATGCCCATCAGGTGCGGGTGCTGGGCCGTCCCGACGACATCGCGCTCGGTCTCTCCGGTGACGGCAGGTGCGCGAACGTCCGGGCCGGGCTGCGCGCGGCGCGCGACGCCGGCCTGCTCACCATCGCGCTCGTCGGCGGGGACGGCGGCGACGTGCGGGCCGGCGAGGAGGCCGACCACTGCCTGGTCGTCGGCTCGGCCGACCCGCTGGTGGTGAAGGAGGGCCACGTCACCGTCTACCACCTGCTGTGGGAGCTGGTGCACGTCTTCTTCGACTCACCGGAGGCGTCGTCCCCCCAGCCGGCCACGGGGGTGGAGCAGCTGTACCCGTTCCTGTACGGCGGCGGCAGCGACGCCCGTCCCGTGCTGGACGCCGCCGCGGAGTCGGCCCGGCAGAAGATCGCCGAGATCGTCGAGCTGCGCAACCGCGTCGGACAGGACCAGGCGGGTGCGGTGGGGGCCTGCGCGGCACGGCTCGCCGACGCCTTCCTGGCCGGGGCCACGCTGCTCGCGTTCGGCAACGGTGGCAGCAGCACCGACGCGCAGGACGTCGTGCACACCTTCGTCGACCCGCCGCCGTCGGCCCGGCCGCTCCCGGCGCTCGGCCTCACCAATGACGTCGCGGTGGTCACCGCGCTCTCGAACGACGTCAGCTTCGAGGTCGTCTTCGCGCGCCAGGTCCGCGCCTTCGGCCGCCCGGGCGACATCGCGCTCGCCCTCTCGACCAGCGGCGGCTCGCCCAACGTGCTGGCGGCGTTGGCAGAAGCCGGCAAGCTGGGGCTGGTCACCGTCGGACTGGCGGGCTACGGCGGCGGACGGATGGCCGAGCTGTCGGCGGTGCAGCACATGTTCGCAGTGCCCTCCACGTCCGTGCACCGCGTCCAGGAGGTGCAGACGACGCTGTACCACGTGCTGTGGGAGGCCACCCACGCCGCGCTGGCGTCCTGACACTCAGCGGGAGCTCAGCAGCTGTGTCGCGACGGCGGCCTGCCCGAGGCTGATGCCGCCGTCGTTGGCCGGGACGAGCCGGTGGGTGAGCACGGTGAAGCCGGCACCCTCCAACCGGTCCAGACAGCGGCACAGCAGCAGCGCGTTCTGGAAGACGCCGCCGGAGAGCGCCACCGTCGACAGGCCGTGCAGGTCGCGCAACCGCAGGCAGGCGGCGAGCACGACGTCGGCCAGGGCGTTGTGGAACCTGGCCGCCAGGACGGGCACCGCCGTCGCGCGTGCGAGGTCCTCGACCACCGCCCGCACCAGATGGTCCACCTCGATCCTGAGCACCGGACCCTCGCTGACCGGGACCGCATAGCTGCCCCTCTCGGCGTGATCGCTGACGTGCTCGAGCTCGATCGCCGCCTGGCCCTCGTACGTGACGACGTCGCGCACACCGAGCAGCGAGGACACCGCGTCGAAGAGCCGCCCCACGCTCGAGGTGAGCGGCGAGTTGACCCCGGCCCGGGCGGCCGACAGCACCTGCTCCCAGCGGCGGCCGGAGCGCCGCACCACGTCGAGTCCTGCGGGGGGCGAGCCGTCGTACGCCGCGTCCAGATGGGCCGCCGCCATCCGCCACGGCTCACGGGTCGCGGCGTCCCCGCCCGGCATGACGACCTGGGCCAGGTGCCCGACGCGCGTGAAGCCGCTCATGTCGGCGAGCAGGAACTCGCCACCCCACGCCGTGCCGTCGGTGCCGAGCCCGACCCCGTCGAACGCGACACCGATCACCTGTCGCGTGATGCCGTTGTCCGCGAGGCATGCGGCGATGTGCGCGTGGTGGTGCTGCACGGGGACGAGGGTCACGTCCGGTAGGTCGAGGGCATAGCGGGTCGAGGGGTAGTCCGGGTGCAGGTCGTGCGCCACGACGGCGGGGACGACGTCCAGCAGGCGAGTCAGGTGCGCGATGCCGTCGACGTAGGAGCGCATCGTGGCGTAGTCGCCCAGATCGCCGACGTGGTGGGAGACGAACGCGTGCGACCCGCGGGTCACGCAGAAGGTGTTCTTCAGCGCGGAGCCGCAGGCCAGCACCGGTTCGGGCGACCAGACCGGCAGTGCCGTCGCCGCCGGCACGTAGCCGCGGGAGCGGCGGATCGGGACGACGCCGCCACGCACGACCTTGCAGACGGAGTCGTCGACGCGGGTGCGGATCTCCCGGTCGTGCACGAGGAACGCGTCGGCGATGCCGCTGAGGCGCTCCGAAGCGTCGTCGTCACGGAAGGCGATCGGCTCGTCGGACACGTTGCCGCTCGTGAGGACCAGCGGTCCGCGGCAGGCCTCCAGCAGCAGCATGTGCAACGGCGTGTAGGGCAGCATCACCCCCAGCGTCGGGCACAGCGGTGCCACCGAGGGCGCCACGTCCGCCCCGGCGTGGCGGGTCAGGACCACGATCGGGTGGGCCGCGCTCGTGAGCAGTGACAGCTCCTCGGGCCCGACGGCACACACCTCGCGCGCCGCCTCGACGTCGACCACCATGACTGCGAACGGCCGGTCCTCGCGGTGCTTGCGCCGTCGCAGCCCGGCTACTGCCTCCTCGCTGCGCGCGTCCACGGCGAGGTGGTAGCCCCCGAGCCCCTTGACCGCCACCACGCCGCCTCCCCGCAGCAGCGCGACGGCACCGGCGACGGGGTCCGCGGCCAGCACCCGCCCCGAGGGGTCCAGCAGCCGCAGCCGCGGCCCGCAGGCCGGGCAGCACACCGGCTCGGCGTGGAAGCGCCGGTCGGCGGGGTCGTCGTACTCGCTGCGGCAGGCCGCGCACATCGCGAACGGCGCCATCGTCGTCCGGGACCGGTCGTAGGGCACCGCCAGCACGATCGTGTAGCGCGGCCCGCAGTTGGTGCAGTTCACGAACGGGTAGCCGAAACGCCGGTCCGCCGGGTCGTGCAGCTCGCGCGCGCAGTCCGCGCAGGTCGCCGTGTCCGGTGAGACCAGGGCCCGTCGGGCACCGGCCGTGTCGCTGGCGCGGACCCGGAAGCCCACGCCTCCGGCAGGTGGCAGCGACTCGCTGCGGACCTCGTCGACGCGGGCCATCGGCGGCGGCCGCCGCAGCGCGTCCACCAGGGAGGCGACCGCGTCGGCGGCACCCTCGGCCTCCAGGACGACGCCGGCGGCGTCGTTGCCCACCCAGCCGGACAGGCCGCGGTCGGTCGCCTCGCGCCAGACGAACGGTCGGAAGCCGACGCCCTGCACCAGCCCGGACACGTGTACCCGGGTACGCACCGGCACCGGCTCGGAGCGCTCCGTCATCGGGTCGGAGAACCGCTCGTACCGAAGCGATGTCTTTGGGTCGGCCGCACTGCTTGACAATCGCGGCTGGCGGCGACTAGGACAAGATCTACGTCGCACAGACCGGCATGGTCGGCCGTCTACGGCGTGGCGGGGCCTCCAGACGCAGGCCCCCCTTTGGAGGGGCCGCATGCTCTCCGCAGAAGCCGTAGCCGCCGAAGACACCCTGGTGCACGTGCTGTGGATCAACGCCGGTCTCAGCTGTGACGGGGACTCCGTCGCACTGACCGGTGCCACCCAGCCGAGCATCGAGGAGATCGCCCTCGGGGCGCTTCCCGGGCTCCCGAAAGTGGCGGTGCACTGGCCGCTGATCGACTTCGAGTGCGGCCCCAACGGCGGCGCCGACGACTTCCTCGAGTGGTTCTGGAAGGCCGACCGTGGCGAGCTGGAGCCTTTCGTGCTCGTCGTCGAGGGCTCGATCCCCAACGAGAACCTCTCCGGCGAGGGCTACTGGTGCGGTTTCGGCAACAACCCGATGACCGGCCAGCCGGTCACCACCAGCGAGTGGCTCGACCGGCTCGCACCCAAGGCGCTCGCCGTGCTCGCCGCCGGTACCTGCGCGACCTACGGGGGCATCCACGCGATGGCCGGCAACCCCACCGGCGCGATGGGCGTGCCCGACTACCTGGGCTGGGACTGGAAGAGCAAGGCCGGGCTGCCGATCGTGTGCGTGCCCGGGTGCCCGGTCCAGGGGGACAACCTCTCGGAGACGATCACCTACCTGCTCTACCAGGCCACCGGTCAGGCGCCGATGATCCCGCTCGACGAGGCGCTGCGACCCACGTGGCTGTTCGGTAGGACCGTGCACGAGGGTTGTGACCGGGCCGGCTACTACGAGCAGGGCGACTTCGCGACGGAGTACGGCTCGCCGAAGTGCATCGTCAAGCTCGGCTGCTGGGGACCGGTCGTGAAGTGCAACGTCCCCAAGCGCGGTTGGATCAACGGCGTCGGTGGCTGCCCCAACGTCGGGGGCATCTGCATCGGCTGCACGATGCCGGGGTTCCCCGACAAGTTCATGCCCTTCATGGACGAGCCTCCCGGCGGCAAGCTCTCGACGACGGTGGTCGGCCCCTACGGCAGGACCATCCGGGCGTTGCGCGCCCACACCACCGCCACGCTCGACAAGGAACCGAAGTGGCGCCGGCCCGGTCGCGAGCTGCTGACCGGGGCGAAGCGCACGTGGTAGTCGGCGGTCCCGCCGGTCCTCCCGCCACCGGGACAGGCGTCAGTCCCCCGCTTCCAGCTCCGCGCGCAGCCCCCATCGACGAGAGGGACCGACCACGATGACCTCGACCATTCCGAGAACGGGCAAGACGACCTCCACGGACCGCGAGCTCGTGGAGATGGTCTGGGACCCGATCACCCGCATCGTCGGGAGCCTCGGCATCTACACGAAGATCGACTTCGCCAACATGACGGTGGCGGAGTGCCACAGCACCTCGTCGATCTTCCGTGGCTACAGCATCTTCATGAAGGGCAAGGATCCGCGCGACGCGCACTTCATCACCAGCCGGATCTGCGGCATCTGCGGCGACAACCACGCCACGTGTTCCTGCTACGCCCAGAACATGGCCTACGGCGTCCGGCCGCCGGCCCTCGGCGAGTGGATCG
>JAVEDI010000089.1 GCA_030841035.1 Actinomycetota bacterium
CCAAGGATCGCAAGAAGCTCAGCAAGAAGTCCTTCGCCTTGCCCGGCAAGCGCAAGTATCCGATACCCGACAAGGCCCACGCCCGCAACGCACTGGCCAGGGTGGCGCAGAACGGGACCCCGGCGGAGCAGAAGAAGGTCAAGGCCGCGGTGCGCAAGCGCTTTCCCAGCATCGGCAAGAAGAAGGCCAAGGAGGGCTGACCTCCTGCGTCGCCCGGCGACCAACGCCGGCCGCTCCGGTCGATACGCTAGGCAACACGCTCGAGCTCGCCACCTTGGCGCGGCACGTCGCTGCCCAACCCGGACCGGACCTCGAAGGGCGCAGGCAATGACCACCGTCTGGGCGATCGGCGACAACACGATCGACGAGTACGTCGGTGCGCTGACCCGGCGGCACATCGGTGGCAACGCCGTCAACGTGGCGATGCAGGCAGCGCTGCTCGGTGCGGACGTGCACTATGCCGGCGCGGTGGGAGCGGACGACGACGGCACGGCGGTGCTCCGGGCGCTGGACGAGGGCGGTGTTGGGCGAGAGCGGGTCGTCCAGGACGGTTCGCCGACGGCGCTGACACGCATCAGGGTGACCGAGACCGGCGAGCGGATGTTCGAGCAGGAGATCTTCGGGGTCACCGCCACCTATCACCCGCCGCCCCAGGTGATCGCAGAGGCCACAACCGCGGACTGGGTGCACCTCGGCATGCTGGCTGACGCGACGCGACTACGCGGCGAGCTCGCTGCGGCCGGGGCGTCGGCGCTCGTCACGCAGGACTGCGCGGTCAGCGCCGGTCACACCGACCTCGACATCGCCTTCGAGTCGGCCGGAGAGGACCTCGACCGGGCATGCCACCTCGCGGTGACCGCCATCGAGGGCGGAGCCCGGCTGGCGGTCGTCACGCTGGGGGCGTTGGGCGCCACGGCGTTCGACGGCGCGACCTGGTGGCAGCAGCCCGCGGCGCCCGCCCCCGTGGTGGACACCACGGGGGCGGGCGACAGCTTCATCGCCGGGTTCACGCTCTGGTTCCTCGAGCACCGTGACGTGCCCAAGGCGATGGCGGCCGGCGCGCAGGCCGCAGCCCGCACGTGCTCCCACTACGCCGGTTGGCCGCAGGGCGACGGGCGCTCCTACTTCAACGCAATGGCGTTGGCGGTGGAGCCGGAGCCGCCCACCTTGTTCAGCGGCGCCGACGTCAACAGGCCTTCATAGACCCCATCGGCGGCACAGTCGGCCGCGAGCTCGTCCAGCTTCCACATCTCGCCCAGGGCCATGCCGAGAAGTGCGACGAGCCGGTAGTGCAGGAAGGTGTCCTGCGACGCGCGGTTGAACGGCATGCCCTCGACCGACGGGCAGTCGGCTGCGACGGCCGCGACCTGGTTGTTCCACAGCCACTCGGCGGTGGCTTCCTCGGCCCGGATCCCGGGCGAGGGGAAGAACGCGCCCGGGTGGTCGTCGGTCGGCTCCTCGGGCACCTCGGCCTTCGCCAGCACATCGCGCTCCGCCGCAGACCGTGCGTCGTACCATTCGGGCCAGCCGAAGCGCAGCAGCAGCACCGATCCGGGGGTCAGCGCGACGCCCTGCGCGTCGAGCACCTCCTCGATGTCTGAAGCGGTGAACGTCGGACCCTCACCGATGTCGAACGTGCGACCGGTGTTGGTGAAGTGGCGCTCGATGTCGGCCAGGACGAACCGCCCGACGATGCCGCGGCGCGCCCAGTGGTCGATCCCCACCCGGCTGCCGGGCTTCCCGGTGATGTCATCGAGCTGCCAGCCGTTGTAGAAGCCGTGCTCGGGGTGCCCGACGTGCGCGAGGGCATCCCACTGACTGCTCGCCTGCGGGAAGAAGTTGTCGTACTTGTCGTCGGTCCCCGACGCCTGCTTGATCACGGTGTGCTCCATCGCACCGCGACCGAGAATGGGCGGGTCGGGCCACTCGAGGTCCATGTTGAGGGCGAAGACTGATCCCTTGCGCACGAGGCGGGCAGCCTCGAGCACGCGCTCGGCGGTCAGGAAATTGATCGTTCCCGCCTCGTCGTCGTCGCCGAACACGCCCCAGGAGGAGTGTGGTGGCCGGCGCTCGTCGATCGGCAGGTCGCCATAGCGCGGGATCTCTTGCGTCATGAACACTCTCCTCGTGGTGTGCTGCGTTCTTCGGGGCGGACATGGCGGTGGGGGACGCCGGTGATGAGCCGACGTCCCCCACCCGTCTTCAACTAGCTGCAGAGCTTGTCGACGTAGAACTCCTTGGCGAGCTCCGGGTCATCGACGTTGGCCTTCGTCACGACGGGCATCGGGAGGCGCACGACCTTCTCCGCGATCGGCTCACCCTTGATCGCCTTGATGGCGTCCTCGACGGCAACCCGCGCCTGCTCGAACGGTGTCTGGTTGACGACGAGCGCGATGTCGCCCGAGCGGATCGACGCGATGATGCCGGGGTCGGCGTCGAAGGTGACCACCGGGATGTCGGCGATCTTGCCGTTCGCCTTCAGCGCGGTCACCGCACCCGTGGCTGCCTGGTTGTAGACCGGCACGATGGCCGTCAGGTCGGGGTGCGCCGCGAGCGTCGCGTCGACGATGGCCGCGTCCTTCGTGGGGTCGGCGTTGTCGTACTCGGTGTCCAGCACCTTGATGCCCGGGTACTTGGCCAGCTCATCGATGACGCCCTTGGCCCGGGCGTTGGTCGAGGCGACACCGGCAGCGATGTCGATGATGAGGACCTTGCCCTTCTCACCCATGATCTTCACGAGCTCCTTGGCCGCGGTCGTGCCGCCGCCCTCGTTGTCGGCGGTGACCGTGGCCTCCGCGACACTCTCGTCCTTGAGGCCGGTGTCGTAGATGATGATCTTCGTGCCGGCGGCCTTGAGCTGCTCGAGCGGCTGCAGCAGCGCAGTCACGTCGGTCGGTGCCGTGATGAGCGCGTCCGGCTTGGTGGCCGCGATCGCATTGATCACGGGGATCTGCTCGGACGGCGAGAAGGTCGACGAGCCGGTGATCTTGAGGTTGGCGCCCAGCTCCTTGGCTGCCTTCACCACGCCGCACTGGAAGCTGATGTGGTAGTTGTTCCCCGTATTGGGGGAGTTGTAGGTGATGTTGACGGGCGCGTCGGCAGCCTTGTCCGTCGCCGCGCTGGTGCTGCTGCCCCCGTCGCTCGACGACGAACATGCCGACGCCGTGAGTAGGACAACGGCGACGGCCGCTATCGCGATGCTGCGTTTCATACCGGTGGGCTCCCTTGAGGTTGTGGTGCAGCGGAGATAGTGATGCCGGGGATGGCTAGGCGGTGCGAGCTCTGCGTTTGAGCTGGTCGATGAACACGGCGATGATGAGGATCGCCCCGATCAAAATCGTCTGCCAGAACGGCTGGACGCCGAGGATGATGAGCCCGTTCTGGAGGACGACCGGAATGAGGACGGCGACTCCCGTGCCGATGAGCGAGCCGTAGCCGCCGAAGAGGCTGGTGCCGCCCAGCACCACAGCGGAGATGACCGCGAGGTTGTCGGCCGTGTGCCCCGAGAGGGTCGTCGTGCTGAAGCGTGCGAGTCCCAGCACACCGGCCAGTCCCGAGAGGAGGCCCTGGAGCGCGTAGATCTTCACGAGGTGCCGGTCCACCCGGATGCCGGCTCGTCGTGCGGCTTCGGGGTTGGAGCCGATGGCGTAGGTGTGACGCCCGAAACGTGTCCGGGAGAGCACCACGTAGAACACCGCGAGGACAGCCAGCGCGATCAGGACCAGCACGGGCACGCCGAGCACCTTGCCGAACCCGATGGCCTTGACGTAGCTGGGCGGCACCGCGGCGATGTCGACCCCGCTGGAGAGCAGCTGCGCGGAGCCCAGGGCCATGCCCAGCGTCCCTAACGTGACGATCAGGGCCGGGATCTTCGTCTTGGCGATGAGCAGCCCGTTGAGCAGGCCCCACAGCACTCCGGCGAGGATTCCGACTGCGACTCCCGCGAGGGCGGCTCCCCAGCCACCTGAGATCCCGCCCAGCTCGCGCATCGTGAGCACTGCCACGACGCTGGAGAAGACGAGGACGGAGCCGACCGAGAGATCGATGCCGGCAGTGATGATGATGTAGGTCTGACCGGTGGCCATCACCGCGAGGACCGAGGCAGCGACGAGGATGTTCGAGAAGTTGAAGGTCGTCGCGAACGAGGGGCGCAGGACCGAGAACGCGATCACCAGGGCGATGAGCACCAGCGCGATCCAGGAGTCGGCGAGGATCTCACGAGCCCTGCCGGACCCGAAACGGGAGGGTGCGACCTCGACCTCTTCTGTCGGGGCGCTCATACCCGCCTCTCATCCAGCTGACCGGTCATCGCGCCCACGAGCACCTCGAGCGTTGCCTGCTCACGGGAGAAGGTGGCGACCCGGCGGCCGAGCCGCAGGACCTCGACGCGGTCGGCGACGTCGAGCACGTCGGTCATGTTGTGGCTGATCAGCACGACGGCGGTCCCCTCGTCGCGCACGCGGCGGATGAGGTCGAGGACCTTGGCCGTCTGCAGGACGCCCAGGGCGGCGGTCGGCTCGTCCATGAACAGGATGCGGCCACCGAACGCGATCGATCGCGCGACCGCCACGCTCTGCCGCTGGCCGCCCGAGAGCTGGGAGACCGGGGCCCCGAGCGAGCCGGGCTTGACCCCGAAGCGCTCGTAGGTCTTCGCGGTCCCGGCGCGCATCGCCTTCTGGTCGATGAAGCCCAGCTTGCCGAGCAGCCCGGTCTTCATCAGCTCCCGACCCAGGTACAGGTTGGCGGGGATGTCCAGATCGGTCGCCAGCGCCAGGTCCTGGTAGACGACGCCGACACCCTCCTGCTGGGCGGCGAGCGGGGAGGAGAACACGGTCGGCCTGCCGTCGATGAGGATCTCGCCGCTGTCGGGCTGGTCCGCGCCGACCAGGATCCTGGTCAGCGAGCTCTTCCCCGCACCGTTGTCGCCGACGAGGGCGACGACCTCGCCCGGGTACGCGGCGAAGCTGGCGCCGCGCAGCGCCTCTACATGGCCGAAGCTGCGGGTGATCTCCCGTGCTTCCAGCACGGGCGTTCCCGCCTCGCTCGACGTCGGTGGTGTCACGGTCGCTCCGTTGGTGGTCGGTCAGCCGGCGGGAGTGGTGACGCGGCCGGTGACCGGGACTCACGATCTGGTTGGTACGTTACGAAACGGATGTCCTCGGACAGCCGGGTCTCGCGGGACGTGGCGCCGGTCGGCGCCTGCTTGGCACGTCGTAGCGCCGAAGTTTTGGGAACGTTATCATTGTCGCGCCGAGGGCGCACCCCCTTTCTTTCGTGGCGAGGTGGTTCGGCGTACGTCGAGGTCGTTGCGGCGTACGTCGAGGCGGCTGCGGCGTACGTCGACACGAGGACTACGAGAGGATCCGGCGATGTCCCGCGATGCAGGCGAGCGTCCGCGCTACCGCGACCTGCCCGTCGACCCGGGCCTGCCGGCCGGCTCGAGCTGGGGAGTCTTCGGCAGCGACGACCAGGTCGGCATGCTCAACCTGCTCGACGAGCAGCGCGTCCGCGACGGGGCCGCACTGGTCAGGCGCGGCGCGGTGTTCCCGCTGAACTGGAAGATGGAGCTGCCCGACCCTCCCGTCCTCGGGCGCCTGCCGATGACGCACACCTACATCCGGCTGGACGGCGGCTTCGACGAGACCTACGACTCGTTCAACCCGCAGGCCTCCAGCCAGTGGGACGCCCTGTGTCACGTCGACCACCCGGTGCACGGCTTCTACAACGGCCACGGCGTCGAGGAGATCACCGGCCGGCCGGGCAGCGCTCTGGGCATCGACAAGTGGGCGGAGCGCGGCATCGTGGGGCCGTTCGTGCTCATCGACGTCGCGCGTTACCGCACCCAGATAGGTGATCCGATCGACTACCGCACGAAGGACGTCGTGACGCTCGAGTGCCTTCGCGGAGCGCTGGAGATGCAGGGCTCCCGGATCGAGCCCGGGACCATCGTGCTCCTGCACTTCGGTTGGATCGAGTGGTACGAGAGCCTCGACAGCGCCGAACGAGCCACCCTGGCCGAGACCGAGATGTTCCCGGTGCCCGGCCTGAGCACCGAGCCCGACATGGACGAGTGGGTGTGGGACTCGGGCATCGCGGCGATCGTCGCGGACAACCCCTCGGTCGAGGCGATGCCGTTCGACAAGGCCAGCGACCGCACGTTCCTGCACTTCCGGCTGGTCGCCCTGCACGGGATCGCCTTCGGGGAGATGCACGACCTGAGCCGCCTGTCCGAGGACTGCGCCCAGGACGGCGTCTACCAGGGCTTCTTCACCGCGGCGCCGATGAACAAGCTCGGCGGCTCCGGCTCGACAGGCAACGCGCTGGCCATCAAGTAGGTCCTCGGCACCACGTCCGTCCTGAACCTCGCCGCTGACGACAGCCGAGCGAACCGACAACAGAGACAAGGTCATGCTGAATCTCGACGAAGAACGCTTCCTGGCCATCCAGTCGAGCGCCATCGACCTCGCGGAGCCCCTGCACGAGGCCGTCGGCACGCTGCTCGGCGACGGAGCGGAGAACCTCTTCTTCCTCGGCGCCGGTGGCGCCGGCGTGCTCATGGGACCGGCCGCTCAGCTGCTCCAACGCCGTACGGCGTTCCCGGTGGCCCTCGCCAACGCCGCCGAGACCGTGGCGGTGGCTCCCACCACCCTGGCCGCGCGGTCGGTCGTGGTCATCCCCTCCCTGTCGGGCACCACCAAGGAGAGCCTCGACGTCCTGCACTTCGCCCAGGGCAGAGGTGCGACCGTCCTCACCCTGACGGGCGACTCCTCCTCGCCCCTGGCCATGGCAGCAGACCTCAACTTCACCAACCCCGCCGCAGACGACACGTCGTCCGAGTCCTTCTACCTGCAGTCCCTCCTGCTCGCACTCTCCGTGCTGCACCACCGGGGAGAGCTTGCCGACTACGACCGCATCGTCTCGGAGCTGCGCCACCTGCCCCCTGCCCTGCTCGAGGCGAAGCGCAGCTTCGAGGACGAGGCCGCGTCGTGGGCCGAGGAGATCAAGGACGTCGACTACCACATCATCACCGGCGCCGGTGACGCCTGGACCCAGGCCTGGTACTACGGCACCTGCATCCTGGAGGAGATGCAGTGGATCCGGACCAGGCCGGTGCACGCCTCCGACTTCTTCCACGGCACCCTCGAGCTGGTCGAGAACGGGGTCAGCGTGATCCTGCTCAAGGGCGAGGACCCCGCACGCGTATTGTCCGAACGCGTCGAAGCTTTCCTGCCGCGGGTCACGGACCGGTGGGAGGTGCTCGACTCCGCCCGCTTTGCCCTGCCCGGTATCACGACGGAGGTGCGTGGACTCGTGGGACACATCGTGCTCGCTACCGTGCTGGAGCGGCTCAGCGCCCACCTCGAGGTGGTGCGGGATCACCCGCTGACGACCCGACGCTATTACCGTCGCGTGGAGTACTGAGCGGTGCCCGTCCGCTCCCCCGCCCGGGTCGCCGTGCTCGACGACTACCAGGGCGTGGCACTCAGCGTGGCGGGCTGGACCCGGCTCGACGGCCGCGCGACGGTCACCGCGTTCCGGGACCACCTCGACGACCCCGATGCTCTCGTCGCGCGGCTGGAGCCGTACGACGTCGTCGTCGCGATGCGCGAGCGCACCGCCTTTCCCCGCGAGCTGCTGCAACGGCTGCCGCACCTGCGCCTGCTGGTGACCACCGCGATGGGCAACGCAGCCATCGACATGGAGGCGGCCGGGGAGCTGGGCATCGCGGTGTGCGGCACCGACCTCTTCGACCGGCAGACCGTCGAGCTGACGTGGGCCCTGGTGATGGCTGCGACCCGAGGCGTCGCCGTGGAGGACCGGGCCGTCCGCGAGGGCCGATGGCAGACGGTCTTCGGCCGTGAGCTCGCCGGCCGGACCATGGGGCTCCTGGGCCTGGGACACCTCGGGCGGCAGATCGCGCACATCGCGCAGTTCTTCGGCATGCACGTGGTGGCGTGGAGCGAGCACCTCACGCCGCTCGCGGCGGCGGAGGTGGGCGTCACGTACGTCGGTTTCGACGAGCTCTTCGAGCGCAGCGACGTGGTCAGCGTCCACCTGCGTCTCTCCGATCGCACGCGCGGGCTCGTCGGCATCCGGGAGCTGCGGCTGCTCGGGCCGCAGGGGTTCCTCGTCAACACCTCACGTGGGCCGATCGTCGTCGAAGCCGATCTCGTGCAGGCTCTCAACGACGGCGTCATCGCCGGCGCCGCGCTCGACGTGTACGACACGGAGCCGCTGCCGCCGGGCCATCCACTGATGTCGACGCCCCGCACGACCCTGAGCCCGCACAACGGTTTCGTGGCCGAGCGGGCCTACCAGGCGGCGTACGGTCAGGTCGTGGAGGACATCGCGGCGTGGCTGGACGGCAGCCCGCTGCGCGTGATCGTGGAGGGCCGGACTACTTGACCGGGGGGCGGCCCGGGCGCCGCGCCTTGAGCCGACCCGTGGACTCACGCAGCTGCATCGTGGTCGGGAGCCGGTGCACGCCGGGCGGGTCGCCATCGGAGCCCAGCCGCTGACAGAGCAGCTCGACGGCAAGCTCCCCCATCTCCTTCGTGGGCTGCGCGACCGTCGTGAGCGGGGGCGCGACCTGAGCGGCCCACGGTGGGTCGTCGAAGTTCACCACCGACATGTCTTGCGGCACCTTCAGCCCGCGCTTGGCCAGGGCGCGCAGCAAGCCGAGGACGATCACGCTGTTGGTGGTGACGATCGCGGTAGGCGGATGCTCGAGGTCGAGCAGAGTGTTCACCGCTATCTCGGCGTCCTCGATGCGCAGGCCGCCGCCCCGCTGGTAGTCCAGGCGCGGGGTGACGCCCGCCCGCTCGAGCGACTGCCGGTAGCCGGTCACTCGCTCGGAGCCGCTCTGCGACGCCAGCGCCGGAGACATCGGTGCCCCCGGCATGCCGGAGGACCGGAAGACGATCGCGATGTCACGGTGCCCGAGCGAGAGCAGATGGTCGACGGCCGTGCCGGCACCCACGACGTTGTCGCCGATGATGCAGTCGATGTCGAGGCTGGCGATGGTGCCGTTGACGATGACGAGCGGGGTGCCCCGTTCGGTCAGCCGGGCGAGATGGGCCGTGTCGCTGGAGAACACGGGAGCGACGATCAGGCCGTCGACCCGCCGCTCCTGCAGGACGCGCACCGCGGTGCGTTCGGCCTCGATGTTCTCGTCGGTGTTCGTCACCAGGACGTCGTAGCCCCGGGCCTTCGCCGAGTCGATCACTGACCGGGCGAGCGCGGAGAAGAAGTAGTTCTCGATGTCTCCCAGCACGAGCCCGATCGACGACGTACGGCCCGTGATCATGCTGCTGGCCAGCTCGTTGCGGCTGTAGCCCAGCCGTGCGGCCGCGGCGAGCACCTGCTCACGGCTCGCCCTGCTCACCGAGCCGTAGCCGCCCAGGGCGCGAGCCGCCGTAGCGGTGGACACCCCGGCCTCGCTCGCCACGTCGGGCAGCGACACGCTGCGCTTCTCGTTCTGCGGCGGGCTCATGGTGCCCCGTCAGCAGCACTGGTGGCCATGGACCCGGCGACGTGCTCGATGTGCATCATCGAGGCCGAGGGCATCGAGGCCGCTCCTCCGATCGCGCGGCATGCCAGCGCCGCTGCCCGCATCGCTGCGTTGAGCACCGGGACCCAGGCCAGGTCGGTCTGCGGCCAGCCGGTCGCCAGCAGACTCACCGCCGTCGCGGCGATGGTCGCGTCACCCGCTCCCATCGGGTCCACGACGTCCTCGCTCCTGATGGCAGCGTCGACCGAGAGCGAGAACCCCGCCGTGGTGAGCGAGGCGCCGAGCGGCCCGTCGGTCACAAGAACCGCCCGGACTCCTCGGTCGAGCATGCTGGCGACGACGTCCGGTGCGGGCTCCGGGAAGAGCAGCTCGATGTCCTCACGCGCCAGCTTGACGAGGTCGCACACGGCGCTCAAGGCGAGGACCTCGCGGCGGTGGGCGTCCAGGTCGTCGTCACCGCGCACTCGTGGGTTGGGGTCGTAGAGCCGGTAGCCGGCCGCGGAGCCCAGCGTCTCGACGAGCCGGTCCAGCACCGGGCCGTTTCCCACTCGCATCGCGCTCATGACCACGACGGGGGCATCGGCGACGATGCCGAGGTGCTCCTCACCGAGGGCCAGCAGCCCCGAGGGGACCTCGGAGCTGAACCGGTAGTCGACGGTGCCACCGGTCCGCCGCGACTCGACGACGCTGGTCGCGCGACCGCCACCGGCATCCAGCACCTGCACGCCCTCGGTGTCCAGGAGCTCGGTCAGCGCACGACCGGCCGGGTCGTCCGAGACGACGCCCAGCAGCGTCGTCGAGACGCCGAGCCGCTGGATGCCGACGGCGACGTTGAGGGCCGCGCCGCCAGCCAGGTCGCGCGCCGCCCCGCCGTCACGCACCCGGTCGAGCACAGCGCTGCCCAGGCAGACGACCTGCCGGGGGCTCGGGCTCGTGTCACTCATGCGACGTCACAGGAGGTTTGTATGCCGCGAACGGAGCTGTGTCACGGGATCCGGGATGCTCAGGCTGATGTTTCGCACGATCGCGTCCAGCGCCAGCAACGCGCACTGCTCGAAAAGGCTGCCGCCGGGCTGCACGGACGTCTCCACCGGGACGTGGATGACGTGGTCCGCCAGGGCGCCGATCGCGCTGTCGGGCTGCCTCGTCACCAGCACGACGCGGGTGCCGACCGACCGGGCAACAGTGGCGAACCGCAGCGAAACGGGTGTGGCGCCGGAGCCCGAGACGACCAGGAGCAGGTCGTCCTTCGTGATGGCCGGAGCGGTTGCCTCGGCGGCGGCATGGGCAGCGAGCCCCAGGTGCATGAAACGCATCGCCGTCATCGTGGCGACCAGCCCTGAGCGCCCCTGCCCGGTCGTCGTGATCGCGCCGCGGGTGCCCCGGATGGCGCGCTCGGCCTCGGCCAGCTGCTGCTCGTCGACGGCGGCGAGGACGGCGGCGATCTCGGCACCGATCATCTCCAGCGAGCTGCTCATGCGAGCACCCCGTGCATCCACTCGGCGACCGCGCCCGGGTCGTCTGCCGCGGTGATCGCGCGTCCGACGACGATCACGCCGGGCTGCAGCTGCGCCGCCTGCTCGAAGTTGTCTGCGTTGATGCCGCCGGCGAGGACGAGGGACATGCTCGTCTGCACCTTCCGCGCCACGGCGAAGGAGTCGGTTGCGTGCAGGTCGCCGGCGAACCTGGAGTCGGTGGCGGTGTGCAACGCGAAGTAACGGAAGGCGACGGGGTAGTCCAGGGCCGCTGCTCTGAGCGGGTCGCTCTCGGTGACCGTGTCGAGCAGCACGCTCTTGCCGCGGGCCTCGGCCTCCTCGCCGACCGCCACGAACGTGGCCGCACTCGCGCAGGACAGCACGGTGACGATGTCCGCCCCGGCGTCGAAGAGCATCGCACTCTCCGCGCGGCCGCCGTCGACCGTCTTGCTGTCCGCGAGCACCAGCGCGTGCGGCGCGGCTTCCTTCACCGTGGCGATGACCGAGAGCCCGAAGCGTTTGAGCAACGGCGTCCCCACCTCGACGATGTCGACCCAGCGGTGGACACGGGGCAGCACCCCCAGTGCGGCGGGGAAGTCGAGCGCCAGCTGCAGACTCGCGCGCGTCATGACGGGCTCCTTCGCTCGACGTGTCTTCGCGATTCCAGCGCGAAACGAACGACCGAAGCCATGCGTCGCGGACGAACGGCGACAGCATCCTCTCCCACCGTCTCGTGATAACGTTCTCAAAGATCACGGCGCGCCGTCAAGTAGGCGCCAGGGACGCAGGAGGCACGCGGTGCGGATGGTCGCTTTGCGGGTCATGGACGGCGGTCCTGCGTGCTAGCCACCTCCGCGAACCGCGCATCGTCGATCACCGCGCGGACCTACGACCGGCTGCGCGTCGCCTGGGTCTCCTGCGGTCACTGGATCTTCGCTGCACCCGACGAGTGGCAGACGCACGCATGGCCCTTCGTGGTGCTCTACTGCTCAGCCGGGTCCGCTCGCGTCACGCACGCGGAGGCGGAGGTCGCGATGAGCGGCGGCAGCTTCCTGGTGCTGGGCAACACCGGAACGCTCGCGGTGCGGGCCGAAGCCGGGTCGAACGTGCTCGTGCTGGGCATCCCGGGCGAGACGGTCAGCCCGTACACCCAGCCACTGGTCGCCGCGCAGGCCAGCTCCATCTCGGCCGAGAACGCGACCGCGAACCTCGTCGCGCACCTGCTCGAAGGTCTCACCTCGCAGCCCCGGGACTACGCGCCCAAGAACCCCGGCCGGCTCGCCCAACACATCGTCGGGCTCATCGCGCTCATGTGCGTCGACGACGGTGCCAGCTTCGGCTCCGGACGGGCAGCGATGCTCTACAACGCCAAGCAGTACATCGAGGCCCACCTCAGCGAGTCGGACCTCACGCCGGACAGGGTCGCGGCCGCCCAGAACATCTCGACGCGGACCCTCCACCGCCTGTTCGAGGGAGACGGCCTCACCATCAGCGGCTGGACGCGGCGCCGGCGGCTCGAGCAGTGTCGGATCGACCTCAACGACAAGGCCTTCGAAGACCTCCCGGTGAGTGCGATCGGTACGCGATGGGGGCTGCCCGACCCGGCCCAGTTCAGCCGGCTGTTCCGATCGACCTTCGGCCTGTCGCCCACGGCCTATCGCGCTGCTGCGCAGGCCCGCAGCAACCACCAGGGCGCGAGCCGTGCAGCCGAGCTCTGCAGCACCGGGCAGACCAGCCGATGACCCGCCTCTTCAACGATCCAGCCAGCTTCGCCGAGGAGATGGTGGAAGGCTTCGTCGCCGCGAGCGGGCGCTGGGTGCGGGCCGTCGATGGCGGCGTCGTACGCAGCACCCAGGTCGCGCCCGGCACCGTGGCCGTGGTCATCGGCGGCGGTTCCGGGCACTACCCGGCCTTCGGCGGGCTCGTGGGGCAGGGCCTGGCCCACGGTGCGGCGATAGGCAACCTGTTCGCCTCGCCGTCGTCGCAGCAGGTCTACTCGGTGGCCGCCGCGGCTCAGACGGGCGGCGGCGTGCTGCTCACCTACGGCAACTACGCCGGCGACGTACTCAACTTCGACCTCGCCCAGGACCGCCTGCGCGCCGACGGGATCGACTGCCGGACGGTGGTCGTCACGGACGACATCTCCAGCGCGTCGCCCGCGGAACGCGGGAAGCGGCGCGGCATCGCGGGAGACCTTGCGGTGTTCAAGGTCGCCGGGGCCGCGGCCGAGGCCGGCTACTCCCTCGCCGATGTCACCCGCGTGGCAGCCGCCACGAACGCCCGTACCCGCTCGCTCGGAGTCGCCTTCACCGGGTGCACCCTGCCCGGGGCCAGCGAACCGCTGTTCACCGTGGAGCAGGGCCGGATGGCCGTCGGGCTCGGCATCCACGGCGAGCCCGGGATCAGCGAGCAGGACGTGCCGTCCGCCGACGGGCTCGCCGAGCTCCTTGTCGAGACTCTCCTGCGAGAGGTCCCCGCCGAGGTCCAGCCAGCAGGCGGCAGTCACGTCGCGGTCGTCCTCAACGGGCTGGGCTCGAGCAAGTACGAGGAGCTCTTCGTCGTCTATCGCCGGGTGTCGCGGCTGCTCGCTGCGGCAGGCCTCGAGGTCGTGGACCCCGAGGTGGGCGAGCTGTGCACGAGCTTCGACATGGCCGGTGTCTCGCTCACCCTCTGCTGGCTGGACGAGGAGCTCGAACGGCTCTGGAGGGCGCCCGCCGACGGCGCGGGCTACCGCAAGGGCTCGGTCCCGCGCGCGGCGGCCGCCGGCAGGGTCGAGGTCGCACCTGACGGCGCGCACGAGGTTCCGCGGGCGAGCGAGGAGTCCAGGGTCGCGGCCGGCGTCGTGGTCGACGCGCTCGCCGCGGTGTTCACCACGATCGACCACCACGCGGTGGAGCTGGGCCGGCTCGACTCCGTCGCGGGCGACGGCGACCACGGCCTCGGCATGCGGCGGGGCGCGCTGGCCGCCCTCGACGCAGCGCGCGCGGCGCAGGCGCGCGGCGCGGGCGCCGGCACCGTGCTCGACCGGGCGGCGCGCGCATGGGCCCATCGCGGCGGGGGAACCTCGGGTGCGCTGTGGGGGCTCGCGCTGGGAGCGCTCGCCGGCCACCTGGGCGACGTGCGGGTCCCCCGCACCGCAGACGTGAGCGCGGGAGTCGCCGATGCGCTGAGAGCCGTCGTGCGCTCCGGCGGCGCGGGCGTCGGCGACAAGACCATGGTCGACGCCCTCGTGCCGTTCAGCGAGGTGCTCGACCGCGAGACAGCCGCAGGTACGTCGCTGGCGGCCGCGTGGGGCGCGGCTGCCGCGGCCGCGCAGCAGGCCGCGGAGCAGACCGCCGCCCTCGTCCCCAAGCTCGGTCGGGCGAGGCCGCACGCCGAGCGGAGTGTCGGCACTGCCGACCCCGGCGCGATGTCGCTGGCGCTCGTGACCCGTGCGGTGCAGGACGTCCTCGCCGAGCGATCCCCGTCCGTCACAACCGAGGAGCGGCTATGAGCGACATGCTGCGCATCGTGGTCGGCTCCGACGACGCCGGCTTCGACTACAAGGAGATCCTCAAGGCCGACATCGAGGCCAGTCGGCTCGTCTCCACCGTCATCGACGTCGGTGTCGGGGCGGCCGGCCACACGCCGTACCCGACGGTGGCCATCGCCGCCGCCGAGCTGATCGCGGCGGGCGGCGCGGACCGGGCACTGCTGGTCTGCGGCACGGGGCTCGGGGTCGCCATCGCGGCGAACAAGGTGCCAGGCATCCGCGCCGTGACCGCGCACGACAGCTACTCCGTCGAGCGCGCCATCCTCAGCAACAACGCCCAGGTGCTCACCTTCGGCCAGCGCGTGGTCGGCATCGAGCTCGCGCGCCGGCTCGCGATGGAATGGCTGGAGTACCGCTTCGACGAGTCCTCCGCGAGCGCGGCGAAGGTGAAGCTCATCGACGACTACGGCGCTGCGGCCCCATGACGCTCGTCGGAGTGAGCCTGAAGATGTACTTCGGGTTCCGCGAGACGCTCGACTGGTGTGCGGCGGTCGCCGACCTGGCGGCGACCCACCCTGCGGTGACCGCAGGGGCTGCGCAGCTGTTCGTCATCCCGACCGCACCAGCCATCCCCGCTGCGATCGAGGTCTTCCGAGGCTCGCGCGTGCAGGTGGGGGCACAGGACGTCAGCACCCACGACGTGGGGGCCTTCACCGGCGACGTGAGCCCGCGGCTGCTCGCGGAGCTCGGCTGCACGTACGCCGAGATCGGGCACGCCGAGCGCCGCCAGGTGCACGGCGAGACGGATGAGGTCGCAGCCGCGAAGGTCGCCGCGGCGCTGCGCAACAACCTCACCCCTGTGCTGTGCATCGGGGAGACGGTCCCGATGCCGGCCCGGGCCGCGGCCGCGACCTGCGTGCGCCAGCTCAGCGCCGGGCTCGCCGCCGTCGGGGCCCGCGGGGAGCGGGTGGTCGTCGCCTACGAGCCGGTCTGGGCGATCGGTGCAGCGCAGCCGGCGCCGCCCGACCACATCCGCGCGGTCTGCGACGTACTGCGGGAAGCCGCCGCTGCGGACCCGTCACTCCCGCCGGTCGACGTCATCTACGGCGGCAGCGCGCGGCCCGGCTTGCTCGCCGAGCTGGGCAGCAGCGTGGACGGGCTGTTCCTGGGCCGCTTCGCACACGACCCGGCGGCGCTACGCGCAGTCCTCGACGAGCTGGAGATCAGGAGCCCACGATGAGGGAACTCAAGGTCGGCCTGATCGGTGGCGGCTTCATGGGCAGGGCGCACAGCCTCGCCTATGCGCTGGCACCGATCGCGGCCGACATCGGCGCCACGGTGACCAAGGAGGTGCTGGTCGACGCGACGCCGGAGCTGGCCGCGACACTCGCGCAGCAGCTGGGCTGGCGCAGCAGCTCGACCGACTGGCGCGAGCTGGTCGAGCGGCCGGACATCGACATCATCGACATCTGCACGCCACCGCAGTTCCATGCAGAGATCGCCTTCGCCGCGGTCGCGGCCGGCAAGCACGTGTTCTGCGAGAAGCCGATCACCAACGACTCCGCCGAAGCCGCGCGGCTGACCCAGGCCGCTCTCGACGCCGGTGTGGTCACGCAGGTCGGGTTCAACTACCGGCACGCCCCTGCCATCTCGTTCGCCCGAGACCTGCTCGCGAGCGGCAGGCTGGGCACCCCGCTGCAGTTCCGGGCCTCCTACCTGCAGGAGGTCGGCTTCGGCGCGGACCCGAACCGCTGGCGGGCCAGCAGGGCGACGGGCGGATCGGGCGCCGTCGGCGACATCGGCTCGCACATCATCGACATGGCCGAGCTGATGTTCGGCGACATCCGGCGCGTCTCCGCCAGGATCCGCACGATGGCGGTCGGCGAGACGGGATGGGCCGAGGAGGGCGGGCAGGTCGACGACGACGGCCGCATCGACGACAGCGGCGTGTGGCTGGCCGAGTTCGCCAACGGCGCCCTGGGCAGCTTCGCCGTCAGCTCCTACGCCTCGGGCCGCAAGAACCGGGTCTACTTCGAGGCCGACGGGACCAAGGGCTCAGTCGAGTTCAACTGGAACAGCCGCGAGGAGCTGAAGGTCTCCTACGTCGACGAGGCGAAGGACCACAAGGGTTTCCGCACGATCCACACGAACAACGAGCACCCGGACGGCTGGTGGCGGCTCGCCGGGCTGGGGACCGGGTACCCCGAGATCTCCGCCATCCAGTTCCAGAAGTTCGTCCGGGCCATCGTCGACGGCGGACAGGCCGACCCCGACTTCGGCCACGCCACCCACGTGCAGCAGGTGGTCGAGGCCATCATCGCGGCCGCCGCGTCCGACTCGTGGGTCGACGTCGCGCCGCGGCAGGACAGGAGCTGATGGTGCAGCCCGGTCGCAACATCCGCTTCGGCACCAACATCATCACGTTCTACGACAGCACGTACTGGGGGCTCGAGGCCAACCTCAGCCATCCCGACTGGACCGCCGCCTTCCACCGCGACGCTCGCGGCTACTTCGAGACGATGTTCGACCGGGTGCACGAGGCAGGGCTGGAGGGCGTCGAGCTGGCGCCCGACCCGGCCGGCTGGGAAGCCGCGCTCGCGGCATTCGGCAGCACCGGTGCGCTCAGGGCGAGCCTGGCCGACCGCGGCCTCGTGCTGACCTCCAGCTACGCGCACGGCCGCCAGCTCATCGGCAACGCGATGGTCGACGCGGCGGCACAGCGGGTCGCGGACGACGCGTTCGAGCGCCACGCGCAGTTCCTGGCCGAGATGGGCGCCGACACGATCGTGACCGGCAACATCGCCCGCAGCCGCTTCGGCAACCACAGTCCCGACGA
>JAVEDI010000051.1 GCA_030841035.1 Actinomycetota bacterium
CCCATCATCGCCTGGAACATGTCGTAGCCCTCGCGCTGCCACTCGGTGAGCGGATCGCGCTGGCCCATCGCCCGCAGGTGGATGCCCTCCTGCAGGTAGTCCATCTCGTAGAGGTGCTCGCGCCAGCGGGTGTCGAGCACGCGCAGCATCACCTGGCGCTCGATCTGGCGCATGGTGTCGGCGCCGAACTCCTCCTCGCGCGCCTCGTAGAAGCCGTGCGCCTCGTCGAGCGCGGCTTCGACGAGTGCGTCGACGTCGCGCAGCTGCGAGAGCTGCTCGACCGTGAGCCGCGTGGGCAGGTACTCGCGCAGCTCGGTGACGAGGCCTTCGAGATCCCACTCCTCGTGCTCGTCGAACATGGCGTGCGCCCGCACGACGGCCTCGACGGCGTTGGCGACCGCCTCGATGGCCTCCTCGCGCAAGTCGTCGCCCTCGAGGATCTGGTCGCGGCGCTTGTAGATGACCTTGCGCTGCGCGTTGAGCACCTCGTCGTACTTCAGGACGTTCTTGCGGATCTCGAAGTTCTGGGCCTCGACCTGGGTCTGTGCCGAGCGGATGGCGTTGCTCACCATCTTCGACTCGATCGGCACGTCCTCGGGGATGTTGAAGCGGGTCAGGAAGTTCTCGACCATCGCCGCGTTGAACAACCGCATCAGGTCGTCGCCGAGCGAGAGGTAGAACCGTGACTCGCCGGGGTCGCCCTGGCGGCCCGACCGGCCACGCAGCTGGTTGTCGATGCGCCGCGACTCGTGGCGCTCGGTGCCGAGGACGTAGAGGCCCCCCAGCTCGGTCACCTCGTCGTGCTCGGCGGCGACGCGGTGCTTGACCTGCTCGACCGCCTCCTGCCACGCCTTCTCGTAGTCCTCGGGCGTCTCGACGGGGTCGAGGCCCCGGGAGCGCAGGTCGTGGTCGGCGCGGAACTCGACGTTGCCACCGAGCATGATGTCGGTGCCGCGTCCGGCCATGTTCGTGGCCACCACGACGGCCCCCCGGCGCCCGGCCTCGGCCACGATGGCCGCCTCACGCTCGTGATGCTTGGCGTTGAGCACCTCGTGCTTGACCCCGCGCTTCTTCAGCAGGTTCGAGAGGTACTCGGACTTCTCGACGCTCACGGTGCCGACCAGGACCGGCTGCCCCTTCTCGTGGCGCTCGACGATGTCCTGCACCACGGCCTCGAACTTGGCCTGCTCCGTCTTGTAGACCAGGTCGGGCTGGTCGGCGCGCACCATCGGCTGGTTGGTCGGGATGGGCACGACGCCCAGCTTGTAGATCTGGGCGAACTCCGCCGCCTCCGTCATCGCGGTGCCGGTCATGCCCGAGAGCTTGTCGTAGAGGCGGAAGAAGTTCTGCAGCGTGATCGTGGCGAGAGTCTGGTTCTCCTGCTTGATCTCCACGCCCTCCTTCGCCTCGATCGCCTGGTGCATGCCCTCGTTGTAGCGACGGCCGGAGAGGATGCGACCGGTGTGCTCGTCGACGATGAGGACCTCCCCCTCCATGACGACGTAGTCCTTGTCGCGCTTGAAGAGCTCCTTGGCGCGGATGGCGTTGTTGAGGTAGCCCACGAGCGGGGTGTTCGCCGACTCGTACAGGTTGTCGATGCCGAGGTAGTCCTCGACGCGCTCGACCCCGCGCTCCAGGACGCCGACGGTGCGCTTCTTCTCGTCGACCTCGTAGTCGACGTCCAGCGCGAGCCGCTCGACGATGGAGGCGAAGTCGGCGTACCACTTGGTCGCCTGGTCGGCCGGGCCGCTGATGATGAGCGGTGTGCGCGCCTCGTCGATGAGGATGGAGTCGACCTCGTCGACGACGGCGTAGCTGTGGCCGCGCTGCACGAGCTCGTCGCGCGACCACGCCATGTTGTCGCGCAGGTAGTCGAAGCCGAACTCGTTGTTGGTGCCGTAGGTGATGTCGGCGGCGTACTGGCGCCGGCGCTCCTCGGGACGCTGCTCGGAGAGGATCACGCCGACCTCGAGGCCGAGGAAGCGGTGCACGCGACCCATCAGCTCGGACTGGTACTCGGCCAGGTAGTCGTTGACCGTGACCACGTGGACGCCCTTGCCCTCGAGCGCGTTGAGGTAGGCCGGCAGCGTCGCCACCAGGGTCTTGCCCTCGCCGGTCTTCATCTCGGCGATGTTGCCCAGGTGCAGCGCGGCGCCGCCCATGACCTGTACGTCGAAGTGCCGCTGGCCCAGCGTGCGCTTGGCCGCCTCGCGCACCGTCGCGAACGCCTCCGGCAGGATGTCATCGAGGGTCTGCCCCTCGGCCAGCCGTGCGCGGAACTCCTCGGTCATGCCCCGCAGCTCGTCGTCGGACATGGCGATGAAGTCTTCCTCGATCGCGTTGACCTGCGCCGCGATAGCCGTCAGCCGGCGAAGGATCTTTCCCTCGCCGGCGCGAAGCATCCTGTCGAAGAAGGCGGGCACGCGGTCTCTCCTGCTGCTCGTCGGTCTGGCGCCGTCGGCACGCGGGGGCGCGCCGCCGGCTACGGCAGGCGCACCCGGCACATGCTCAGGGCACCTGTCGTCCCTCTCATCGTAGGCGTACGGGCCCATCTGCACCGTTTCACCGGTGGCGAACGGCACCGCCGAGTCGGCTCATCGGGCGCAGCCCCGGTGACAACGCGCTCGCCGAACACCCGGCATGCCCGGTTGGATGGTGACCATGGACCCGGTCGAGCTCTCCGACAGCCGCCTTCTGCTGCGCCTGCCCACCCAGGCCGACGTCGACGAGATCACCCTGGCCTGCCAGGACCCCGAGCTGCAGCGCTGGATCCCTGTGCCCGTCCCCTACGCACGCGAGCACGCGGCCCAGTGGGTCGGCGAGACGCCGAGCTCGTGGGCCGAGGACCAGGAGCTGCGGTGGGTCATCACGGAGCGCCGTACCGACGGCACGATGAGCGGGCCCCTCGGTGCTATCGGCCTGCACGCCCGCGACGCCACCATGCGCGAGGTCGGTTTCTGGGTCGCCCCGTGGGCGCGCGGCCGCGGGCTGATGACCGACGCCGGTCGGGTGGCCTGTCGCTGGGGCTTCGAGGAGCTCGGACTCGGCCGCATCGAGTGGTGGGCCAACGTCGGCAACAACGCCTCCCGGCGGGTCGCCGAGAAGCTCGGGTTCCAGTTCGAGGGCACCTGCCGGGCCCGCCTCCTGCACCGCGGCAGCCGCGTCGACGGTTGGGTGGCCGGTCTGCTCCCCGGCGAGCTGACATGAGGTCGCAGCCCGTGCTGCGGGACGCCACGGTGTCCCTGGGGGCGTTCTGCGACGGAGACACGGCCGAGATCGTCAGCGCTGCGCGCGACCCCGAGACGCGGCGCTGGACGACGTTGAGACTCGACTACACCACGGCCGACGCCCGGCAGTTCGTGGCCTTCGCCGCGCAGAGCTGGGCCACCGGCGCGGAATGCGTGTGGGCGATGCGCGCCCCCGGCGAGGCACGTTGGGCCGGTTCGATGGCGCTGCGCGCCGACCACCGCGATCCGCAGCTGGCCGACGTCGGCTTCCTCTGCGCCCCTTGGGCCCGCGGGCGGGGGCTGACCACGGCGGCCCTGCGGCTGACCTGCGCGTGGGGCTTCCGCGAGCTGGGCCTGGCCCGCATCGAGTGGCGAGCACACGTCGGCAACCTGGCCTCACGCTGGGTGGCCGAAAGGGTGGGCTTCGTGTTCGAAGGCACCCAGCGGCAACGACTTGTGCAACGCGGCATCCGCCGTGACGCATGGGTCGGCGGACTGCTGCCGGGCGACCTGCGCTCGGTGGATCCTCCGACCGCGCTCGCCCCGGAAGTGCGCACCGAGGGGCTGCTGCTCGGTCCGTGGCGCGAGCAGGACGCGCCGCAGGTGCTGGAGATCGCCGAGGACCCGGACACACGGGCCTGGTCGGGGTCCATGCGCGCGATGCGCACACTCGACGACGCACGTGAGTGGATGCGTGCCCGCAGGGCAGACGACGACCGCGTCGACTGGGCCGTGCGCGACGCCGACACCGAGCTACTGGTGGGGAGGGTCGGGCTGGGTCACTTCGACCACCAGGCCCGCAGCTGTGAGATCGGGTACGGCGTCCATCCCGGGCACCGCCGTCGTGGTGTGGCCCTCCGGGCGGTCACAGCCGCGACGGCGTACGGCTTCGAGTCGTTGGGACTGGCGCGGATAGCGCTGTTCCACGCCATCGGCAACCCGGCCTCGTGCGCGGTCGCGACCGCGACCGGGTTCGAGTTCGAGGGAATCGAGCGGTCCTCATTCGACCACGGCGACGGCGTGCTGCACGACGTACACCGTCATGCCCGGCTGGCGAGTGACCCACCGGTGATCCGGTGATCCGGTGATCCGGTGATCCGGTGATCCGGTGATCGAGCCGGTCGAGATCGCGGCGGGACGACTGCAGCTGCGAGCGCCGGTAGATGCCGACGCGACCGATGCCCTGCTGATGCTGCAGGATCCCGCCGTCCGGCTGTGGAACCCCGCCCCCGAGGTCCTCGACCTCGCGGACGCGCGCGAGTGGTGCCGGCGCGGCGCGAACTGGGCCGATGGCCAGCACGCGACGTTCGTGGTGATCGATGCGACGACGGGACGGCTGCTCGGCAACGTGTCACTGCACTCGATCGACTCCGAGCAGCACGATGCGGAGATCGGCTACCGCGTCGCGCCCTGGGCGCGGGGCGCCGGCGTCGGCACCGATGCGGTGGCCGCGGCCACGCGCTGGGCGTTCGGCACGCTTGACCTGGTGCGTATCGAACTCGCTCACGCCGTCGTCAACCCTGCCTCGTGCCGGGTGGCGGAGAAGGCGGGCTACCTGCTGGAGGGAACGCTGCGGCAGTCGTACATCTATGGCGACGGGATGCGGTACGACGAGCACCTGCACGCCAGGCTGGCCAGCGACCCCGAGCCGGTCGCCTGACGACCCTCAGCGCACCCATATCTGGTCGAGGAGCGGCCCGAGCGAGATGCCGGACTGGTAGTTGCCGACCCGCTTGGAGACGAAGAACGGCAAGGTGCCGTGGTCAGTGGGCACGATGACCGCGTCGTCGGCGATCACGCGGTAGACCTGGCGCCAGAGGCGATCGGCGGCGCCCGGGTCGCTCTGCGCCACGTCGACCGCTCGTGCGGCGAGTGCATCGACCCGCTGGTTGCAGTAGCCCCCGAGGTTGACACCGTTCTTGATCGCGTCGCACGACAGCAGCGGCAGGAAGTACTGCGAGGCCGCCGGCCAGTCCGGCAGCCACCCCATGTCCAGCACGTTCGCCCGCTGCGGTCCACTGGTGACGCTCGCGTTGTCGCCGGGCGCGGGCACCGCGTGCGGGTGGTAGCCGATCTGCCGGAGCAGTTTCATCAGACTGTGCCGACCCGACTCGGTGATGAACTCGGTGTGGACCAGGACATCGTCCCCACGGGTGCCGGACCGCTGCACGAGGTCTCTCGCCCGGCCGATGTCGGGGGTGGAGCCGAACGGGCAGTGCGGCTCGTAGCCCGGGAACCGAGCCGGCAGCAGCTCGCAGGTGGTCTCGTCCTTCGGGTAGAGCGGCAGGTCGCGGACGAAGTCCCGCCGGTCGATGCCCACGGCGAGTGCCTCGCGGGCCAGCTTGTTGTCGAACGGTGGCCGAGTCATGTCCGGGATCAGGTAGACGGTCTTCGCCACGGTCGAGGTGTGGACCTGAGCGGGCAGCTGCAGCGCCAGCTCTGCGGCATCGCTCGGCGTGGACGCGCGCAGGTCAAGCAGGTCCGCGCCGCCGTCCTTGACGCGCTCGATGAGACCGGCTGGCGACCCCAGTTTCCACTGCAGAGCATCGGGATATCCCCGTGGCTGAGCGGCCGCCGACCATGGCCGGAAGTAGGGGTTGCGCTCGAGCCGGACCGCCACTCCATGCTGGTACGCCGTGACCTGGTAGGGGCCCGTGCCCGGAACGACCCCGGCACCGGCCTCTTCGTTCGGCACGCCGGGAGGCACCGGGCTCGCGGGCACCACCACCAACTTGAAGAGGAACTCGGGGTCCGCTTCCCGGAGGTGGAACGTCACCGTCGAGGCGTCGGTGACGATGCCGGCGGACAGGTCACACGTACGAGCTCGGCATGCGTCGGCTCCCACGATGCCGGAGAAGTAGCCCGCGACCCCCGCGTACTCGGTGCCCCGCGTTGCGTTGAAGACGCGCTCGATGCCACGGCGGAAGTCTGCGGGCACGACGGTGCGGCCGTCCGAGTAGCGAATGTGCGGTCGCAGCGCGAACGTGTAGGTCCGCCCCCCGTCCGTGGGGATCGGGCGCTTGACCGCCAGGTCCGGCACGAGATCGAAACTGTCGACCCCCCCGACCCGGCGGTAGCCGACGAGCCCGTCGTAGACGGACATCATGGCTCTCGCGGCGTTGGGGTCGGAGACGAAGGCGGGGTCGACCGTGGACGGGATGCCCTCCTGCTTGCCGACGGCGATCCTGAGCGTTCCACCGAAGTGCTCTGCCGAGGCGAACGGCCGGGTCGATGCGAAGACCTGAGAGCCGACCATCGCCAGTCCGTACGGCGACGCTCCGATGCCGACCGTGTCGGTCACCGTGTCCGTCGCCGGGTCGATGCGGACCAGGCTGCCCTCCGCGGCGACACTCACCCACACCTGGTCGCCGCTCGCGACGACCGCAAAGGGGCTGTCCCCGACATTGATCTGTGCTCGCTCCTGCTGGCTCGTCGCATCGATGTGCGACACGGTGAGGCCGTTGCGGTTGGCCACCCATACGCCGTTCGCTGCCACCGCGATGCCCTTGGGGCCGGCTCCCACATTGATCGGCGAGTCCGCGCGCATCGTCGTGGGATCAATGCGCTGCACGGTGCCGTCACCACCGTTGCTGACCCAGACGGCCCCGTGACCCACCGCGACCCCGCCCGGGTTGCGGCCGACCTGCACCCGCGTCGGGTCGATGCGTCCCGTCCGGGCGTCGATGCGTACGACGGTCGCGTCGGCGAGGTTCGCGACCCACAACGAGCCGAGACCAGCGGCGATCGCCACCGGCTGGTTGCCGACACCGGTGATGCGGTCGACCTCGCGGTTGGTCGTCGTGCTCACGCGGGAGACGCTGCCGTCCTGGCTGTTGACCGCCCAGACGTCGCTCTTGGTGACCGCGACTGCAACGGGCGCGCTGCCGACCGGCACCGACTGCACCACGCGCTTCGTGTCGGGGTCGAGCCGCAGCACGGCGTCGGCCGACGACTGCGCCACCCAGAGGGCACCGGAACCCGACGCGACACCCTCGGGCGCTCCACCCGCCTCGGCGGCGTTGACGAGTCGGGCCGCCCCGCCGTCGATGACCGCGACGCCACCCGCCGGGACCGTGACGGCCCGATCGGTCGCGGTGCGGCTGATCAGCACTCCCGCGGTCGCGGCGACGACGGCCAGGACGACGAGAGCGGCGATCCAGGCGCGCGGATCACGCCGCCACCGGCGGCTCTCCGTCACGAGGTCGTGGAACCGGCGCTCCCGGGTGCGGTCGATGTCGTCAGCGCGCACAAGCACGTAGCGGGTGGGGGCGGCCATGCCCTTGAGCCGGGCGGCACCACGGTCGACGTACGCAAGGCCTTCCACGGTGCCCGCCAGGTGCGCCAGCTCGGCGGTGGCCAGCACCTCCCCGGCCGCCGCCTTCGCACACAGCCGAGCCGCGACGTTGAGTGCCGCAGCCGACCGGTTCAGGCCCTCGTCCGCGGGCTCGCCGATGTCGATGCCTATCCCGACCGCCAGCGGAGGCCCTGTCCCGTTGACCGTCTCGTCCACGCAGCGGGCCCGCAGGTCAGCGGCCGCACGCAGTGCCTGACGAGACGAGTCGAACTCCAGCAGTACCTGGTCACCCCAGGTGCCGCGCAGCCGGCCACCGTGGTCGCCAGCCACCGCAGTTCCCATCGCGATGAAGAAGTCCGCAAGCCGGGCTGCTGCCTCCGCCCCGGCGCGCTGGGTGAACTGGGTGAACCCGCGGATGTCCGCGAACAGGAAGGTCACCAAAGCTCCGGAACCGCGAGGTCCCGGAACGACGAGCGGCTTCTGCACCTCCGCCGTAGTAGGCGGCCTCCCGTCGGCAGGCGGCGAGTGCCCGTCCACGTCATCGAGACTTGCACGATCGGCCGCCCGGGTCCATGCACTTCGCCGGGTTCCGTGGGACATGGCGCTGCGCCGTCCGAGAAGAGCAGCTCCGGCCGGACACCGACGATGCGGTGACCCAGTCGTTCGATCGACCCGGCGGGCGATGACGCTGACCGCCAGCAGGAGCTCCCGGCCGCTGGTGCCATCGAGCGAGACCGCAGAGACTGCGCGTGCCGCCGGGTCCCCGCTGTCACGAGCGCGACAGTCGGCCCGGTCGGCGGGTGACTCCCACCACACCCTCAGCCAAGCGCCGTCGCCAGCGCGGGCGCGAGGTCACCGCGCGGCTCGACGCGTACGTCGGCGAGGCCGAGCCAGGCGGCCATGTCGCGCAGCTCGGCCGCCAGCTCGGCGGCGGTCTCGGGCGGAGCCCCCGGCTCGGCCCACGCTGCACGCACGAGCAGCACCCCGGCGCCGTCCTCGCCGCCCTTGCGGTCGGACTTGAGGTCGACCCGCGCAACCAGCTGCTCGCCGAGCAGGAACGGCAGGACGTAGTAGCCGTAGACGCGTTTCTCGGCCGGGACGTAGATCTCGATGCGGTAGCGGAACCCGAACAGCGCCTCCACCCGCGCCCGTTCCCACACCAGCGGGTCGAACGGAGACAGCAGCGCCCGCGCCCGCACGGCTCGCGGGATGCGGGCCTCGTGATGCAGATAGACCGGACGCCGCCAGCCATCGACCGTGGCCGGCACCAGCTCACCAGCGGCGACCAGGGTGTCGATCGCCGCCCGGGCGTCGGGCGGCCTGAGCCGGAAGTAGTCGCGCAGGCACCGCTCGCTCGCCACTCCATGCGCCCGGGCGGCGATGCGGGTCAGCCCGAGGAAGGCCTCCTCGTCGGTGGGATCGGGAGCCTCGAAGACGGCACGCGGCAGCACCCGCTCGGGAAGTGCGTAGCGGCGCTCGAACTGGGTCGTGCGGCCGGCGGAGGTCACCGCGCCCGACCAGAAGAGGTATTCGAGTGCCTGCTTGACGACCGACCAGTTCCAGCCCCAGTGCTCCTTGCTGCGCGGCGCGTCGTGGGCGAGTGCAGTCTCGAGCTGGCCGGCGGTCATCGGCCGGCGTGCCGCCACCTCGGCCTGGACGGCCTTGATCAGCTGCGGCTGGTCGTCCGCGACGTTGCGCATGCCGCCCCAGGCCTCCTCGCGCCAACGCCGCATCCGCCAGCGCAGCAGCCGGTGAGTCTCCGGCGGCACCAGGCTGGCCTCGTGCGCCCAGTACTCCACCAGACGCCGCGGCCCGGCACCGGCGGCCCTGTCGAGCAGACCACGGTCATAGGCCCCCAGCCGGCTGAACAACGGGAGGTAATGGCTGCGCACGAGCACGTTGACGCTGTCCAGCTGGATCAGCCCCATCCGGGCGACCGCCGCCGTCAGGTGGCGCATGCCGACCTCGCCCGACGCCCGGGGGGCGGCCAGGCCCTGCGCCGCGATGGCGACCCGGCGGGCACGCGAGATCGACAGGCGCACCGGGGCGGGGGTCGTCACGGGTGGCGATGCTGCCACGCCGCACCGACAGCCGCCGTACGCCGCTGGCCGTCCCGGCGAACCCGGGCCGCTGCGGCGGGAGTCGGGCAGCATGGGGTCATGCCGCCGACCCGACGCCGCAGCGCCGGTCTCGTCGCGCTGCTGGCCGTGCTCGGCCTGCTCGGCCCCTCGGCGAGCGCGCAGGCGAGCCCCGTGCACAGCGAGCGACTGGTGCTCGGCAGGTCGGTGCAGGGCCGGCCGATCGTGGCGTGGCACCGGTGGCACGACGGGGCGAACCGCACCCTGCTGGTCCTGGGCAACGTGCACGGCGACGAGCAGGCCGGCCTGCGCGTCGTACGCCGGCTGCGACGCGCCCCGCTGCCCCCGGCCGTGGACCTGTGGGTGATCCCGAGCGGCAACCCCGACGGCACCGCCGCGGACCGCCGCACCAATGCCCACGGTGTGGACCTCAACCGCAACTTCCCGCGGTCCTGGCGGCGCACCGGGCGGGGCACGACGCAGTGGTCGGGGCCGGTGGCGGCCAGCGAGCCGGAGACCCGCCTGCTGATGCGCGTCGTACGCCGGCTGCAACCGCGCACGACGGTGGTGCTGCACCAGCCGCTGTCCGGCGTCGACGCCTACCGCGCCAAGTCCCTGCGGTTGGTGCGCGATCTGGCCAGGGAGTCGGGTCTGCCCGTCAAGGTCTTCGACTGCCGGGGTGGCTGCCACGGGACCTTCACCGACTGGCACAACGCCCGCACCCCCGGCCGGGCGGTCACCGTCGAGCTGGGCGCCACCGTGCCGGCGACCCAGGTCCGGCGGGTGGCCGGCGCCCTGCTACGGGTCGCCGCCGCGGACTGAGGGGTCCGGAGCGCTGCGAGCCAGCGGGCTCAGGTGATCTCGAGGAGCTTCTCCCGCACGGCGTAGACGACCGCCTCCATCCGCGAGTGCAGCTGCAGCTTCTCCAGGATGTTGCGGATGTGGTTCTTCACGGTGTTCTCGCTGATGAACAGCGCCTTGGCGATGTCGCGGTTGTTCAGCCCCTTGGCGACCAGCTTGAGCACCTCCAGCTCGCGCTCGGTCAGCCGCGGCGCGGGCACCTGCTGACGCTCGTCACCCTTCTTGATCATGGTGGCGAACTCGCTCAGCAGCTTGGAGGCCATCGACGGGCTGATCAGCGACTGGCCGCCGGCCACCGAGCGGATGGCCGCGGCGACCTCGTCGATCGAGATCTCCTTGAGCAGGTAGCCGCTGGCGCCGGCCTTGATGGCGTCGTAGAGGTCGGCCTCGTCGTCGGAGATCGTCAGCATCACGATCTTCGCGCTCGGGACGGCGTCCTTGATCGCGGTGCACGCCTGGATGCCGCTGCGGCGGGGCATGCGCACGTCCATCAGCACGATGTCCGGCAGCAGGGCCGTCGCCAGGTCGAGCGCCTCGGCACCGTCACCGGCCTCGCCGACCACCTCGATGTCGGTCTCCTGACCGAGCACCATCTCCAGGCCCCGCCGGAACAGCGCGTGGTCGTCGACGACGAGCACGCGGATCGGGTCGCCGCTGATGACGGAGGGCGACGGGGGCCCGGCACCCAGGAACGGCGGTGACTGGTCGGTCACGTGCCTCTCCCCTCGGTGGGCTGCCGCGATGTGGCGGGTGAATGATGGCACGTTACGCACGCATCACGCGGGAGAAGGCCGCACTTGGCCCCCCTTGTCGGAGCCCGTCCCCCTTCGCCGGGCGATCGCCGGTCGCTCAGACGGACAGCCGGATGACCCCGTAGTCGTAGCCGCGCCGCCGGTAGACGACGCTCGGTTGCGAGGTCGCGGCGTCCACGAACAGGTAGAAGTCGTGCCCTACCAGCTCCATCTCGTAGAGCGCCTGGTCGAGGTCCATCGGCCGCGCGTCGTGCTGCTTCTCCCGGATGAAGACCGGTCCGTGGTCCAGGTCCTCGCCGCCCTCCTCACCGGCGGAGAGCGGTGCAGAACCGTTGAGCGAGGGCACGTCGAGAGCGGCCGTGGCTGCCGCCACGGAGGTCGGCGTCTTCTTGCCGTGGTGCACCTTGCGGCGGTCCTGGGCCTTGCGCAGGCGCGACTCGAGCTTGCCCATGGCCACGTCCAGGGCGGCGTAGCAGTCCTGGGCGGCCGCTTCCGCCCGCACCACGGGGCCCCGGGAGTAGATGGTCAGCTCGACGCGCTCGCACTGGTCAGCCTGGCGGGGGTTGCGCTCCGTCGAACACTCGACGTCGACACTGATCACCTTGGAGTCGAGCTTTTCGATCTTGGCGAGCTTCTCGGCGACATGCTCGCGGAAGCGCTCGGAGATCTCGGTGTGCCGGCCCTTGACAACGATGTCCACGAAGGTGAACCTCCCTGGTCTCTGGTGCGTGGTCCCTGGTGGCGGTCTCGTGACGAGCCGTGCCGATGCGCGCCTGCTCACCGGCTACCAAAGAGCACCCGCCCGGCCGACCTGGTCTTCGACCCCACATCCGCCTGCTGAGGGTCTCGCAGCGATGATCGCCACTACTCCCCTTCTCCCGGGTCGGCAACCATCCGGGTCGCCGGCGGGGCAGGACTTACTCCTAAGCCGCACCGTGATCGAACGACGAGAAGTCGCCTTACGTGGACCGTTTCGCCTGCGGCTGGCATCGGCTTGCCGGGGCCCTCCTCGCGGAGGAGATGTTCCGGCGCAACCACGGACCCGGGCGGGTGCCATGAACGAACGCTAGTCCCATCGCGCCGGACCGCACAGGGCGGGGGCGCCGACGTGGCGCTGTGTCGCCGCGACAACGGCGGCGGCGGGTACGTCGGCGCCGCTCGCGCGCAGGGTGGCAGCGGCGGCGGCCAGCGAGGACCCGGTAGTGATCACGTCGTCGACGAGCAGCACCGTTGCGCCCTGCAGCAGACGTGGACCGGCGCGCACCAGCAGCACCGCACCGGCGAGGTTCGCCCTGCGGGCGCCTGCATCGAGGCCGGCCTGGTCCCCGACGCCGGGCCGCAGCCGCAGCACCGGGCACACGAGCACCTGCCGCCCCCGACGGCGCAGCGCCCGCGCCGCGCGGCGCGCCATCACGAGGGTGGGGTCGTGGCCGCGGGCCCGCAGGGCCGCCCGGCGCGAGGGCATCGGGACGAGCGCCACCGGGCGCCCGGCGGGGCCGGCACCGCCCGCCAGAGCCGCCACGGCGGCGTCCACCGAGCACGCCAGCGCCGCCCCGAGCGGCGCCGCCAGCGGCCGCGCCCCGCGCTCCTTGTGGGCGACGATCAACGCGCGGACGACGTCGGCGTAGGGCGCCACCGCGTAGGGCGTCGGCAGGTCCGGCGGCGCCGGGTCCGGCCAGGCCACTCGGGGCGCACCGCGCAGGGCGGCACCGCAGGCGCTGCACAGCGTCGTCGCCGGCTCGCCGCACCCGGCGCAGGCCACCGGCAGCGCGAGGTCCAGCAGCGCGCGGGCGGCCACGGCGAGGGCAGCAGACATGTCGCCCAGCGTGGCGTGATCGGGCCCCGCGGGCACGCGACCGACCGGATCCGTGCAGCGCCGTGACCTGTGGAGGGGCCGGTGCCGGCACGGGTCGGTGGAGGAGCCAGCAGCTCAGCCGGGGTAGACGGGGTCGCGCCCGGGACCGAGCGGCTGCCACCCCACGCCGCTGGGGTCCCACTGCTGCACCAGCCCCGAGCTGGTGGCGGCGACCAGCGGCAGCCCGGGCGCCGAGGCGACCGCCGCGAGGCCCTGCTGTGCCGTCACGCCCTCATCGACGCTGAAGCCGTCGACCGCGAGCTGCAGCGGCGCCGACGCCGCGTCGCCGAGCCGGCCGAGCACCGTCAACCCGCCCGCGTCGGCCCAGGACACCGCGCGCACGCCGGTCAGGTCCGGCCGCACCTCGTAGACAGCGGAGACCCGTTCCACCGCGCCGCTCGCCGCCCGCACGATCCCGCCGACGTACAGCCTGCCGGTCTCGCCCGAGCCGACGACCAGCGCGATGCGGCTGCCGTCGTGCGACACGCGCACGGCGGTGAGCGGCCCCGCGGCCAGCCGCGGCACGGCCACCTCGGCGAACCGGTCGGGGCGCTTCGCGCGCATCAGCAGCCGACCGGTCGCCTTGTCGACGACCCACAGGTCGCCGCTGCGGTCCCAGCTGGGCGCGCTGAACTGGCCCGTGGTGACGGCCGCCTGCTCGAGGGTGGTGTTCGCCGCGAGCCGCCCGATCAGCAGCCGCCGCCGGTCGGCACTGACCGCGGCGACCTGCTCGTTGTCCAGCGACACGGCCGGCAGCCGAAGGCCGGCTCCTGCGGCTCCTGCGGCCCCCGCCACGGCGACCACGCGGTCGTTCGCGATGCGCGACACCCGTCCCTCGTGCACGACGTAGCAGGACGCCGACGAGCCCGGCGCCTCGGGGTCGTAGCCGCTCCACGCGGTGACCGGCTGCTCCCGCGCGACGCCGGTGGTCACCAGGTCGTCGCCGTCGGCGAGGATGCGGATGCGCTGGATGCCCGGCAGCTGCTTGAGGGTCCACACGATCTGCGCGGACATGCTCGCGCGCGAGTCGGTGGCGGCCTGCAGCGCCGCCTGGTTGAGGTTGACGGTGGCGAGCCCGTTGCGCACCGGCACCGACCCGACGTCGAGCTGGGTGCCCTGGGGGAACGCCGTGTCGACGGCGCCACGCAGGTCGGTGGTGGGCCCGCGCAGCAGTCGGGAGACCGCCTTGGCCGGGAGGCCGGGCAGGTTGGGCAGCAGGATCGGGTCGGGGACGACCATCGTCGAGGTCGGTGCCAGGAAGTAGAGGTTGATCGGGCGGTAGGCCACGTCGACGTCGGAGGTCGAGAGCACCAGCCCCTTCGGCGGCGTCGCGATGCGCCACTCGCCGGCGGCCCGGACGAGGCGGAACGTGCGGTGGACCAGCGTCGCGGGCGGCACCCGGCGGTAGAGCCCGTCGGCACCGATGCGGGCGACCTCGCTGGCCTCGAACGTGACAGTGCCGTCGCTGCGGACATCGACGGTGGAACCGGGCCGCCGGTCGTAGACCGAGGTGCCCGACAGCGGCTCCCACCGCTGGGAGGCCTGCGGCGTGAGGTACTGACGCGCGATGGCGTGGTCGTCGAGGAAGTCGCCCATGGCGCGCAGAAAGCCACGGACGATCGCCTCCGGGGGGGCGCCGGGGGCGGGGGCGAAGCCGACGTTGCGCACCTCGATGTCCCGGTCGACCGCGAGGTCGCGGCCCTGGTGCACGGGGCCGCTCGTCGGGATGCCGGCGCACCCGCTCAGGACGGCTGCCAGCAGGATCCCGAGGGCGACCAGGCGCAGGGGCGGCCCGAGCACCGTCCGCTCAGCGCGCACGACCGGCTCCGGGGGGCGCCACGGTGGAGACCTGCTGGTAGGGCTGCCCCACGCCCACCGGCCGCCTCCGGCGGGCCGAGTCACGCGGTTCGAGCGGGATCGGCGAGTGCGCGAGCTCGTGGCCCACCCGGCGCGGCAACGTGAGCCGGAACTGCGAGCCGTCCCCGGACTCGCCCCACACCTGCAGCCAGCCGCCGTGCAGATGGGCGTCCTCCATGGCGATGGACAGGCCCAGGCCGGTGCCGCCGGTCGTACGGGCCCGCGCCGGGTCCGCCCGCCAGAATCGGTTGAACACCATCGCGGCCTCACCCGGGGCGAGGCCTACCCCGTGGTCGCGGACCGCGATCGCCACCGCGTCCTCGTCGGCTGCGACCCCCACCTCGACCGGGCGGCCCTCGCCGTGTTCGATCGCGTTGGCGACGAGGTTGCGCAGGATGCGCTCGATGCGGCGTACGTCGACGTCGGCGAGGCATGGCGTGTCGGGCGCGCGCACCACGAGCTGGGACCCCCTCCGGTCGGCCAGCGGCTCCATCGCCTCGACCACCGACTGGGCGACCCTGCGCAGGTCGGTCGTCTCCACCTCGAGCACGGCTGCGCCCGCGTCGTACCGGCTGATCTCCAGCAGGTCACCCAGCAGCGACTCGAACCGGTCGAGCTGGGTCTGCAGGATCTCCGCGCTGCGCTCGACCGACGGGCCGAACTGGCCGCGGGCCTCGTGGAGCACGTCGGCGGCCATCCGCACGGTCGTGAGCGGGGTGCGCAGCTCGTGGGAGACGTCGGCGACGAACCGGCGCTGCACCCGGGAGAGGTCCTCGAGCTGGCGGATCTGTCTCTGCAGGCTGGTCGCCATCTTGTTGAAGGCGGCCGCGAGCCGCGCCAGGTCGTCCTCGCCGCGGACCTTCATGCGCTCCTCGAGCCGTCCGGCGGAGAGCCGCTCGGCGATCCGGGCCGCCATCCGCACCGGTGTCACGACCTGGCGGGTGACCAGCCAGGCGATCGCTCCCACGAGGATCACCAGGCCCAGCGCGGCGAAGCCCAGGCCGCGGCGCACCAGCCCCAGCGTCGCGGCCTCCTTGTCGAGCGGGAAGACGAAGTACAGCTCGTAGAGGCCGTAGGTCGGGATGGTGACCAGCGAGCCGATCGCGACGGCCGGCTGCTCCTCACCCGTCGTGCTGGTGAGCGTGCAGTAGGTCCACTGCTGGGTGGTGGTCGACTGCAGCCGCTCCTGCAGGCGGTGGGGGATCGTCGAGGAGCTGTCCATGTCGTGGGAGATGACGCCGAAGGGCGCCGGCTGGCTGCCCTCGGGGCCGGGCAGCAGCGCGACGCTGTTGGCGCCGGCCGGGCCGCCCGCCGAGGACAACCGGGTGACGATGTCATGCGCGACGGTGTCGTAGTCGGTGGAGGAGCGGTCGGCCGAGCGGAACGCGTCCTGTGCCGCGGTGGTGCCGTTGGACGCCTCGGCGAGGGCCGCCTGCACCTTGGCGTCCAGCAGGCCGTCGCGGACCCGGGCGAGCACGACGCTGCCCAGCGCCGCGATGACCACGATGGTCAGGACGGTGGTGGTGGTGACGACGCGCAGCTGCAGCGAACGCCGCCAGAGCGCGACCGTACGCCGGCGCCGGCGCGCGACCCGGCGGCGCAGCGCGACCACGCCGGCGGCCCGCGGCCGCAGCGTGTGGGAGGGACGTGTGACGCTCAGGCGGGACCTGCCTTGTAGCCGACACCGCGCACGGTCACGACCACCTCGGGCCGCTCGGGGTCGGACTCGATCTTGGAGCGCAGCCGCTGCACGTGGACGTTGACCAGACGCGTGTCAGCGGCGTGCCGGTAGCCCCACACCTGCTCGAGCAGCACCTCGCGCGTGAACACCTGCCACGGCTTGCGCGCGAGCGCGACCAGCAGGTCGAACTCGAGCGGCGTGAGCGCGATCGGCTCGCCGGCGCGCTTGACGGAGTGGCCGGCCACGTCGATGACCAGGTCGCCGATCTCGAGCAGCTCCTGCCCCGGGTCGTCGGTGCGGCGCAGCCGGGCCCGGATGCGGGCGACCAGCTCCTTGGGCTTGAACGGCTTGACGATGTAGTCGTCGGCGCCGGACTCGAGACCCACGACGATGTCGACGGTGTCGGCCTTGGCGGTGAGCATCACGATCGGGATGCCGGACTCGGAGCGGATCTGGCGGCAGATGTCGATGCCGTCGGTGCCGGGCAGCATCAGGTCGAGCAGCACCAGATCGGGCTTGTGCTCGCGGAAGGCGGCCACCGCCCGGTCGCCGTGGGTGCACAGCATCGGCTCGTAGCCCTCGCCCCGCAGGACGATCCCGAGCATCTCGGCGAGCGCGGAGTCGTCATCGACGATGAGCACGCGTCCCTTCATGCTGTTCATCGTGGCACCCCCGTGCCGCTCGCGCCGGTTGCGCGCCGCAGGAGATCAACACCCGGCCTGCTCGCCGGGCGCTGGTGGGGGACGTGGCACGATGGCGAGGACACCGTGGCGACGGTACCCGGCGTCCACGACCGCAGGGGGAGACCCGTGACCGACCGGCCCGACGAGCCCGCTGCCGAGCCCCGCTGGGCGGCGCCGGGGTCGTCGCCACAGGTGGCACCCGACGGCCCGCCGGGCCCGCTGTCCTCGGGATGGGCCAGCGAGCAGCCCCCGCCCGCGACGGCGTACCCGCCGCCCGCTGCCGCGGGTGCCCCGCCGCCGCAGGGCTGGGCCACCGCTCCCGGCTGGGTCCCCCCGCCCGCGGCTGCCCGGCCCGGCGTCATCCCGCTGCGCCCGCTCGGGGTCGGGGAGATCCTCGACGGCGCGATCTCCACGATCCGCGCCAAGGCACGGGTCATGCTGGGGCTGTCCGCGGTCCTGGCCGTGCTGACCCAGCTGCTGACCGTGCCGGTCACCTGGCTGCTGCTGCGCGACAGCGGCGACCGGGCGTTCAGCACCACCTCGCCCGGCACCCCGCTGGACCTGACGTTCACCGCCAGCGCGGTCACCGCCGCCAGCGTGCAGGCGCTGGTCACCCTGGTGGCCACCCTGCTGCTGACCGGCGTCCTGACCGTCGTGCTCAGCCGCAAGGTGCTCGGCCAGGACATCGACGCCGCCGATGCCTGGGCGCAGGCGCGACCCCGACTGCCCGCCCTGGTCGGCGTCACGCTGCTCGTCATCGCGATCGAGCTCGGCCTCGCGGTCCTCACCCTCGCCCCCGGCATCGTCCTGGGCCTGGCCGGGGCCCCGGCAGTCGCGGTCGCCGGGGCGCTGGTGCTCGGGATCCCGGCGTTCCTCGCGATCGGCTCCTACCTCTACGTGGCGTTCGCCCTGGCTCCCGCGGCCGTCGTGCTCGAGCGAGCCTCGGTACGACGTTCGCTGCGCCGCTCCGTGGCGCTGGTGCGCGGCGCCTGGTGGCGCACCTTCGGCATCCTCGCCCTGGTCAACGTGATCGCCCAGATGCTCGCCGCGATCCTGTCGGTGCCCTTCTCGATGCTCTCGCTGGGCGTCGCCTTCCTGACCGGTGGCTCCGACAACCTCAACCCCTACACGATCCTGCCGCTGCTGATCACGTCGATCGGCACGATCCTCGCCTCGGCGCTCACCTGGCCGTTCACGGCGGTGTCGATCGCGCTGATCTACGTCGACCGGCGCATCCGCCGGGAGGGCCTCGACCTCCAGCTGGCCCGGGCGGCCGGGTTGACGCCGACCGGCTCGAGCGCGACGCCGGGCACGCCCCTCGGACCGACGGCCTACGACTCGTCGACTTACGGCGGCTAGCCAGCAGTGCTGGTCGCCCTCCTGCCCGTGCAGGTGCCCGTCGAGCTCGGCCGCGACGCGGCGCGGCAGCTGGCGCGCGACGAGCTGGCCAAGGCGATCTACCGCGACGCCCGGCCGGGTCTCACCGAGCGGCTGCTGCGCTGGCTGTGGGACCAGCTCTCCGCCGCTCTGGACAGCGCCGCGGGGGTGTCGCCGGGCGGCTACCTGGGGCTGGCCGGCGTGCTGCTCGTGCTCGGCGTCGCGGTGGTGGCCTGGTGGCTGCGCCTCGGTCCGCTGCGCCGGGCGGACGTCCGTGCGCAGCCGCTGTTCGTCGGCCGGGCGCGCACCGCCGCGGAGCACCGCGCCGCCGCCGATGCGCACGCGGCCCAGGGGCGTTGGGCCGACGCGGTCCGGGACCGGCTGCGGGCCGTGATCACGTCGCTGGAGGAGCGGGCGCTGCTGGACCCGCGGCCGGGCCGCACCGCCGACGAGGCCGCGGCGGCCGCGGGCGCGGCGCTGCCGGGCTGCGCACCGGGGCTGCGGGAGGCGGCGCAGGTCTTCGACGAGCTCTGGTACGGCGGGCGGCCCGCCTCCCGGGCTCACGACGAGACGCTGCGCCGCCTGGACGCCCAGGTCCAGGCGGCACGCCCGGCACGGGCGACGGTGCAGCGATGAGCGCCACCACGCCTGCCGCGCTGCCGACCGCGAGGGCTGCGACCACGGCCGACCGCACGGCCGCGCAGCTGTGGCGCACCCTGCGCATGCCCGTCGCGGTCCTGCTGCTCGTGCTGCTGGGCGGTCTGCTGCTCGCGGCCGTCGGCGGCGGGCGCCCGGACGGCTACCTCGACCCCCGCGCGCCCGGTCCGGCGGGCAGCCGCGCCGTCGCCGAGATCCTGCGCGACCAGGGCGTCGTGGTCGACCTGGTGCGCACCAGCGCGACCATGAGCGCCCGGGCCCGCCCCGGCGACACGATGCTCGTGGCGCTGCCCGACCTGCTGAGCGACTCCCAGGTCCGCGCGGTCGGCGACAGCGGTGCCGACCTGGTGCTGGCGGGCCCCGCCGCGCCGGAGCGGTTCGCGCCGGCGCTCGTGGCAGCCGGGCCCACCGACAGCGGCGTACGGGCGCCGGGCTGCCCGCTGCCCGCGGCTCGCAGGGCAGGTCCGGCGGACGCCGGCGGCCGCTCGTACAGCGTCGACACCGGCACGCAGGAACAGACCCGGGACCTGGGTGTCGTGCAGTGCTACGCGCACGACGGGCTGGCCTCGCTCGTCCAGCTCCGCAGCGCGCGCGGCGCGCTCGTCACCGCCGTGGGCAACCCGGCGGTGCTCAGCAACCAGCGGCTGGCCGAGGAGGGCAACGCCGCGCTGGCCCTGGGGATGCTGGGCCGCAGCCCGCACCTGGTCTGGTACCTGCCCTCCGCCGACGACGTCCCTGCCCGTGACCAGCGCTCGCTGTATGACCTGCTGCCCGACGGGGTGGTGTGGGGGCTGGTGCAGCTCTGCGTCGCCGTGCTGCTCCTCGCGCTGTGGCGGGCCCGCCGGCTCGGTCCGGTCGTCACCGAGCCGCTGCCGGTCGTGGTGCACGCCACGGAGACCGTGCAGGGCCGCGCCCGGCTCTACCGTCGCAGCGGTGCGCGCGACAAGGCCGCCGCCGCGTTGCGGGCCGCCAGCCTGCAGCGGCTGGTGCCGGCGCTGGGCCTGCAGCGGCGCAGTGAGCCGGCCACGGTGGCCGACGCGGTGAGCGCCCGCACCACTCGCACCTCCGCCGACGTACTCGTGCTGCTGTACGGTGCCGCACCGGCCGACGACGCCGCGCTGGTCGGCCTCGCCGACGATCTCGACGAGCTGGAGAGAGAGGTACGCCGACCGTGAGCCACCCGGCCGCTCCCGCACCCGGGCCCACCCCGGCCCCCGCCGGCCCGGGTCCCGAGGACCCGGCGCGGGAGGCCCTGCGCGCGCTGCGCGCGGAGGTCGCCAAGGCCGTCGTGGGGCAGGACGCTGCGGTCACCGGCCTGGTGATCGCGTTGCTCTGCCGTGGCCACGCGCTGCTCGAGGGTGTGCCCGGCGTCGCCAAGACGCTGCTGGTGCGCACCCTGGCCGCGGCGCTCTCGCTGGACACCGCGCGGGTGCAGTTCACGCCCGACCTGATGCCCGGTGACGTGACCGGCTCGCTGGTCTACGACGCCCGCTCGGGCCAGTTCTCCTTCCGTGAGGGGCCGGTCTTCACCAACCTGCTGCTCGCCGACGAGATCAACCGCACGCCGCCCAAGACCCAGGCCGCGCTGCTCGAGTCGATGGAGGAGCGGCAGGTCTCGGTCGACGGGCGGCCGCGGCTGCTGCCCGACCCGTTCATGGTCGTGGCCACCCAGAACCCGGTGGAGTACGAGGGCACCTACCCGCTGCCCGAGGCGCAGCTGGACCGGTTCCTGCTCAAGCTGACCCTCCCGTTGCCCCCGCGGGCGGAGGAGATCGACGTCCTGACCCGCCACAGCGAGGGCTTCGACCCGCGCGACCTGCAGGCCGCGGGCGTGCGCCCGGTCGCCGGGGCGGCAGAGCTCGAAGCGGGCCGCGCGGCCGTCCGGACCGTCTCGATCGCGCCGGAGGTGATCGGCTACGTCGTCGACCTCGCGCGGGCGACCCGCCAGTCACCGTCGCTGCAGCTCGGGGTGTCCCCGCGTGGTGCGACCGCGCTGATGTCCGCGGCCCGCGCGTGGGCCTGGCTCTCGGGGCGCGACTACGTGACCCCGGACGACGTCAAGGCGCTGGCCCGCCCGGCGTTGCGGCACCGCATCGAGCTGCGCGCCGAGGCCGAGCTCGAGGGCGTGACGCCCGAGGCCGTGCTCGACGGGGTGCTCGGCGCCGTGCCGGTCCCCCGCTGAGGTGCGCCGGCTGTGGCGCTGACCGGACGTGCAGGGCTGCTGGCGCTGGCCGGCACGCTGGTGGTCGGCCTCCTGCTGCCCTCGGGCTGGGCGGTGCTCGGCCTGCTGGCCGCGCTGCTGGCGCTGGTGGTGACCGACGTACTGCTGGCCGGGCCGGTGCGCCACCTGCTGCTGACGCGCGCGGGTGACACCTCGGTGCGCCTCGGGGAGTCCGCCACCGTCACCCTCACGGTCGGGAACCCGGCGCGGCGGCGGGTCCGCGGCTCGCTGCGCGACGCGTGGCCACCCAGCGCCGGTGCCGCGGCCACCCGTCACCCCCTCGACGTACCCGCGGGCGAGTGGCGCCGCGTCCAGACGGTGCTGCGCCCCACCCGCCGCGGCGACCGGCCTGCCCACCGCGTCACCGTGCGGTCTCTCGGGCCGCTGGGCATCGCCGCCCGCCAGGGCTCGCACGAGGTGCCGTGGCGGGTGCGGGTGCTGCCGCCGTTCCACTCCCGTCGGCACCTGCCCTCGAAGCTGGCTCGGCTGCGCCAGCTGGACGGGCGCAGCGCGGTGATGGTGCGCGGCCAGGGCAGCGAGTTCGACTCCCTGCGGCAGTACGTCGGCGGCGACGACGTCCGCTCGATCGACTGGCGGGCGACCGCGCGTGCGGCCGAGGTCATGGTGCGCACCTGGCGCCCGGAACGCGACCGGCGGATCCTGCTCGTGCTGGACACCGGGCGCACCTCCGCGGCCCGCGTCGGGGACGCGCCACGGCTGGACGCGGCGATGGACGCCGCGCTGCTGTTGGCGGCGCTCGCCGCCCGCGCCGGCGACCAGGTGGCCCTGCTGGCCTACGACCGGCGGGTGCGCGCCCGCGTCGAGGGCGAGTCGGCGACCACGCTTCTGCCAGCGCTCGTCCAGGCGATGGCGCCGCTGGAGGCGACCCTCGTCGAGACCGACTACTCCGGCATGGTCGCGACGATCCTGTCCCGGGCCGGGCACCGCTCGCTGGTCGTGCTGCTGAGCGCCCTCGATCCGGCACCGGTCGAGGAGGGGCTGCTGCCGGTGCTCGCGCCGCTGGTGCGCCGCCACCAGCTCCTGCTGGCGACGGTGGGCGACCCGGGCGTGGCGGTCCTGGCGGCCGGACGCGGCCACGCCGAGGCGGTGTACGACGCTGCCGCCGCGGCCCGGGCCGGGCTGGACCGCCGCCGGGTCGGTGAGCGGCTGGAGCGGCACGGGGTCCAGATCGTCGACGCGCCACCCGAGCGACTGCCCCCCGCCCTGGCCGACCGCTACCTTGCGCTCAAGGCGGCCGGACGGCTCTGACGACGCCGGTCCTCCCGGCCCCGCTCAGGCAGCCGTGGGCGCTAGGTGCGTCGCGCCGGCGCCCTCGACCGCGCCCAGCGAGCCGGCCGCCGCGGCCCGGCGGCCGAGCACGAAGACGTAGGCCAGGAACGCGACCCAGACCAGCGCGCCGATGCCGACCCGGGCCCAGGTGGGCAGCGGCGAGGGGGTCACGAACGCTTCCAGGACGCCGGACACCAGCAACGTGACGGCCAGCCCGACCGCGAGCGCGCCCGCCGCCTGCCCCTCCTGCATGAGGGCGCGCGTGCGCGACCGGGGTCCCGGGTCGATCCAGGACCAGCCCAGCCGCAGCCCGGCACCGGCCGCGACGAAGACGCAGGTCAGCTCCAGCAGGCCGTGCGGGAGGATCAGGCCGAAGAACAGGTCCAGTCGCCCCGCGCCCGCCATCAACCCCCCGGCGATGCCGATGTTCAGGGCGTTCTGCCACAGCACCCACACGACCGGCACGAGGAAAACGCCGAGGGCCAGCGCCGCCGCGGCGACCCAGGCGTTGTTGGTGGCCACCTTGGCCGCGAAGGAGGCTGCCGGCGCGGACGAGTAGTAGTCCTGGAAGTCGTGCTCCACCAGCTGGCGGATCTGGGCCGGAGCGGCGATGGTGGCCTGGACGTCCGGCTCGGCCGCCACCCAGATCCCGACCGCCAGGCCGACCAGGCAGGACGCCGCGCCGGTCGCGACCCACCAGCGGGCCGACCGGTAGAGGGCCGCCGGATAGGTGATCGTGAAGAACCTCGCCACGTCGCGCCAGGCGGGGGTCGAGCTGCCCGTCACCGTCGAGCGCGCCCGTGCCACGAGCGTCGTCAGCCGGCCCACCAGCGCGGGGTCCGGGGAGGCGGAGCGCACCACCGACAGGTGCGTGGTCGTGCGCTGGTAGAGCCAGACCAGCTCGTCGACCTCGTCCCCGGAGAGCCGATGGCGCTTGAGCAGGGCCTCGAGGCGCTGCCACTCCCCGCGATGGGCGGCCACGTAGGCGTCGACGTCCACCCGGCGCACAGTAGTGCGTGCGCCGCGTTAGCCTCCTCGTGCAGCGGGCGGAGGAGGGGGCAGGTGGCGGACCTCGTCACGGGGGAGGCCGTGGTCCTCGAGCTTCGCCTGGCCAAGCTGGCCAGCCGGGCCCTGTCGATGGCGCTGGACATCGCGGTGCAGCTGGTGCTGCTGCTCGGCGGCCTGTTCGTGGTCGGCGGCCTCGCCTCGCAGGTCGACGACGCGCTGGCCTCGGCGCTGTCTCTCCTGCTGGTCGTGCTGGTGCTGCTGGGCTACCCGGTCGCGTTCGAGACCCTCACCCGCGGCCGGACGCTGGGCAAGATGGCCCTAGGCCTGCGCGTCGTACGCGAGGACGGCGCAGCGATCCGCTTCCGCCACGCCCTCGTACGCGGGCTGCTCGCCAGCGTCGAGATCTACGCCACCTCGGGCGCAGTCGCGCTGGTCGTCTCGCTGGCCTCGGACCGCGGCAAGCGGCTGGGCGACTTCCTGGCCGGCACCGTGGTGGTCCGCGAACGGCTGCCGGTGCGCGCGCGGCCCGTCGTCGCCATGCCGCCCCTGCTCGCACCCTGGGCCGCCACGCTGGACCTCTCCCGGGTGCCCGACGACCTCGCACTGGCCGCCCGCCAGCTGCTCTCCCGCGTCCCCGAGCTGGCCCCCGAGGTGAGCGCGTCGATGGTCCACCGGCTGGCCGACGAGCTGGCCCGGCGCACCGCGCCGCCGCCGCCGCCCGGCACGCCCGCCCTGGGGTTCCTCGCGGCGGTGCTCGCCGAGCGTCGCCGCCGCGAGACCGCGCGGCTGCAGGCCAGCGGCCCGGGCGGTGGTCCGCCGCCCTCGTACGCCGTGCCGCCGACGCCGCAGCCCCCGCAGACCGACGGTCCGTTCGCTCCGCCGGGCTGAGCTCCACGGGGCCCAGGTGGGTCCTGGGACTGGCCCTGCTGGCGGCCGGCTGCCGCAGTGTCACGCGGATAGATGCGCCCCGACCTGCCGTCGTCGTGGGCGGTCTGAGCGCTGGCACAGTGACCGGCAGCCAACCCAGAGAGGAGGTCAGCGATGAGCACCGGGCAGACGCCGGGCATCGGCGGTACTCCCGCCGCACCGGCGCAGTACGTCATCCGGGCCGCGACCGTCGAGGACGCCACCGGAATCGCCGAGGCGCACGTGGCCTCCTGGCAGACCGCGTACCACGGCCTGCTGCCGCAGGACCTGCTCGACGGCCTCTCCGTCGAACGGCGCACCGCGCAGTGGCAGCGGGACATCGGCAACGGTAACTTCGGCGTCCACGTCGCCACAGATCCGGCCGGGCGCGTTGGCGGGTTCATCGCCACCGGACACAGCCGGGATGACGACGCGAACGAGAACGTCGGAGAGCTCATCGCCATCTATCTGCTCCCGCAGCTGTGGAGCCTGGGCATCGGCCGGCGGCTGCACGCCGCAGGCATCACCGGCCTGGCCACCCGCTTCGCGCAGGCCACGCTGTGGGTGCTCGACGGCAATGCCCGCTCCCGCGCGTTCTACGAGCGCCAGGGGTGGCAGCCGGACGGCACGGTCAAGCGCGACACCATCGGTCATGCCCAGGTCGTCGAGGTCCGCTACCGGCGGCCGCTGGACGGCCACGCCGAGAAGTCGTAGCCACGAACCGGCCAGGGCCCCGAACGCACGGCGCGTTCGGGGCCCTGCTGGCGTTCTGGTGGAAGGGGCGTCGCCCTGGACCGGTGAGCCTTGATGTTCGAGCCGACGTGCCCTCGGGGCACGCGAGCGCAGGGACAGACCGGCCGCCCACCAGGGGCGGGGGGGTCAGTAGCGGTAGTGGTCGGGCTTGTAGGGACCGGCCACGTCGACGCCGATGTACTCGGCCTGGTCCTTGCTCAGCGTGGTGAGCTTGGCGCCGAGCGCGTCGAGGTGCAGCCGGGCAACCTTCTCGTCCAGGTGCTTGGGCAGTACGTAGACCTGGGTGGCGTAGTCGCCGGTCTTGGTGAACAGCTCGATCTGGGCGATCGTCTGGTTGGAGAACGAGTTGGACATCACGAAGCTGGGGTGACCGGTGGCGTTGCCCAGGTTCAGCAGCCGGCCCTCCGAGAGCACGATGATCGAGCGCCCGTCCTCGGCGAACGTCCACTCGTCGACCTGCGGCTTGATCGTCGTACGGCTGATGCCCTCGAGCTTGGCCAGGCCGGCCATGTCGATCTCGTTGTCGAAGTGGCCGATGTTGCCCACGATGGCCTTGTTCTTCATCCGGGCCATGTCGGCGGCCTTGATGATGTCCTTGTTGCCGGTGGCGGTGATGAAGATGTCGGCCGTCTCGACGACGTCGTCGAGGGTGGCCACCTGGTAGCCCTCCATGGCTGCCTGCAGCGCGCAGATCGGGTCGATCTCGGTGACGATCACGCGCGCACCCTGGCCGCGCAGCGACTCGGCGCAGCCCTTGCCCACGTCGCCGTAGCCGAACACCACGGCGACCTTGCCGCCGATCATCACGTCGGTGGCTCGGTTGATGCCGTCGATCAGCGAGTGCCGGCAGCCGTAGAGGTTGTCGAACTTGCTCTTGGTCACCGAGTCGTTGACGTTGATGGCCGGGAACAGCAGGACGCCGGTCTTGGCGAACTCGTACAGCCGGTGCACGCCGGTGGTCGTCTCCTCGGTGACGCCCTTGATGCCGGCGGCCATCCGGGTGAAGTACTGCGGGTCGCGCGCGAGCGAACGGCGCAGCGTGTCCAGGATGACGGCCCACTCGTGCGAGTCGTCCTCGGCCGCGCTGGGCACGGCGGCGGCCTTCTCGAACTCGACGCCCTTGTGCACCAGCAGCGTGGCGTCACCGCCGTCGTCGAGGATCATGTTGGGGCCGTCGTGGCCCGGCCAGTTCAGGGCCTGCTCGGTGCACCACCAGTACTCCTCGAGCGTCTCGCCCTTCCAGGCGAAGACGGGGACGCCCTGCGGGTCCTGCGGCGTCCCGTTCGGACCGACGGCGACAGCGGCCGCGGCGTGGTCCTGGGTCGAGAAGATGTTGCACGACACCCAGCGCACCTGCGCGCCCAGCGCGGTGAGGGTCTCGATGAGCACGGCGGTCTGCACGGTCATGTGCAGCGAGCCCATGATGCGCGCGCCCCGCAGCGGTTGCGCGGCCGCGAACTCCTCGCGCAGGGACATCAGGCCGGGCATCTCGTGCTCGGCCAGGCGGATCTCGTTGCGGCCGAACTCGGCCAGCGACAGGTCGGCGACCTTGAAGGCCGGGGCCTCGGTGGTGGTCTCGGTCATGGGGACTTCACTCCAGACTCGTCGTGGTGGGCGTCGCAGGAGGGGCGCTCACGTGGGGCGGTGGGCAGGACCCGCAGGCCGGACCGCGGTGCCGATGTGACGGCACGGACGCGGACTGGCGTACGGCGGGTGGTGCTGCCCCGGCGCGGCCCCTCCGGGCCTCCATCAGTGACGCCGATGACTTCGCGGCCAGTCTAGCGGTCGCGGCCGGGCGGGGCACGTCGCGACGACGCCGCAGGTCAGCGGGGCACCCGGTCGATGTCCGGCTCCAGGTAGATGACGGTGGCGATGGGCAGGGCCGCGCGGATGCGAGCCTCCGCGGCGTCGATGGCCCGCGCGACCTCCGCAGCGGACTCGTCGTGCCGTACGGCGATCTTGGCGGCCACGAGCAGCTCGTCGGGCCCGAGGTGCAGGGTCCGCATGTGGATCACCCGGTCGACGAGGGGCTCGGCCTCGATCGCGGCCCTGATCTGCTCGACCGCCCCCCGGTTGGCGCCCTCGCCGAGCAGCAGGCTCTTGGTCTCGATGCCCAGCGCGAGCGCCACCGTCACCAGCAGCAGGCCGATGGCGACCGTCCCGACGCCGTCCCAGACGCCGTTGCCGGTGGCCAGCGTCATGGACACGCCGACGAGCGCAAGGACCAGCCCCAGCAGCGCGGCGAAGTCCTCGAGCAGCACGACCGGCAGCTCGGGTGCCTTGGAGTGGCGGATGAACGACACCCAGCCGGTCCGGCCGCGGGCCCGGTTCGACTCGACGATCGCCGTGCGGAACGAGTAGCTCTCCAGCCCGATCGCGAGCACCAGCACGAGGATCGGCACCCACTGCCACGAGTCGATCGGCTCGGGGTGGCCCAGCTTGTGATAGCCCTCGTAGAGGGCGAACAGGCCGCCGACGCTGAACAGCACGATGGACACGATGAAGGCGTAGACGTAGCGCTCGCGGCCGTAGCCGAACGGATGTTCCTCGGTCGCCCTCCGCTTGGCCCGCCTGCCCCCGACGAGCAGCAGCGCCTGGTTGCCCGAGTCGGCCACCGAGTGGATCGACTCGGCCAGCATCGAGGACGAGGCGGTCAGCAGGAACGCGACGAACTTCGTCAGCGCGATGCCGAGGTTGGCGGTGAGCGCCGCGATGATCGCCTTGGTGCCGCCTTCGGCGCTCACTCAGGTGCCTACCTTCTTCAAGGAGACGATGGGGTCGATGGGGGTCGGGTCGGTGCCCTCGAGCAGCGCGAGGTAGACGCTCGCGAAGTCCAGCGGTGCGATCAGGCTCGCCAGCCGCTCGATGGGGTGCTCCCCCGTCGCCTGCAGGTGGTCGACCGCGACGCCGTACGCCTCGGCCAGCGAGACGGTCGCCGCCGCGCGCCGGGCCACCGGCTCGAGCTCCTCGGTGTCCCGCAGCAACAGGATCCGCATGCGCTCCCGGGCCGGCCCGTCGAGCAACGGGTCGCGAAAGATGTCCTGGGCGGGGTCGCCGGCTCCGGACCCGTAGCGCCCGGCCAGCGCGACGACCTGGTTGTGGTGCACCTCGGTCAGCGCGCCGTGGACGCTGGGCAGCTTGGCGTTCTCGGCGAGCTGGCAGGACATCCGCAGGGCGGCGACGGACGCGACCTCGCTGGCGCCCCACAGGTGCGGCAGCGACCCGGACAGCTGCAGGGCCAGCTGCTTGGCGGGGTTCTCGTACGTGTCGCTGGCCGGCCCGCACCGCTGCGCGATCTCGTCGAGCTGGTCGGCCACCCCGGCGAGCAGGCCGGGCGGGACGCTCGCCATGGCCAGCCCGTCGATGAGCACCAGCAGCGGGGTGACCAGGGTCCACAGGGCGGCCCGCGGCATCCGGCCACCGGCGTCCACGGACAAATGCACGGCATGCCCGGCCTCGGCACGGCGGGCGATCGACGAACCGGCGCGTCCCACCGTGACGACCCGCGCGCCGCGCCGCAGCGCTTCGTCGGTGGCCGCCAACGTCTCCTCGGTCTCCCCCGAGCAGGACACCGCGACGACCAGGTCCATCGGGCCGACCCAGCCCGGCAGCCGGTAGCCGCGGCAGGTGCTGACCGGGACCGCGCAGGCCGGGCCCGTCACGGCAGCCACCACGTCACCCGCGATGCCCGACCCGCCCATGCCCAGGACGACCAGGGCCCGCGGCCTGCCGTCGGCCACCGTCCGGGCGACCGCATCGGTGTCCAGGCGCAGCACCGCCTCGCGGACCTGGGCGCCCGCCGACGCCGTGGCCCGCAGCATGCCGCCGGGATCGCGGGCCTCGAGCTGGGCGGGGTCGTCCAGGACCGCCGGGTCCTCGCCTGCCGGCGAGGTCACGACGGGACGGCGCCGTGCTCGGGGCGACGCGCCTCCTCGATCAGCAGCACCGGGATCTCGTCGCGCACCGGGTAGGCCAGGCCGCAGGTGTCCGAGGTGCAGACCAGTTCTTCCGACTGCCCGCCCGGTGCCTCCTGCACGCGCAGCGGGGCGTGGCAGTGGGGGCAGGCCAGGATCTCGAGCAGGGTGGGATCGAGCTGCACTCAGTGCTCCTTCCGGACGACGGCGAGCACCTCGTCGCGCAGCGCGACCATGGACGGCTCGTCGGGTGCCTCGACGTTGAGGCGCAGCAGCGGCTCGGTGTTCGAGCCGCGCAGGTTGAACCACCAGTCCGCCCCGCTCACGGTCATCCCGTCGAGCTCGTCGAACGTCACTCCGTCGCGGGCGGCGAACACCTCGCGCACCGCCGCCGTGCTCGCCGCCTGGTCGGCGACCGTGCTGTTGATCTCGCCGGACGCTGCGTAGCGCTCGTACCGGGCGGCCAACGAGGACAGCGGCTGGTCACCCTCGCCGAGGACCGCGAGGACGTGCAGCGCGGCGAGCATGCCGGTGTCGGCCCGCCAGAAGTCCCGGAAGTAATAGTGCGCGGAGTGCTCGCCGCCGAAGACGGCGCCGGTGCGAGCCATCTCCTGCTTGATGAACGAGTGCCCGACACGGGTCCGCACCGGGATGCCGCCGTTCTCGCGGACGATCTCGGGCACCGCCAGCGAGGTGATCAGGTTGTGGATCACGACCGAGCCGGGGTGGCGGGCCAGCTCCCGCTCGGCGATCAGCCCCGTGACGGCCGAGGGCGAGAAGGGGGCGCCCTTCTCGTCCACGACGAAGCACCGGTCGGCATCTCCGTCGAAGGCGAGCCCGAGGTCGGCGCCGTGCTCGAGGACGGCCGCCTGGAGGTCGACCAGGTTGGCCGGGTCGAGCGGGTTCGCCTCGTGGTTGGGGAACGTCCCGTCCAGCTCGAAGAACAGCGGCACGACGCGCAGCGGCAGGCCTTCGAAGACGGTCGGGACGGTGTGCCCGCCCATGCCGTTGCCGGCGTCGACGACCACCGTCAACGGCCGGTTGCCGCGCAGGTCGACGAGCCCGCGCAGGTACCCGGCGTACGCCGAGAGCAGGTCGCGCCGTTCGACGGTCCCCCGCGGGCCCTGGTGCTCGGGCACCCCGCGCTCGGCGAGGTCACGGATCTCGCTCAGCCCGGAGTCCTGGCCCACGGGTGAGGCGCCGGCCCGGCACAGCTTGATGCCGTTGTAGCGGGCGGGGTTGTGGCTGGCGGTGAACATCGCGCCGGGAAGGTCGAGGTGGCCGCTGGCGAAGTAGAGCTGGTCGGTGGAGGCGAGGCCGATGTCCACCACGTCGGCGCCCTGCCCGGTCGCACCGTCGGCGAACGCGGCGACCAGCTCGGGTGAGGAGGGCCGCATGTCGTGACCGATGACGACGGCGGACCCGGCCGCGCCCACCACCGCGACGAAGGCGGCACCGAGCGCACGGGCCACCTCGGCGTCGAGCTCGTCGGGGACCACGCCGCGGACGTCGTAAGCCTTGACGATCGGGGACAGGTCAGGCAGTGGCGCAGACACCGGACGAGCCTAGCGGGGCCCGGTGCGCGGCTGCGCAGCGCGCGGGGTGGGTCAGCGGATCTTGCGGGCCTTGTCGAGCACGTGCGCCACCGGCAGCACGCTGCCGGCCTGCTCCTGCCAGCTGCGGTGCTCGCAGCGGTGGCAGGAGGTGAAGCTGACGGGTGAACCGTCGGTGAGGTGCATCGAGATGCTCGTCACACGCTCGCTGCCGCACGCCTGGCAGCTGACGCCGGCGCGGGCACCGCGCTGGGTCAGGGAGCCGAGCGGTGCGTGGACGGTCGCGCTGGCGCGGGCCATGGAACTCTCCAGGAGGAAGCGGGTCCGAACGGGTGATGGCTTGTTCTTCGGAACCTGCCCGGGAAACCTTGAGCGATCCGGCGCGATTCGGACAAATAAGGACGAAAGTCCTGGGTAGCGTCACCCGATCGGCTGAGTCGGCCCGTCGGTGTGCTCCCGGGGCCGCAGCACCCGCAGATGCCCGCGCCGGCCGACCTCGACCAGGCCGTGCGGCGTGGCCGTGTCGGACTCGGGGACCGGTCGGGCGGCCTCCCGCACGGCGTTGGCCAGCGCCTCGAGATCGTCGCTGCTGGGGCCCAGCTGGCTCGGGTCGGGTGCCAGCCGCAGGACCTCCCACCCGCGGGGGGCGGTCAGCCGCTGCGAGTGGGCCGCGCACAGGTCGTAGCAGTGCGGCTCGGCGTACGTGGCCAGCGGGCCCAGGACGGCCGTCGAGTCGGCGTAGACATAGGTCAGGGTCGCGACGGCGCTGCTGCTGCAGGCGGTGCGCGAGCAGCGACGGACTGGGCTCACGGGCCGACCGTATCGACCGGGACCGACACATCGCGGGACCTTCGCCGCGGCACGCCGGGCACACCCCATGGCCTAGCCTGCCGGGGTGCCCGACCGACGCCGCGACCGACGCGGCCGGGGGCTGCGCGGAGCCCTCGTGCCGGCCGACCTGCCGCTGGCCCGCTCGCGCTCCGAGCAGTTCGAGGACCTGGTGCAGGAGGTGGTGGCCCGCCTGCAGCGCCGGCTGCCCGAGCGGCTGGGGGCGGTCGAGGTCCTGGTGGCCGACGTCCCGCCTCCCGGCGGCGACCTGCGCCTCGCCGACACCTCCCCCGCGTCGGCCGGCCGGCCGGCGCGCGTGGTGATCTACCGTCGCCCGATCGAGACCCGGGTCAGCGGCGAGCGGATCCGCGCCGCGCTCCTCAACGACCTCCTGGTCGAGGAGCTTGCCGCGCTGCTGGGCGTCGACCCGGAGTCGCTGGACCCCGACTACGGCCGCGACTGACTCAGGGCCGGCGGGCGCCCTGGCCGTTGCGGGGCCGCAGCCCGGTCGACAGGTCGGCCAGCACCGGCGGCACCCGCACGCTGTAGCGCGGCGACGTCACCAACGAGGTCGTGACGAAGTCGCCCGACGGGTCGGCCTCGGTGATCTCACGGGCCGCGACCACCTGCGCCGAGCCGGGCAACCGCCGTACGACGACGGCGAAGGACGCCGCGTCGGACAGGTCGGAGCCGGCCACGGCCACCTGGCTGCCGGCCGGCACGACGACGCGCCGGGTGGGACCGGTCGCGGGCGCCAGCGGCGTCACCTCGACGGCTGCCGCCTCGCCGGGCGCGGCCAGGCGCAGCGCGCAGCGAACGGTCGGGCCGGCCGCGCGGCCGCACAGGTCGGGCACCACAGCGGGGGCACTGCGCTGCAGCACGGGCGCAGCCGCGGTGTACGCCAGCTCCGAGGGCTTCTCGCCGCCGAGGCCGATCTGCGAGAGCAGGCCGGCGGTGACGGGGGCGTCCGCGCTGAGCTGGATCGCGACCGGTCGTCCCCCGGCGTAGGACGCCAGGTCGAGGTCGGTGAGCCGGCCGGCCCGGGCCTCCACGACGTCCAGCCCCGCGGGGACGAAGCCCCCGTCGACCCCGAGGATGCGGACCCGCACGATGGCGTCCGAGTCGCCCGGCACCACGATCATGAGGTGCCGCTCGCCGGCGCCGGCGGCGACGCCGGGCAGCACGAGGTGGCGCGACGGCGGCGCCGCCGCGGGCAGCCAGTCGGCTCCCCGCGGGGTCAGACCCTCGACCTGCTGGTCGCGCACGGCCGCCGACACGCGGCCCTGGCGCACCGAGACGTGCACGCCCAGCGCCGGCACGTCCGGAGCCAGCGCGTCGAGCTTGAGCACCTCCTGGGCGCCGGCCGCGACGGTGACCCCGCGCCCGCTGGTCGCGTCGACGACACCGTCGGGGCCGTACAGGGTGAGGTCCACGACGGCGGGTACCGGCTCGGGGTTGGTGAGGTAGACCCGGCCACGCTGCCCGATCACCGCGCCGCTGCCGACGAACCAGAAGTCGGTGCCGGGCGGCAGGCAAGCCGTGCTCGACAGGCCGCGCAGCTCGTCGCCGGTGCTGCGCGTGGTCATCGAGGCGACCAGCCCGGGGGCCAGCGCCCCCGAGGCGCTGGCGAGCAGCGGTACGCCGGTCGCGGTGGCGCTGACGTGGGTCGAGGACGGGTGGTCGAGCGTCGCCGCGACCGGCCCGCGACCACCGAGGCCGCGCAGCCTCGCCTCGCCCGCCGGGCTGTCCCCGGCGCTGGCGCGGCCGTCGGCCTGCCCGGCGACCGCCAGGTCGACCTCGGTGCTGCTCCGGGCGTCCACCACCGGGTCGGGGCAGGCCGCGCTGGCGCTGGCGACCGGGACGACCGGGCGCAGCTGCGCGGCCGCGCGGGGCGTCGTGGCCGGAGGGGCCTGGGTCGCCCACCCGAGGCCGGCCAGCAGCAGCGCCACCACGGCCAGCAGCGACAGGCCGGGCCGGGAGACAGCCCGGCGAGGCATTCGCGGACGTGCGGTCACGTGCGCCGCCTCACACCGGCGGCCACCGGGCTCGGCACGCGGGCGACCGGCGGCGGGCCCCCGACCCCGTCGGCGCCTTCGCGATCCGCCGCGAGGTCGTGCTCGTGGTGCGGACGGGCGGAGGGCAGCAGCAGCACCAGCACGAGGGCGAGCACCGCGGCCTGCGCCCACAGCAGCGCCGGACGCCAGCCCGGGTCGAAGCGCAGGTCCAGCCGGCCCCCGTCAGCGGGCAGCAGGAAGGCCTGCGCCCAGCCGTCGTACGTCGTCGCGGTCAGCGGCCGCCCGTCGAGCGACGCCCGCCAGCCGGGGGCGCGCCGGTCGGCCATGACCAGCAGCCGCCCCGCGGCACCGGCCGGCACCGCCGCCCGCGACGCCACGGGGCCCGAGCCCAGCACGTCGGCCCGCCGCGCGGCCACGTCGCCTCGATCGGCCACGATCCGCAGCCGGCCGCTCGGGAACTGGACGCGCCACAGCAGCGAACCCTCGGGGCCGCTGACCCGCACCAGGCCGGGCACCGCGTCGATGTCCCGGGCCAGCTGCGCCTCGAACGGCTTGCTCAGCAACAGGAACCGCACGCCGTAGGGCAGCATCGCGCCGGCCGCGTCCCCGCCCCGCCCGGACGCCAGGTCGGCAACGGCCGCGTCGAGGCCGGCCCGCTCCCGCGAGGTCCGCGCGTCCGGAGCGGTCTCGGCGTCGCCGAGCCGCGGCCCCTCGCCACGCAGCAGCGCGTAGGACAGCCGGCCGCCGTGGTGCTGGCGCAGCGCCAGCGTGCGCGGCTGCGCCGGTTGCTCCCCCTCCGCCGCGACGAAGGCGGGCAGCAGCACGGGATCGCGCCGCTCCAACGGCTGGTCGGCACCGGTCACGACCCACCACCCGGCGGCCAGCAGCGGCGCGGCTGCCGCCGACGCGACCACCAGGACGGCGCTCGGCTGGCGCCAGCCGAAGCTGCTGGCCGCCAGCCGCCCACGGGCCCCCAGCGCCCCGGCAGCGGCGGCGAGCACGAGCCCCGCTCCGGCCACCTGCAGCGCCGGGCCGGACCAGGCCGGCACGTCGGTGCCCAGCGCCGGGGACCCGATGCGTAGCCGGGTCTGCACCAGCGCACCGGCAAGGGCCAGCAGGGCGACCCCCCAACCGAGCAGGACGGTGCGCCGCCGGTCGGGACTCAGCAGCGCCGCCAGGGCGGCGAGCAGCACGCCGAGGGTGATCACCAGCGGGTACATGCCCGGACCGCCGGGGTGCAGCAGGAAGGGCGCGATCGACGGCAACCGCTCGTCGGTCAGGCCGGGCCCCGGAAGGCCCGCCTCCGAGATCAGCAGCGCCGGGCGGCGCACCAGGCTGGGCAGCCACGGCAGCAGCAGCAGGGGCGGTGCCAGGGCCAGCACGGCCAGGCGCGGCAGGTCGGCGCGGGTGGGCAGCACCCGGCCGCGCCAGGTCAGCGCCGCGACCACCGCGAGCGGCACCAGCGCCAGCAGGTAGACGACCGGCGCGAACGCGCTCAGCACCGCGAGCAGGGTCCCCGCCCCCCAGGCGGCGCGGGTGCTGCCCGGGCGCTGCCCGACGGTCACGGCACGCACCGCCGCCAGCGCACTCCAGGGCAGCACCGCGGCGACGACCGCCGTGGAGAGCCGGCCGCTCGAGGTGGCGGCGACGACGGGCGGCAGCAGGGCGTACGTCGCGGCCGCCCAGACCCGGATCGGCACGGAGGGCACCACGCGGCGCAGCGCGACGTACGCGCCGGTCCCGGCGAGCGGGACGGCACCGATCAGCAGCAGGTCCACGGCGAGGGACAGGTGGCCCAGCAGCAGCCAGCCGAGCGCTGCCACGACGGCGACGTACGGCGGGGCGTCCGCCGCGCTGCCCACGCCGACGGGGTGCCAGGTCTGGGTGTAGGTCCGCCACAGCTGCCCCGCCGCGTCGGGGACGGGCAGCAGGGCGCCCCCCATCAGCCGGCCGCTGCCCAGCAGCGCGCGGCCCGCGACCAGCGCGCCCAGCACGAGCACGGCGACCAGCACCGGCCCCGGCCGGGTGAGGGCGCGGCCGAGCAGGTTGGCGCCCCTCGGCAGCTCCTCGGCCGCCTCCGAGGTGGGGCCCGGCTCGACCGCCCGGTGGGCACCGCCGGCGGCAGCGGCCGGTCCCGGCCCCACGATCAGGTTCACGGTCTCCATCACGTGCCGCCACGCGGAGCCGCGCGGCGCCAGCAGCCGGTGGGCGCCCCGCGCCGCGGTGGTGCGGGTCAGCGCGCGCGCCCGCCGGGCCGCCACCAACCGGGCCGGCCGCCCGATGACCGACAGCAGGGCGAGCACCTCGTCCAGGGCGTAGCCCGGCAGCTTGCCCAGCAGCAGGCCCAGCGCCCGCAGCAGCGTCCCCACCGCGAGGCGCAGGACCGCGAACGGCAGCTCGACCAGCGGCAGGTTGGCCAGCAGCACGAAGATCGCGTGCTGACGGTCGAGGCGGTGCAGCCGCTGGGCCCGGCCGCCCTCCCGGACCTCGATGGGCCGCCGGTTGTGCGCCGCGGCCTCGGCATGGTGCACGACGGCGTCGGTCGCGCAGACCACGCGGTGCCCGGCGAGGTTCGCCCGCCAGCCGAGGTCGACGTCGTCGCGCAGCAGCGGCAGGGCCGGGTCGAGACCGCCGAGCGCGTCCCACACGTCGCGGCGCACCAGCATCCCTGCGGTGCCGACCGCGAGGACCTGCCGGGCTCCGTCGTGCTGGCCCTGGTCCTGCTCGCGCCGCTCCAGCAGGGTCTCCCGGCGGCCGCTGCGGGCAAGGGTGACGCCCACCTCGAGCAGCAGCCGCCGGTCGTACCAGCCGCGGACCTTCGGCCCGACGATGCCGATCGACGCGCTGTGCGCCACCTCGGCCAGCAACATCTCCAGCGCCCGGGGATCGGCCTCGACGTCGTCGTGCAGCAGCCATACCCAGTCCTGGCAGGCGGCCGGTCCCTCGAGGTGCTCGGGCTCGGCCCAGAACGCGTCCTCCTCGCGGAAGGGGTCCTCGTCCCAAGCCGGGTCGGCCAGGGACTGCGCCCACTCGCCGTCGTCGGTCTCGCGGTCGTCGGTCTCGCCGTCGTCGATCTCGCGGTCGTCGGTCTCGTCGTACGCCGGCTGCGGCGCCGGCACCGCGGCACCCTGCGGTGCGGGCGGGCGCGCGCGGACGGGCGGCCCGGCCTCGGGGTCGGGCTCGGGAGCGGCGGCCAGCCCCTTGCGCACCGCGTCGCCGAAGCCGGTGCCGGCCGCCACGTGCAGCACGTGCCCCTCACCCAGCGCCGCGGCCAGCAGCCCGGGCGAGCCGTCGCTGCTGGCGGTGTCCACCCCGACCACGACGTCGGGAGGGCGGGTCTGCGCCGCGAGCGCCGCGAGGGTCCGCGGCAGCCAGGCCTCCCCGTCGTGGGCGACGAGGACAGCCGTCACCACCGGATCGCGCCGCGAGGGCGCGGGCAGGGTCGCGTCGGGAGGCATCAGTGGCAGGCGTGGGGGCCACGCCGGGGACGGTCCCCGGGCAGGGCGCGGTCCACCCTACGCGAACGCCGAGCTCAGACCGCGCTCTTCTTCAGCCGCCGCCGTTCACGCTCGGACAGCCCGCCCCAGATGCCGAACCGCTCGTCGTTGGCCAGTGCGTAGTCGAGGCACTCGCCGCGCACGTCGCAGGACAGGCAGACCTTCTTGGCCTCCCGGGTGGAGCCCCCCTTCTCCGGGAAGAACGACTCGGGGTCGGTCTGCGCGCACAGCGCGCGGTCCTGCCACCCGTTCTCCTCGTCGGTTCCTTCGATGAGCGGATATACCTCGCCCATGACAGCCCCTCTCGACCCGATGCTCGCCGGTCCTTGCCGTCGCCCCGCGGAGGGCGACGTCGTCACCGCTCTGCAGCGGCAGCGGCCCGGCGAATCACATAGTTGGAATTACACGCGCGTCGCTACCCCGGCGTCAAGCCGGGCGGTGATATCCAGCCGTTCGGAGGAGGGTGTCGGGCCCCCCGGGGGCCGCCTGCCGTGCCACCGCAGGGGTGCCGAGCCGGCCGCCGGGAGCGATGACAGACTCGCGGCATGCCGCGCGAGCACCTCCGCATCGTCGTACCGGCCGGTGGCATCGGGGCCGCGCGCTTCCTGCGTGGCCTGCTGATCGCGGCACCGCAGGCCGAGGTGACCGTCATCGGCAACACCGGCGACGACATCACGCTGTTCGGCCTGCGGGTCTGCCCCGACCTGGACACCGTCATGTACACCCTGGGCGGCGGCATCCACGAGGAGCAGGGCTGGGGCCGCCGGGACGAGACGTTCGTGCTGCGCGACGAGCTGGCGGCCTACGGCGCGGGCCCGGCGTGGTTCGGCCTCGGCGACCGCGACCTGGCCACCCACGTGGTGCGCACGCAGCTGCTCGGGGCCGGCTACCCGCTCAGCGCGGTGACCGCCGCGCTGTGCCGGCGATGGGAACCGGGGGTCACGCTGCTGCCGATGAGCGACGAGCGCGTCGAGACCCACGTGGTCATCGAGGACCCCTCCGCCGCAGCGGGCTCGGGACGGCGTCGCGCCGTGCACTTCCAGGAGTACTGGGTGCGGCTGCACGCCGAGCCCGTCGCGCACTCGATCGTGTCGGTCGGCGCCGAGGACGCGCGTCCGGGCCCGGGTGTCCTGGAGGCGATCGCGGCCGCGGACCTCGTGGTGCTGCCGCCCAGCAACCCCGTCGTGAGCATCGGCACGATCCTGTCGGTGCCCGGGATCCGGGCGGCGCTCGAGTCCACGCCGGCACCGGTGGTGGGCGTCTCGCCGATCGTGGCCGGCTCCCCCGTCCGGGGCATGGCCGACAAGGTCCTCGCGGCGGTCGGGGTCGAGACGTCCGCCGCCGCCGTCGCGCTGCACTACGGCCCCGCGTTGCTGGACGGCTGGCTCGTCGACGAGTCGGACGCCGCGGCGGTGCCCGTGGTCGAGCAGGCGGGCATCGCCTGCCGGGCGGTGCCCCTGCTGATGCGCGACACCGCCGCCACGGCCACGATGGCGCGCGCCGCGCTGGAGCTGGCCGGACGCACGGGCGCGACGGCATGACCGACGCCGTCGCACTCGAGGTCTGGGCCCTGGACGGCCTGCCCGAGATCGTCGCCGGCGCCGACCTCGCCGCGCTGGTGCGCGGCGCCTGCCTGTCCTCGGGCCGGCCGCTGCACGACGGCGACGTCCTGGTCGTGACCTCCAAGGCGGTGTCCAAGGCCGAGGGCCGCGTGGTGCGGATGGACCGGGAAGAGGCGATCACCGCCGAGACCGTGCGGGTCGTGGCGCAGCGGGGGGACACCCGGATCGTCGAGACCCGCCACGGGCTGGTGCTCGCGGCGGCCGGCGTGGACGCGAGCAACACGCGCCCGGGCAGTGTGGTCCTGCTGCCGCTGGATCCCGACGAGTCGGCCCGGGCGCTGCGCTCGGCGCTGCTGGTGCAGCAGGGCGTGGACGTCGCGGTGGTGGTCACTGACACGGTCGGCCGGCCGTGGCGCACCGGGCTCGTCGACCAGGCCATCGGGCTGGCCGGGCTCGACCCGCTGGAGGACCTGCGCGGGCGTGCGGACCGGTTCGGCAACCGGCTCGACGCGACGGTGACGGCCGTCGCCGACGAGGTGGCCGCGGCGGCCGAGCTGGTCAAGGGCAAGCTCGCCGGCCGCCCGGTGGCGGTCGTTCGCGGGCTCGGGCACCGGGTGACCGCCGAGCACGGGCCCGGTGCGGCGGCCCTGGTCCGTCCGGCAGGCGAGGACATGTTCCGGTGGGGCGCCCGCGAGGTGGTGGCTGCCCGCCGCACGGTGCGGGAGTTCACCGACGAGGCGGTGGACCCGGGCGCCGTACGGCGTGCGGTGGCCGCCGCCGTCACCGCGCCCGCGCCCCACCACACGACGCCGTGGCGGTTCGTGGTGGTCACGTCGCCGCAGGTGCGGACCCGGCTGCTGGACGCGATGCTCGCCGCGTGGGTGGCCGACCTGCGCCGGGACGGGTTCAGCGAGCCGCAGGTCCGGCGGCGTACCGCGCGCGGCGAGGTGTTGCGCCGGGCGCCGCTGCTCGTCGTGCCCTGCCTGTCCGCCGAGGGCCGCCACGACTACCCCGACGAGCAGCGGGCGAGCGCCGAACGCGAGATGTTCCTCGTCGCGATGGGCGCGGGGGTCGAGAACCTGCTCGTCGCCCTCGCGGCCGAGGACCTCGGCTCCGCGTGGGTGAGCAGCACGATGTTCTGCCGCGAGGTCGTGCGCGACGTGCTGGCGCTGCCCGGCGACTGGGAGCCGATGGGCGCCGTCGCCGTGGGGCATGCGGCGACGCCACCGGCGCCGCGCCCGCCGCGGGACCCCGGCGACTTCCTGCTGGAGCGCTGAGCGTCACTCGCGCGGGCGGGCTACAGGGCGCGGTAGTCACGTCCGGCGTAGCGCGGGCCGTGCCGTTCGATCCGCACTCCCGAGAGCTCGATCATCCGCACGGCGCGGTAGCGATGCCCCCGGTAGGGCTCGAGCAGCTCGAGCATCGCGTCGTCGTCGACCCGCTCGCCGACCAGGGCGGTGCCCACCAGCGAGGACAGGTGGTAGTCGCCCACCGACACGGCGTCCGGGTCCCCCAGCGCCCGCTGCGCGACCTCCGCCGCGGTCCAGGCACCGATGCCCGGCAGCGTCCGCAGCCGCGCCCCGGCCACGTCGTGCGGCAGGTCGCTGACGGCCTCGAGCCGGCCGGCCGCGCCCGCCGCCGTGACCACGGTGCGCGAGCGTGAGCTGTCGACGCCCGCACGGTGCCACTCCCAGGACGGGACCCGTCGCCACACCTCCGGTGCCGGCGGTATGCGCATGCCCGGCGGCAGCAGTGCGGCCGGGCCGGGCGCGGGCTCGCCGTAGCGGCGCAGCAGGTGCCGCCACGCTCCCCACGCCTCCCGGCCGGTGACCTTCTGCTCGAGCACGGCAGGCACCAGCGCCTCCATCACCTGCCCGGACCGCGGCACCCGCCAGCCCCGGTGCCGCCGCCACGCCTCCCGGATGCAGGGGTGGCGGGGGGTGAAGCCGCAGGCCTCGTCGTGCGCGCCGAGGAGGGCCGGCAACGCGTGCAGCGCCCAGGCCGCGCCGGGCCCCCACGCGCTGGCCCGCACGGCGCAGGGCGAGATCGAGGCGATCCGCACGGTGGCGGGGCCCTCGGGCGTCCGGGTGGCGCGCCACACCTCACCGCGGGCCACCCGCATGGTCGGGTCCCCCGACCCCCGGCGCATCGGCCCGAGCGTGGTGGCCAGGTCGAGCTCGCGCTCCGCCCGCCAGGTCCGGCTGCGGGTGCGGGTGCGGGCGGAGGTACGGGTGCCCGGGACCGTCACGCCACCAGTGTCGTACGTCGGGTGCCCCGCGCGCGCGGGCAGGTCTCGTAGACTCGGGGCGAGGGAGGGCACTCGACCGACGGGTGCCGGCAGGACGACCCGCCGACACGCAGGCAGCGAGAGAGACCCGAGACACCGTGGCGAACAAGCCCAAGAGCACCAAGACCGCAGAGAAGGACCGCCGCGCCCGCATCGAGGCGATGCGGCGCGAGCAGCAGGCCAAGGAGCGACGCAAGAGCACGACCTTCGTCGTGCTGGCGATCGTGATCGGCCTCGGGCTCGTCTCGGCCGCGGCGGTGCCGGCCTACCTCTCCAAGCGCAACGACCCGGCCAACAAGGCGCTGTCGTCCTTCGGGGTCTCGACGGCAGCCGCCTCGTGCAGTGCGCCGACGAACGACACACCGACCGGCGGCCAGGACCACAAGGCCCAGGGCACCGTGATCAAGTACGCCGACGTGCCGCCGTCCTCGGGGCCGCACTGGGCGACCCCGGTGCTCAGCTCCCGGCCGTTCTACTCGGCGACCGACCGCCCGGCGATGGAGCAGCTGGTCCACAACCTCGAGCACGGCTACACGGTGCTCTGGTACGACAAGACGATCAAGGGCGCGCAGCTGGCCGCCCTCAAGGACATCGCCAGCAGCGCCCGCTCCCAGAGCGCCGTCGGCCCGAGCAAGTTCATCGTCTCGGCGTGGGACACCGCCTACGGCACCTTCCCGCAGGGCAAGCACGTCGCCATGTCGCACTGGGGCGCGAAGACGGCCCACCGCCAGCTCTGCGGCAAGGTCAGCGGCGCGGCCGTCGGCTCGTTCATCAAGAAGTTCCCCTACACCGACGCCCCCGAGCCGGCCGGCGCCTGACCCCGCCGACCTCGCCCGGGACGCCGGCTGCGGCGGTCAGGCCGAGGCCTCGTCGCTGGAGAAGCGCAGCGCCTTCGGTGGCAGGCGTGCGTCGGTCCACACCCGCGCGCCGGCCAGCAGCTCGTTGTCGGCCCCGACCCGGGCCCGGTCGCCGATGACGGCTCCCACCAGCACGGTGCGGTCGCCGATCTGCGCGCCGCGGCCGACGACGCTGTCCCGCAGGGCGGCTCCCTCGCCGACGACCGCGCCGTCGAGCAGCACGCTGCCCTCGACCGTCGCACCGGCGCCGACGACCGCGCCGGCACCGACCGTCGTACCGCCGCACAGCACGGCGTCGGTCGCGACCCGCGCCGTCGGCAGCACCAACCACTCGCCCGTCGGGCCCGGCAGCGCCGGTGAGTGCAGCCGGCCGAGCACCAGGTCGCAGGAGCCCCGCACGAAGGCCGCCGGCGTGCCGAGGTCGAGCCAGTAGGCCTGCTCGACGTGACCGACCACGAGCGCCCCGTCGCGCAGCAGGCCGGGGAAGGTCTCGCGCTCCACCGAGACCTTGCGGCCGGCCGGGATCGCGTCGATGACCCGCCGGTTGAAGATGTAGCAGCCCGCGTTGACCCGGTCGGTCACCGGCTCGGGGGTCTTCTCGAGGAACGCCGTCACGCGACCGGACTCGTCGGTCGGCACGCAGCCGAACGCGCGCGGATCCTCGACCACGGTCAGGTGCAGGCTCACGTCGGCCCCGGCAGACCGGTGGGCGTCGAGCTGGGCCCGCAGGTCGTGGCCGCTCAGGACGTCACCGTTGAGGATGACCACCGGGTCGTCGGGACCGCTCTGCAGCAGGTCGAGCACGTTGCGGATGCCGCCGCCCGTGCCGAGCGGCTCGGTCTCGGTGACGTAGTCGACGCGCAGCCCCAGGTCGCGCCCGTCACCGATGCCCCGCTGGAAGACCTCCGGGCGGTACGACGTCGCGAGCACCACGTGGTCGATCCCCGCGTCGCGGGCCCGGGCCAGCACGTGGTGCAGGAAGGGGACGCCGGCCGTCGCCAGCATCGGCTTGGGAGTCTCGACCGTGAGCGGGCGCAGCCGGGTGCCCTTGCCGCCCACGAGCAGGACCGCCTCGGTCACCGCGCGAGGCTCACGCGGGCCAGCTCCGACCGACGGTCACACCGTGACCTCGGCGGCCGCCGCGCGCTCGTAGGTGCGCAGGTGCGCGCTCGCCGAGCCGTCCCAGGTGAACGCGCGCGCCCGGGCCTGGCCGGACACGCTCAGCGCCCGGCGGCGTTCGGGGTCCTCGATCAGCGCGCGCAGCGTGGCCGCGATGCTGTCGGCGTCGGGCTCGGTGTACTCGACCGCGTCGCCGCCCACCTCGGGCAGCGAGAGCCGCCGCGCGGTCATGACCGCCGCACCGCAGGCCATCGCCTCCAGCACGGGCAGGCCGAAACCCTCGGCCTTGCTCGGGTAGGCCACGATCATCGCGCCGCCGAGCAGCCCGGGCAGGTCGGCGGGCCGCAGGTAGCCCGGCCGCACGATCTTCAGGTGCGCGGGCACCTCGGCGATCGCCTGGTCGACGCCGTCGTCCCAGCCGCTGCTGCCGGCGAGCACCAGCGCAGGCGGGTCGGGCAGGCCGTCGACGGCCTTGACCCAGCCGCGCACCAGGTCGGGCACGTTCTTGCGGCGCTCGAGCACCCCGAGGAAGGCGATGTAGGGCCGGCCGTGCAGCCCCAGGCGGTCACTGACCCGCCGGGCCTCGACGTCGGAGGGCGGGTGGAACGTCGAGAGGTCGACGCCGTGCGGGACGACGTCGATGCGCTGCGGGTCGGCGTCCAGCAGCCGCACAAGCTCGTCGCGGGTGGCGTGCGAGGGTACGACGACACGGGTCGCCCGCCGGATGGCGGTGCGGGTGGCCGACCGGTAGAAGCCGGCACGCACCGAGCTGTGCAGCTCGGGCTCGGAGAAGAACGTGACGTCGTGCAGCGTCACGACGACGGGGACGGAGGCGTGCAGGGGCATCGTGTAGTACGGCGAGTGGATCACCTGCGCGTTGACCTGCTGCGCGACCAGCGGCAGCCCGGTCTGCTCCCAGGCGAGGCGGGCCGGGCGGTGGGAGATCGCCGACGGTCCCGCGATCACCTCGAGGCCCGGCGAGAGCCGCGAGAACCGCTCCGCGTCGGAGCGCTGGCTGACGACCGCGACGTCCACACCAGCACCGGCGAGGGCGCCGATGAGACCGTCGACGTAGCGCCCGACCCCTCCGCGGTCGGCCGGGACCGCCGTCGCGTCGAGGAGCACGCGCGGGGTGGACGACGACACCGGGGGCTTCACTCCTGACGAGACGATCTGCACTGGCTACTCGGTTGCACGCAGCCTACGCCGCCGACCGCCCTGTCACCCCGCACCCGTGCGATCAACTTGTGGGTGGGTCGCCGACCCGTCAGCCGGCGAAGCCGACGGTCCGCGACACGGGGCCGCCGCCCACTCTGTTGCGCAGGTAGAACGTCCGGCCGCGCGCGACCCCGGCGGTCATCCGCCGGTCGCCGTTCCAGTCGCCGGGCAGGGCGAGGTCGGCCGGGAGGCCGTAGCGGAAGCTGCGGGTGACCGCGCCGGTCTTGAGCCGGTCGCGCAGCAGCCAACGCCCACCCCGGACCACGCCGACCGTCGTCGTCCCGTTGCCGTCCCAGTCGCCGACCACGGGCCGGTCGGTGGCGGCGCCGTACCGGAACGACGCCTGGGTGCGACCTGCGGTGGCCGTCGCCCGCAGCAGCCACCGGCCCGAGCGGACCACTCCGATGCCCAGCGTCGTGCCGTTCCAGCGGCCGACCACCGGGCGGTCGCCCTTCGTGCCGAAGGTGAAGGACGTGTCCAGCGGGCCCTCGCCCCTGCCCTTGCGCACGAACCAGCGCCCGGACCGGAAGATGCCGATGTCCTCGGTGCCGTCACGGTTCCAGTCGCCCACGACCGGGACGTCGCCCGGCTTGCCAAGCCGCAGTCGCTTGGTCCACCTGCCGTCGACCAGCAGCGCGGCCTCGCCGCCCCGCCACCAGCCCAGGTCGTCGTCGCCGTCCCCGTCCCAGTCGCCCACGACGGGCACGGCGGGCGCGCCGCCGATGCGGCGCAGCGAGATCGTGAAGCCCGGTGAGGGCAGGCCCAGCGCCTGGCGCACGTCCCAGCCCTCGACCTGGCGGGTGACGAGCGCGCCGTTCTGGAAGCCGGTGATGCGCACCCCCTCGGTCCGGGCGTCGGTGCCGCGGGCGGGGACCGAGATGCTGCTCAGCCGCTCGTAGCCCAGCGCCGTCGCGAGTGCCGACCAGGTGTACGCCGCCGCCCACGACCGCTTGGCCGGCGGGTTGCTCGAGGCCATCTCCCAGGCCGAGTCGTCGATGGAACGCAGGAACGGCGCCTCCTGGCCCCAGACGTAGCGCTCGTCCTCGGAGCGCCCGCCGTGCGAGGAGGAGTAGTAGGTGTCGATCAGCGCGCCCGTGCCGGTGGCCGTCACCACCTGCCCCGACGTCTCGTCGACCGCCGCCTTCCAGCGCAGGGCATGTCCCGCGGCGTCCTTGAACGCGCCGTCCTGGGCCTCCTTGGCGTAGCCGGTGTAGTTCTGGTCGGCGGGGGTCGGCATCAGCGCCTGGCCGGGCCGCTTCGCGGCGTACGTCCGGGCCGCGACCGCCTGGGCCTTCAACGCCTCGTGCGCGCCGTTGGTCCACGAGACCGGCACCTCGGCGATCCCCCACAGGTACTTGTCCATCGCCTTGCCCTCGGCGTCGTCCTCGATGACCTGCTGGCCGTCGAGCAGGCCGCCGGTGATGGCGAAGCGGGTGTAGCCCCAGCGCAGCCGACGGTCGAGGAAGATCGAGCTGCCGCGCCAGGTGGTCTCGTGCACCACCGAGCCGTTGTGGCGCAGACGCAGCGTCTGCGTCGGCGTCCCGCCCTGCCAGAGGAGCTTCTTCGGCGTGGCACCGAGGTCCCACAACGCGTACTTCGTGGCGGTCGCGTCGAGGCGCAGCTGCCACGTGGCGCCCTTGGGCTGCACCGGGGGGCAGGCGGCCGCGCAGCCGGTGAGCACCCAGGGCACGTCGGCGGTCTCGGCCACGGCGTCGACGCGGTAGCCGTCGCTCAGCATCCGCACGAAGACCCGGCCGGGCATGGTCGCGGGCGCCACCGTCGTGCCGGTGTAGTACGTCGTGAGGATCTCGGTGTAGGTGCAGCCCAGTCGGGCCGCGCCCTGGGCGCCGTACTGGCTCATGCCCAGGCCGTGACCCCAGCCGTGCCCGCGGAAGACCACGTCCCCGCTCGCCGTCCCCTCCGGCACCGCCGCGCCGCCCGGCGCGGGGCACTGCGCGGCCGAGGCCGGTGGCACCGCGACGGCGGCTACGCCGAGCGGGAGCGCCAGGGCGGCGGCCAGGACCAGGGCCGTCGAGCGCAGCGGCCCGGCGAGGCGGCGAGGGGACTGCTCAGACATGGAGGGAAGGCCTTTCACGGTGCGTGGGAGGCTGGTGTGACGGCAGTGACCGGTGGTTCATCGTCCACGATAGGGCGCCCCGCCCGGTCCTGGTGGCGGAATGATCTGATTTGCCCCACGCCCGTGGCCGGCCGCAGCGCCCGCGCGCCCGGCGCTCACTAGGGTTGTCCGACCATGCACGTCCTCTTCTTCGGCACGTACGACGCCACGGCGCACCCCCGGGTCGCGGTGCTGCGCGACGGGCTGCGCGACGGGCTGGCGGCCCTCGAGCCGGGCAGCACGGTCACCGAGTGCAACTGGCCGCTCGGGCTGAGCACCGCGGACCGGGTGGCGATGCTGCGGCGGCCGTGGCTGCTCCCGCGGCTGGCCGCCCGGCTGGCCACCCGCTGGCTGCGGCTGGCCCGCACGGCCCGGCGGCTGCCACCGCCCGACGTGGTGGTGGTGGGCTACCTCGGCCACTTCGACGTGCTGCTGGCCAGGCGCCTGTTCCGCCGCTGCCTCGTGGTGCTCGACCACCTCGTGGGGGCCAGCGACACGGCGTCGGACCGGGGGGTCACCGGGGGGCTGCTGCCACGCCTGCTGCGCGCCCTCGACAGCGCGGCGCTCTCCGGTGCCGACGTGGTGGTGGTCGACACCGAGGAGCACCGTGACGCGTTGCCGCCCGGGCACCGCGAGCGCGCCGTCGTGGTGCCCGTCGGTGCACCCGCCGGCTGGTTGGCGGCGGGCGACCACGACCGTCGTACGCCCGGCGATGTGCTTCGGGTGGTGTTCTTCGGCCTGTACACGCCGCTGCAGGGCGCCCCGGTCATCGGCGACGCGCTGGGCCTGCTCGCGGCCGACCCGGTGCGCGTGACGATGGTGGGGTCCGGCCAGGACCTCGCCGAGACCCGCCGGCGAGCCGCGGGCAACGCGCAGGTCGACTGGGTGGACTGGGTGGCGCCCGAGCGGCTGCCGGGGGTGGTCGCCGAGCACGACGTGTGCCTGGGCATCTTCGGCACCAGCCCCAAGGCGTTCCGGGTGGTGCCCAACAAGGTCTTCCAGGGTGCGGCCGCGGGAACCGCCATCCTGACCTCCGACACGGCCCCGCAGCGGCGGGTGCTGGGGGACGCGGCCAGCTACGTGCCCGCAGGAGACGCCCCCGCGCTGGCCGCCCGGTTGCGCGAGCTCGCCGCCGACGCCGAGGGGCTGGCCGCAGCGCGCGCGGCCGCGCGGCGGCTCGCGGTCGCCGAGTTCGCCCCCGAGCGCGTCGTCGCCCCGCTGGTGGCACGGCTGCGCGCCGCCGTACGCACCTCGATCTGACCTGCTCGTCGCGACCCCAGGAGGACGCCGTGCCCGCACCCACCCTGCCCCCGCTGAGCCCGAACGGCTGGCTGCGCTGGGACGTGGTGGGCCGACTGCTGCCTCCGCCCGGGGCCGATGTCCTCGAGGTCGGCTGCGGTCAGGGCGGCTTCGCGGCCCGGCTGGCGCAGCGGTACTCCTACACGGGCGTGGAGCCCGACGGGGTGTCGGCGGCGCGCGCGGCTGAACGGCTGGCGGCGGCAGGTGGCCGGGGCACCGTGCACCACGGCGACCTGTCGGTGCTCGACCCGGCCGACCGCTTCGACCTGGTGTGCGCGTTCGAGGTGATCGAGCACATCGCGGACGACGGGCAGGCGCTGCGCGAGTGGGCCGACCGGCTGCGACCCGGGGGCTGGCTGCTGCTCTCGACACCGGCCTACCAGCACCGGTTCGGGCCCGCCGACGAGATGGTCGGGCACTTCCGCCGCTACGACCCACCGGTCATGGCGCAGCTGCTGGCGCAGACCGGGCTGCGCGAGGTCGAGCTCGTGCAGTTCGGCGCGCCGCTCGGCTACCTGCTCGAGGCCGGGCGCAACGCCGTGGGCAGGCGGCGCCAGGGGCAGCTCGCCGCGGCGCCGATGGCGCAACGGACCGACGCGAGCGGCCGCACGCTGCAGCCGACGAGACCGCTGCAGGCCGCTGCCGCGCGGTTCGGGACGCTGCCGTTCCGCAGGCTGCAGCGCGCCTTCCCGGACAAGGGACCCGGCCTCGTGGCGCGCGGCCGCAAGCCTGCGTAGCACGGCTAGGGAAGGGAGCGCGGGTCCCCGGCGTGCCCGCGCGGCAGCAGCCACCCGGTCACGGCGAGCAGGCCGTCGGTGGCCATCAGCAGGCCCCGCGAGGTGAGGGCGACCGCCGTGGCGTCGGTCCTGGAGAGCACGGTGGAGAGCACCACCACGAGCACCGCCTCGCGTACGCCGGCGCCGGCGGGCAGCACCACGAGCAGCGGGCCGACCGAGAACGCCACCGCGAAGCCGCCGATCGCGACGGGCAGCGACCGCCATGGGTCCGCCCCGAGCCCGACGGCGAGCAACCAGACGTGCGCGCCGTAGACCACCCAGAAGACCAGCGTCCACAGGCTGGCACGCAGCACGTCACGAGCAGCGAACGGCGCCTCGAGCCCCGGCCGGCGCAGCACTCGCAAGGCCCGGGCCAGCACGGCGTTGAGCACCCGCGGCACGAGCAGCACCAGCAGCACCGGCACGGCCAGCAGCACCGTGAGGGCGATGGCCGGGCCCTCGCGGTCCAGCAGTGCGGGCACGGCGAGCAGGCCGACGACCAGCCCCCAGAGCACGGACAGGCCCAGGGTCAGCAGGAAGGCCAGCCCGACCCGCTGGCGCGGGAGCCCGATCTCTCGCCCCATCCGCATCTGCGCGAGCACCGGCCACACCGAGCCCGGCAGGTACTTGCCCAGCTGCGCGACGAAGAACATCCGGGCCAGCTGCCGCGCCGGCCGGGGGGAGCCGAGCACCGCCAGCGCGCCGCGCCAGATCAGGAAGCTGAGCACGGTCGCCGCGAGACACAGCGCGAGGGCGCCGATGACCACAGCCGGTTGCTGCTCCCGCAGCCGCTGGACGACCTCGGACCACCGCCCCGCGATCGCGTAGCCGAACGCGGCGACCAGCACCACGGCAAGGGCCACCGACACCGCCGTACGTCGCCACGACGGCCGCGGCCGCACGACCTCGACGTCCTCCGGCGCGGCCGCGGCGGAGGACGCGCCCGGCCCCGCTGACGGCACCCGGGTCTACTCCCCCGTGCGGGATCGCACGATGAGGTCGGCCAGCAGTGCGAGCGCGGCGATCACCAGGCCGGTGATGAAGATCAGCACGGTGTTGACCGAGAAGCGCAACGGGTGGGCGACGATGTCGTAGATCGCCTTCGCGACACCGATCACCAGCAGCCACAGCGCCGGCGGCATCAGGACCTTGAGCGGGTTGAAGTACATCACCATGCGCAGCACCTGCAGGATATAGCGGTACGCGTCCTTGACGAAGTGGAACTTCGAGGTCCCGGCTCGCTTGCTGTAGTCGATGGGCACGTAGCGGATGTCGTGCTGGTTGGACAGGAACGCCAGCGTGATGGTGGTGACGCAGGAGAAGCCCGGCGGCAGCAGCCGCAGGTAGGGCAGCGACACGTCGCGGCGGAACGCGCGCAGGCCCGAGTTGAGGTCGGGGATCTCGGAGTTGGTGAGCTTCTCCGCGATCTTGCGGATGATCCACTTCGCCGGCACCCGGAGGATCTTGTGGGTGCCCTCCTCGCTCCTGCGGGCCCCCACCACCTGGTCGTAGCTGGGGTCGTCGAGCATCGCGACGAACTCGGGGATCCGCTCGTTCGGATAGGTCATGTCGGCGTCGGTCCACACGACGACCGCGCCGCGCGCCTCCGCGGTGCCGATGCGCCGGGCGGTCCCCGAGCCGCCGTTGCGCCGGAAGGGCATCAGGTGCATCCGCGGGTAGCGCGGCAACGCCTCCTCGAGGACCGCGAGGGTCCGGTCGGTCGAGGCGTCGTCGATGGCGAGCAGCTCGTAGGTGTAGCCGCTGGCGTCCATCGCCACCGTGATGCGCTCGACCTCGTCCAGCACGTGGTCCTGCTCGTTGTAGCAGGGCAGCACGATCGTGACCTGCAGCGGTGCGAGCTGCTGCGCGCCCGGCCCGCCGCGGTAGTGGTGGTGCGCGGTCGCGGCGGGCAGGTCGAGGGAGAGGGGGTCGGCTTCCATGGCGCGGCCGAGCCTACCGAGACCGGGGCCGTACGCCGATCCGGCCCGCGTGCCGGTGCGCCACCCGCTCAGCGGTAGAAGCCGACGACGTCACCGACCAGGTGCGTCGAGCCCGAACGGTTGTAGAGGTTGACCCGGCCCTTCCTGCCGATGGCGACCACGACCAGGTTGGCCGTCGTGCGCCCCCGCAGCACGTTGAGGTCGGAGGCAGTGGGCCGCGGGACGCCGGCCGGCCACGCCGTGAGATAGGTCGACGCGCTGGCGTCGGTGGCGGTGAGGTTCATCACCACGGCCGAGGCGTTCGCCGGCAGTGCCCCGCCCTTGCCGCGCACGGTCAGCGCGATCGTCCGGTTGGCGGCCACTCGGGCCCGCTTGGCGCCCAGCCCGGTGCGGGTGTCCAGCACCCGCCGCGGCGAGACGGCCTGGAAGGCCTTGCCGCCGGCCACCGAGGTCGGCGCGTACCAGCCCACCACGTCGAGGACGACGTGCGCCGCGGCGCCGCGGCTGTCGATGCGCAGCCGGCCACCCTGGGACAGCGCCGTGACGGCCCGGTTGGCCACCGACACGCCTCTCACGTAGCTCAGCGAGGTCCCGGCGCCCAGCCCCGACCCGGCCCGGTGCACGGTGACGGTGCCCGTGCCGGTGCCCTGCGTGGCCGTCACGTTGAGGACCACGCCGCCCATCTGCTCCGGTGCGATCCCGCTCAGGCCCGGCATCGCGATGGTGCGCCCGCTGCCCTTCGCGAGCGGTCCCGCGGGGTCCTTGCGCGAGTCGAAGAGCCGGAACGGTGAGACGGCGTGCAACGTCTGGCCGGTCACCGTGCCGTCCGCGGCGCGCGCGCTCGGGTAGTACCCCACGACGTCGACCGCGACCTCCGTCGTACCCGTGTTGTTGTAGAGGCTGACCAGCCCGTTGCCGCCGAGGGCGGTCATCGTCAGTGCCGCCTTGGTGCCGCCCGCCGACACGTTGAGCGTGGACGCCGTCGGCTTGCTCGCCCCCGCGGGCCAGACCGACAGGTAGGTGCTGGCGCTGGGGCGGCTGGCCGTGACCGTCAGCGCGACCGCGCCGACACCGCCGGACGGGACGCCGCCGCGGCCGGCGACGGGCAGATCGAGGCGCTCACCGGGGCCCATGGGCAGCCGGCCGTCGGTGCTGTCGTAGACCCGGGCCGGGTCCAGGGGCACGAAGCCCGAGGCCGGCGGCAGTGCCGCCCGGGGCGCCGGTGGCGGGGTCACGGCCGGAGGGACGACCGTGACCTGGTGCGTCCAGGTGCGGGCCCCGTCGGTGGCTCCCGAGCTGAACAGCGTGAGGTCGAACGGACCCGGACGCACGGCGACGCCCGCCTGGTCGCGCAGGTCCCAGGACGCCGCCACGGGCTGGCCCGGCGCGGCCGTGCCCGACTGGGTGCTCAGCAGGCGCCCGTCCCAGTGGTCGCGGACCTCGAAGGTCCACGACTGCTGCTGCATGGTCGCGGCAGTGACGGTGAGCGGCGGGCCGCCGTACGCCGGCTGGTCCGTCGAGGTGGCCGGGTCGACCAGGCCGGGGCCCATGTACTGCGTCGCCAACGAGCGGATGGTGCCCAGCTGGTCGTAGAGGAACTGTCCGGGGCACTCGGTGTTGCCGGCGTCGCGATGCCCCGAGATCACGTTGAAGCCCACCGCGGTCCCCGCGCGGTAGCGCGACGTGCCGCCGCCCTCCGAGACGAGCGTCGTGGTGCCCATCGGGTTGCGGAAGGCCAGGGAGAGCCGCCAGGCCAGCAGTCGCGCGATCGAGTCGACCATGACGGGGGGAGCCGCTGTCTTGCCGTAGTCGCCGATGGCGGAGACCGCGAAGCTGTCGGTGTTGAACCCGCCGGTGTGGGCGCCGAGCACGTCGTTGGTGATCCCGCCGGCCCGGCCCTCCCACAGGCGGCCGAAGCGGTCGACGAGGAAGTTGTAGCCGATGTCGGACCAGTGGTTGGACCGGGTGTGGAAGGCGTAGACGCCACGGATGATCTGGGGCACCTGGGCCGCGGTGTAGTTGTTCTTGCCGGCCGTGTGGTGCACGAACCCGGCCTTGACCGTGCCGGTGTAGCGGGGGGCGGCGCTGCGCAGCCGCTCGTCGGCGCCCCACGCCGCCCGTGAGTTCACGGGGGGCGCGGCGACCGCGGCCGACGCCGAGGCCGCCGCCGGCGCCCCCCTCCCGGCGGACGCGTCGGCCGCGGAGCTGCCCGGGTCCACCAGGGCGATGCGCAGGTCGGCGGGGAGCCGACCGCTGTGCAGGTCGACGCGGACCTGGTAGCCGTCGGCGCGACCCACCCACAGCGGCTCGGTGCCGTCGCGGACGCCGGCCGCCTCGGCCGGAGGAGGGGTGTCCCCCGCCTCCAGCGCCGTCCAGCCGCTCCAGCCGTGCGCCGAGCGGGTCCGCACGACCACGGTGAAGTCGCCGGCCCGCTGCTGGGCCCGCCAGGTGACACCGACCAGGTCGAAGGGCGCCACGCCGGTCGCAGCCGCGAGCACGGCCGGCCGGGCCGCCGGGGCACTCGAGGGGGGGCCGCTCGGCCGGGTCGCGGACCGGCCACCAGCCGCCTGCCACGCCCGGCGCGCCACCGCCGACCCACGTGCCGCGGCGGGCGAGCCCAGCAGGCCCTCCGCCACCCCGGACAGCAGCCGGTTGCGGACCTCCGGGGCCACCGGGTGGGCCGAGGCCGCCGGCGCGGTGAGCACCGGCAGGGCGCTGAGGGCGGGCGCGGCGAGGCCCAGGGCGAGGATGGTCGAGGCCTTGCGCATGGGGTGGACCTTTGCGGTACGGCGTACAGGGACGCGGGACGTGCAGTCGGACGGGGTCGGGTGAGCGCGACAGGCCTGCACAGCCCCGACGGCACCGACGGCGACCCACGCCGCACCTCGTCAGGCTGTCACACATGTGACAGGTGTGACAGGTGTGACAACTCGGCGTGTCCCGTCCGTACCTCCCGCTGATCCCGCCCCCGCGCTCAGTTGACCGGACCGACCCCGGTGCCCCGGGCAAAGTTTGCCCAACCGTGACAGAACGCCCGCCGGAGACCCGGTCCCTAGGCTGGGGCACCATGGCCTCGCCCACTGCTGCCGCCCCCGGCCCGAACGCGCTGCTGGACCGGGCGCTGCGTGGCGACCCGGCACGCGCGCTGCTCACCTTCTACGACGACGCGACGGGCGAGCGCACGGAGCTCTCCGTCGCGACCTTCGCCAACTGGGTCGCCAAGACCGCCCACCTGTGCCGCGACGGGCTCGGGCTGGAGGTCGGCGACCGGGTCGCGATCGCGCTGCCCTGCCACTGGCAGGCCGCCGTGTGGTGGCAGGCCGCCTGGCTGGCCGGGCTGGTCGTGGTGACCCCGGGAGCGGCGGGCGCGGGGCAGGTCGAGGCGACCGTCCTCGCGGCCCCCTGGCCCGCGGACGCGCCCGGGCCCGAGCCGGCCCCGCGCTCCGGCGAGGTCGTGGCCCTCGGGCTGGCTCCGATGGGCCTGCCCCGGCCGGGCGCCGCCCCGAGCGGCGCCGTGGACTACGACCGGGAGATCCACGGCCATGGCGACCGCTTCGTGCCGCCGCCGGGGCTTGGCCCGGACACGCCGGCGCTCGAGTCCGCCGCCGGGGCGCTGACCGCCGCGACGCTGGGCGAGCGAGTGGCCGGCGCTGCGGCGCGCTGGGGGCTGGCACCGGGCGAGCGGCTGCTCACCGCCGCGCCGCTCGCCGAGCCGGCCGACCTGGTGGCGACCCTGCTGGTGCCGCTGCTGGGCGACGTCGGCGCGGTGCTGTGCCGCCATCTCGAGGCGGCGTCGCAGGACACCCTCGCCCGGCGGGTGCAGGAGGAACGTGTGACGGCCGTGACGCAGGAGACTCGATTCCGTCTGCCGGGGACCCGTCCCTTAGACTGATCAGTCATCCCCGATCCATCCGTGGTCGTGCTTGTGGACATCGGCAGGCAACTTTCCCGCCGCCTCGGACGTGTTATCGGTGACCGTCCTCGAGGAAGGGTCCTGCTCTCGTGCGATCTGACGCCGGCGGCCGAGCTCCGTCGCGGGCCCGCCACGGGACCCCGCACCGGCCGCTGCGTCGCGTCCTGACCGCTCTCGCCGTGGTCCTCGGGCTGCTCGCCGTCACGGGCACCGCGAGCGCGCTGGTCGCCTACTACCGGTTCAACAGCAACATCACCCAGGAGAAGGTCGACGACCTGCTCGGATCCAACCGTCCCAGCAAGGTCGTCAACCCGGACACGCCCACCGAGCCGGAGAACATCCTGCTCATCGGGTCCGACCGGCGGAAGCTGAAGTTCCAGAACGCGCTGAACGCCGGCCAGCGCTCGGACACCACGATCCTGCTGCACCTGTCGGCCGACAGGAAGAGCGCGGTCCTCGTCAGCATCCCCCGCGACACCATCGTGGACGTGCCCCGGTGCACCCGTCGCGACGGCACCTCCGTACCGGCCCGGACGGCGGTCATGTTCAACACCGCGTTCTCCGACGCCGGCGCCGCCTGCACGATCGCCACCGTCGAGAAGCTCACCAAGATCCGCATCGACCACCACGTCGTCGTCGACTTCGGCGGCTTCAAGGACATGGTCGACGCGCTCGGCGGCGTGACCGTCTGCCTGCCCCAGGCGGTCAACGACCGCGAGTCCCACCTCGTCCTGAGCGCCGGCCTGCACACGGTCAAGGGCCGCACCGCCCTGGCCTACGTGCGTACCCGGCACGGCCTGGGCAACGGCAGCGACATCTCGCGCATCGACCGCCAGCAGGCCTTCCTCGGCTCGATGGTGGAGAAGGTGCGCAGCACCGGGCTGCTCCTGCGGCCCGACAAGCTGCTGCGCTTCCTGGACGCCGCCACCAACTCGCTGACGACCGACCCGGGTCTGGGCAACCTCAACGCCCTGCGCAAGCTCGCGACCGAGGTCAAGGACATCGACAGCCGGGACGTCACGTTCCTCACCGCCCCCAACGAGCCCTACCCGCCCGACCACAACCGGGTGCAGCTCAAGGCGTCGGCCGGGGCCGTGTGGAACGCGCTTCGCTTCGACCAGCCGTTGCCGGGCAGCCGGAAGGCGGCCACGGGCGCAACACCGGGCCCCACCGCGTCCGGACCGCCCCTGGTCACCCCGCCCGAGAAGGTCCGGGTGCGGGTGCTCAACGGCTCGAACGCCCCGGGCGAGGCGTCGCGGGTGGCCGAGGAGCTCACCGCCGAGGGATTCCAGGTCGTGGGCGTGGGCAACGCCGCCCGCCGCGACTACCCCACGACGACGGTGCGCCACGACCCGGCGTACGACGAGTCCGGCCGGACGCTCGGTGCGGCCCTGCCCGCCTCGACGGTGACCTCCGACAGCTCGCTGGGCAGCACCCTGGTCGTGATCGTCGGTGCTGACGCCCCCCAGGTCGCCCACGTCAGGGTCAGCGGTTCGACCCCCTCCCCGACGCCGACCGAGACCCTGCGGACCCGCTCCGCCGCCCAGGACGTCTGCGGCTGACCTAGAGTCGCCTCCGGGCAGTCCCGCCCGCACCGCGGGGCGGCCCCCCCGAGCAGGAAAGGCGTGACGCGAGGCAATGGACAAGACGGTCGCATCCGCGGCGCAGGCCGTGGCCGACATCGCCGACGGCGCCTCGCTGGCGGTCGGCGGGTTCGGGCTGTGCGGCATCCCGAGCGAGCTGATCCGGGCCCTGCACGACGCGGGCACCAGCGACCTGAAGGTCGTGTCGAACAACTGCGGGGTCGACGACTGGGGTCTCGGCGTGCTCCTCGCCGACCGGCGGATCTCGCGGATGACCTCCTCCTACGTCGGGGAGAACAAGGAGTTCGCCCGCCAGTTCCTCTCCGGCGAGCTCGAGGTGGAGCTGACACCGCAGGGCACGCTGGCCGAGCGCCTGCGGGCCGGCGGCGCCGGCGTACCCGCGTTCTTCACCGCCACCGGCGTGGGCACCCAGGTGGCCGAGGGCGGCCTGCCGTGGCGCTACGCGCCCGACGGGTCGGTGGCCCTGGCGTCCCCCGCCAAGGAGACCCGGCAGTTCACCGTGCACGGCACGACGCTCAACTACGTGCTCGAGGAGTCCATCGTCTGCGACTTCGCCCTCGTGCACGCCTGGAAGGGTGACCGCCAGGGCAACCTGGTGTTCCACGAGAGCGCGCGCAACTTCAACCCGCTCGTCGCCACGGCCGGGCGGGTCACCATCGCCCAGGTCGAGCAGCTGCTGGACGTCGGGGAGATCCGCCCCGAGGACGTGCACACGCCCGGGGTCTACGTCCAGCGCGTCGTCGCGGTCGGCCCGGACACCGAGAAGCGCATCGAGCGCCGGACGGTGCGGCAGCGACCCGACGGCGCCGAGGAGACCAGCTGATGCCACTCACCCGCGAGCAGATGGCCGCCCGGGCCGCACTCGAGCTCGAGGACGGCCAGTACGTCAACCTCGGCATCGGACTGCCGACGCTTGTCCCCAACTACCTGCCCGCGGGCGTCGAGGTGGTCCTGCAGAGCGAGAACGGCATCCTGGGGGTGGGGCCCTACCCGTTCGAGGGCGACGAGGACCCCGACCTGATCAACGCCGGCAAGGAGACCGTCACGCTGCTGCCGGGCGCGTCGTTCTTCGACTCGGCAACCTCCTTCGCCATGATCCGCGGGGGTCACGTCGACGCGGCGATCCTCGGGGCCATGCAGGTGTCGGTCACCGGCGACCTGGCCAACTGGATGATCCCCGGAAAGATGGTCAAGGGCATGGGCGGCGCGATGGACCTGGTCCACGGCGCCAAGCGGGTCATCGTGGTCATGGAGCACGTCGCCAAGGACGGCACCCACAAGGTGGTCCAGGAGTGCACGCTGCCGCTGACCGGCAAGGGCGTGGTCGACCGGATCATCACCGACCTGGCGGTGCTCGACGTGACACCCGAGGGGCTCGTGCTGCGGGAGCTCGCCGAGGGCGTGACGGCGCAGGAGGTGCAGGCGAGGACCGGCGCGCCGATCACCGTGCCCGACAGCGTCGGCTCGGCCACACAGGTGGCTGACCGCACCGCGGCGCAGTGACCGCAGTCGTCCAGCGCGAGGCCGTGACAGGGCTCACCGCCGCAGAGGAACCGTTCCGCCTCCGGCACCTGGTCCGCCACGTACCCGCGTTCGTGTGGCTCGTCGCGGCGCTGCACCTGCTCGTGATGGTCGTCAACGTCGGCTTCTGGGCGCCCAACCGGGGACCGGACGAGTTCCGCCACGTGGGGCTGATCGCCGGGGTGGCGACGGGGGCGGCGGTGCCGTGGCCCGACCCGGGGACGTTCACGACGACCCAGGGCGTCTCGGCGGGGCTGCTCGACCCGGCGCTGGCGCAGGGCAAGACGCTGTACAAGGCCGACAAGGCGCCACGGACGCGCGCCGACTGGCCGTCCTACGTCGAGAAGGGCGGCGACGCCGCCGGCACGCGACCCAACCAGCTGGTGCAGCACCCGCCGACGTACTACTACCTGATGGGTGGCGCGCTGCACCTGCTGCCGCACTGGGCCGAGCGTCCCTACATCGACGTCTACCTGTTCCTGCGGTTGCTCAACGTGCTGCTGATCGCCCCCTTGGCGCTGCTGGTCTTCGCCGGTGCGCGACGCCTGCTGGGGGACGGCCCCGCGGCGCGGGCCGCGGCTGCCCTCGTGCTGGCGATCCCCCAGGTCGGGCGCAACGGGGCGTCGGTCGAGAACGACAACCTGCTCGTCCTGCTGCTCGCCGCGCTCACGGTGCTCACCGTCTACGTGCTGACCGGCGACACCTCGCGCCGTACGTCGCTGGGCGTCGGGGTCCTCGGCGCCCTCGCGCTGCTCACCAAGGGACTCGCGCTGTTCCTGCCGCTCTACCTGGTGCTCGTCTACGCCTGCGCGTGGCGGCGCTCGGGTCGCCAGGTCCTCCCGGGCGCCCTGCTGGCACTGGCCGTGGCCGGCTTGGGCAGCGGCTGGTGGTGGCTGCGGAACATGGCCGTCTTCGGGGTGATCCAGCCCGAGGGCAACCAGATCGTGCAGAACGGGCTGGGAGCGCCACAGACGTCGTTCGCCGCGACCGGCTGGCAGTTCGCGCAGCATTTCCTGCGACGCATGAGCTACCGCTTCTGGATGGACGCGCACATCTGGGACCCGCCGCGCTGGGTCGAGTACGTCGACGGCCTGCTGTCGCTCGCGCTGCTGGTCGGTCTGGTGGCCGGGCTGGTGACCGCCTACCGCTGGTCGCGGCTGGGGCCGCTGCGCGCCCTCGTGCTGCTGGTACCCGCCGGCTGCCAGCTCGGCATCGTGATCGTGGGCGCCTGGCACGGCTGGGTCTCGACGCTCTTCCCGGCCGGGCAGCAGGGCCGCTACCTCTACGGCGGCCTGTTCGGCCTCCTCGTGGTGTCGTGCGCCGGCTTCGCCCGGCTGCTCGGCCGCCGTGCCACCGTGCTGCCGTTGCTCGTCCTGGTCGCCGGGCTGCTCGTCACGCTGGTGCAGTTCGCGCTCGGCTTCCGCATCTACTACACGCCGGCGCACCACACGTCGTACCTGCACGACATGGCAGAGGGCAGCCGCAACCTGCTGGCGTGGAGCCCGCTCCCGGCCACACCGTTCTGGATCGCGTGCGCGGCAACCGCGCTCACCGCGCTGGCGGCGCTGGTCAGCGCTCGACCAGGTCGAACACCACGTCCCACTGGCGCATGATCTCCTCGACCGAGTAGCGCCGGATGTTCTCGCGGGCCGCGCGACCCATCCGCCGGCGCAGTTCCTCGTCCTCGATGAGGCGGCCGATGGCGCCGGCCAGCGCCTGCGGGTCGCCCATCGCGACGATCAGGCCGTCCTCCTCGGGGCGGATGATCTCGCCGATGCCCGGACCGCAGTCGACGCTCACGCAGGGCACGCCGCAGGCCATCGCCTCGCAGAGGACGACGGGCAGCCCCTCGAAGTCCGAGGACAAGGCGAACACCGAGCTCTCCATCAGGGCCTCCTGCACCTTGTCGGTGGGGCCCATCAGCGACACGGTTCCCGTGAGGCCGGACTCGGCGATCTGCGCGGCGAGCGCCTCCTCCAGCGGCCCCGTGCCGTAGAGCTTCAGCACCCAGTCCGGATGCCTCTGGGCCACGAGCGCGAACGCCTCGATCAGCGCCTTCTGGTTCTTCTGCGGGTCGTAGCGACCCACGCTGATGACGGTCTTCTCCGACAGCGGCGAGACCTCGTCGGGATAGAAGCTGAGCGGGTTGTGCATCACCGCGACGTTGTTGAGCCCGTCCTTCTCGAACTTGCGGGCGTCCTCGTGGGTGAGCAGCTGGAACAGGTCGATGTCGCGATAGTGGCGCATGATGCCGTCGTACCTGCGGGTGATGCCGCGCGAGGCGGCGGTGCGGCCGCGGGAGGCCTCGTACTGCTCGTGGCTCTGCCCGATGACCCGCAGGTGGCGGGTGTCCGCCGCCGACACCCACTGCATCGCGTGGATCTGCATGTTGACCACGATGCCCTCGGAGACGGAGCGGAACAGCCCGCTGAGCCGCTCGATCGCCTCGCGGCGTGCGAGCTGACGGCGGCGCTCGTAGCGACGGCGCGAGGGCTTGAGCCGGCCGGCCCGCGAGGACCTGGGCAGCGGCTTCGGCTCGCGCTGCTCGTAGACCGTAAAGGTCTCGTAGAGCGGGTCGGCGACATAGGTGACCTTGTCGGGATGGTGATTGATGCCCACGAGCACCACGTGGTGGCCACGACGGGACAGCTCCTGCGCCAGGTTGTGGGCGACCCTCTGGAGCCCGCCTACCTCCTCGACGTTGTTGGCGACGAGGAACACGTTGCGCGGGCGGGCGGTCGTGGCGCTCATGGCCTGCTGCCCGGCCCGAAGACGGCGGCGACGACGTCGTCGGAGGCATGGCCGCTGTCGTACTCGCAGAACCGCTGCCGCCAGGTGCGGTAGCGCTCGGCGTAGTCCCGCCGTACCCCCTCCAGGTCCGACAGCGCCGCCACCAGCTCTTCGGTGGACGACACCAGCGGGCCGGGTGCCTCGTCGGCAAGGCTGAAGTAGGTGCCGCGCTCACTGTGGACGTAGTCGTCGTAGTCGTGGGTGTAGAAGATCATCGGCCGGCCGGTGTTGGCGAAGTCGAACATCGTCGAGGAGTAGTCGGTGACCAGCACGTCGGCGACCAGCAGCAGCTCCGTCATGTCGTCGTGGTCGGAGACGTTGCGGGCGAACGGCCAGAACCGGCGGCTGAGCTTGAACTCGTCGAGATAGTGGTTGCGCACGAGCAGGAACACGTCGTCGCTGAGCGCGGCCGCGACGTCGCGCAGCTCGAAGGGCAGCTCGTAGGGCTCGTCCGAGCCGCGGCCGGACTGGCGGAAGGTCGGCGCGTAGAGCACGATCGTGCGGTCCAGGGGCAGCCCGAGGCGCTCTCTGGCCTCGCGCACCTTCTCCGCGTCACCAGCGTCGGTAACCAAGAGGTCGTTGCGGGGATAGCCGACCCGCAGCAGCTTGCCGTCGTAGCGGTAGGCCCGCACGAAGGTCTCGACGAAGTACTCGCTGGGGGCGACGAGGTAGTCCCAGCGCTCGATCATGCGCTCGTGCGCGCGGCGCGCCTTGCCGGACAGGGCAGCGAGACCCGGCTCGTCCCACCCCATCGTCTTGAGCGGCGTGCCGTGCCAGGTCTGCAGGTAGGTCGTCTCGGGCCGCTTGGTGACCGCCCGCGGGAAGCCCTGGTTGTCGACCCAGTACTGCGCACGGGCGAGCAGGTAGTAGTAGCGCCAGGTCTTGCGACGCACGCTGGCGGCCTCGCTCGGGAAGCCGGCGGGAGAGGGGCCGGCGTGCGACCAGACCGGAGTGATGCCGAGCTTGTCGAAGCCGACCCGGCGGGCGGCCTCGTAGACGTACTTGGGGTTGTCGGAGTACTGCAGGCCCATGTGGCTCTCGAAGACCGTGACGCCAGGCTTGACGGGCAGCTTGCGCGACCACCGGAACACCCGTCGCATCAAGGCCGGGCTCCTGAGCGTGTCGCGGGCCCGACCGCGCGCCGAGTTGCGCGCGCGTACCGCCAGGGAGTGGGCCGTGCCCGCCGCGGCACCGACCCCGCTGTCCGGGGCCTGTTCGAACGCCAGGTTTCCGTTGATCGTGACGTAGGGCTCCACCGTTGCGTTGACCAGGCCGCCGAACCGCGCGCGCAGCGGGATGCCCCGCCCCGTCACCATGGCCGGGTCGATGCTGAACGGCGCGAAGTTGGAGCGGCCGTCCCAGGCGATGTCCAACCGCAGGTCCCAGATCTTGACCAGCTCGTCGAGCGGCCTGGTCGCGCGCACCAGGTCGATCTCGGTGTCGTAGTGGATGTAGTTGCCGTCGTGGCGGATGTCCCGGACGGGGAACGAACGCCTGACCCGGCGGCCCCGGTTGCGCACCGTCGCCGTGAGGCGCAGCTTGTCACCCGGTGCGATCTGCCCGAACTGGTTCAGCAACCGCCCGGTGAGCTGCAACCGCCGACCGGACAGCCGCACGGCGCGCACCTCGTTGAAGATGCTCTGCGTCTCGAACGGCATGCGGTGCATGCCCATGTCGGTCACGTCCATGACCGCCCGGTCCTCCGGGGTGTCGAGGTACTTCTCGCCCCAGTAGATGCGACCGTCGCGCTCCACCAGCTCGGTGGACACCTTGTAGCCGTGGCGCAGGTAGTCGACGGTCTTGAGGGTCTCCTCGACGTCGAGGCGCCGGATCATGTGCACGCAGATGCGTTCGACCGGATCGACCAGGGCGAGCGTGTCCTCGCTGATCGTGGCGAGGTAGTCGGCGGCCAGCCGCATGAAACGCCGTTGGTACTCGTAGTCGCGGTGCGGCAGGTCGTTGAGGTAGAGCCGCAGATCATGGCGGATGAACTTGTAGTTCTTGTGGGTGATGAGGTCGCCGCTGCCGTGCGACATCAGGAAGTCGTCCATCATGCGGTGCACAGCGATGCGGTCGCGGAAGTTCTCGAACTCGTAGCGCCGTTGGGTGATCGACTTCTCCTCGGCGTCCTTCACCACGTGCCAGTTGTAGACGAGGTTCGGGATGACGGCGATCGACGACGCCATGCAGTAGACCTTGGTCGAGAACAGCGAGTCCTCGTAGTGCACGCCCTCCGGGAAGCGGATGCCGTTGGCCTCGAGGAACTCGCGCCGGTAGATCTTGTTCGTCGACAGCGGGTCGAAGAACAGCTTCGGGTTCTCCCGGATGCCTGCGAACGTCGCCCGCTCCTCGAACAGGCCGGGGAACCACCGCAGCTCCCGGTCGCGGTCGAGGAAGATCCGCAGCACCTGACCGCCGACCACGTCGGCCCCTGTGCGCTCCGCCTCCAGCAGCAGGTTCTTGCAGGCGTGCCGTTCGTAGACGTCGTCGCTGTCGAGGAACATGACGTACGGCGCCCGCGCGACCTCCAGCCCGGTGTTGCGCGGCACGCTGCACCCACCGCTGTTCTCCGACAGGTGGATCACCCGGACCCGGCTGTCCTGTGCCGCGAGCCGGTCGGCGACCTCACCCGTGGTGTCGGTCGAGGCGTCGTCGACGATGATCACCTCGAGGTTGCGCAGGGTCTGGCGCAGCACGGACTCGACGGCACTGGGCAGGTTGGCCGCGTCGTTGTAGCCGATCACGACCACGCTCACGTCGGGCAGCCGGCCCTCGGCCTGGCTCACGCCGGTCACCGTTGCTTGGCGGGTTGGCCGCTGTCGTCGATGTAGGTCTCCAGGGCCTCCTCGATCGGTCCGTCCGTGATCAGCCGGCCACCGTTGAGGTACAGCCCGCGGGTGCAGAAGCGCCGCAGGTCACCCTCGCTGTGGGAGACGAGGAACAAGGTGCGCCCGCCCGAGAGCAGCTCGCCCATGCGGGTGTAGCACTTCTCGCGGAACGCACGGTCCCCGACGGCCAGCACCTCGTCGACCAGCACGATCGGCTCGTCGAGCGTGGTGATCACCGAGAAGCCGAGCCGCACCTTCATCCCCGAGGAGAAGTGCCGGAACGGCGTGTCCAGGAAGTCGCCGACCTCGGCGAAGTCGACGATCTCGTCGAACCGCTCCTCGATCTGGCGCTTGCTCAGCCCGTGCAGCCCCGCTGTCAACCAGATGTTGTCGCGGGCGGTCAGCTCCCCGACGAACCCGCCGGTCACCTCGATCAGCGGCGCCACACCCCCACCGACGCGCACGCTGCCCTCGTCGGGCAGCAGCACGCCCGCGATGAGCTTGAGCAGCGTCGACTTGCCCTGCCCGTTGGCCCCGACCAGGCCGACGGCCTCTCCCTGGTGCACGTCGAACGCGACGTCACGCAGCGCCCAGAAGGACTTGGACGTGGCGGGCCGGATGGGAGCACGGCCCGTGAGGAGGTCCTTGAGGCGCCTTCCGTTGCCCCTGCCCCTGTTGCGCTCGAAGCGGATACCCAGGCCCTCGGCCGAGATGACGGGCGCCACCTAGATCTCCTTCAGCACGGCACCCTCGAGGCGCCGGAAGACGGCGAACCCGACCACGAGGGAGACCGCGGCGGCAACGACGGAGACGGTGATGCTCAGCCACCCTGACCACTGGTCGGCGAAGAACGCGGTCCGGTACAGGTCGAGGATGCCCGCGAACGGGTTGAGCACGTAGAACCGGCCGGCCACGTGGCCGAGCCGGTGGCTGATGTCGTGGATCCCGTAGATGATCGGGGAGAAGTAGAAGAGCAGGCGCATCACGATGCGGACCAGTCGTTCCACGTCGGAGTACAGAACGGCCACGGGGGCCAGGATCAGGGAGAGGCCCAGCAGCAGCGCCGCCTGGATCGCCATGGCGACCGGGAAGAAGACGACGTGCCAGCTGACGTGGGCACCGGTGAGGATCGCGAAAAGGGCCAGCACCGGCAGGCTGAAGAGGAACTCCATGAAGCGCGACCCGACGGTGCGAAGGACCCAGATCTCGCGCGGCAGGTTGGTGGAGCGCACCAGCTTGGCGTCCTTGGACAGCGCACGCATGGACGCCCGCAGCACGCCGTTGGCCCACTGCCAGGGCAGCATCGCGCACAGCAGGAAGACGATGTAGGGCGAGGAACCGAGGTTGCGCTTCACGAGCTGGGTGAACACGAACCAGTAGACGCCGGCGAGCATCAGCGGCTCCAGCACCGACCAGACGTAGCCCAGCGTCGAGCCGGCGTACTTGACCTTGAGGTCGCGGCTGATGAGCAGCCGGAGAGTGCGTCGGCGCGACCACACGAGGCCGAGCCTCGTGGACGCTATCGCCCTGGTGGGCGTCATCGCCTCAGCCGTCACTGCTCTCCCCGGGAAGGTCGCTCGTCCCCGAGGCCGTCGACGGACGGCCTTCGGCGCGGCTTCGAAACGCTACCACCGGGAGCGGGGGTGGCCACCGCTCGCCTCACGCCCGGAACACGTCCGCGTAGTCCGTGACCCGCTCGAGCACCACGGCCGGCGTGAGGGCGAGGTGCTCGAGGATGGTGTAGCGGTCGGGCCGGGTCTGGGGCGCGAAGACGACCGCGTCGGCGAACTGCCCGACGGTCAGGCCGATGTCGGCGGGCACGCGCGGCAGCCCGTGGCGGTGCAGGCAGCTCCCGATGAGCGTGGCAAGACGCTCGTCACCGCGCAGGTACGCCGAGAACAGCGCGCCGACCCCGGCCAGCTCACCGTGGTTGGCCGTGCCGGGGAACAGCGCGTCGATCGCGTGCATGATCTCGTGGTCGCCGCCGCTGGCAGGGCGGCTGGAGCCGGCCGCTGCCATCGCGATGCCGGAGAGCACGAGGGCCTGCGCCAGGGCCGTGAGGAAGTAGTCGGACTCGACGCCGTCGGTGCGGTGCAGCACGGACTCGGCCGCGGTGCGGGCGAACGTCTCCGCCAGCCCGTCGATCGGCTCCCCGCGCTCGTCCGCCGCGAGCCGCCAGTCCTCGACCGCTGTGAGGTTGCTCACAACGTCGCCGATGCCCGAGCGGACCATGCGCGGCGGCGACGTACGGACGAAGTCGAGGTCGACCACCACCGCCATCGGCAGGCCGACACCGAAGGAGCCCTTGCCACCTTCGTGCAGCAGAGAGCTGACCGGCGAGGCGATGCCGTCGTGGGCCAGGTTGGTGGCCACCGCGACCATCGGCAGGGCGAGCCGGGTCGCGGCGTACTTGGCGACATCGAGCGTCCGCCCGCCGCCGATGCCCACGAGCGCGTCGTAGTTCTTGCCGCGCAGCTCGCTCTGCAGATCGCCTGCCGCCTCGAGGCTGCCACCACGCACCGTGAAGATGTCGGCGTTGCCGAGCGATGGGCGGATGGCCTCGACCACGGACTCGCCCTGGCCCGGGCCCACCGCCACCGCGACGTGCCCGTCGGCGGAGATGCGCCGGTCCGAGAGCAGAGCGCCCAGCCTGGAGACCGCCCCTGCGCGGATGTCGATGAACAGGGGGCTGAGCAGCATCCGGGCTAGTAGTGGCACGCGATCTCCCGTGCACGGGCGAGGTCGGCGTGGTTGTCGACCTCGACCCACAGCTGCACGCCGATGGGCGCCACGCCCACCGTGCCGCCGCCGTCGACGAACGTCTGGTAGCCGTCCTCGTAGTACAGGTCGGGGTCGCGCCGCCAGGTCTGCTCCAGGGCTTGGGCCAGGGCCCCGGCCGCGCTCGCCTCGATCAGCGTGGCGCCGATGTACTCACCGTCGGCCTCGCCCGGGTCCATCAGCTTGGTGATGCGCCGCAGGTGACCGTCGTCGTCGAGGGTGACCTTCATCTCCTCGTCGGCGAGCCGCTTCTGGTCGTCCAGCGCGAGCAGCACACCCGCGGCGCCCTCCTGCTCCCGGGCGGCGAGCAGGGTCCGCTCGATGTCGACCGGGTGGACCGTGTCGCCGTTGACCAGCAGCGCACCCTGGGCGAACTGGTCACGTGCGAGCCACAGGGAGTAGCAGTTGTTCCACTCCTCCGCCCTGTCGTTGTGCACCAGCGTGAGCCGCACACCGTGGCGCGCCTCCAGCCCGGCGCGGCGGCTCTCGACCGCGTCGGCGCGGTAGCCGACGACGACCGTGACGTCGGTCAGCCCGACCGTGGCGAGGTTCGCCAGCGCGATGTCGAGGATCGTGGTGTCGCCGTCGACCGGCACCAGGGCCTTGGGCAGCGCGTCGGTGTAGGGACGCAACCGGCGTCCGGCGCCGGCAGCGAGCACGAGACCGATCATCGGCACATCACGTGGTCGGGTTCCCTTCGCGGAGCGCCCGGCGGGGCCGCCGGAGTCGAGGCCGACGGTATCGTCCCGTCACGGCACGGTCGCGCCCGCCCGCGCGCCCCCGTAGGCTTGCCTGCGACGACCGAGGAGTGCCCCCGCCCGTGCGACGACCCCGCGACACCACCGTGACCGGTGCCGCCACCCTCCGGGTGGGATCTGCCGTTCTTCGGCGCTTGCAACAGCTACGTGCCGAAGTCGCCGTCCGGCTGGTCGGTGACCGGCTCGGCCCACAGCTCGCCGCCTCCCGGGTGGCGCTCGACGCCGACGTCATCGTGCACTTCCCCGAGGAGCCCGAGCGCCTCTACCAGCTCGAGCAGTGGCTGCGCGTGCTCGAGCGGCTCGCCCAGCGGCACAAGGTCATGCTGGTGCTGCGTGACATCCGCACCATGCACGCGCTGGAGGGGCAGACCCGGCTCCCGGTGGTCTGCGTCACCTCGTTCCCCGACCTGATGAGCCTCTACGACCTCGGGACGTTCAAGGTCTGCATCTACGTCAACCACGGCTTTCGAAACTTCCAGTCGCTCAACAGCCCGCGCATGCTGCACGTCCACGTCAATCACGGCGAGAGCGACAAGCTGTCCAGCTTCAGCAATCAGGTCAAGGGCTATGACCGGGTCTTCGTCGCCGGTCCGATCGCCGTCGAGCGCTACCGGAACGCGTTGATCGACTTCGACGACCGCAAGCTGGTGCTCGTCGGCCGGCCGCAGCTGGACCTGGAGTTCCGTCCCGAGCTGGCGGCCTCCGACCGACGCACGGTGATGTACGCACCGACCTGGGAGGGCGAGAGCGAGTCCAACAACTGGACCTCCCTCGACGTCTACGGCGTCCGGATCGTCGAGCAGGCGCTCGCACTGCCCGACGTACGTCTGGTCTACAAGCCGCACCCCCGGGTGGCGGCCTCGCCCGACCAGGGCGTGCTCAAGGCCCACCGGGCGATCATGCGCCTGATCGAGGCGGCCCGGACGCGCGACCCGCAGGCCGGCCACCTGGTCAGCCTCGACGGCAACATCCTCGCGATGTTTCCCCGCGTCGACGCCCTCGTCGGCGACGTCTCCAGCGTGACGCTCGACTTCCTGTACCTGCGCCCGCAGGGCCCGATCTTCCTGACCGACCGGCGCGACGACCGCGACCTGCTGTTCGCGGACTCGCCGCTCGCCGCCGGTGCCGACCTGATCGACGGCTCGACGGTCGGCGAGTTCGCCACGGTGCTCGCGTCGCGGCTGCGCGAGGACGCTCGTCGCGACGACCGGCTCGCCGCCCGCCAGCGCTACTTCGGCGACCTGGCGGCCGGTGAGAGCACCGAGCGGTTCCTCGCGGCGGTCGACGAGCTCATCGTGGCGCGCGACGCGATGCTCGCCGGTCACCGTCGGGTGACCATGAGCGACGTCGATGAGCACGGCTGAGGGGCCGGTCTTCACCGCCCGGCCCGATGTGGTCGGGCACCGCGGGTTCGGCAAGGGCCTGGTCGGCGGCCTCGCCGAGAACACGCTCGAGTCCATCTCGGCCGCCGTCGCCGCCGGTGTCGACTGGGTGGAGCTCGACGCCACGCGGACCGCAGACGGTCAGCTCGTGGTGCACCACAACCCCGCGACCGACGCCGGTGCCTTCCTCGTCGAGGGCCAGGCGCACGACCTGCGCGGCGCGGGGATCCCGCTGCTGACCGACGCGTTCGACGCGGTGCCGCTCGGGACGGGCCTCGACCTCGACGTCAAGCCGGTACTGGAGGACGCGCTGGGCTCCCCGGAGCAGGGCACGGCCGGCCTGCTCGTCCCGCTGCTGCGACGGGAGGTACGCCGGCGGCGGCTGCTCGTGACGTCGTTCGACGCGTCGGCGCTGCTGTGGCTGGGCGAGCAGGTGCCCGGGCTACGACTCGGGCTGCTGACGTGGTTGGACTTCCCGCTCCGGATCGCGGTGCCGATGGCCGCGCACCTCGGGTTCTCGGTGGTGGGGCTGCACTACCGCTCGTTCGCCGCGAACCCCATCGAGCCGGGTCCCGTGCACAGGTCGGCAGCGCGCAACGTGGAGGTGGCGCACGAGGCCGGCCTGGAGGTGCTGGCCTGGTGCCCGGCGGCGCACGAGGTGGCCGACCTGGTGGCGGCGGGCGTCGACGCGGTGTGCGTCAACGACGTACCCCGTCTGCTGCCGATCGTCAGAGCCCTGGCGGGCACCCGGCCCGGACCCGCTCGACCCCGGCCGGCCTGACGGTCAGGGGCCCACGGCCCCGGTGGCCACCGCCCTGGCCCACTCACGGTCACGCAGCTCGATCGCCCAGGAGCAGGCGTCGAGGAACCGCCGGGTCGCGACTCCCGGCGTCGTGTCACCGAGGTAGTAGTCGACCAGCGCCAGCCGCTGCTCGCGCCCCGGGTCGCGCTCCGCGTGCTCGGCGAGCAGGTCGGCGGCGCGACCCAGGTCGCCGACCTCCAGGCGCGGTACGACGTCCAGCAGCCGGGTGCGTGCGGTGCTCACCTCGCGTTCGGCGGGCAGGGTCACGACGAGGGGTCGCCCGCAGGGCAGCCAGTCGGTCGCGACGGCCGACACGTCGCACACCAGCAGGTCCGCGGCCGCGAAGGAGTCGGCGAGGCTGCCCTGGGCCTCGACGCGGTGCCCAGCGGCCGGATCGCTGGACGCCGCCTCGTCGACCAGCCGACGGATCCGTGCGTCGGCGTCGCCGTAGTCCCCACGCAGCAGCCCGTTGAGCGGGTGCGGCCGGTAGAGGACCCTGAACCGGCCGTCGGCGAGCAGCTCACGCACCAACCGAAGGCCGTGGGAGGCGACCGAGCCGTAGGCCAGCGAAGGCTGGGCGCCTTCCCAGGTCGGCGCGTAGAGCACCGTGCGACGCTCACCCGAGCGGGCAGGCGGCGGCGACGGGGCCGCGTCGAAGTCGAGCTGCGGCCGGCCGATGCTCACGCAGCGCGCGGCTGCGTCGTACAGCATCGTGTGTGCGGCGATGCGGTCCACGGCGGCCCGCCCCGCGACGAAGCAGAAGTCGTAGGCCTTGGACTGGTTGGAGACCGACACTCCCTTGTCGCTCTCGCCGTGGTTGAGGAACACGTGCACCAACGAGGTGAAGCGCAGCGCGGAGAAGTTCTGCGGGCTGTGGTTGACGTAGAGCGCGAGCTTGACGTCGCTGCGCGACAGCAGCTCGTCGAGCCGGCCGTAGTGCCCGATCACGACGGCCGGCAGGCCCAGCTCGGCGCGCACCAGCCGGGCCGTGCGCGAGTCCTGCAGCACGACCACGACGGGATGGCGCTCGTTGAGCGCGATCAACGGGCCGTACCACTGCCGCAGCTGGTAGAGGTTGTGGCGCGTGTCGGGGAAATAGACCATCACGGTCTGCTCGAACCGGCCGTGGAGCACCTTCTCGTCGTCGGCGAGACGGTCGGGCGTGCCCGACGGCAGCAGCCCCCCGCGGCGCGCGAGGTGCACCGCGAGCCCGGTGGCGCGGCGGGCGAGACCTGCGCGTCGGGCAGCACCGCTGCGGCGGGCAGAGCCACTCATGAGGCGGCGACGCCGAAGCGCGGCGCGAGCTTTCCGTGGAACGTGTTCAGGGCCGAGCCGATGGCCATGTGCATGTCGAGGTACTGGTAGGTGCCGAGCCGGCCGCCGAACACCACACCCGGCTCCGCCTTGCCCATCTCCCGGTAGGTCAGCAGCCGGGCCCGGTCCTGCGGGGTGTTGACCGGGTAGTACGGCTCATCGTCACGCTGGGCGAACCTGGAGAACTCCGTCATGATCACCGTGCGGTCAGCGGGGTAGTCGCGCTCGGGGTGGAAGTGACGGAACTCGTGGATGCGGGTGTACGGCACGTCCTCGTCGGCGTAGTTCATGACCGACGTGCCCTGGAAGTCGCCGACGTCGAGCACCCGCTGCTCGAAGTCCAGCGTGCGCCATGCCAGGGGGCCCTCGGCGTAGTCGAAGTAGCGGTCCACGGGTCCGGTGTAGACGACCGGCACGGCGCCGACGACCGCCTGCTTGTTCACCGGCTGCTCGGTGTCGAAGAAGTCGGTCGCGAGCCGTACCTCGATCTTGTCGTGGTCGGCCATCCGTTCGATCCAGGCGGTGTACCCACCTGCCGGCAGGCCCTCGTAGGTGTCGTTGAAGTAGCGGTTGTCGTAGGTGTAGCGCACCGGCAGCCGCGAGATGACCTCCGCGGGCAGCTGCCGCGGGTCGGTCTGCCACTGCTTGGCCGTGTAGCCGCGGATGAACGCCTCGTACAGCGGCCGGCCGATCAGGGAGATCGCCTTGTCCTCGAAGTTCGCCGCGTCGTCTGCGTGGATCTCGGCTGCCTGCTCCGCGACCTTGGCGCGCGCCTCGTCCGGGCTCATCGCCGAGCGGAAGAACTGGTTGATGGTGCCGAGGTTGATCGGCATCGGGTACACCTCGCCGCGCAGCGTGGTGTAGACGCGGTGCCGGTAGGGCGTGAAACTGGTGAACCGGTTGACGTAGTCCCAGACCGCGGGGTTGGACGTGTGGAAGAGGTGGGCGCCGTAGCGGTGCACCTCGATGCCGGTGCTCGCCTCGCGCTCGCTATAGGCGTTGCCGCCGATGTGCGGACGCCGGTCGATCACCAGCACGCGCATCCCGAGCTCGGTGGCGGCGCGCTCCGCGATGGTCAACCCGAAGAAGCCGGACCCCACGACCACGAGATCCGGGTCCACCACACGCTCCTTCATCCTCGGTAGGCGACCGCGCCAGGCTAGCGGGGCCGGTCGAGGCGAGCGCCCGGCGGCTCCTACGATGGTCCGACCGAGGACAGGAGGACGGCGTGACGGACGCGCCTGACGGGCACGGGTCGGTGGCCGCGGTCGTCGTCACCTACAACCGCAAGGACTATCTCGCTCGGCTGCTGCCCTCGCTGCTGGCCTCGACCCGCCCTCTCGACGCGATCTACGTCGTCGACAACGCGAGCACCGACGGCACCCCCGACTTCCTTGCCGAGCAGTTCGGCGACGTGCCGACGGTGCGACCGGTGCTGCTGGAGGAGAACACGGGCGGCTCCGGCGGCTTCTACAGCGGTGTGCTGGCGGCCTACGCCGACGGCCATGACTGGTTCTGGCTGATGGACGACGACGTCACCGCGATCCCTGACGGGCTCGAGGGGCTGTTGCGGTTCGCCGACCGGTCCGGCTGCATCCACGGCCGGCGGGTGGACTTCCACGGCGGCGCCTTCTTCTGGCAGCCGCGGATCAACGAGCCGCTGGGCATCCCGCTGCCCTACCTGCGTGACCCCTTCCTCGGCGGCGCCGACGTCTTCGAGACCAACTCCGGTGTCTTCGAGGGCATGCTCGTCAGCCGCGACGTCGTCGCGAAGATCGGGCCGCCGGACCCCCGCTTCTTCATCACCTGGGACGACGCCGTCTACGCCCTGGTCGCCTCGCGCGTCACCACGGTGGTGTACGTCGACCACTTCTCCCTCAAGCGCCAGCGGGAGCAGCGCCAGATGTCGCTCGCCGTGCGCCACCTCAACGACGCCTCGGACCTGTTCCGCTTCCACGTGATGCGCAACCGCGGCTACCTGGCCCACTACCTGCGTCACCTCGGGGCCTACAACCCGCCGGCGTTCGCGGTGGGCACGGTGCTCACGTTCTTGAAGGAGGTCCTGCGCCTGGTGTACGTCGAGCGCACGCTTCGCGGGCTCGGTGCGCTGCTGCGCGGCTGGGGCGCGGCACGGGCGATCGCGCGCCGACCCTGGGAGCCGGTCGGCACGGCGGTGCTCGACCAGGGTCGCGGCGCGTCGTAGCAGCCGGTCGCAGCGCTGCGCTGCGGCCGGTCGACGGCGAGCCTTCCCGGACGGCGGCCGGGGCGCGCCTAGCATCGCGACGGCGACGGCAACCGGTGTCGTCGTACGTCCCCCCGTCCGCCAGCGGCCTGCCCGCGCCGCGACGCTTCCCCCGAGCGGAGGACCCGCATGCCGCCGACGCGCCCCGGGAGCACGTCGAGCCTGCCGCCCGGCCTCGATCCGCGCGGCCGGCGCCCGGTGCCCCCACCGCGCCGGAGCGGCCAGCGGCTCGGCCGGGCCCGCACCGTGCTGCGCGTGCTGCTCGCGGTCCTCGCCATCGCGACGGCGGGTGCCGTGCTCGCCGTGAGCGCCACCGGGTACGGCGTGCTGGCCTGGTCGGACTCCTCCATCCAGCGCGTCGACGCGTTCGCCGGCCTCCATGACCGTCCCTCGCCCAGCGCCGACGGGTCCACCACGTTCCTGCTCGTAGGGACCGACGGCCGGTCCGGGATGAGCGCCGCCGACCAGAAGCGGCTGCACGTCGGCACGGAGGCGACCGCAGCCGGTCGACGGGCCGACACCATGCTGATGATGCACGTCTCGCCCCGCCGCGGCACCGTCAGCCTCGTGAGCCTGCCGCGCGACTCCTACGTGACGATCCCGGCGCACACCTCGGAGTCGACCGGCGCGTGGGTGCCGGAGAGGCGCAACAAGCTCAACGCCTCGTACGCGTTCGGTGGTGCGCCGCTGACCGTCGCCGCCGTCGAACGCACGACCGGCGTGCGCATCGATCACTACCTCGAGGTCGACTTCCTGGGGTTCGTCAAGCTGGTCGATGCCGTCGGGGGCGTGGACGTGTGCTCCCCGACCCGGCTGCGCGACCGGCGAGCCGGTCTCCGGCTGCCCAAGGGCGTGACCCACGTCGACGGCAGGACGGGTCTGGCATACGTGCGGGCGCGTCATGTCGACGGGCGCGCGGACCTCGGCCGGGTCGAGCGCCAGCAACGGTTTCTCGGGTCGATGGCGGCCCGCGTCACCAGTCGGGACGTGCTGCTCGACCCCCGTTCGCTGGTGCGGTTCCTCAAGGCCGCGCTCAACACCGTGCGGGCCGACCGGGGCCTGACCGAGAAGGGGATCGTCAGCCTCGCGACCCAGCTGCGCCACGCCAAGGGCCGCGACGTGCGCTTCCGGACCGTCCCCATCGCCGACCCCTCCTACCGTGCCGGGTCCGCAGGCGCGGTCGCGCTCTGGGACGAGGCGGGTGCCCGCGAGCTGTTCACCTCGATGCGCGAGGACCGGGCCACGCCCCGCGACCACCGCGCGGGCCGGCCGCGACTGACGGTCCCGCCGGACCAGATCCGGGTGCAGGTCTACAACGGCTCGGGGGTCGCGGGTCTCGGCGGCCGCGTCAGCCAGCAGCTGAGCGCGCACGGCTTCGCCGTCGCCGGTCCGGCCCAGAACTGGAGCAGCAACGTGGCGCGCACGATGCTGCGCTACGACGCGCGCTACAGCCAGAGCATCAAGACCCTGGCCGCGGCGTTGCCGGGCGCGCGGCTGGTGCCCGTGACCGGGCTGGGGCGCACCCTGCAGGTCGTGACCGGCACCTCGTACCGGGGTACCCGCGCCGTGCAGGTCGCCTCCGTGGCGGGCCCCGGCACCGCTGACACCGAGCGGACCGCGGCGGCCGACCCCTGCACCTGAGCCCGTACGGCGACCGGCGCCTTGGGTACCTTCGTGGGGTGAGGCAGCCATGAACGACTGGCCCGCGGGGTGGACCCGCGGTGACGACCCGCCACGTGCTCGCGGCACGTCGGAGGACGCCACCCGCGTCATCCCCAGGCGTGATCCCCCGCGGCGTACGTCGCCGCCCCGGCCCCCACCGCCCTCGCCCGACCTCTCGCGGGGCGACGGCCGTGCGCGCCGTCCCGGGCGCTCCGCGCGCGTCCTGCGCCGCGCCCCGCTGGCGCTGTTGATCATCATCGCGCTGCTCGCGGGGCTCGGCGTCTACTTCTTCTCCCGCATCGCGCGGGTCGACGCCCTGCGCGACTACGCCGGACGGCCGGCAGCCACAGCCGGCCAGGACTGGCTGCTGGTCGGGTCCGACAGCCGGGAGGGGCTCTCCGACGCGCAGACCAAGGCGCTGCACGTCGGGCACGCCAAGGGTCGACGCACGGACACGATCATCCTGCTGCACATCGCGTCGTCGGGACCCTCGACGATGGTGAGCCTGCCGCGCGACTCCTACGTGCCCATCCCGGGCCACGGTCGCAACAAGCTCAATGCCGCCTACGCGCTCGGGGGCGCGCCGCTGCTGGCTCGCACGGTGGAGCAGGTCACGGGCATCCGTCTCGACCACTACGCCGAGATCGGCTTCGGCGGCTTCGTGGGCATGACCGACGCCGTCGGCGGCGTGAAGCTGTGCCCGCAGCGCAACATCCGCGACAGGAAGAGCGGCCTGCGGGTGCAGAAGGGCTGCCAGCAGATGGACGGCACGACGGCGCTGGCCTACGTGCGGGCCCGCTACTTCGACCCGCGCGGGGACCTGGGCCGCGTCGAGCGACAGCAGGAGTTCCTCAGCGCGGTGTTCGCCAAGGCCACGCAGCCGACCAGCCTGCTCAACCCGCTGCGCATGATCGCGCTCGGCAACGCCGGTACCACGGCGCTCACGGTGGATCAGCGCGACGGGCCGATCGACCTGGTGCGCTTCGGGCTGGCGATGCGGGCCATCGCAGCCGGCAAGGGCACCAAGACGACCGTGCCGGTCGCCGACCCGAACTACCGGACGCCTGCGGGCTCCTCGGTGCGCTGGGACCGGCGGAAGGCTCTCGAGCTGTTCCGGTCGCTGCGCTAGCTGCCCGCTCCGCACGACCCTCGGCACGGCCTGTCGGCGGACGGGCACCTCGCGTCTGCCGCTAGGGTGCCGCAGAGGCCGGGACGCGACACGGAAGGAAACACTCCATGGGGTGGAAGGACAGGGTGAACGGCGGTCTCCTGCGCCTCACCGGTTACGAGCTGACCCGGCCGGGGCCCCCGCCCCTGGACAGGATCGGACCGCCGCGCAACTCCCCTCCGCCGAAGCCGCCCGCCCCGGCGGTCCCCAAGGACTACGACAGCGAGGCGATCCGCACCATCCAGGCCGTCAAGCCCTGGACGATGACCTCGCCGGAGAAGCTCAACGCGCTCATCCTCGCGGTGCGCCACGTGGTCAAGCACAAGATTCCCGGTGACATCGTCGAGTGCGGGGTCTGGCGCGGTGGCAGCATGCAGGCCACCGCCCGCACACTTCTCGAGGCCGGCGACACGTCGCGTCACCTGTACCTGTTCGACACCTTCGAGGGGATGCCGCCGCCGACCGAGGAGGACCGCCGCCACGACGGCCAGTCGGCGGCCGAGCTGCTCGCCGCGAACGCGAAGACCTCCGGCGTCTGGGCGGTCGCCTCGCTCGACGACGTCAAGGAGGGCATGTCGCAGGTGCCCTACCCGCCGGAGCAGGTGCACTACGTGCCCGGACTGGTCGAGCAGACCGTGCCCGATCAGGCGCCCGAGCAGATCTCGATCCTGCGCCTGGACACCGACTGGTACGCCTCGACCAAGCACGAGCTCGAGACGCTCTATCCGCGACTGGTGTCCGGCGGCGTCCTGCTGATCGACGACTACGGCTGGTGGCAGGGCGCACGCAAGGCGGTCGACGAGTACCTCGAAGCGACCGGCGAGCAGCTGCTCCTGCTGCGGATGGCCGAGGGGCGCGTCGCCGTCAAGCCTTGACGGCGCGCCGACCCCGCGTGGACAAGCCCTACTTGAGCAGCTGTCGTGCCATCACGAGTCGCTGGATCTGGTTGGTGCCCTCGTAGATCTGGGTGATCTTCGCGTCCCGCATCATGCGTTCCACGGGAAAGTCCCTCGTGTACCCGGCACCACCCAGCAGCTGAACCGCGTCGGTCGTCACGCTCATCGCCGCATCGGAACAGAACAACTTCGCCATGGCCGCCTGCATCGAGTAATCGAGTCCTTCGTCACGCAAGCGTGCAGCATGCCGGTACAGGGCTCGACCGGCCTCCACCTTGGTGGCCATGTCCGCCAGCATGAACTGCACGCCCTCGTTCTGGGCGACCGGTCGGCCGAACTGCTCGCGCTCGGTGGTGAAGGAGATCGCCTCGTCGA
>JAVEDI010000101.1 GCA_030841035.1 Actinomycetota bacterium
ACGCGGGGAAGGAAGCCGGCCACCGGGCCCGGATACCCTGGCGTACCCGGGCCGCAGCGGTGCCCGCCTACGGGAGCGGGCCCGGCGGCTCGGCGGAGTCGACGACGAGACCAGACCGAAGCCAGACCGAAGGAGGTGACGTGGGCGTCCTGCAGCGCTTCGAGCGACGCATCGAGGAGATGGTCAACCGACCGTTCGCCCGCGCCTTCAAGGCCGAGGTGCAGCCCGTCGAGATCGCCAGCGCCCTGCAACGGGAGTGCAACGACCGGGCCGCCATCGTGGCCCGCGGTCGCACCATGGTGCCCAATGCCTTCACGGTGGCTCTGGGTCCCCATGACCACGAACGGCTGAGCACCTACGCCGAGGCGCTGGGGCGCGAGCTGTCCGCGATGGTGACCGAGCACGCCCAGGAGCAGCGCTACGCCTTCCTCGGGCCGGTCACCGTCGAGTTCGAGCTCGACGACGACCTCGAGACGGGCCGCTTCCGGGTGCGTAGCGCGGCGGTGGCGGGCGCCGCGGCCGCGGACGGCACGCCCGGCAGCCCGCCACCGTCCGAGGCAGGTTCCCGCGGTCCCTGGCTCGACGTGGGCGATGCGACCTACGTCCTTCGCGCCTCCGTGACGCGCATCGGTCGCGGCGCCGACAGCGACCTACGGCTGGACGATCCGGGCGTCTCCCGCAACCACGCCGAGATCCGCCTGCAGGGCGGCGACGTCGTGATCGTCGACGCCGGGTCGACCAACGGTGTGCTCATCGACGACGAGCGCGTCGAGAGGGCCCGGCTCACCGACGGCAGCCGGGTCATGCTCGGCAACACCCACCTCGTCTTCCACGCGGGCGAGCGATGAGCGGGCGCCGCACCGTGGGGGTGAGATGTCCGAGCTGACGCTCACGATCATCCGGTTGGGCTTTCTCGCGGTGCTGTGGCTGTTCGTCCTCACCGCGGTCTCGGTCATGCGCTCGGACCTGTTCGGCCGCCGGGTCGCCCCCCGCCCCACCAAGGGCCGCAGCGTCACGCCGCCGCCCAAGCCGGCCAAGCAGCCGAGGCCGGCCAAGCCGGCCAAGGGCAAGCGCGGCGCCCCGAGCGTGCTGGTGGTCACCCAGGGGGCGCTGTCCGGCACCAGCGTGCGGCTGGGCGAGGCACCCGTGACGCTCGGCCGGGCCCAGGACTCCACCATCGTGCTCGACGACGACTACGTCTCGAGCCGGCACGCCCGGGTCTTCCCCAGCGACGGGCAGTGGCTCGTGGAGGACATGGGCTCGACCAACGGCACTTACCTCGACCGCACGAAGGTCAACGGGCCGACCCCCGTCAAGATCGGCGTGCCGATCCGGGTCGGCAAGACCGTCGTCGAGCTGCGGAAGTAGTCGCTGATGGCGCTCGCGCTTCGCTACGCGGCCCGCTCCGACGTCGGTCTGCTCCGTGACGGCAACGAGGACTCCGGGTACGCCGGTCCACGGCTGCTCGTCATCGCCGACGGCATGGGCGGTCACGCGGCCGGGGAGGTCGCGTCCTCGGTGGCCGTGACCCTGCTGTCCTCCCTCGACGAGGACTCGCCCGGTGGCGACCTGCTCGACCAGCTCTCGGGCGCGGTCCGCAACGCCAACACCCACCTGCGCGACATGGTGCGCGGCGACCCAGAGCTCGACGGCATGGGCACGACGCTGACGGCGCTGCTGCGCGCGGGGTCGCGCTTCGGCCTGGTGCATGTGGGCGACTCCCGCGGCTACCTGCTGCGCGGCGGCGAGCTGCAGCAGATCACCCGCGATCACACCTTCGTGCAGAGCCTGGTCGACGAGGGACGCATCACGGCGGAGGAGGCCGACCACCATCCCCAGCGCAACCTGATCACCAACACCGTCGACGGGCGCGATGAGCTCGACCTGGACCTCTCGGTGCGCGAGGCACGGCCCGGTGATCGTTACCTGCTGTGCAGCGACGGGCTCTCCGGTGTGGTCAGCGAGCAGACGCTGCGCGACACGCTGGCCTCCGAGAGCCGGCCCGAGGACGCGGTCGAGCAGCTCGTCGAGCTCGCCCTGCGCAGTGGCGGACCCGACAACATCACCGCGATCGTGGCCGACGTCGTCGAGGTCAAGGCCAGCCCCTCGGCCGTGCCGGTCGTCGTGGGCGCCGCTGCGGAGGACGTGGGCCGGCGTACGTCGGGCAGCTCTGCCGCGGCGAAGGCGGCCGCCCTCGCCCCGCGACCGGACGCCTACGCCGCCACGGCCGACGACGACGAGGACGACGACGTGCGCCACCCGTTGCTGCGGGCGTTCTCCGCCGTGCTCGTGCTGGCCCTGGTGGTGGCCGGCGGGTACGCCGCATGGAGCTGGTCGCAGCAGCAGTACTACGTCGGGGTGCAGGGCAAGAACGTGGCCATCTTCCGCGGCCTGTCGCAGGACGTCGGCCCGCTGCGCACGTCGCGGGTCTATCAGGAGCAGGACATCGCTCTGGCCGACCTTCCCGACTACCAGCGTGACCGGGTGGAGGCGGACATCGCGGCGAGCGGCCTCGCCGACGCCAAGCGCATCGTCATGACCCTGCGCCGGCAGCGGGACGTGTGCCGCACCGCGCGTGCGGCCGCCAGCGCGTCGGCCAGTGCCGCGGCCAGTGCCAGTGCGGCCGCGACCGCCAGCCCCTCGCCGAGCGCACCGGCCGCGGCGACCCCGAGCCCCACCCCGAGCGCGGCGCCGGCTCCCACGCCGACGGCGAGCATCGACCCGGGCGCCACCGACTGCGCGGACTCACCATGAGCAGCACGCCATGAGCCCCCGCGGCCACGGGCGCAACCCGCGCAACGTCGAGCTCTTCCTGCTCGTCTTCTCTCTCGGCATCTCGATGGCGGCCTACGCCTCCGTCGGCCTCGTCCACGACGGTGTCCTGCCGACCGGGCTGGCCGGCTACGGCGGCGGCCTCGGGCTGCTCTTCCTGGTCGCCCACCTGGCGCTGCGCCGCCTCGCTCCCGACGCCGACCCGCTGCTGCTGCCGGCGGTCACCCTGGTCAACGGTCTCGGGCTGGCGATGATCCACCGGCTCGACCTGGCCTACGAGGACCGCGCCGCGCGGGCCGGCACCCACGCGCCGACGGCAGCCGCGCCCGCGCAGCTGACCTGGACCGCGGTCGGCGTACTGCTGTTCGTCATCGTCCTGGTGCTCGTCCGCGACCACCGCATCCTGCAGCGCTTCACCTACACCGCGATGGTGGCAGGCCTCGGGCTCCTGCTGCTGCCGCTGCTGCCGGGGATCGGCGGCACCATCAACGGCGCGCGCATCTGGATCCGCTTCGCCGGGTTCTCCTTCCAGCCCGGCGAGCTGGCCAAGCTGATGCTTCTGGTGTTCTTCGCGGGCTACCTCGTCGTGAAGCGTGACGTGCTCGCGCTGGCGAGTCGACGGGTGCTCGGCGTCGACCTGCCGCGGGCGCGCGACCTCGGCCCGATCATCGTGGCCTGGGCCGCGAGCCTGGCTGTGCTCGTCTTCGAACGCGACCTGGGCACGTCGCTGCTGTTCTTCGGTGTCTTCGTCGCCCTGCTCTACGTCGCGACGGAGCGCACCTCGTGGCTGCTCATCGGTGTCGGCCTGTTCGCCACCGGCTCGTTCCTTGCGTGGAGCGTCTTCGCTCATGTGCACCAACGCGTCGACATCTGGCTCAACGCGTTCGCGCCCCGCAACGTCAGCGGCGACAGCTACCAGCTCGTGCAGGGCCTCTTCGGCATGGGCACCGGTGGGCTGCTGGGCAAGGGCCTGGGCCAGGGGCGCCCCGACATCGTGCCGTTCGCACAGACCGACTTCATCGTCGCGGCGATCGGCGAGGAGCTCGGCCTGGCCGGGATCATGGCGCTGCTCCTCACCTACGGCATCATCGTGCAGCGTGGCCTGCGTACGTCGATCGCGGTGCGCGACGCGTTCGGCAAGCTGCTCGCCGCGGGTCTCGCGTTCAGCGTCGCACTGCAGGTCTTCGTGGTGGTCGGAGGCGTCACCCGGCTGATCCCGCTCACCGGGCTCACCATGCCGTTCCTGTCCTACGGCGGCTCCTCCCTGGTGTCCAACTGGGCACTGATCGCGCTGCTGCTGCGGATCAGCGACGCGGCGCGGCGGCCGGCGCCGCCGCCCGCGCCCGTCCTCGATGACGCCACGACGCAGGTGGTGCGGCTATGAGCGCCTCACGACCCTGCGGGGGGCGCGCATGAACGCCGCACTCCGCAAGCTGGCCGCCGCCGTGATGGTGATGTTCGGGCTGCTGCTGCTCAACGCCAACTACCTGCAGGTGGTGCGCGCCGACTCGCTGCACAACAACACCAACAACCCGCGGCTGATCCAGGAGGAGTACTCCCGCAAGCGCGGACCGATCCTGGTGGGTGGCAAGCCGGTCGCGTCGAGCGTCGCCACCAAGGACCGGCTCAAGTACCTGCGCACCTACAGCAGCGGCAAGCTCTACGCCCCCGCGACCGGGTTCTACTCCCTCGTCTACGGCGCGAGCGGCATCGAGGGCGCCGAGAACTCCATCCTTTCCGGCACGGACAGCAGCCTCTTCGTGCGCCGGGTGATCGACCTGCTCACCCGCACGCCTCCCCAGGGCGGCAGCGTGGCGCTGACCCTCAACGAGCGGGCACAACGGGCGGCGTACCGCGGCCTCGCGGGACGCAAGGGTGCGGTCGTCGCGGTCGACCCGACGACCGGCAAGATCCTGGCGTTGGTCAGCACGCCGTCCTACGACCCCAACCTGATCTCCTCGCACAACCCCGCGCGGGTGCGGGCCAACTACAAGCGGTTGAGCGCCGACCCCGACAAGCCGATGCTCGACCGGGCACTGCGCCAGACCTACACGCCGGGCTCCACGTTCAAGGTCGTGACCGCGGCCGCAGCGCTCGACAGCGGACGCTTCAACAAGAACAGCCCGGTCTACAACGGGGCGGCGCTCAACCTGCCGCAGACGACGGCTGACCTGCCCAACGAGAACGGGCGCCCGTGCAACCCGGCAGGGCAGGCGACGCTCACCGACGCGCTGCGCTTCTCGTGCAACGCGTCATTCGGCAAGGTCGGCCTGGACCTCGGCGGTGAGGCGCTGCGCGAGCAGGCGCGCAAGTTCGGCTTCGAGAGCCGCTTCCGCATCCCGATGAGCAGTGCGATCAGCGACTTCCCCAACAACCCCAACCCGCCGCAGACGGCGCAGTCGGCGATCGGCCAGTTCGACGTGCGCGCGACCCCGTTGCAGATGGCGATGGTCGCGGCGGCGGTCGGCAACCGCGGCATCCTGATGAAGCCCTACCTGGTGCAGGAGCGGCGCGCCCCCGACCTGTCCCCCCTCGACGTCGCCGAGCCACAGGCGATCGGCCAGGCGATGAGCCCCGCCAGCGCGCAACAGCTGAGCGACATGATGGTGGAGGTCGTGGAGAACGGCACCGGCAGCAACGGCCGGATCGCGGGTGTCACGGTGGCCGGCAAGACCGGCACGGCGCAGCAGGGCGCCGGTCGGCGGCCGCACGCCTGGTTCATCTCCTTCGCGCCCGCTGAGGACCCCAAGGTCGCCGTCGCGGTCGTCATCGAGAACGGCGGCGACGCCACCGAGATCAGCGGCAACCAGCTCGCCGCGCCGATCGCGCGCGACGTGATGAAGGCGGTGCTGCGCCGATGAACACCCAGCGCACCGACCCCGCCGCCGACATCGTGCTCGGACGCCGCTACCGGCTGATGTCCCGCATCGCCGGCGGCGGCATGGGTGACGTGTGGTGTGCCAGCGACGAGTCGCTCGGTCGCGTGGTCGCCGTCAAGATCCTGCGCCGCGAGTACGCCGACGACCCGACGTTCCTCGCGCGCTTCCTGGCCGAGGCCCGGCACACCGCGGCGCTGTCCCACCCCGGCATCGCGGCCGTCTATGACTACTCCGACGGCTCGCAGGACGAGGTCGGGCAGCCCTTCCTGGTGATGGAGCACGTGCCCGGCGAGCCACTGACCGACGTACTGCATCGAGAGGGGTCGCTCAGCAACGAGCGCACGCTGGAGATCGTCGGACAGGCGGCCACCGCGCTGCAGTGCGCCCACGACGGTGGCGTCATCCACCGCGACGTGAAGCCCGCCAACCTGATGATCACCGCGCACGGTGACGTGAAGGTCACCGACTTCGGCATCTCCCGGGCGAGCAACAGCGTGCCCCTCACCCAGACCGGCGCCATCATGGGGACGGCCTTCTACATCTCGCCCGAGCAGGCCAGCGGCCGGTCGGTCACCCCCGCCAGCGACCTGTACTCGCTCGGCGTCGTCGCCTACGAGTGCCTCTCGGGCCGCCGCCCGTTCGGGGGCGACACGCCGGTCAGTGTCGCGCTCGCGCAGGTGCGCGAGGAACCGCCTGATCTGCCGGGGGGCATCGACCCGCGGGTACGGCGGCTGGTGATGGGGATGCTCGCCAAGGACCCGCGGGACCGGCCGGAGAGCGCCGGCGCGCTCGCTCGCGAGGCCTTCGCGCTGCGCGACACGGTCGACCCGCCGGCCGCCCGCACCATGGCCCTGCCGGTCGTGGAGGTCGAGGAGCCCACCCAGCGCGTCGAGCCCCCGCGCGGGCCTGACCCGCAACGCGGCTTCGGCCCCCGGACCGACCCGGGCTTCCGGCTGCCGGCGACCGGGGCCACGCGCCGCTGGCCGCGGGCCGCGATCGCCCTCGGCGCCCTCGCGGTCCTCCTGGCGCTGGCCGCCTACGGGTGCAGCCGCTCGCCCGGTGCGGCAGGCGGCGCGCCCGCGACGCGGTCAGACCCGGCGGCGCGCCAGGCGGTCGAGAACGCCGGCCTTCGCGCGCCGGGCGGATCGCTCGGTACCGTGACAGTGATGAATCGGACGAAGGGTCACCGTTGAGCACCGCAGTTCCCCAGCAGCTCGGGGGTCGCTACGAGATCGGCGACCTGCTCGGCCGCGGCGGCATGGCCGAGGTCCACATCGGGCGCGACTCCCGCCTCGGGCGCTCCGTCGCGGTCAAGATGCTGCGCCCCGACCTGGCCCGGGACCCCTCGTTCCAGGCTCGGTTCCGCCGCGAGGCCCACTCGGCGGCGTCCCTGAACCACCCCGCCGTCGTCGCGATCTACGACACCGGTGAGGACGAGCACGCTGGCAACCCGGTGCCCTACATCGTCATGGAGTACGTCGAGGGCTCGACGCTGCGTGACCTGCTGGCCTCCGGTCGCCGCCTGGTCCCCGAGCGGGCCCTGGAGATCGTCGACGGCGTGCTCGCGGCCCTCGCCTACAGCCACCAGCACGGCATCGTGCACCGCGACATCAAGCCGGCCAACGTGATGCTGACCCGCAACGGTGACGTCAAGGTCATGGACTTCGGCATCGCCCGCGCCGTCGCCGACCAGTCGGCGACGATGACGGCCACCTCGGCGGTCATCGGCACCGCGCAGTACCTCTCGCCCGAGCAGGCCCGCGGCGAGCAGGTGGACGCCCGCAGCGACCTCTACTCCACCGGCTGCCTGCTCTACGAGCTGCTCACCGGCCGGCCGCCCTTCGTCGGGGACTCGCCCGTGTCGGTGGCCTACCAGCACGTGCGCGAGGAGCCTGCCCCGCCCTCGTCGCTCGACCCGGACATCTCCCCGGCCGTCGACGCGCTCGTGATGCGCTCGCTGACCAAGGACCGTGAGCACCGCTACCAGAACGCCGACGAGATGCGGGCCGACATCCGCCGCGCCCTGTCCGGCCAGGCGGTCTCGGGCCCCGCGCCCACGGCCGTGACGCAGCGGGTCGTCCCCGCAACCGAGTCCACGGCAAGCCTTCCCGTGCTGCCCGACAACGGGCGCCGGGACAACAACCGCGACGGCCGCGGGCTGGCCTACGCGCTGCTCGGCCTCGCGGTGATCGCGGTCTTCGTCATCGCGGCGGTGCTCGGCAAGTCGCTGTTCGACTCGAACAAGACCCCGCCCGTGCAGGTGCCCAACGTGCAGGGCCGCACGCTGGAACAGGCGACCCGCACGCTCACGACCGCGGGCCTCGCCGTGGGCAAGGTGACCCGGGCGAACGACGACAGCACACCGGCCGGCCGGGTGTTCGACCAGACCCCCGAGCCGGGCAACGAGCTCAACAAGGGGCAGAAGGTCAACCTGAGCGTCTCGCTCGGTCAGAAGCAGACGACGGTGCCCAACGTGATCGGCCTGGATCTCAACGAGGCCACCCGGCAGCTGAGCGACAACAACCTACGGGTGGGGCAGAGCAAGCCGGTCGCCTCCGGCGAGGACCGCAACACGGTCACCGATGTGACACCCAACCCCGGCAAGACGGTGCCGGTGGGCAGCACCGTCGACATCAAGTACGCAAGCGGCCAGAACAAGGTCCCGGACGTCACCGGAAAACCAGAGGCCGAGGCGCGCAGCCTGCTCGAGCAGGCCGGATTCACCGTGACCACCGAGAACCGCGAGACGCCCGACGCGCCGCCCGGGACGGTGGTCGACCAGACGCCGAAGGGCAAGGAGAACGCCCGCCTCGGGACGACCGTGGTGATCTTCCTGGCGACCGCGCCGCCGACGGTGCCGCCCACGCCGACCGCAACGCCTCCGCCGACCCCGGGCGTGCCCGCCGGCTGATCGCCGGGGCGGGCGGTGCCGGCTAGGAGCTCGCCACGACCGGCGAGAGGCCTTCGCTGCGGGCCGGCGCCTGCGGGTCGCCGCAGACGACCAGCCAGTTGGCGAGCAGCCGGTGACCGCCCACGGTCAGCACCGACTCGGGGTGGAACTGCACACCCTCCAGCGGCAGGTCGCGGTGGCGCAGCCCCATGATGACCCCACCGGCCGTGCGGGCTGTCACCTCCAGCTCGGCAGGCATCGTGTCCGGCCGCACGGCCAGCGAGTGGTAGCGGGTGGCCGTGAACGGCGACGGCAGCCCCGACAGGACGCCGGCACCCTCGTGCTCGACCTCGCTGGTCTTGCCGTGCAGCAGCTCGGGCGCCCGCTCCACGACGCCCCCGTAGGCAGCAGCGATCGCCTGGTGACCGAGGCAGACGCCGAGCAGCGGCACGGCGCCCCCGGTCTCGCGCACGAGGTCCATGCACGCGCCGGCCTTCTCCGGGATGCCCGGACCGGGGCTGAGCAGCACACCGTCGTACGTCATCGCGGCGTCGATGTCGACCTCGTCGTTGCGCACCACCGTGCACTGCGCACCGAGCTGGGCGAGGTACTGCACGAGGTTGAAGACGAAGCTGTCGTAGTTGTCGACGACCAGGATGCGGCGCGGTTCGGACGGGCCGGCAGAAGGCTCGGGACTGGTGCTCATTGGTTGACCGTAACGTTCAGGAAGGGCAGTCCGTGTTCTGTCCACGGAAAGACGACCGTGAACAGCAGCGCGACGGCGCCCAGCACGAGGGTCGTCGCAAGCAGCAGCCGCAGCCCGAGGGGGCCGGGCAGATGCCGCCAGATCCAGCCGTACACGCCTCAGCCCCCCGCCGCCAGCACCGCGGGCTGGCCCTGGCTGCGCGGCTGCTGCTGCTGCAGGTGGCCGAACACGATCAGCCGCTGGGTCGAGGCCCAGCGCGGGTTGCACGTCGTCAGCGTGAGCAAGCGGCGCGACGGCTTGACCCCCTTCTTGCCCGGCACCGCGTCGACGACCCACGTGTCGGTGGGCGCCACGATGCGGATGCTGTCCACGACGTAGGTGAACCAGGCGTTGCGGGTCTCCACGACGACCACGTCGCCCTTGCGGACCCGGTCGAGGTGGGCGAACGGCTCGCCGTGGGTCGCGCGGTGGCCCGCCACGGCGAAGTTGCCGATCTTGCCCGGCATCGCGCTGCGCGGGTAGTGGCCGACGCCGCGCGCGAGGTCGGGGAGCGAGACGCCCTGCACGACCGGCGCGCTGTACTTCCTGCCGAGGCGCGGCACGTGCAGGAACGCGAAGCCCCTGCCCAGATCGGGCGGGGACACGACCGGCGTGCTCGTCGCGGCACCGACTCGCGGCGCCGGTCGCTTCCACTGCTCCCGGATCGAGTCGGTGACCTGGTTCTGCTCACGGTGCGCCTCGACGTTGGTCCAGACCAGCTGGTAGGCGCAGAACAGCAGCAGCACGACTCCGGCCGTGATCAGCAGCTCACCCAGGCTGCGGACGAGCAAGCGGGCCACGGTCACGAGGCCTGCCCGGCGTACAGCAGGTCGAGGGAACCGGTGAAGCCGGGCAGTCGCGCCCGCGTGAGGCGCTCGGTGCGGTAGCCGAGCCCGAACCGGTCGACGTAGTAGCGGAAGAGCTGCACCGACTCCGAGGTGTCGAGGGAGCGGGTCAGGCGGTCGGGGTCGCCGATCGCCGTGACGGTGTACGGCGGTGCGTAGACCCGGCCCTGCAGGATCAGCGTGTTGCCCACGCAGCGCACCGCGCTGGTGAGCACGACCCGCTGGTCCATGATCTGCAGGGCGTCCGCGCCCGCCGCCCACAGCGCGTTGACGACGGCCTGCACGTCCTGCTGGTGCACGACCAGGTCATCAGCCGTGCTGCCCGCCGGCAGGAGGCGATCGGCGGAGCGAGGTGCGTCGGTCAGGGTCACCCGCAGCGCCGGGCCCGTCAGCGCTCCGACGCCGGCCCCGAAGCTGAGGCTCCGGGAGCGGCGCTGCTGGGCGGCGACCCGCTGGTCGGCGCGCGCAGCCTCGCGGGTGGCGGCCTCGACCTCACCGCGCAGCCGCTCGACCCGGTGCGTGGCGGCGTTGACCTGCACCTCCTGGGCGCGGATCAGGTCGGTCAGGCTGGTGCGGTTGCCGCCGCGCAGGTCGCCACCGTGGGCGGCTCCGGCGCTGGTCGCGAACAGGACGCCCGCGCAGGCGAAGGCCACCGGCACGGCCCACCGCCAGACGCCAAGCACGCGCTGCCATCCTCTCTGCGCTCGAGGGCTCCAACCGCGACGTACGACGCGTGGTCCCACGCCGCTGCCGCGGTCTTTGCCCTGGTGACCGCGTCCGGCGCGGTCCCAGCGACTACGCTAATCGACGAGCAGTGGCCCCCGAAGGTGCCCGTCCGAGGAGGAACACACCGTGCCCAAGTCGCGGCTTCGTCGCCGTCGCGTGTTCACCCCGCCGCCGTCGGAGACCAAGGCGGTCCGGATCGGCAGTCCACGCTGGCTGGTTCCGCTGATGGTCGCCTGCTTCGTGCTGGGGCTGCTGTGGGTCGTCGTCTACTACGTGACCCAGACCGACTACCCGATCGGCAGCCTGGGGCTCGGCAACATGGCGATCGGCTTCGGGTTGATCATCGTCGGTTTCGTACTCTCCACGCGCTGGAAGTGATCACGGAGAGCGACCGGCGACTCACCTGCGGAAAGACATCCGTGTAAGTCGTCCACACCAGTTGTCCACAGTGGGGAAAACTTCCCGTCGGGGATAGAAAACCGCAGGTCACGGCGGTCACGGGGCCCCCGTGACCGCCGATCGCTCTCCCTGCCCGGTGATCGCCCCGCCTGCCCGCAGGTGACGCCCCTCCTGCCCGGTGATCGGCCCCGCATGCCTGGTGATCGGCCTCCTCGGTGGCCCGATGTCGGTGATCGTGAGGGGGATCAGCACCGGATACGTGCCGGATCCCCTCACGATCACCAGCCGCCGCCATGCCCGACCGCCGCAGCCCCCCGGCCCACTGATCGGCCCCTCTGCCCGGTCGTCGGCCCCTCTGCCCACTGATCGGCCCCCTCGATGGCCCGATGTCGGTGATCGTGAGGGGAAACAGCACCGGATCCGTGCCGGATCCCCTCACGATCACGAGAACGCGGGGCGGGACGGTCGGACGGTCGGACGGCGAGAACGCGGGGTCGGACGGTCAGACGGCGGGACGGACGGGCGGAGTCGACCGGCAGCGGTCGGCAGGTCAGAGCAGTTCGAGCACCGTCGCATTCGCCATCCCGCCGCCCTCACACATGGTCTGCAGGCCGTACCGGTGCCCCTCGGCGCGCATGTGGTGGACCAAGGTGGTCATCAGCCGGGCGCCGGACCCACCGAGCGGGTGGCCCAGCGCGATCGCGCCGCCCAGGGGGTTGACCCGCGGCACCGGTGCCCCGGTCTCGGCCAGCCAGGCCCCGATCACCGACGCGAACGCCTCGTTGACCTCGAACGCCCCGATGTCACCGATGCCGAGCCCGGCCCGGCGCAGCACCCGCTCGGTAGCCGGGATCGGACCGGTCAGCATCGTGATGGGGTCGACCCCGGCGGTCGCGAACGAGTGCAGGCGCGCGATCGGCGTCCAGCCCAGCTCGCGGGCGCGCTCGGAGGTGGTGATGAGCAGCGCCGCAGCGCCGTCGGAGATCTGCGACGCGTTGCCCGCGGTCACGACCCCGTCCGCCTGGAACGCCGTCCGCAGCCCGCCCAGGACCTCCATCGTGGTCTCGGGTCGGATCCCCTCGTCGGCCTTGACGTCACCGATCGCCACCATCTCGCCCGAGAAGGCGCCCGTCGCCGCTGCCCGGGCCGCTCGCTGGTGAGACCGCAGCGCGATCGAGTCGAGGTCGGCGCGCGACAGACCCCAGCGCGCGGCGATCAGCTCGGCGCTGATGCCCTGGTGCACCAGCCCGTCGTCGTAGCGGGCGGTCATCCGCGGGCCGAACGGCAACCCCGGCCCCTGGGTCGCCGTGGCGAGCATCGGCACCCGGCTCATCGACTCGACCCCGCCCGCGACCGCGACGTCGTACTGCCCGGCGATGACCCCGGCCGCCGCGAAGTGCACCGCCTGCTGCGACGACCCGCACTGCCGGTCGATGGTCACGCCGACGACGTCCTCCGGCCAGCCTGCGGCGAGCACCGCGTTGCGGGCGACGTTGACGGCCTGCTCCCCGGTCTGCGAGACGCAGCCCCAGATGACGTCCTCCACGAGCGCCGGGTCGAGGCCGTTGCGCTCCGCCAGTGCCTCGAGGGCGTACGCCGACAGGTCGACCGGGTGCACTCCCGCGAGGCCGCCGTTGCGCCGGCCCACCGGCGTACGCACCGCATCGACGATCACCGCGTCGCGCGCGTGCGCCATCGGGACCACCTCACGTTACCGACGAGTAGGTCAGCTGATGCTACGTCAGCTGCATGGTCCGCCACGCGACGAGGGCGACGATGCCCAGCAGTACGACGGCCGCGCCGGCCGCCTGGAAGGCCGTGCGCCGGGACGGCGGGGCGTAGGCGAAGGCCAGCGCCGTGAGACCGCCCGCGATCAGCCCGCCCAGGTGCGCCCGCCAGTCGATGCCCTGGGCGACGAAGCCGAAGGCGAAGTTGATGGCCAGCAGCACCAGAAGCCCCGAGGTCTCCCGGCCCAGCCGCCGGTTGACCACGAAGAAGGCGCCCAGCAGGCCGAACACGGCTCCGGAGGCACCCAGCGATCTCTGGTCCGGGGAGCTGAAGGCGTAGGACACCGCCGTGCCGCCGACCGCCGCCACGAGGTAGACGGTGAGGAACCGCAGCCGCCCGAGCGCCGCCTCGAGCGGCGGCCCGAACAGGTACAGCGCGTACATGTTCATCGCGATGTGCAGGTAGCCGCCATGCATGAACGCTGCCGTCAGCAGCCGGTAGTACTCGCCGTCGGCGACCCCGGTGAACGGCTGGTTCGGCGGGGGAGGGAACGCGCCGATGAGCTCGAACCGGGCCGTGAAGCCGGAGGAGGCCAGCTGCACGAGGAAGACCGCGACGTTGATGCCGATCAGGATCTTGCTGACATGGCCGCCCTTGCCGCTGAGGGCGCCGCCGAACGGCGTACGGGCGTGCCGCACGTCCTTGTTGCCCTCGCGCACGCACTCGGGGCACTGGAAGCCGACGGACGCGTCGATCATGCAGTCGGGGCAGATCCGCCGGTTGCACCGCGTGCACCGGATGTGAGCCTCGCGGTCGGGATGGCGATAGCAGGTGGTGGTCTCCTGCTCACCGGCCACGGGCGGGTCGGTCGGTTCGGTCATGACGTCCGCAGTGCCCCGCTCAGGAGGGTCGCCGCTCGATCACCACGGACTCGATGACCACGTCCTCGGCGGGCCGGTCCATGCTGCCGGTCGGCGTGGCGGCGATGCGGTCGACGACCGCGCGGCTGTCGGCGTCGGCGACCTCACCGAAGATGCTGTGGCGACGGTTGAGGTGCGGCGTGGGCCCCACGGTGATGAAGAACTGCGACCCGTTGGTGCCGGGCCCGGCATTGGCCATGGCCAGCAGGTAGGGGCGGTCGAACTGCAGCTCGGGGTGGAACTCGTCGGCGAACTTGTAGCCGGGGCCGCCGGTACCGGTGCCCAGCGGGTCGCCGCCCTGGATCATGAAGCCGCTGATGACCCGGTGGAAGACGGTGCCGTCGTAGAGCGGGTCGCTCGTCGTGGCGCCGGTGCGAGGGTGCTTCCACTCGCGCTTGCCCTCGGCCAGCTCGGTGAAGTTGGCCACCGTCTTGGGCGCATGGTCGGGGAAGAGCTTCACCTCGATGTCGCCCTGGTTGGTCTTCAGGGTTGCGTACAGGTCGTCGGCCACGACGGTCCTCTCTGGGCTGAGTGCGCCGCGATCGGCACGGGTCTCGTCCGGCCCATCCTGTCACGGCACAACGCCCCGCTCCCGGTGGCCGTTCCCGCGTACGGCGCAGCCCGCGGCACCGACGTACGACGCCGTCCGGCGCCGCGGCGGGAGCGTTTCGGCGGGGGGTGGGTGGGCAGGACCCGCATGACCGTGCATCCGCGCATGACGCATGATGAGAACGACACACCGCGTGACGGCCCCTGCCGTGCCCCGCTCACTGGAGGTTCCCGTGCCTGCTCTGACCACGCTCCGCAAGGAGAGTCGCAAGAAGGCCCGTCGTGCGAACAAGAAGGTCGCGCCGATCGCCTCCGACGCTCGCGAGACCGCGCTGCGCACAGCCGAGAGCACCCGCGACTGGGCCGCACCCAAGGTCGAGGCCGCGCGAGAGTGGGCCGCGCCGCGGGTCGAACCGGCGGTGTCCAGGGTCAAGGAGGACGTGCTGCCCAAGGTGGCGGGCGCCGTCACGGCGGCGCTGGCCGCGAGCGAGCCGGCCCGGGAGGAGGCCAGGTCGCGCGGTACGGCGGCGCTGGCCGCGCTCAAGGGTGAGATCGAGGCGCCCAAGCCGCGCCGCCACCGGGTTCGACGGCTCTTCCTGCTGGCCGGCGTGATCGGTGCCGCCGTGGCGGGCTGGAAGGCGTGGAACGCCCAGGCCAACGCCAACCGGCCGGAGCCCTGGGTGTCGGCCGCGCCGAGCCCGGGCACCGCACCGCGCGTCGTACCGGTCGCCGACGACCCCGCCGGTGCGTCGCCGGACGAGGCTCGTGCCGACGCGGCGGACGCGCCGGCCGCCGAGGTGACCGACGTCGCGCCGACCACCGAGCAGGTCTCCGACGAGCAGGCCGCCAAGGTGGACAAGGCCGCGCAGTCGGGGCCGGACGCCGGCTAGCTCCGGGCCGTCAGCGCAACGGCAGCGTCACGCTGCCCGAGTAGCTGTCGAACTCGCTGGTCCGTGCGGTCACCTGCAAGTCCCAGTCACCGCGCAGCGGTACGTCGACGGTGGCCAGCCAGTGCCCGGGCCCGGCCGGCTGCAGCGGCACGCGCAGCGGACCGAGGTTCTGGGCGGGCAGCCGCAGCTCGGCGGTCACCTCGGCCGGCGCCGTCGGCTCACCGGCCCGCGTGAACGTGTACAGGTGCAGGTCCATGTGGCGGGTACCGGTCGGCACCCCGGACACCTGGGCCGTGACGGGGCCGAGCCGCACGTTGGCATCGACCGACGGTCGGTAGGCCGAGCGGGCCGGCTGCACCGCCACCAGGGCGGCCGTCACCGCGAGCACCACGACCGCCAGCAGCAGCTCCGCGCCGACGCTGCGACGCAGCACCGACAGCTCGCGCCGGCCCGCCGTCACCTGCGGCGCCGCGGGTGCGGTGTGCCGGTCGGCGTCGACGCTCGCATGCACCACGGGCAGCGCCCGGTAGTGCCGGCGCACCCACGCCCGTGACAGGCCAGCGGCGACGAGGACCGCGACGACCAGGCCCAGCTTGACGAGCAGCAGCCGCCCGTACGTCGTCGCCGGCAGCGCGGCGAAGGAACCCACCTGCCGCCACGACTGGTACGTACCGGTGACGACCAGGACACCGACCGACCCGGCGGCCACCCGCGAGAACCGCGAGACCGCCCTACCGGCATCGGTCGGCCCGCTCGCCGCCAGCAGCACCAGGCCCAGCATGACCAGGCCGCCGAGCCAGGTCGCCATCGCCGCGAGGTGCAGGGCGTCGCTGGCCAGCGCCAGCGGGCGCTGGCTCCCGGCGTTCGCGTGACCGGACTGGGCGAAGCTGAGCAGCAACGCGACCGCGAGGGCCGCGCCCGCCACCGGCCAGGCCGGCCGCACGGCACGCAGCCGCCCGCGCCACGCCCACCACATCAGCACGAGGACCAGCACCACGAGGCGCAGGCGCAAAGCCTGCCCGTACGGCGTCGCGAGGACCTCGCGCAGCAAGGACGGCCGCCCGATCGCGGACAGCCCGGCCCCGGCGTCGTAGGCGCCCTTGCCGATCAGCGCGACAGCCGTTCCCACCGTCAGCGAGAGCCAGCCGGCGGCCAGCACCGTCCCGGCGCGGCGCAGCGACCAGCCGGCCGGCCAGCAGGCGAGCAGGAACAGCACCCCACCGCCGAGCAGCGCGAGACCGGCGTAGCCCAGGAACCGCGCCGCACCCAACAGCCAGCCGACCGGCGCGCTCGACGTGCTCTGCAGCGCCGCCTTGCTCGCCGTGGGGCCGGCGGCACCGACCGAGAAGACGAAGGCTCCGCTGACCGGGTGCGAGTCGGCGGAGACCACCCGCCAGGCCACCAGGTAGCTGCCGCCCGCCAGCCTCTGCTGCAGGCCCACCGCCAGGTCGGCGCCGCGCCCGCCCGGGTGCCGGGCCTGGCCGTCGTCGACCCGCTTGCCGTCGGGGCCGACGACCTTGATGGACCCCGGGACCACGCTGACCGTCTCGTCGAAGTGCAGCGCGAGGGTCGACGGGGCCTGGGTCACGACGGTGCCGCTGGCCGGGGTGCTGGACTCGAGAGTGGCGTGGGCAGCCGCCGGGACCGCGGCGGCGACGGCGATGCCGGCGGCGAGCACGGCGACCGCGCCCAGGCGACGTACGCCGCTCACCGCGTGCAGGACGTGCAGGCCCAGGCTGGGGCGGTGCTGAAGCGGGGCGACGAGCCGCGCGGCGAGGTGACGCAGCGCCGGGCCGACCCGGTTGACCGACGACCCGTCGGTCGGCGGCGTCCAGGTCATGGCCAGCCGGCACAGGAGCAGGACGCCCACGGAGGGCAGCAGGTGCGGCAGCTCGGCTATCGCGTCGGCCCGCCCCGCGGCGATGTCCAACCCGGCGGTCACGGCCAGCAGGCCGCCGGAGGCGGCGAGCACCGGCAACGAACCTGCCGCCAGGCTGGGCCAGGCGGCGGCGACGAGCAGCCCGAGCGACACGGCCACACCGAAGGAGCCCAGCTCGCGGGCGAGGTGGACCGGCGCGGCCTGGTCGTGACCGAAGAGCAGGAACGGTGTGGTGGCGACGAGCTGGGCCATGGCCACCAGCACGAGGGCGAGCCGGGTCGGCAGGTGCAGGCGGCGTCGCGCGGTCGCGCGGTCCGCGACGACGGCGGCCACGATCCGGTCGGTGAGGTCGGGCACCGGCTCGGCGGTCACCATGCGGGTGCGGCTCGCCGCGGCGTGCCAGGTGCGGGCCCAGACAGCACACTCGGCGCAGGTCGCCTGATGGCGCAGCACCGCCGCGAGGTCACCGCCGGGGTCCTCGCCGTCCAACGTTGCCGACACCGCTTCGCGCGCTACATCACATCTCACGCAGCCATAGTCCGCCCGGAAGCCGCCGAAGTTCCCCGCAAACGACCAGGAAGTCCAGGAACTATCCCGGCACTGCTGCTCACTACTGCGGCAGGACCGCCGAAGTACGGCGGCTCGGAAAGGAGGCGGCCATGTCCCGCACCGGACTTCGGCTGCTGGGGGGTGCGGCAGTCGTCGCCGTGTCGATCGTCGGCTCGACCCTTCCAGCTCTCGCCCATGTCACCGTCAACCCGGCCACGGCCACTCAGGGCGGCTTCACGAAGCTCAGCTTCCGCGTGCCCAACGAGACGGACAACGCCAACACCACCAAGGTCGAGGTCCTCTTCCCCAGTGACAACCCGCTCGGCTCGGTGGCCATCAAGCCGCACCCGGGGTGGAGCTTCACCACCGTCAAGGCGAAGCTGGCCAAGCCGATCACCACCGACGACGGTCAGGTGACCGACTACGTGTCGACGATCACCTGGACGGCCGACTCCGCCGCCTCGGCGATCAAGCCCGGGGAGTTCGACGAGTTCGACGTGTCCGCCGGGCCGCTGCCCACCGCGAAGTCGATGACGTTCAAGGCGCTGCAGACCTACTCCGACGGCCAGGTCGTGCGGTGGATCGAGCTGCCCTCGGCCAGCGGCGCGGAGCCGGAGCATCCCGCCCCCACTCTGACGCTCACGCCGGCCACCGCCGAGGGCACCGACAGCGCGGCAACAGGCGCCGCGGGCACCCACACGCCCGCCAAGAAACCGGCCGCCACCACGGCCCAGGCGGCCGACACCGCCAGCAGCTCCTCGGTGAACCTGGCCATCGGCCTGGCCATCGCCGCGCTCATCGTCGGCCTGCTCGCCGGCGCCGCCGGGGCGGCCGCGCTGCGGCGCAGGTCCGCCTCGCCCGTGGGTGCCGGCCGGGACATGTCCCGGATCTGAGGTCGGGCTGCCGCGGCTCGCGACCGGCGCCTTCGGGAGCCGGTCGCGGGGCGGGGCGCCCCTCGCGCGGGTGGCTCAGCCGGCCTGGCGCCGGTCGCTGACGTGCGGCAGCAGGTCCTCGCGCGCCCGGGCCACTCGCGACCGGATGGTGCCCACCGGGCAGCCGCACACCTCGGCGGCTTCGGCGTAGGAGTAGCCCAACAGCTGGGTGAGCACGAAAGCGGCCCGGCGATCCTCGGCGAGAAGGGCCAGCAGGGCACGGGTGCCGTGCGCCTCGGCGTGGTCGGCCGTCGTCGGGCCCTCGCCCGGGTCGGCCTGGGGTGCGAACACCTGGCGGTATCGCTGCCGCCGGGTGATCTCGTCGGCGACCACGCGGCGGGCCACGGTCAACAGCCAGGAGCGCACCGAGGAGTCGCCGCGGAAGGTGTGCAGCGAGCGGAAGGCGCGCAGGTAGGTGTCCTGGGTGAGGTCGTCCGCGCTCGCGCGGTCCGCGAGGTACGCGCACAGCCGCCATACGTCGGCCTGGGTCGCGCGCACGAACTCCGCCATCGCGGCGTCGTCGCCCCCCTTGGCCCGCAGCGCGAGCTGCGTCGCCTCATCCACCTCTCCACGGTAGGGAGCGCCTCAACATCGCGAAAGCCGCAGAACGGTTGGTCCGGCTAGTCCCTTCGGGCCCCCCGCGGCCCACCCAACGGGCCAATTGTCGATTTCGGGAACTGGATCGCCGCGGGAAGGGACTATGGAGGTCAGGGGCGGCCTCGACGGCCGCGTGGGGACGGGTCTCGCGCCCGGTGCAGAGAGGCGACAACGATGAACCTGCTCGGCCGGGTGACCAGGGCAACCTCCGAGCCTGGGCGTTCTCGCGGGCGACTGTCGGTGCGCGGGCTGCTCGCCCAGGTCATGGCCGTCAGCGTGCTGGGCCTGACCAGCGTCGTCGCCCTCGCGGTGCCTGCCTCCGCCCACGACACCCTCGCGAACTACCGCACCCGCCTCACCGCGGTGACCCCGGCAGTTCCTGGCCTCAGGGTGACCGCGTCGCCGGACGGCAGCTTCATCCGGGTGCGCAACACCTCGGCGTCGCCGGTCGTGGTGGAGGGCTACGAGCACGAGCCGTACCTCAAGGTCTCCTCACAGGGCGTCTGGCAGAACACCTTGTCGCCGGCGACGTACCTCAACCAAGAGCTCACCATCGGTGAGGTCCCGGCGAACGCCGACGCCAAGGCGACCCCCGTCTGGAAGAAGATCTCCGCCAAGCCGGTGGCGCAGTTCCACGACCACCGCATCCACTGGATGGGCAACGGGCGGCCCGCGGTCGTGGACAAGGACCCGGCCTCACCGCACCTGATCAAGCGGTGGACCGTGCCGATGTCGGTGGGGACCACGGCGATCGCCGTGCAGGGCACGCTGCGCTGGCAGCCGGGCAACCCGCTCTTCCGCTACCTCGGTTACGGCTTCGTCCTGGTCGGGCTGGGCGGCGCCGTGCTGGTCGGTGTCGCTCTCTGGCGGCGCCAGCGCCGGCTGACCCGGGTCGAGCCGAGCGAGCGTACGGCGGTTCCCGAGCACGTCTGACCGCCGCCCCCCTCCACCGGCGGCGCCACCCCCCCCCCCACCGGTGATCGTGAGGCCGATCGGCACCCATTCCGTGCCGAATCCCCTCACGATCACCACCCGGGGCGCCGACCTGGGGCGCCGACGGGGCGCCGACGCCGGCGGCGGGCAACCGACGGCCGGGCCCCGACGGCGGGCCCCCCACCGGTGATCGTGAGGCCGATCGGCACCCATTCCGTGCCGAATCCCCTCACGATCACCACCCCGATGCACCTTCACGATCACCACCCGGGGCGCCACCCGGCCGCCACCACCCCGGGCGCCACCACCCCGGGCCCACCACCCTGAGGCGCCGACCCGGGGCGCCGACGGGGCGGCCAGGCGCAACGCCAATCAGCGCGGGTGTGACAGCCTGAGCCGGTGGTCTGCACCGCTGGGGCCCTGGGCGCGGCCGGCGCGCTGGGTCCGTACTTCTCGGTCGAGGTTGCCGCTGACGAGCCGGGCTGGCTCGAGCTCGCCGCACTGGTGGACGAGCCGGGCCGGATGCGCGACCGCGTGGCCGTCACCCGGTCACTGCTGGCCGACCGGTGCGGGCTCCCCGCCGCGGCGGTCGCCGAGCGCCCGGCTGCATCCATCTGGTTCCTCGGGCTCGCCGCCCGCCTGGTCTCACCCGCGCTCGGCGCCGCGGTGGTGACCGGCACGGTGCCGCTGATCGCGGCCGGCGACGTGCGCTGGCGCCCGGTCGATGGCGGACCGACCCCCATCGCCGTGACGGGCGGTCGAGCGCGCCACGGGAGCACCTCCGACGACCTGGCCCACCTGCTGTACGACCACGTCGTCACGACGACGGTCAGCCCCCTCGCCGGCGCCGCAGGACGCGAGTTCCGCCTCTCGCCGCGGGTGCTGTGGGGCAACGTCGCCTCCTCTGTCGCGGGCGCGGCCACGATGATTGGCGTGGCTCGGCCCGACCTCGCGGCGCGGGCGACGCAGCTCGCGGCCAGCCTGCTGAGCAGGGGGTCGCTGGCCGGCACCGGACGGTACGTCGATGCCGGTGCGGCCGGGAGCGAGCCCTCCTTCCGCCGCAACAACTGCTGCCTGTTCTACCGGCTCCCCGGCGGCGGCACGTGCGGCGACTGCGTACTGCTGTCCAAGGGAGCACCCGGGCTCAACGGGTGACCCGCTCGCCGCCCGGTCGGTGGTCGCGGGCCGGTTCCAGCAGCCGGTCGGCCATAGGTGCGAAGATCAGACCGATCGCGCTCCACAGGATTGCCTGAGCGGCGACCGAGTACACCCGGAAGGCGTACAGCGTGTCCGCGGGGAAGCCGGGAAAGGCGATCGCACCGTCGGCGCCCTTCAGCGGCTGAGGGGTCTCGGTGGCAAGGTCGCCGTAGCTCGCCCGGTTGGACGCGAGCTCACCGAACGACGGCAGGATCAGCATCACGATCCCGATGGCGACCACGAACGCTGCCCCGGCGGCCAACGCGGCGTTCCAGTTGCCGAGGCGGTCCTGCAGGCGCTGCCCGAGCCACACGGCAGCGACGAGGAACATCAACGAGAACAACACCATCAGCAGGTACAGCGACGTACGTTGCTGGATCGTCTCCCCGTGCCCGATCGAGGGTGGGTTCGCGGGGTACTTCAGGGACGGCACCAGGTAGAAGCCGAGAAAGCCGGCCAGGGCGACGAGCATCGCGAGCGATCTGGGACGTACGTCGCCGGTGCGTCCGAGGCAGATCGCATAGCCGACCGCGAACAGTGCGCCCATCGCCGTACCGAACAGGATGATGCCGACACCGACACCGACGTTCGCCTGGATGGCCCTGCTGAACACCTCGTGATCCCCGTGCGACATGGGGAGGCCGGCGGCCTTGTCCAGGGCCCCCTGAGCGGCCTCGCGCGCGCTCTCGTAGCTGATGGCGGCCTGGATCTGCGGCTCGGCGAAGATGCGGGCGAACAGGAACGAGAGCAGGCCGGCGATCGCGCCGGCCAGGGCGCCGCGCAGGATCAGCTTCTTCTCCACGTGACGTGGCTAGTGACAGGGGAAGCCGAGGAAGTGCCGGGCGTCGTGGACGAACTCGTGCACATGCGTGTCACTGCCGAACACGGACACCGCGCCCTGGTCGAGCCCGATGAAGTAGTACAGGACGAGCGCGAACAGCGCCGCTCCGAGAAGCCAGCGCGCCGACGCAGAGACGGTGATGACCACCGGCGTCGCCGCCGACGTCGGGGGGGAGTAGCTGCTCATGTGTGCCTCCAAGGGGTGGGCTATTGGGGCCGCAGGGCCATCCACAGCGCGACGGCGTCGTTCTTGCCAGGGTTACGCCACGCGTGCGGCTGGACCGTACGGAAGTGCAGGGCGTCGCCGTGTCCCAGGACGAAGACGCGCCCGTTGACCACGAACTCCAGCTGGCCTTCGAGCACGTAGACCAGCTCCTCGCCGGGGTGCTCGAGTGGAGTGTCGCCGCTGCTGGCGCCGGGAACAACGGTGGCCCTTGCGCCGGCGAGCAGGAAGCGGCCGTACGCCCCGGTGATGCCGGCCAGGTCGATCCCCGTGTGGGAGGTCAGGATCCGCGACTGCTCGGCCTCGGGCGTGTAGGCCGTCGGGTCCGAGGACACCTCTTCCTCGTCGACGAAGTAGCTCACCGGGCGGCCGAGCGCGCCGGCGACCTTGAGCAAGGTGGTGATGGTCGGGGTCATGCCGCTCTGCTCGATCTTGTGTATCGCCGCGGCCGACACCTGACTGATCTCCGCGAGCTGCTGCAGAGAGAGCCGGGCCTCCTTGCGCAGGCGCCTGACCTTGGGACCGATGGCCGAGACGATGGTGCTGACGTCGTCGGTCATGTGGGTCTCCTCGATGCCAGGGCCGGCCGTGGTGGGCGCGTGCGCAAGCATCGTGCACGGCCCCAGCCGGTGATTCTCCATGGTCGGGGAACCACCCTTGATCGTTCGCGCTTGACTGCGGACGACCGGTTGTACAACATAGTGGATGACCCGTCCGTCATGGTCAACGTGGACGTTTCGGGCTTGCCCGGCCGATGGAGGGAACCCTCATATGCCCCAGCGCATCGTCGTGATTGGCGGCGGCGCAGCCGGGATCGGCGCGGCGGGCGCCGCCAAGGGCACCGATCCCAGCGCCGAGGTCATCGTCTTCACCGACTACCAGGACGCGGCGTACAGCCCGTGCGGCATCCCCTACGTCCACGGCGGCGAGATCCCCGACTTCGAGCGGCTCTTCCTCGGCAGCAAGCAGCAGTACGTCGAGCAGGGCATCGACATCCGCTACGAGACGCACGTCAGTGCCTACGACACCGCGTCGAAGACGGTGACGGTGCACGGCGAGCCGGTTCCCTACGACAAGCTGATCGTCGCGAGCGGGTGGAACTACGGGACGCCCGACGTAGCAGGGGCCGACCTCACCGGCCTCTACTACATGAAGAACATCCGTGAGGCGATGGAGCGGGACAAGACGCTCGACAGCGTCACGAGTGCGGTCGTGCTCGAGGCCGGTCCGCTGGGCCTGGAGATGGTCACCGCACTGTGCCACCGCGGCATCGAGACCCACCTGGTCGATCCGAGCCCCTGGGCCCTGTCCATGGCCACCGACCCCGACATCGCCAAGCCGGTCGAGGACTCCTGGGTCGAGATGGGCGCGAAGCTGCACTTCAACACCAAGCTCGAGGCGATTCTCGGCGACGCGAACGGCGCGGTCCGTGCCGTGCAGACCTCCGACGGCGAGATCGCCTGCCAGCTCGTCGTCGTCGCCACGCACAAGGAGCCCAACACCGAGCTGGGCGCCGCCGCGGGCCTGGCCGTCGGCAGCGCCGGCGGGTTCATCGTCGACGAGTCGATGGCGAGCTCGGTCGAGGACGTCTGGGCTGCCGGTGACTGCATCGAGGTGCCGCACGGCGTCTCCAACATTCCCATCCAGGGGCTGTCGGGCAGCCACGCCTACAGCCAGGGCAAGGTGGCCGGCGTCAACGCGGCCGGGGGCACCCGGACCTACCAGCCCGTCTACGTCCCGTGGGGGCTGGTGGCCGGCAAGTGGATGATCGGTGGCGTCTCCTTCAGCGAGACCCTCGCGACGGCGCTGGGCATCCCGTTCGTCATGGGCGTGGCCCAGGGCATCTCCCGGGCCCGCTACTACCCCGATGTGAAGCCGGTGAAGGTCAAGCTGTTGGCCCAGCCCGGCACGCTCAAGCTGATCGGGGCACAGATGGTCGGCGGCGAGGGCATCAAGGAACGAGCCGACTTCCTCGCGATGGCCGTGCGCACCGGCATCACGCTGCGCGACCTGGCGACGATGGAGAACGTCTACTCGCCGCCGATCGGTGCCCTCAACGAGCCGATCGCGCTCGCGGCGCAGAATGCCCTCTCCCAGCTGGACACCTGACATGGCCTTGACCCGGTGGATCCGCAACGTGTCGGAGAAGCAGCTGCTCACTGCCGCGCAGCGGGACGTCGCGAAACGCTACGCAGTCACACCGCCGCCGCGACCGACCGGGGTCGACGTGTTCTGGCAGAAGGTCTACGCGCCCATCTACCACCGGCTGCCGTGGAAGCTGCGGATGAAGGTCATGACGATGATGCCCGGTAGTCATCGTCAGAAGTGGACCCCCCGCACCCCCACCGGGGGGCCGGCTGTCTGAACATCGAAGACCCGGCGCTTCATCCGCTCCACCACCGTGGCGACCGTCCAGTCGGGCGATCCCAATCGAGCAACACCAGAGGGAAGAGGGAGTTCGAACATGGCAAAGATCGTGGGCGAGAGGGTCTCGAAGGGCGACGCCATCGTCGACTACGAGGACAAGGTCTTCGAGGACATCCAGGCTGAGCCTGGTGAGAAGGCCTACGTCTTCATGCACACGGTGCCCTTCGAGGGTTCCGTAGGCCTGGTCAACATGCTGACGATGACCCGGCTCAACCGGAAGGGTTTCGACACCAGCCTCGTTCTCTACGGCCCGGGCTCGCTGATGGCGTCGGCGACCCGCGGCTACCCGACGGTGGGCGCCGAGGCCTTCCCCGGTGCGCTCGGCTACAACAAGCAGCTCCAGACGTTCATGGATGAGGGTGGCCACGTCTACGCCTGTCGCTTCTCCGCAGCCGCGCTCTACGGCATGCGTGAGATCGACATGATCGAGGGCGTCAAGCCCATCAACCCGCTCGACGTGCTCGACGCCAACCTGACGGCACGCCGCGAGGGCGCGCTGGTCATGCAGACGTGGACCGTCTGACCGTCTGACCTTCGACACCGCGGGTACGACGGTCCGCCCACGCGGCAGACCGTCGTGCTCCCGGTCTCCCTCGAGCACCTGGAGGCGACATGGACGGTGTGGCTGACATGGGCGGTGACACCAGGTTCTTCGGTCCGCTGCCGCGGATCGACCCGGAGGAGGCCGTGTTCCCCCACGAGTGGGAGGCACGTGCCTTCGCGGTCACGCTGCTGGCCAACCGGGCGGCAACCTCCTCGAACCTGCACGCCTTCCGGCACGCCCTCGAGCGGGTGCCCGAACGCGAGTACCTGGCGACGTACTACGGCCGCTGGCTCGCCAGTGCCGAGATCCTGCTCACCGACAGCGGCATCCTGGCTCCCGGTGCGGTCGAGGCGCGGGCGCGGGCGCTACGCGGCGAGAACGTCACGGAACCGGCCGACCCCGAGCCGAACAAGCCGTCGATGCCGACCGGCGGCGGCGGCAACCTGCGCACGATCGAGAGCCCGCGTGCCTTCGCGGTGGGCGACCGGGTCCGAGCGACCAGCGACGCCGCCGCGGGCCACACCCGCCTGCCCGCCTATATCCGGGGCCGCGTGGGCACGGTGGCTGCCCTGCTGCCAGGGCAGGTCCTGCCGGACACGGCCGCGCACTTCATCGGCGAGGACCCCCGACACGTGTACAGCGTGGAGTACGACGCGCGGGAGCTGTGGGGCGAGGAGAGCGAGAGCTTCTCGCTGACGGTCGACCTGTTCGAGCCCTACCTGGAGAAGGTGTGATGACCGACGCAGACGACGCGCTCGACCCGGCCCTGCGGGAGGAGGCGCTCGAGTCGTTGCTCCTCGAGCGCGGCCTGGTCGACACCGCCACGATCGAGACCTTCATCCGCACCTACGAGACCGCCGTCGGGCCGATGAACGGCGCGAAGGTCGTGGCCAAGGCGTGGACCGATCCCGACTACAAGCAACGGCTGCTGGTCGACGGCACGGCGGCCATCGCCGAGCTCGGATTCAAGGGGCCGCAGGGTGAGCACATGGTGGTGCTCGAGAACACGCCTTCGGTGCACAACGTCGTTGTGTGCACCCTGTGCTCCTGCTATCCGTGGCCGGTCCTGGGCCTGCCACCGTCCTGGTACAAGGACCCGGCCTACCGTTCGCGGGTCGTCCGGGAGCCGCGTGCCGTGCTGCGCGAGTGGGGGACCGACCTCGGGCCGGACGTGGAGGTGCGGGTTCACGACTCGAGCTCCGAAGTCCGCTACCTGGTGCTGCCCGAGCGCCCAGCCGGGACCGAGTCGCTGTCCGAGGAGGACCTCGCTGCGCTGGTCACCCGCGATGCCATGGTCGGCGTCACGAAGGTGGCCGCACCGTGACCACCCCGACGCTCGCCCTCGACGTGGACGGTCCGGCCGCCCCGCCTCGCAGCAACGGGGAGCTGGTCTTCGACGAGCCCTGGCAGGGCCGGGCGTTCGGGCTGACGATGGCGCTGGTCGACCGGGGTGCGATCTCCTACGACGCGTTCCGCGAGCGGCTGATCACCCGGATCTCCTCGTGGGAGCGGGCCCACCCGCACGGTCAGGGCTTCAGCTACTACCGCTGCTGGCTCGAGGCGCTGGAGCAGGAGCTCGCCGCCAGCCACCTGGTCGCTCCCCAGGACGTGTCGGCGCGATCGGCGCAGTTCGCCGTACGACCCCCGGGTCACGACCACGGCCACGACCACGGGCATGAGCACGACCACGGCGGGGGACACGGTCACGGCCACCACTGAGCGCGGCGGCACCAACAGCGCCGTCGCCCGCTGGCGCGGCGGCTGGCGCTGCGACGTCGACGCCGGTGGCTACGAGCTCGTCGTCGACGAGCCGCCCAGTGCGGGAGGCACGGGGCTCGGCCCGATGCCCACGGACCTGTTCCTCGCGTCGCTGGCGTCCTGCTATGCCCTCGCCCTGACCTGGGCGGCGAGGAAGCGCGGCTTCGAGCTGCCGGACCTGGAGGTGACGGCCACCGGCACCTACGCGGGTCCGCGGTTCGCGGCCCTCGAGCTCGTCGTCTCCACCACCGCGGACGCCGACCAGCTGACTCCGCTGCTCGAGCCGGCCCGACGCGTCTGCTACGTCTCCAACACCCTCGACCGCGCCCCGGCGGTCACGGTCTTCCGGGCGCCGGCACCCGGCTGAGTCAGCGCGCCACTCGGGCGTCGAGGTCGAACAGCGCGTCACGGAAGCACTCGATCGGCGCGTCCGCTACTCCGGCACCGATCTGACCGCTGCCGTCACTGATGTGCAGGATGCCGGTGGTCACCTTGGGAGTGATGCCGTGCTCCACCACCTTGCGTACGTCGACACCGAGCGGCGTGCCGCGTCCGCCGTGGGTCGGCAGGGTGAAGCGCGTGGAGCGGGCGACGCACACACGCTCCAGCTCAGCAGTCAGCGCGCCCGCCTCGTGCATGCCGCCGACGAGCTGACCGACGGCGGGTGAGCCGGCTGCGGCGGCACCACCGAGCCCGACCAGCTCGAGCACGGCGCTGTCACCGATGTCCGCAGCGCCGTCGGCCGCGCCTCGCCCGGGGTGGTAGACAGCGCGCCCGACGCTGGGTGCGGGAGCGAGGAACCACTGGCTGTCTCCCGAGAGCCTCACCCCGAACTCCGTGCCGTTGCGTGCCATCGTGGTGACCACCGAGGACCCCGCGACCGCTCCCGCCCAGGCGGTCAGCGTGCGCGCCGCTGCCATCGCGAGCGTCAGGAACAGGAGGTGGTTGGCGGACAGGTACCGGGCCACCTCCACGGCCCGAGGGTGCTTGGTGCCCACCAGGGCGGGCAGCAGCTGGCGCAGCAGCAGGTTGGTGGCGGCCTGGGTCCGGACGTGGACGTCGTCGCCCATCGCGACCGCCTGCGCCGCGAGCGAGAACACGTCCACCGGTCCGCTCTCGGCGATCACGTCCGACAGGACCGGCGTGACCGCCTCCCGCAGCAGCGTCAGCCGCTCGAGGGCGGCGGGTGTCTCGCGGCCGAACCAGGCGACGTCGCCTGACCCCTGTCCCACGGGCGCGTAGGCGGTCAGCCGCTCACCCTCCGCATCCAGCTCGACGACCCAGACGGGGGTGCTGGCTGCGACCACGCTGGCCATCGGAGCCACGGCCCCCGCCGTGTTGGCGGCCAGCAGCGTGACCTCGCCGGACTCGAGCAAGGCATCGGCCTCCTCGACCGTCCGGCACCAGCCTTCGGCGACGACGGTGATGCGCATCGAGCGGCGCAGCGGGTCGCAGACCTGCTCGAGCTCGATGGCCGGGCCGGGATGCAGCAGGGCGCGGCCGGAGAGCTGCGGCAGGACCTCGCCCGCCGGGCGTACGCCGACGAGCATCGGCACGCCGGTGTCCAGCCGCCGGACCACCTCCGCGTTCGCCGCGTCGACCTGGGCGGTGTGCGACCCGCTGAGCCGGCGCAGCGCCGCCACCGCGCGCGGATCGCCGCCGGCCGGGATCCGCCAGTCGACCTGCACCGACGGACGTCCCTGCGCGGCGACCGCGGCACCGAACAACGGCAGGCCCACGTTGACGACACCGACGTCGTCGGGCAGGTCGATCGCCTCAATGCTCATCGTCGTCCTTCTCGCCGGGGCGTGCGGCCAGTGCCGCCGCCGTTTCGCTCAGCACTCGTTCGGACTCGGCGAACCCGGCGCGAGCGGCGCGAGCGGCGCTGCGCAGCCCGGCGGCCTGCTCGGAGCAGGAGGCCGCCATCGCCTCGACGACCTCGGGGGCTGCGCCACCGGCAGCGGTCCGAGTGGCCACGATGCAGCGCGGGTCGAGCACCTCGGACAGGTCCACGCCGGCCAGCCCGAGGCTGCGACCGGCGTACTGCTGCGCGGCCTGGTCGAGCATCTCCCCGTCGAGGTCGATGCCGCGCAGCCCGGCTTCGTGCGCCGTGCGCACGGCCACACCGACGACCTGGTACGCCGTGCGGTAGTCCAGGCCACAGGTCAGCATCACGTACTCGGCGAGGTCGGTCGCCTGGCAGAACCCTGACTCCAGCGCGGCCCACATCCGAGCGACGTTGACCGTCAGGGTGCGGATGACGCCGTCGGTCAACCGGGTCGTGCGCACGGCCAGGTCGAGGGCGCGCGGCACCTCGCCGTAGGCGTAGATGAGGTTGTCGCTGCGTGCCGAGGGGCTCTTGATGACGGCGAGGAACCCGGTGAGCCGACCCACCAGCGTCCCGGAGGCGCCGCGGATGATGGACAACGCATAGGGGTTGCGCTTCTGCGGCATCAGGACGCTCGACCGGCTGAAGCCGTCGGCGAGGGTGACGTAGTCGAACTCGCTGCTCGCCCAGATCTCCAGGTCCTCGCCGAGCTTGCTCTGCGTGCCCACGAGGCTCGCGGCGCCGGCGAGCATGTCGACCAGGCCGTCGGTCTGCCACATCGCGTCGCGGGTGTGTTCGATGACGCCCTGGAAGCCGAGCATCCGGGCGATCGGCTCGCGGTCGTCGAGCAACCGACTGCCGTTGACACAGCCGGCCCCTCCGGGGCTGGTGTTGGTCCACACCAGCGCGTCATGCAGCCGGCGGGCGTCGCGCAGCACCGGGTAGCCGAACGACAGGAGGTAGTGCCCGAAGGTGGAGGGCTGCGCGTGCTGGAGGTAGGTCTGGTCGGGCAGCCAGGTGCGGCTGTGCTCCGCGGCGCGGGTCGCGATGGTGTCGGCCAGGTCGGCCGCAGCCTCGATGAGGTCCACCAGCTGGCCGCGCAGGTGCAGCCGCAAGGCGATGCGCACAGCTTCGCGGCGCGGCCGGCCGGCGTGCAGCCAGCCGGCGTCGTCGCCGATGCGCGAGGTGAACCAGCGCTCCCGGCTGTTGTACGGCTCGCCGTACTCGGGGTCGTACGGGAACTCCTCCGGCGGCGTCGCGCAGGTCTCGAGCAGCAGGGCGAGCAGGCGTCGGGCCGGGTGCTCCGGGACGACACCGCGGGAGTGCAGGTCGAGCACGTGCGCGAGGTCGGCCAGGTTGAGACCGTCGTGCAGCAGGGGGGCGTCGGCGTTCTCCAGGGCGAAGCCGGAGGCGACCAGCTCCGGTGCGGGCCCGGTCTGCAGCGGGCCGAGGCGGTGGCCGGAAGTCATGTGCTGCTCACCTTTCCGAGGAACCCGGCGGCCGCGTCGAGCAGGCCGCCGGTGTGCCAGAAGATCGTGGGCGCGTCGCCGGCGACCTGCGGCACCACGGCCAACGCCTTGGCCGTGTAGACGGGGTCGAGGACCAGGCCCGCGGTACGCAGCGCGAGATCGGCGGCGCGGTCGCCCTCGGTGCTGGGCAGGCCGTGGCCGGGCCCACGGGCGTCCACCAGGCACACGTCGACCGGTGCCGGTGCGGGCTCCCCGCGGCGTGCGGCGACCTCCGTGGCCAGGTGCAGCA
>JAVEDI010000106.1 GCA_030841035.1 Actinomycetota bacterium
TGGGGCGACCTCGAAGCAGATGGGCACAGTCCAGCTCAGGTCAGTGACTTGATGCACCGCGTCGAGTTCCGCCGGATCGCGCTCAACCAGGATCAGATCCTTGCGCTGGCTCTGCCGCCCAACCCGGTCAAGATGAACGACTCCCGGGCGGCGAAGTACATGCGGTACATGACGACGAGTGCCTTCGCGGATCCGTCCTTCTGTTGGGAGGTAGATGCCCTGACACCACCCCAGATCACTGCCGTGCTCCGCGATGCTCTTACGTCAATGATCGACCAGCAGTCGTGGCAGGCATCTCTCCGCCAGGAAGAGTTGGAGAAGCAGCAGGTGTCTGCTGTGGCGGGGCGATGGGACGAGGTCCAGGCATTCCTGGCCGGCGGCCAACTGCCGACCTGAACGCCTCGCGTAGCGACCAGCGGGCGGCGAGGGCCCGGCTCGTGTAGCCATCATGGTTAGCCTCACGTCATGGTCCGGGGGTGTGTGGCCCTGGCTTTGAGCGCGGTGCTGGGAGGTCCCCGAGCGTGTCGCGGTCGAAGATCTCTGATCTCCGGTAGTCACCGATAGTGTGCTGTCGTGCGCAGCCCGAAGCTCGGCGAGGCATCAGCTCAGCACTATAGGTACTACGCCGGGTACAGCCAGGGCTTCGTCGAGGACATGTTGCACAGGCTCAAGGTGCCGCCTACTGGGCTAGTCGTAGACCCCTGGAACGGTGCTGGGACGACGACCGCAGCAGCCGCAGCTTCGGGACTGTCGGCGGCAGGGTTCGACATCAACCCGGTTGCAGTCCTCATTGGGCGCGCACGACTCTTGTCGTCTGACGTCGCCGACAGTCTTGTTCCGCTCGCTGTCGAAATCTGTGAGCATGCACGGGCTCAGCCTTGGGAAGCGTCCCCGGACGACGTGCTCGGTCTGTGGTTCGGGCCAACGTCTATGGATGAGTTGCGCACCCTTGAGCGTGCGATCCACTGCGTCCTCGTGGACGCCAGCACTCAGGACGTATCGCCCGTATTCGATCCGTCATTGCCGCAGTCTGGCTTGGCGTCGGTGTTCTACGTCGCAATGTTTCGGGCCGTGCGACAGCTGGCACATCGATACGTGCCGTCGAACCCGACGTGGATCAAGCAGCCAACCGGCAGGAGGCTGGGCGTGCGGAAATCAGAACTACATGCCGCCTTCGTGAGTGCGGTGCGGCTTACCAGCCACAACCTACCGAAGCCGCTGTCTTCGCACCTGGCGAGCGGGGTGTCGACGCGTATTTCTCTAGCATCCTCAACGAAATTGCCGCTCAAGGCAAACAGCGTGCACGCGATAATTGCTTCGCCGCCTTACTGCACAAGGCTGGACTACGTGAAGGCGACGCTGCCGGAGTTGGCGGTCATGGGCTTGACCCACGACGATGTCCGGAGCTTGCGAGACACGATGATTGGCACACCTACGATGTTTGGGTTAGCCGACCACGGTGGGCCCGAGCGGTGGGGCAGCAAGACGAAAGCGTTGATAGACGAAGTTGCGGCTCATTCGTCGAAAGCGTCGGCCACCTACTACAAGAAGTATTACTTGCAGTACTTCGGCGGGATGTGGACCTCGCTGGCCGAGCTTCGGCGGGTTGTGAAGCCAGGTCGCTCAGCGGTGATGGTCGTGCAGGACTCCTACTACAAGGACGTGCACGTGGACTTGCCGGCGTTGATCGGCGACATGAGCGAGAGGGCCGGCTGGGCGAGCTGGGAGCGGCTCGACTTCAAGGTTCCGCGAACGATGGCCGCGATCCATCCTGGGTCTCGCCGCTACCGTCAGGACTTTCGCGCGGTGGAGAGCGCTGTGATCCTCCACAAGTAGCCGCTCCGACACGCCGGGTTTGGTTGCCCCTTGTCAACTTGGGGCTCGATGGCTTACCGTCACTCTCGTTGCGCTGCTACCACCGCCGGAAATTCCGTCGGTACGTCCAGCGAGCAGAATAGAGGCAGTCATGTCCACTGCGACTGACGTCCCATTTGAGGCTCCGACAGGGAGCTACACCTTCCAGGTCACCGATGTTCCTGACATCGAGGTCGACCCCGAAGAGGTTGCCCGGATTGCGATCTACGCGACCCGGGGCTGGACTCGGGAAGACAAGAACGGCCGGATCGTGCCGGACGACGAGGCGGCGAAGAACTTCGTCTACGCCTACATGCGCGACAACGTCGTCGTGAACTCCGAATCAGACATTGTCGATGACGGCGTCAGCGACGCCGACATTTACGCCAAGACCTTCCCTCGCACGCCGGGTGCCACTGCCGAGCCGGTCGACGATGCGCAGTTCTCGGCCTACAAGACCGTCTTGCGCAAGCTCTGGCAGTACGCGGGCACGAGCATTCGTGCCCACTGCCAGGAGACGGCCGAGATGGAGGGGTTGGACTACGTGATGTGCGAGAAGAAGGTCTATCGCGCGTCACGCGACGTTTCCACTGGCACGGGTGCACCGAAGCAGGTCAACGTTCGGTTCTTCACGTCGAACGCCGACCTGATCTTCCAGCTCAGCTCACAGCCGGCGGCGGCCAAGCTCGTCAAGGTCGCCGAGGAGACGGCGAAGCACCTCCTTATGAACACCACGCGTCACCCTGAGCTGGCATCACGCGTGGCGAAGGAGACGCAGTTGGCCATGAAGCGGTCGGCTGCCAGCCTCGCCCCGGTCACGTCGGCTAAGAAGGCCACCGCAGATGCCAGCGATGGCGACGACAACAGCGACAACTAGTTCATGTCCGACTGGACAATGCTGGTCGAGGCGGGTCGCGGCATCATTGCCGCGTCCCGGCTCGGCGGCCCCGCTGTCGTCGCTCGTGGCCCTCAGGACGAGAAGTTCGCCCTCGGGGATCTTTTGGCTGGTCTTGAGGGCGCCGACGAACTTGACGACGACCAGCTTAACGAGCTTGCCCGAGAGATCGGCCCCGGCCTGACTGGTGGAAACCTTAAGTCGTACCGCGAAGTGGCCCGGGCGTGGCCTGCGGAGCAGCGTGTCGAGGCGAGCTGGACAACGCACCGGACGTTGATGAAGGCACCCAACCGGTTTGAGTTGATCACGCCCGGCATGACGCTGCGTGGCGCGCAGCGCGCATACGGGAAGACGCCGGCCGACACGGAGCACCCGTCTCGCTGGCCGCTGGAGCGGCGGGTCGATTATCTGATCACGCAGTTGCAAGACCCTCCAACGGCAAAGGCTGTGCGTGAGCAGGTCGAGGGTCGTAAGTTTGCGCGAGCTGCGCGAGCTGCGTCTCGCGCGGTCGAGGAGGAGCGCAGTGCGGAGTACCGGGAGGCTCTGCGCGAGCTTCGAGAGGCCCGCGACGCGAAGCATCCGGAGCGTGCGGTCTACGACGCGATCTTCAAGTTGCGGGATGCTCGCGAGTACGTTCGCGCTGTCGGCAGGGCCAGCGCAGATGTGCACTCGTTCATGCCGGATCACCGCAAGCCCGATGTCGTGGCGGCCGTACGTGATCTTGCGCTCGGGGCCATTGAGGTGCTCGGCGCCTTGAGCGCGAACGACCCGGGGGTTTCGTCCCAAGCATTGAAGGATGTCCTTGACGGCTTGAGTTCACCCAACAAGACCAACGAGTCGGCCAACTTTGACGGTACGGTCGACAGCCAATGGCAGGAGACCGACACAAGGCCGTCGGACGGCACGGTCCTGCACGGCGAGTTGGTATAGCCAACCCACAAACTCGGCTGGTCGGTTTCTCCACTGGACGCATTGCGCGTTCCTTTTCGACAAACCACCGCCTGAGAAAGAGAAGGGAGGCCTCAGCGGAGGCCTCCCTTTCTCCTCGGAGTGCTCGTGACTCGTCACCTGTCGGAGGTTCACCGTGTTCGACGCTCGCATCAGTCTTGCGACCGCACTCCATTCCCAACCTGGGGTTTATGCACTCCTACTCGGTTCGGGAACGTCCACCGGGGTCGGCGTCCCGACCGGGTGGGGTGTGGTACAGGCGCTGGTCGCACAAGCTGCGGCCGCATCGGGCGATGAGGTACCACCTGACCTCGATCCCGAAGCTTGGTGGCTCGAACACGGGGATGGTCAGCCCTTGGGCTATTCCCGTCTACTAGAGGCACTTGCCAGCACTCCGGCAGCTCGTCGAGCGTTGCTGGCGGCGTTTTTCGAGCCGTCAGAGGATGAGCGTGTGGCCGGAGTAAAGGTTCCAGGAGCGGCCCACAAGGCCATCGCGGCTCTGGTCCGACGCGGTGCCGTCAAACTCATCTTGACGACCAACTTTGATCGGCTCATCGAGCAAGCGCTAGAAGCAGAGGGCATCTTCCCGCAGGTCGTTGCAGGTCCTAGTGCGGTCGAAGGGATGGAGCCACTTGCGCACGCACGGTGCACGATCATCAAGCTGCACGGTGACTACGCTCGAATTGATCAGCTCAACACGGCGGAAGAGTTGAGCCAGTACGACGACGCCCTCAAGGGCTTGCTCGATCGAGTTCTTGACGAGTATGGGCTGGTTATCAACGGCTGGTCCGGCGAATGGGACCACGCTCTCGTCGCGGCCATCGAAGGCACGCGTTCTCGCCGCTACCCGCTGTTCTGGGCCGCCTACGGGCAGGTGGGCGACTCTGCCGCACGGCTGATCGCACAGCATCGAGCGCATGTGATTGCGGGTGCTTCAGCCGACCAGTTCTTTCCAGACCTTCTGCAGCGAGTCGAGGCGCTCGATGTTTTGGCCGATCCGCCGCTGACGAAAGCACTGGCCATCGCCAGACTTAAGCGGGCTCTTCCCGATCCGATCAGACACATCGAACTGCGCGGCCTTCTCGACACGGAGGTTGGCCGAGTGCGGAAGTATCTCGCCACTCGTGCGCGTCTGGCACCCGCGATGGACGGCGAGACGCAACAGGCGGAGCACGATGAGATCCGCGCGCATTGCGACACGCTGCTCAACCTCTTGGCTGTCGGTGTGTCTCTCGATCGAGACCGGCAACACACCGACCTGTGGGTCTGGGTTGTCGAACAGTTGATGCGAGCACGTCGGCAGGCCGATGGCACATTCCACGAGTTCTGGGTGAACCTCGATCACTATCCGGCGCTGCTCGCGCTGAAGTCCGCAGGCATGGCGGCTGTGGCTGCCGGCCACGATGACGTCTTGCTTCGACTCCTTCGACAGCCCACGTGGCGAGATCGGACCCGTGCGGAACGAGAGACGGCGGCGCTGGACGCGCTCCACGACTACCGAGTTCTAGAGCATGACGTCATCAACAGCTTTCCCAGGTGGGGCACAACCAACTGGCTCTATCCGCGCAGCCGGCTCCTCAAGGACGAGCTGCGACCCGTCCTTCTGCCGCTTGTTGGCGACGAGGAATCATTCATTCAGCTTTATAACCGGACTGAGTACCGGATCGCGCTTGCCCAGTGGATGTTCTCCGTGCGAAGCGGTTATCGCGTGGCGCCTGGAGAGTTCATCGGTGAGTGGCAATGGGACAACGAAGACAACCTGACGTGGGAGACAGACTTCCGTGAGCACGCCGACCGGCAGGTGTGGGGCTGGGAGCCCGTGGCTGAGTCCGATGCTGACACGTTTAGTGACAGCTTGAGGCAGATGGCGGAGGCACTGAAGAAGAGTCGCCGCTGGGGTTAGATCGAGCCTGCAAATGAGCGTATGGCAGCCGTCACCCGGCCAGCGTGGGCATGCTCCCGGCCACGGTCAGACTGCGCTGGCTTCCCGGTGGGGGGAGGCGGGGTGATGAACTCCAAGCTTGCTCCATGGGGCACGTACGGGACCTCAACGATCACTTGTGGGAAGTGCGCAACAGCAGTTCAGCTCCCAGGCTGAGTAGAAGCTTGAAAGTCTGTAGCCAGGTACGAGGAGTTGACGAGCACCCCGTCCGAAGAAGTGCGTAGCCGCCGCCGAGCTGGATATATCCCCGAGAGCGTGCGTCACCGTGCGACGAGTCTGACGTCAGGCACGCTGTTCGCTACCGCCAGACATGCGCACTCGCGGTGTCGTAGAAAACCAGGTGCAGCTTTCGTCCGTTGTTCCTCTCTCGCCGCCGCTTGATCCGTCTGGCGCGACTCATGAAGTCTTCGTTGGCGTTGCTGTCCGGATCCCCGTGGACGCTGACGTACAGCGCGGCGACTTTTGATTCCTGCGCTTCAAGGACCTCGACGATGTGGCTGTCGTTGCTCGAGAGTGACATGCCGTGAATGAACAGGGACCCTGACAGCTCGGAGAGCTTGCGACGGCATCGGCGAAGGTAGGCGCTTGCTTCAATGCTCGCCATCTTCTGCTCTGACTTGCCCTCGGTCACAAGGCGCGGGTAGTGGCCAGATGTGATTCGCTCGCGGATCTGATCGATGAGCGGATCGGCCAACCCGTACTTGAGCTTGTGAAGCTTCCGGTCGGGCTCGCGAAAGTAGTGCAGGGCTCCGTGCAGGTAGAAGATTCGCTGCGTGCCTTGAGTGGGCCTGGACTTCCAGATCAGCTCGTGCGGGCCTTGGTATGTCGGCCACTCAAAGCCGTCCGTCGCCGACACGATATGCGCGCTCCCGGCGCTGCGGTTGACAACCCAGTAGAGAAGGAGGTCGTAGTTAACTGTGAAGATCTGCAGGAAGTTGGATAGAAATGCGCGTGCTTGCTCCGCCTCCGTGTCGGTGACGTCCTGCGCTCTGTTGGGATGACGTAGCGCCAGGACATCAGCCAGCCCGTTCTTGACGACGTTCGCATCCCAGCGCAATGTCTCAGAGAGTTCTGGGTCGGAGGCTTCGTAAAGGTCCGCAAGATCGGCGGCGGAGTTGAGGTGTTCTATCACTGTCTCGAAGTCGGTCGTAGCGAGCGCCTCGAATAGCTCTTCCTTGGAAACGCTCAGATCCCCGAGCTCGGCCTCGTCGAAGAGGCTTTCGTAGTGAAAGACAGCACGTTTCCAGCCAATGCTGAATCCGTTGCCGAGTAGCACGCTCTTTGGTCCGTCACGCCCATCGCTGTCGGCTAACGCTTGCTTGAACTTAACGACATCGGACTTTGCCATGGTCTGACGCTAGGACTGTCGGAACACCCGCGCGTGGGTTTCGTTGGATCGATCCTTGCCAACTCCCCGAAGACCGCGCCAGTAGCGTGGTCGCAAGGCCTCGCTCCCGAAGGCCTCGGGTGTGTCCCGTAGGTCGCGAGCACCGTGCAGCATCGACGACTGCTCGACCATCACCGTCGCTCGCGGCCTGTGCGACCGCCACTACCGGCGCTGGCTCTTGAGCGGCGATCCGCTCGTCACGCCGACCGGCAAGCTACCGCCGCGCCCACCGGGCGAGCAGTGCTGGATTGAGGGCTGCCTTCGCGGGTTCAAGGCCAAGGGCATGTGCAAGTTGCACTATGAGCGCAGCCGCCGAACCGGCAGCCCGCTCTCTCGGTCCTGGTCGCGACCGCCGCCGGGTCAGCCGCAGTGCAGCGTCGAGGGTTGCACGGGCGAGTTCGCAGCCAAGGGCATGTGTTCCGTTCACTATCAGCGCTCGCGAAGAAGGGGCGAGCTGCCCACCGGCCCAACACCTGCAGCGGACCGCAAGACAAAGCCGCTAGCGAGGTCGAGCGACATCCGTCCCGAAGCCTCGGTCGTGCTCTCTGACGTTCCGACAGTTCGTATCTGCGAGGTCGACGGCTGCGATGGCGAGTTCAAGGCTCGCGGTTGGTGTCGTCGCCACTATCAGGCATGGCTCGTAACCGGGTCGGCAGACAACGCTCCACCTGCGCGCCCGCCGTACGTCCGAACAGCGTGCTCGGTCGACGGCTGCGACACCATCTCCGCGGCGCGCGGCTGGTGCGACCTGCATATGCAGCGTTGGCGCCGAACCGGCGATCCTCTGGTTGTTCATCGGCCTCCACCGCCGCCGCGCAACGGCGGGCCAGCTCCTCCGACGGTTCTCGTGCCCAAGCCCGCCGCGCAACGTCCAGAGTGCGCGATCGAGGGTTGTACGCAGCCCGTCAAGACCCGGCAGTGGTGCGGGCGGCACTACAACCGGTGGCTAGCCACGGGTGATCCGTGCACTCCCTACCAGCGCGTGCCCGCAGTGCCTCCGATCACCAGCCGCCTGAGTGTGCAATCTGTCGACGGCACGTGAAAACTGACCCCCTGACGGCGCTGGAAAGTTGACCCTCTCCCGACACCCTGGCTCTAGGCGAGCTGGGGAGGGAGCAGGTGCTTTCAGTGGAGGACTGGGCGGAGGTCCGGCGGCTGCATCGGGCCGAGGGCATGCCGATCAAGACGATCGCGCGGGTGATGGGGATCAGTAGGAACACGGTGCGGGCGGCGCTGCGAAGCGATCGTCCTCCGAAGTACGACCGGAGGGTGTCCGCCTCGATCGTGGATTCGGTGGAGCCGCGGATCCGGGAGTTGCTGCAGGCCTGGCCGACGATGCCGGCGACGGTGATCGCCGAGCGGATCGGGTGGGATCGGTCGATCCGGGTGCTCTCGGAGCGGGTCGCGGACCTGCGGCCGGTCTATCTCCCGCCGGACCCGGCCGGGCGCACGACCTATCTGGCCGGGGAGATCGCGCAGTGCGACTTCTGGTTCCCACCGATCACACTGCCGGTCGGGTTCGGTCAGACCCGCGGTCCGACGCAGCTGCCGGTTTTGACGATGGTGACCGGTTATTCCCGCTGGGCCTCGGGTCTGCTGGTCCCGACCCGCGGCGCGCAGGACTTGTTCGCCGGGTCGTGGCAGCTGCTCCGGGATCTCGGCGCGGTCCCGCGCGTGCTGGTCTGGGACGGTGAGGGCGCGATCGGGCGGTGGCGGTCGGGGAAGCCGGAGCTGACCGAGGACTGCCAGGGCTTCCGGGGCACCTTGGGCGCGAAGGTGTTGGTCTGCAAGCCGCGTGACCCCGAGGCCAAGGGCTTGGTCGAACGGCTGCACGACTACCTCGAGCGGTCCTTCCTGCCCGGCCGGACCTTCACCGGTCCGGCCGACTTCAACACTCAGATGCAGGGCTGGCTGGGGCGGGTGAACAGCCGGGCACGTCGGGCGCTGGGGTGCGCCCCCACCGACCGGATCGGCGCGGACCTGGCCGCGATGCTGGCGCTGCCACCGGTCGCCCCGGTCACCGGGTGGCGGGCCACGACTCGGCTGGCCAGGGACCACTACGTCCGTCTGGACAGCAACGACTACTCAGTTCACCCGGCCGTGATCGGCCGGCGGGTCGAGGTCGTGGCTGACCTGCACCGGGTCCAGGTGTTCTGCTACGGCACCCCGGTCGCCGACCACGAGCGTGTCTGGGCCAGGCACCAGACCTTGTCCCTGCCCGAGCATGTCGCGGCAGCCACGGCGTTGCGGACTGCTCGGGTCGGTCTGCTGCGACCGGCGCCCAGCCACGAGGTCGCGACCCGGGCGCTGACCGACTACGACGACGCCCTCGGGCTCTCTGACCCCGACGCCGACGGCGGTGTCGCGTGACGACCCGGACAGCCACCACCAAGGCCGGCTCCTCGAGCCGGCGGGACTTCACCGCGGAGGTGGCGTTCCTGACCCGGGCGCTGAAGGCACCGACGCTGCGCGAGGCGGTCCCGCGGCTGGTCGAACGGGCCCGGGCCGAGTCCTGGACCCACGAGGAGTTCCTGGTCGCCTGCCTGCAACGCGAGGTGTCCGCCCGGGAGAGCCACGGCGGTGAAGGCCGCATCCGGGCCGCTCGCTTTCCCGGCCGCAAGAGCCTGGAGGAGTTCGACTACGACCACGCCCGCGGCCTCAAGCGCGACCTCATCGCCCACCTCGGGACTCTGGACTTCGTCACCGCCAAGGACAACGTCCTGCTCCTCGGGCCACCCGGGACCGGCAAGACCCACCTCGCGACCGGCCTGGCGATCCGGGCCTGTCAAGCCGGGCACCGGGTGCTGTTCGCGACCGCCGCCGAATGGGTCACCCGCCTCGCCGACGCTCACCACACCGGCCGCCTCCAGGACGAGCTGCGCCGCCTGGGCCGCTACCCGCTGCTGGTCATCGACGAGGTCGGCTACATCCCCTTCGAACCCGAGGCAGCGAACCTGTTCTTCCAGCTCGTCAGCGCCCGCTACGAACGCGCCAGCCTGATCGTGACCAGCAACAAGCCCTTCGGCCGCTGGGGCGAAGTCTTCGGCGACGAAGTCGTCGCCGCCGCCATGATCGACCGCCTGGTCCACCACGCCGAAGTCGTCGCCCTCAAAGGCGACAGCTACCGCCTCAAAGACCGCGACCTCGGCCGCGTCCCCGCCGCATCCAAAACCGACGACAACTAGCCGAGGGGGTCAACATTCAACTGCCGAAACGGGGTCAATTTTCAGTCGCCGTTGACACAATCGACGGTTGTCAGGCCACGGCCACGGGTGACGCTTTGTGCGAGCAGCACCGCGAACTTCGGGGGCAGGCTACCGACCCGCCGCCGCTTTTTTCCCGAGCTCCGCGTGGCCGCCCCCTCAGGGCTATTGCTGGCCTGGATCGCTTCCGCCCGCTGATCGAGCAGGCACTACAGGCCTTCCGGTCGGACTGCGCCTACGGCGAGGCCATTGCCGCACAAGCATGCGTGATCCTGCGCAAGCGTGCCTGCTGGCGTACGCGTGTTCTGATCGGGCAGCTGGCCGGCGGTTGCCACTGGCAACCGTCGCTGGAGATACGTGGCGAGTGGGACCTGGTCGGCCTCGACGCGTGGCTACTGGGCCAGCCGTTGCCACCCGTTCCTTTGACACCCGTGAGTGCTCCTCTGCACCGCTTCGAGGAGTCGACGACCGTACCGTCCGATGTCTTGGAGCATGTCCAAGTCGCACAAGTACCGGCCAGCGAACATGTCGCTTGACGAGATGGTTGTCTGCCTTCGCGACGACTTCGGGATCGACGTGGTCGCCCTTCAGGACTCCGCCGCACTGACCGAGTCAGAGCTGCTGACTGACGGTGAGGTCCGAGCCGACTGGACCTTCGACCTTGTCGGCCACGTCGTAGAGGACCTGGTTCGGGAGACCAGCGAACTCCGTGCCCGGATCGATCACCTTGAACGCTACGTGCGCATGGATGGTCAGCCGTGAGTCTGTCCACGGCCCACCCATCGCGCATGTCGAGCATGACCTTCATCGACTTGGTCACTTGCCTTCACGATGACTACGGCATGGACATTGACCTGACGCCGGGCACGAGGGATCTAGCGCCGGTGTTTGCCTCCGCGACATCGCGTGCAGGGCTGTCATGGATGCCGACTGCACCCGGCCTGGGCGCTCTCCCGACTTGCGGAGCCCCTCCACACCCTCGACTCTGTGTCGTTGCCGCTGATGCTTCTCACTTCAACGCTCACGAGGCCGGTGTTCTGGTCGGCAAGCGGTCCAGCTTCGAGCGTGCAAGGCAGCTCCTGGCCGAGGCAACCGAGGCCCTCTAGATGCGTAACTGCGGTGTGTGCACGCATCTCGACCGTGCGCTGATAGAGCAGGGCCTCGCCGACGGCAAGCCGTACCAGCTCATTGCGGCTGAGGCTGATCTAAGCGAAAGCGCGATCCGTCGCCACGTAACCAACCATCTGGGCAAAGCCGTGCTGCACCCCGTGAGCGGTCCGGTTGCGCTGGCAGACATCGCAGATCGGATGTCAGGACTGCTTGCCGACACTGCAGCTGTTCGGCTGCACACGCACGAGACGAACAACCCGTCACTGCTGCTGAAGGCCTGCGCCACCGAGGGCAGCATCCTCGGAATGCTCGTGTATCGACTGGGGATCACGGACACCGCCACCGCAGACACCGTTCGCCAGGGCCGCGACCTCGTTCGCGCCGTTCGCGAGGCAGTACGCGACTCCCCGGCACTAGCGCAGTTGATCGCTGGCGAGCTGCGTGCAGCCGGCTCCGATGAGATGGCCTCCGCGTTTGAGCAGATGGCAAATCGCACCACCACCAGTAAGGAGCTGACTGCATGAGCGAGTCCGAGACCGACCAACTGCCCGACGCCAGCGAGCCAACGCTCGTGCACTGGTACGGACCGATAAGCATCGTGACAAAGGTCGGCCGCAGTGGCTGGGCAGACGGGATCGTCACGGTCTACGGTCAAGAAACGGTACTCACTCCCGAGCTGCGCCGGATCAACGAGGACCGCAACGGCAACTCGATCTTTGACCTGCTGGACGACGAGCCAACGCAGATCGAGAAGTGGGGCAAGGTCATGCTCGCGCGCGGTCCGTGGCCGGAGGGTGTGCCAAGGATCGAGCCTGATTCTCAGGACTGGCTCGACGCGGCCGTCGCCGCTCGTGCAACCGCGTGGGCCATCCCGGGCAGGCAGGAGCGAGACCAAGCTCTGGCTGAGGTCACCAAGGAGTGGGGCCAGCCAGCCACCGTCTCAAGGACTCTGCAGACCTACCCACCGAGCGAGAAGCCGTGACGCCTTCGGAACGCGTCGGCTACGCCAACAAGGCACGCTCCTTGAAGTTTCGCCGCGAGATCATCTCGTATCTGAACGCGCACGGTTTCCCGGACGTAGTGTCCGCCCCAGAGCCACTGGGCATGTCGGTGGCCGAGCGGCTTCGAGAGAAGCGCGGTGACCTGCTCGGGCTTGAGCCGTGGGTCGTGTCCGTCCGTGCTCGCGAGACCACGTTCGACCTGTCCGAGGGCATGGACCGCGTCCGCTGGATCGCCGAGAACGCAGCCAGCCCCTTCTGGTGCCTGATCCAGATGAGACGCCAGCGCCCCGACCTCGATCAGGCCACCGTCGTTATGAGCCTTGCAGTCTTCACGCGCGTGCTCCTCCTCTTGGAGCAGCTCAGAGCAACCGACGAGGAGCACTCGTGACCGTCTATCTATCGCAGTCAGCGTTGGCACGCATGGACACCGATCCCGACGAGCTGCTCGAGCTGATGATGCCAACAGATCGGCGATCTACTAACCGGCTCGTTGCTGCCGTGGCCGGCAAACCGCGCAAGCGCACCAGTCCCAAGCCGGTCCCTCGCACGTCCGCTGACGAGCCCGACCCCGCCGAGGCAGCAACCATCAGCGCCATCTGCAAGCGCCACGGCATCGGGCAACCCAACCCATAATCCCCGGCCGGGGCCGGTCAGGCCCAACGTTCTCCTCCCGTCCCCGGCCGGCAGCCCAAGGAGCATCCGTGGACCAGCAGACTCAGACCGCTCTGGACCAGCTGCAGAACCACATTCGAGCACTAGAGGCTCAGGTGCAGCGGCTGTATGCGGCGTTCGAGATGGTCGGCTATCACGTTCCTAGGTCAGACGCCACGCACGTACGTCGTGATCGTCTCCGCTAAGCCTCGATCCACCGATGAGAGTGGTCGGGTGAGCGTGCCGTAACGCGAGGATGCCCTTACGTGCTGGGAGATTGGGACTTGCGACGGTTCCAAACACCTCAACCCGGAAGGGCACCTCTGGGATGCGACTCTCTCACACTCTCGGTCGGACCTCGGTGGCGTTCGACGATCCGAATCTCGTGTCGGCCGGCGGTCTGGTTCCGGTGCTCGCGTTGGCGGAAGCCGCCGGACTGCGGGAGCTGGCCGATGAGCAGCTGAGTGTGCCGACTGACAAGGGCGCGAACGCGGGGTTGAAGGTCGCCTCGCTGGTCGGCGGGATGGTTGCCGGCGCCGATTCGATTGATGACATGGCCCTGCTGCGGCACGGCGGGACGGGGCGGGTCTTCGCCCGGGCCTACGCTCCGTCGACGTTGGGCTCGTTCCTGCGGGCGTTCACCTTCGGCCACGTCCGCCAGCTTGACGCGATCGCCTCGAGGTTTCTGGTCGCGCTGGCCGGGCTCACCCGACTGCTCGACGCGGCAGCCAGTCCAGTCACCGACACTGATCGGGGCCTTGTTGGCAGGTACGCGTTGCTCGATGTCGACGACACCATCATCGAGGTCCACGGTCATGCCAAGCAGGGCGCTGGGTTCGGCTACTCCGGGGTTCGCGGGCTGAACGCTCTGCTGGCCACCCTCGCCATCCCAATGGCTGTCCCGTTGGCTGCCGCGACGACGGCGCCGGTGATCGTGGCCCAGCGATTGCGCAAGGGTGCTGCCGGGTCGCCCCGGGGCGCGAAGCGTCTGGTCGGCGACGCGGTGAAGACCGCACGACGACTGCTCGGCAAGGGCCAGTTGGTCTTGGTCCGGATGGACTCGGCGTTCTATGGTCGCGGACCGGTCCACGCTGCCCTGGCCGGTGGCGCCGAGGTGTCGGTCACCGTGCGGATGGACAAGGCGGTCAAGAAGGCGATCGCCGCGATCGACGACGCCGCGTGGACCAGCATCGATTACACCGACGCGGTCTTCGAGGAGACCACCGGCCGCTGGATCTCCTCTGCCGAAGTCGCCGAAGTCCCTTTCACCGCGTTCGCCGCGCAGAAGAAAGCTGACCAGGTGTCAGGCCGGCTCGTGGTCCGCCGGATCCCCGACTTCAACGCAGAGAAGAACAAGGCAGCAGGCCAGGACACACTGTTCGACGTGTGGCGGTTCCACGCCTTCTTCACCACCACCGACTCCGCGATCCTGGACACCGTCGCCTCCGACAAGACCCACCGTGGACACGCTGTCATCGAGCAGGTCCACTCCGACCTGAAGAACTCCGCACTGGCTCATCTGCCGTCCGGTGTGTTCACCGCCAACGCAGCCTGGCTGGTGTTCGCGGTCATCGCGTTCAACCTCACCCGTGCCGCCGCCAGCCTCACCGGCCCACAGATGGCGAAAGCCACCACCGCGACCATCCGGCGCAAGCTGATCACGGTGCCCGCACGGGTAGCGACCTCGGCCCGCCGGATCACCCTGCACCTCCCGAAGGTCTGGCCATGGGAGACCGCCTGGACGGCGCTATTCGACCGAGTCAGCGACCCCCCGCCAGTCCTCGCGACGTGACCACCCAGCAGCTACCGCTGCGCGACCCGAGGACCACGGTGGAACACCCGGACAGCGAGGTCCGACCAACCACCACGCCCTCCACCGCTCACAACGTGGCGCCCGCCGATCACCTGACTGCACCAAGTTCATCGGTGGATCGAGGCTAAGTGCTCGCGTTTCGCGATCGGGGTTCCTCCGTTACCGACGTTCCGGTGTGCCCATGTCGTGCCACGTCGCGTGTCTCGTGGACTTGTGTAACCCCCCGGCCCCGGCTCCCCTTCGCCCGACAATGCAGAGAGCTTCCCGGCCGAGGTCGTGCATGGGCCTCCGGGCTAGTTGCAGCCAAGTCCAGGCCCCGAATTGCCACCTGGGCAGGGTGGTGGGTGGACCACTTTGCCCAACGCTCCATGGGACTACTTGCACAACTTCAATGCATCGTCGATCAGGACACTGATGTCTTTCTTGAGACCATCAACATCCGGATTGGCTGCCCAGATCGGGTCGATGTCGGAGAAGTCAGTGTTGCCCTTAGCAATACCGTTCAAGGCGTAGGTCGTTCCATCGACATCAATGGTCGCCTCACCCACACCATCCGACCCATCGCACTTCAGCGTTCCGTGGTCCACGGTGAGGGGCCAGTCGGCACCGTAGTCGGCTGCGCTGACCGCTCGGGCTGTAGCAGGCGCGGCGTCGGCGCTGTCATCGGTGCCCGTGCTCGTTCCGCCGCATGCACACAGGAAGAGCAAGAGGGACGTGATGGGTACGAGCGACCGGATGGGCGGATGCATCGAAGTCCCCCCTGTGGACCCACGGAAGGGGCCGATGGACGTGACACTAGGCGCAGATGTGTCATAGATGCGCGTTTCGTACCAGAATGCCTATCCCGCAGATAGGGTCCAGCCGATGCGAGCCTCATTGCGAGCCTGATCGTCACGGGCTGCTCTTGTCCTCGTGTCCGCGAACCTCGGAGTGCTTGCTGGGCATCGTTGCCCCCTCGCGAGACTCCTTGAAGTAGAGGTCGACTGCTCGGCTATACGTAGTGCCATCCCTTGTGTCTCGTAGCTCGCGCTTAAACGAATCCGTGTAGCCCACGTAGTGCGCCGTCGTGTGTCTCGTGGCGTGTGTGTGATGTCCCTCCATGTAGTACACCGGCCCGTGTCTCATGGCATGCGTCTATACGGTGTCCCATCCCGCCGTCGACCCGTCAGCAACGGCCTCGGTCCACCCAGGTCCTTGGGTCGAGCGAGGAGTCCACCCGCCCACCGGGTCTCGCCGCACCGAAAAGTCTCCTGGGGAGACCTTCGACCACCATCCTCGGCCGGCTCAAGGGCCTGGGTGGGGCTAGGCACGTACGCGAGTTTCCGTTTCCTGGCAACGCGAAACGGCGCTCCTGCTGAGTCCCGGACAACCTGCGTAAGGGCACACACACCGGTAAAATGGGACGTGAGCCCCAATCCCTGGAGAAGCCCCAAAGTTCGGCGTCCGCGCGACGTTGTGGCGCCCTACGTGACGATGCTTAACGAAGAGATCAGCGACGACAACCCCGGGCTAGAGGTGCACTTCCTCGGGTCATGGCGACGAGGCGCACCGTTGATCGGCGACCTGGACTTCCTCGTCGTCTCTGAGGGCCAGCTCTCGGCCACGTTGTTCGACGACGGCATCGTGCTCCCGTCCGTCGTGACCTGGCAGCGGCTTGGTCCGCGGATCGCCAACGGCGACTTGCTGCTCAGTGACGGCTCCTTGATGCACGTCGACTGTTGGCAGGCACCTCCGAAGAGTCGCGGCGCGATGTTGGCGTTTTGTACAGGCCCCATGGCCCTCAACGTGTACCAGCGGCAGCGGGCCAAGCGAATGGGCATGGCGCTCAGCCAGAACGCCCTCACCGACCGCGCCACGGGTCGGCAGCTGGACGACGGCACCGAGGAGTCGATCTACCGCATCCTCCGCATGCCCTATATGCAGCCGGAGGAGCGACAGAGCTGGGTGGGTCGGCGATGACGCGCCGGCGTACGGCGGACCGCCGAGCCCGTATAAGCGTTATGCCTTCGGACTGCCCAAGATGACCGCCCGCCGCCGCTTTGGCTCGCTCCGCAAGACCAAGGCTGGCCGCTGGCAGGCCAGGTACAAGGGACCAGACGGTCGCCCTCGCACCGCACCGACCACGTTCGCGACGAAGACGGATGCCTCGCTCTACTTGGCCGGCGTCGAGACGGACCTGTACCGGGGAACGTGGTACGACCCGACGGCCGGCAACGTGCTCCTGGCCAGGTACAGCGAGGACTGGCTGAAGCATCGCAAGCTGGCCCCACGCACTCGCGACTTGTACGCCGAGATCTTGCGCATCCACATCAGGCCGCAGCTCGGGGACATGCCGTTGTCCTCGATCTCGGCAGCCGAAGTCAGAAGGTGGCTCAACGACGCTGGCAAGCGGACCGGCCAACGCCGGGTCTCCGCCTCCTACACCCTGCTTCGCACCATCCTTAACACGGCGGTCAGCGATGGCCTCCTCCCGAGTAACCCGTGCCGGGTGAAGGGGGCAGGGCAGTCAGTAGCGCCCGAGCGCCCGCTCCTCAGCGTCGAGCAGGTGTACGCGCTGGCCGACGCCATTGAGCCGTACCTCAAGCCCGTCGTCCTCATCATTTTCTGGGCTCACCTGCGCCGTGGCGAGCTGCTCGCCCTGCGCCGCGGTGACGTCGACCTAGCCGCCGGCACGCTCTGCATCGACTTCCAGGTGATCAGGACGTCGACGGGCTACCAGACGACCGCGCCCAAGGCGGCAAGCCGCCGCACGATCGACCTGTCGGCCCCAGCCGTCGAGATCCTCCGCCAGCATCTTGCAGCTACCGGGCCGGCTCTGCCTTCTGCTCTCCTGTTCACCCGCCCGGACGGTGGCGTGCTGCGCCAGCAGCACATCCAGGTCGCCTGGCAGAAGGCACGCGAGGAGGTCGACCTGCCCGGCCTTCACGTGCACGACCTGCGTCACGCGTCGCTGACCCTCGCGGCTCAGACCGGCGCGAGCACGAAGGAGATCATGGCTCGCGGCGGGCACAGCAGCTTGAGGGCAGCGATGATCTATCAGCACTACGCCGCCGAGCGAGGCCGTGTGATCGCGGACAGCATGACGGTCACCGCAGACGCCGCAGCACCAGACCGTGGCATCGCGACTCCGTAGTGGCACACGGGTGGCACACGGCCTTCCACCCACGCTCAGGGCGTTGAGTGTGTGGCCTCCGCACTTCACTGCGTTTGGCCAGGTGAGAAGGCCGTGACCAGGCCCTACGTGTATGGAGCGGGTGACCGGGATCGAACCGGCATGGCCAGCTTGGAAGGCTGGGGCTCTGCCATTGAGCTACACCCGCGGGTCGGCGTCCGACGCCAAGCCAGCGTAGCGGAGCGGCACGGCGGACCTGAGCCTCTAGACTGCCGGTGCGCCGCGGGGCGTAGCGTAGTGGCTAGCGCGCCTGCTTTGGGAGCAGGAGATCGGGAGTTCGAGTCTCCCCGCCCCGACCGAATCCGTGGCCGCTGGTCACCCCCAGCGCGTCAGACCGTTCTGTGCGTCGCCCAGCCCCATCTCACAAGGAGTCCCCCGACCGTGAAGAGCGATCTCGAGACCTTGAACCCCACGCGGGTGAAGCTGACCGTGGAGGTCCCCTTCGAGGAGCTCAAGCCGAGCCTCGACGCGGCCTACAAGAAGATCGGGGGACAGGTCAGCATCCCCGGTTTCCGCAAGGGCAAGGTCCCGCCGCGGGTCATCGACCAGCGGTTCGGCCGGTCGGTCGTGCTCGAGGAGGCGGTCAACGAGGCGCTGCCGCGGTTCTACGGCCAGGCCATCGAGGAGAACAGCGTCAAGGTCCTGGGCCAGCCCGAGGTCGACGTCACGAAGCTCGAGGACGGCGAGGCGCTGACGTTCACCGCCGAGGTCGACGTACGGCCCGAGTTCGAGGTGCCGGACTACGAGGGCCTGCAGGTCACGGTCGAGGACGCCGAGGTGACCGACGCCGAGATGGGGGAGCAGCTCGACGGGTTGCGGGAGAGGTTCGCGACGCTCACCGGTGTCGAGCGCGCCGCGGGCGACGGCGACTTCGTGTCGATCGACCTGTCGGCTGCCGTCGGCGACGAGGCGGTCGAGGAGCTGTCCGCCAAGGGGCTGTCCTACCAGGTGGGCCAGGGCTCGCTGCTCGACGGCCTCGACGACGCCGTGACGGGCCTGGCGGCGGGGGAGTCGCGGGACTTCCCGACCACTCTGGTCGGCGGCGACCACGCGGGCGAGGAGGCCATCGTCACCGTGACGGTGAACTCCGTGAAGGAGCGCGAGCTGCCCGGTCTGGACGACGAGTTCGCCCAGACCGCGAGCGAGTTCGACTCCCTCGAGGAGCTGCGTGAGGACCTGCGGGCCCGGATCGAGCGCATGAAGAAGATGCAACAGCGAGTGCAGGCCCGCGACCGCGTGCTCAAGGCGCTGCTGGCCAAGGTCGACATCCCGCTGCCGGAGGGCGTCGTCGCGGCGGAGCTCGAGGGGCGCAACCACTCGCTGCAGCACCAGCTCGAGACCAGCGGCATGAGCAAGGAGGACTTCCTCGCCGCCGAAGGGCAGACCGAGGAGGAGTTCGACGCCGACATCGACAAGCGCACCCGCGAAGCGCTGACCGCCCAGTTCGTGCTCGACAAGGTGGTGGAGAAGGAGCAGCTCTCGGTCAACGAGCAGGAGCTGTCGGAGCACATCATCCGGACCGCCTCGCGCTTCGGCATGGGCCCCGACCAGTTCGCCCAGGAGATCGTCCAGTCCGGCCAGGTGCCCGCGCTCGTCGCCGAGGTCGTGCGGGGCAAGGCGCTGGCCGCCGTGCTCGAGCGGGCCAAGGTCGTCGACGAGTCAGGTCGCGAGGTCGACCTCCAGGCGCTGCGCGACGAAGTCGCCGGGTTCGGCGCCGAGGCGTTCAGCGTCGAGGAGGTCGGGGACGAAGAGGACAGCGCCGACCAGGACAGCGCCGAGAAGGACAGCGCCGAGAAGGACAGCGCCGAAGAGCAGGCCTGAGCGGGGGTCCCGGGTGCGACACCGGGCCCGCTGGGACAGCTCACCGGAGATGGTGATCTCGTGCGCCGTCAGCGAACAGCCCCCTCTCGGGGATAGCCACGTCCGACCCTCGCGTTAGTGTCGGCGAGCGGCTGCACCACAGCATCCGACCTGCCTGATCGAAGAACCCGACGACGTGAGACAAGGTGGACGTTCCCGTGAGCGACCTGATCACTCCCGGCCTGCTGACTCCGCAGGGCCGCTCCCCTCAGCCCGGCGGCAACATGGGCCTGGACGAGCAGGTCTACAACCGGCTGCTGCGCGAGCGCATCATCTTCCTCGGCTCGGTGGTCGAGGACTCCATGGCCAACGCCATCTGCGCCCAGCTGCTGCTCCTGGCGGCCGACGACCCGCACAAGGACATCTTCCTCTACATCAACTCCCCGGGCGGCTCCGTCTCGGCGGGCATGGCGATCTACGACACCATGCAGTACGTCCAGAACGACGTCGCGACCGTGGGCGTGGGCCTCGCCGCGTCGATGGGGCAGTTCCTGCTCTGCGCCGGCGCCCCCGGCAAGCGCTACGCCACGCCGCACACCCGCGTGATGATGCACCAGCCCTCCGGTGGCCTCGGCGGCACCGCCTCGGACATCAAGATCCAAGCCGAGCAGATGCTCTACACCAAGCAGAAGATGGCCGAGCTGATCGCCCAGCACACCGGCCAGACCGTCGAGCAGATCGAGCGCGACTCCGACCGCGACCGCTGGTTCACCGCCGACGAGGCCAAGGAGTACGGCATGGTCGACCAGGTCGCTCTGAGCGCCGGCCAGGTCGACGGTGGGGGCGGCACAGCGTGAGCGACACCTACGGACCCGACCTCGCCGCCCTGACCGGCGGCGGCCCCAGCACCGGCGCCACCCGAGGAGACCGAGCCCAGATGAGCGACCTGCACCTGCCGAGCTCCCGCTACGTGCTGCCTGTCATCGAGGAGCGCACGTCCTACGGGTTCAAGCGGGTCGATCCCTACACCAAGCTGTTCGAGGAGCGCATCATCTTCCTCGGCCAGGCCATCGACGACACGATCGCCAACGACGTCATGGCCCAGCTGCTGACGCTCGAGTCGATGGACCCCGACCGCGACATCATCCTCTACGTCAACTCACCCGGTGGCTCCTTCACCGCGCTCACCGCGATCTACGACACCATGCAGTTCGTCCGTCCCGAGATCCAGACGGTCTGCCTGGGCCAGGCGGCCTCCGCGGCCGCCGTGATCCTGGCGGCCGGCACGCCCGGCAAGCGGATGGCCCTGGCCAACTCCCGGATCCTCATCCACCAGCCCTATACCGAGGGTGGTGGCCAGGCCAGCGACGTCGAGATCCAGGCCCGCGAGATCCTGCGCATGCGCAAGCTGCTCGAGGACCTGATCGCCAAGCACTCCCACCGGACCGCCGAGCAGGTCGAGAAGGACATCGAGCGCGACAAGATCCTCACCGCCGCCGAGGCGGTGGAGTACGGCCTGGTCGACCGCGTCCTCACGACGCGCGCCGGCTGAGCCTCCTCACGGCTCAGAGGGGGGCCCGACGCGCTCGTTACTTCGGTAATGGAGGCGTCAGACGTCCCGGCGGGGTACCGTCGGGGCACCAACGACCCGGTCCCACGGCCGGCCTGGAGAGGGAGAGGCCCCCGCGTGGCACGCATTGGCGACGGCGGAGACCTGCTGAAGTGCTCGTTCTGCGGGAAGAGCCAGAAGCAGGTCAAGAAGCTCATCGCGGGGCCCGGTGTCTACATCTGCGACGAGTGCATCGACCTCTGTAACGAGATCATCGAGGAGGAGCTGTCCGAGAGCTCCGAGCTCAAGTGGGACGAGCTGCCCAAGCCGATGGAGATCTGCGAGTTCCTGGACTCCTACGTCGTGGGTCAGGACGTCGCCAAGAAGGCCCTCGCGGTAGCGGTCTACAACCACTACAAGCGGGTCCAGGCCGGTGAGACCGGCAAGCCCAGCCGCGACGACCACGTCGAGCTCGCCAAGTCCAACATCCTGCTGATCGGGCCCACCGGCTGCGGCAAGACGCACCTGGCCCAGACCCTCGCCCGCATGCTGAACGTCCCGTTCGCGATCGCCGACGCGACCGCGCTGACGGAGGCCGGCTACGTCGGCGAGGACGTCGAGAACATCCTGCTCAAGCTGATCCAGGCGGCCGACTACGACGTCAAGAAGGCCGAGACCGGCATCATCTACATCGACGAGGTGGACAAGATCGCTCGCAAGAGCGAGAACCCCTCGATCACCCGCGACGTGTCCGGCGAGGGCGTGCAGCAGGCGCTGCTGAAGATCCTCGAGGGTACGACGGCCTCGGTGCCGCCCCAGGGCGGGCGCAAGCACCCGCACCAGGAGTTCATCCAGATCGACACGACCAACGTGCTGTTCATCGTCGGTGGCGCGTTCTCCGGCCTCGAGAAGATCATCGAGGGCCGCATCGGACGCAAGGGCATCGGCTTCGGCGCGACGCTGCACACCAAGGCCGACCGCGACAACGCCGACGTGTTCGGCGACGTGCTCCCCGAGGATCTGCTGAAGTTCGGCATGATCCCGGAGTTCATCGGGCGCCTGCCGGTCATCACCAGCGTGCGTCACCTCGACCAGAACGCTCTCGTGCGCATCCTGACCGAGCCGCGCAACGCCCTGGTCCGCCAGTACCAACGGCTCTTCGACCTGGACGGGGTCGAGCTGGAGCTCACCGAGGACGCCCTCGAGTCGGTCGCCGACCAGGCCATCCTGCGCGGCACCGGTGCCCGCGGCCTGCGGGCGATCATGGAGGAGGTCCTGCTCTCCGTGATGTACGAGGTGCCCTCCCGCAAGGACGTCGCCCGCGTCGTGGTCAACCGCGACGTCGTGCTCGAGCACGTCAACCCGACGCTCGTACCGCGCGAGGCTCCCAAGCGCGAGCGTCGCGACAAGTCCGCCTGAGACCCACCGGTCTCAGTCTCAGCCGCCGCCCACGCCGCCTGGTAGCACGGCGCGGCCGCTGCGCACCTGCCAGATCATGTAGGCCATCGCGGCCAGGAACACCACGAGCCCGATCAGCGTGAACAACAGGGTGCGGACCGGCTTCCACGAGCCGGGTGGGTCGTCGAGGATGTCGAAGGGGTCCGGCTTCTTCTCTCGCCGCTTCATGCGCCTCCTCGGGGCCGATCAGAGCCTGACGTCGACGTTCAACGGGCCGTCGCCGGGCACGAAGCGCAGGTCGGCGATGTGGCCGGTCGCCTTGAGGTCCTCCTGCGCCAAGGCCACCCGGTCAAGGGCCGACTGCGGACCCGACACCGTCACCAGCGCCACCTCGGTGCGCATCGAGGTCTTGGCCTCGGACTTGGCCTTGCGCACGCCGGCCAGCACGGTCGCGGTGTCGCGCAGGATCGTCGCGTCGACGTGGCGGGCCAGGCCCTCCAGCGGCTCGACCTCGGGCCAGGCCGAGCGGTGCACCGAGCCTGCCTGCCACCACGACCAGACCTCCTCGGTGACGAAGGGCAGGAACGGCGCGAACAGCCGAAGCTGTGCGGAGAGGGCCGTGGCCAGGGTCGCCTTCGCCGACGCGGCGGCGGCCTCGCCGCGGCCGCCGTACGCCCGGTCCTTGACCAGCTCGAGGTAGTCGTCGCAGAAGGTCCAGAAGAACGTCTCCGTGGTCTCCAGGGCAGCGGTGTAGTTGTAGGCCTCCAGCTGCTCGGTGGCGTCGCGGGCCACTCCGGCGAGGGCGGCGAGCAGCGCCCGGTCCAGCGGGTCGGTGATCGCGTCGGGATCCTCGACGGCGCCGAAGGACAGCGCGAACTTGCTCGCGTTGAGGATCTTGATGGCCAGCCGGCGGCCGATCTTCATCTGCGCCTCGTCGAACGGGCTGTCGACACCCGGCCGGGCGCCGGCGGCGCGCCAGCGCACGGCGTCCGAGCCGTACTTCTCGAGCAGCCCGACCGGGTCGACGCCGCCCTTGGACTTCGACATCTTCTTGCGGTCGGGGTTCGCGACCATGCCCGAGATCGCCGCGGTGCCCCACGGCAGGCCGTGCGTCTCGAAGTGCGCGCGCACGATCGTCGAGAACAGCCAGGTGCGGATGATGTCGTGGCCCTGTGGCCGCAGGTCCATCGGGAACGTCCGGGCGAACAGGTCGGGGTCGCGCTCCCAGGAGGTCGCGATCAGCGGCGAGAGCGACGATGTGGCCCAGGTGTCCATGACGTCGGGGTCGGCGGTGAACCCGCCGGGCGCGTCGCGCTGGTCCTCGGTGTAGCCGGTGGGGACCGCCGACGACGGGTCGATCGGCAGGTCGGCCTCGGCGGCGAGGATCGGGTGGTCGTGGTCGGGCTGCCCCTCCTCGTCCAGGCGGTACCAGACGGGGAACGGCACGCCGAAGAACCGCTGCCGGCTGATCAACCAGTCGCTGTTGAGGCCGCGGACCCAGTTCTCGTAGCGCTGTCGCATGTGGCTCGGCACCCACTCGAGCTCCCGCCCGCGCTCCAGGAAGGCCTCGCGCAGGTCGTCGTCGCGACCTCCGTTGCGGATGTACCACTGCCGGGTGGTCACGATCTCGAGCGGCTTGTCGCCCTTCTCGTAGAAGTTGGCCACCCGCTCGGTCGGCACCGGCTCACCGTCGAGGTCCCCCGACGCGCGCAGCAGGCCGGTCATCGCCTCGCGGGCCGAGAACGCCGTCTTGCCGGCCAGCTCGCCGTACGCCGTCGCCGCCTGGCCGTGCGCCAGCCACGCCGGCGTCTCGCGCAGCAGCCGGCCGTCTCGGCCGATCACCGAGCGCGTCGGCAGCTGCAGCTCGCGCCACCAGACCACGTCGGTGAGGTCACCGAAGGTGCAGATCATCGCGATGCCGGAGCCCTTGTCGGGGTCGGCCAGGGGGTGCGCGACGACCGGTACCTCGACCCCGAACACAGGGGCGCGCACGGTCGTGCCGAAGAGCGTCCGGTAGCGCTCGTCGTCCGGGTTGGCCACCAGCGCGACGCAGGCCGGGAGCAGCTCCGGACGGGTGGTCTCGATGTGCACCGGCCCGGCCGGACCCGCGAACGCGATCCGGTAGAAGTGGCCGGGGTAGTCGCGGGCCTCCAGCTCGGCCTGGGCCACAGCGGTCTGGAAGGTCACGTCCCACAGCCCCGGTGCCTCGGCTTGATAGGCCTCGCCGCGGGCCAGGTTGCGCAGGAAAGCGCGTTGCGACGCCGTGATCGACTCCTGGCCGATCGTCGTGTACGTCTGCGTCCAGTCGACCGACAGCCCGAGCCGACGCCACAGGGCCTCGAAGACCTGCTCGGTCTCCTCGGTCCACGCCTCGCAGAGCGCGATGAAGTTGCGCCGCGAGATCGGCACCGGCCGCTTCGGGTCGGGTTTCACCGGCGGGGCGAAGTCCGGGTCGTAGGGGATGGACGGGTCACAGGCGACGCCGTACGTGTACTGCACCTTCCGCTCCGTGGGCAGCCCGTTGTCGTCCCAGCCCATCGGGTAGAAGACCTCGCGACCGCGCATCCGCTGGTAGCGCGCGATGAGGTCGGTGTGGGTGTAGGAGAAGACGCTGCCGACGTGCAGCGCGCCGCTGACCGTGGGCGGCGGGGTGTCGATCGAGAAGACCTGCTCGCGGGTCTTGGAGCGGTCGAAGCGGTAGGTGCCCTGCTCCTCCCATACCTGGGTCCAGCGCGCCTCGAGGCCGTCGACGGTCGGTTTGTCGGGCACGGCCGTCCTGACGGGGGCTGGCTGCGTCTGCTGGTCCATGCTGCGATCCTAGGGAGGGCATCCACAGCACGTCGCAGGACTTACCGGTGCCGGGCTCCCCGGGCGCTGCTCCTAGACTCGCTCGGCGTGGCAGACCTCACGGTGTCCGAGCGGCTCGTCGAGGTCGAACGGGCCATCCTCTCGCGCACGCCCGAGCACACGATCGACCCCACGCTGGACCGGGTCCGCGACCTGCTCGACCTGCTCGGGTCGCCGCACCGCTCGACACCGCTGATCCACGTCGCCGGCACCAACGGCAAGACGTCGACGACCCGCATGATCGAGACGCTGCTGCGTGCGTTCGGCCTTCGGACGGGCCGGTTCACCAGTCCCCACCTGCACTCGATGCGCGAGCGCATCTCCTTCGACGGCAGCCCCATCGAGGAGGAGCGCTTCCTCGCGACCTACGACGAGATCGCGCCCTTTCTCGAGCTCGTCGACGCTCGCCACGAGGTCCCCCTCTCCTTCTTCGAGGTGCTCACCGCGATGGCGTTCGCGGCGTACGTCGACGCGCCGGTCGACGTCGCGGTCGTCGAGGTCGGGCTGGGTGGCACGTGGGACGCCACCAACGTCGCCGACGGGCTGGTGTCGGTCGTCACGCCGATCGCCGTCGACCACACCCGGTTCCTCGGCTCGACGGTGCGGGAGATCGCCGGGGAGAAGGCCGGCATCATCAAGCCCGGCTCCTACGGCGTCCTCGCGCAACAGCCGGTCGAGGTCGCCGAGGTGCTGCTGCGCCGCTCGGTCGACGTCGACGCGATCGTGGCGCGCGAGGGGCTGGAGTTCGGCGTCGTGTCGCGCTCGCTGGCGGTGGGCGGCCAGCTCCTGACGCTGCGCGGGCTGACCGGGGAGTACGACGAGGTGTTCCTGCCGCTGCTCGGCGCCCATCAGGCGCACAACGCGGCGCTCGCGCTCGCGGCGGTCGAGGCGTTCCTCGGCGGCGGCCACGAGGCGAGAGGGCAGCTCGACATCGACGTCGTGCGCTCGGCGTTCGCCGCCGTCACCTCGCCCGGGCGCCTCGAGGTCATCCGCCGGTCACCGACGATCGTGCTCGACGCCGCCCACAACCCGGCAGGCGCGGCGGTGACGGCGCAGGCTCTGCAGGAGGACTTCGGCTTCAACCGGCTCGTCGGGGTGTTCGCGGCCATGGCCGACAAGGACGTCCGCGGCATGCTGGAGGCCTGGGAGCCGGTGTTCGCCGAGATAGTCGTCACCCAGGCCACCAGCCCCCGGGCGATGGACCTGGACGAGCTGGCCGCGGTCGCCGTGGACGTCTTCGGTGCAGACCGCGTCGAGGTGGTGCCGCGGTTGCCCGACGCGCTGGACTCCGCGGTCGCGCTGGCGGAGGACGAGGGTGACCTGGGCGGGTCGGGGGTGCTGGTGACCGGCTCCATCGTCACGGTCGGGGAGGCCCGCGCCCTGCTCGGCGGCGGCCCGACGTGAGGGCGATCGCGGCGAGCGTGCTGGTGTTCGAGGGCCTCGTCGTCTTCTTCGCCACGCTGGTCGCCCTCGACCTGAGCGACCTGCCGGACCGCACCCTGTGGCTGGTGGGCTCCATCGGGGCAGTGGCCTGCCTCGTGGTGGCCGGGCTCCTGCGCCACCCGTGGGCGTTCACGGTGGGCTCCGTGCTGCAGGTGCTGCTCATCGGCACCGGTGTCGTCGTACCGGTGATGTTCTTCCTCGGCGCGCTGTTCGCCGGCCTGTGGTTCCTCGCCCTGTTCCTGGGGCGCCGGGTGCAGCGGCTGCAAGCCGCCTCCCGGCAGCAGCAGGGCGGTCGCTAGGCTCGCGCCCCGTGAGCGAGCGAACGCTGGTCCTGGTCAAGCCCGACGCCGTGCGCCGGGGACTCGTCGGCGAGGTGCTGGCCCGCTACGAGCGCAAGGGGCTGACCTTCGTGACGCTCGACCTGCGCACGATCGACGGCGACACGGCCGACCGGCACTACGCCGAGCACGTGGACCAGCCGTGGTACCCGCCGCTGCGGGAGTTCATCACCTCCGGCCCGCTGGTCGCGACGGTGCTCGCGGGCGACGAGGCGATCGCCGTCGTGCGCGCTCTCAACGGCGCCACGGACGGGCGCAAGGCGGCCGCCGGGACGATCCGCGGCGACCTGTCGCTGTCGAACCGGGAGAACCTCGTGCACGCGTCGGACTCTCCTGAGTCGGCCGCCCGAGAGATCTCGATCTTCTTCCCGGATCTCGGGTAGGCCGCCGGGCTGCGGACACGCCGCCGGCGTTGGGCCGGACCCTCCGACGCCGATAGCATCATGGCCTGCGCGGGCGGTCGCACCGTTGCGCTCGCACCGGGCTCCGCCACGAGGGAAGGCCACCCCGCACTCATGGGCAACAACATGTCGTTCATCGGCCGTGACATGGCTGTCGACCTCGGCACGGCCAACACCCTCGTCTACGTGCGGGGCAAGGGCATCGTGCTCAACGAACCCTCTGTCGTGGCCATCAACACCAACACCGGCGGGATCCTGGCGGTCGGTGCCGAGGCGAAGAAGATGATCGGCCGGACGCCGGGCAACATCGTCGCCATCCGGCCGCTGAAGGACGGTGTCATCGCCGACTTCGACACGACCGAGCGGATGCTGCGCTATTTCATCCAGAAGGTGCACCGGCGCCGTCACCTCGCCAAGCCGCGCATCGTGGTGTGCGTGCCCAGCGGCATCACCGGGGTGGAGCAGCGGGCCGTCAAGGACGCGGGGTACGCCGCCGGGGCCCGCAAGGTCTACATCCTCGAGGAGCCGATGGCCGCCGCGATCGGCGCCGGGCTGCCCGTCCACGAGCCCACCGGGAACATGGTCGTCGACATCGGCGGCGGCACCACCGAGGTCGCGGTCATCTCCCTCGGCGGCATCGTCACCAGCCAGTCGATCCGCACCGGCGGCGACGAGATGGACACCGCGATCATCCAGTACGTCAAGAAGGAGTACAGCTTGATGCTCGGCGAGCGCACCGCCGAGGAGATCAAGATGACGATCGGCTCCGCCTTCCCGGCCCCCGACGAGCCGCACGCCGAGATCCGGGGCCGCGACCTGGTCTCGGGCCTGCCGAAGACGATCGTCGTGTCGGCGGAGGAGATCCGCAAGGCGATCGAGGAGCCGGTCAACGCCATCATCGACGCGGTGAAGACCACTCTGGACAAGTGCCCGCCCGAGCTGTCCGGCGACGTCATGGACCGCGGCATCGTCATCACCGGCGGTGGCGCGCTGCTCAAGGGTCTCGCCGAGCGGCTCCGGCACGAGACCGGCATGCCGATCCACCTCACCGACCGGCCGCTGGACTCCGTCGCCATGGGATCGGGCAAGTGCGTGGAGGAGTTCGAAGCGCTCCAGCAGGTCCTCATCTCCGAGCCGCGTCACTGACCCGCCCCGGGTCCCCGGGATGAGCAGGGACACGCGCCGCACGCGGCTGCTGCTCGCCCTGTTGCTGGCGACCTCGGTCAGCCTGCTGCTGATCGACCAGCGGGGCGGTGACCGCTCCCCTCTCGCCGGCCTGCGCTCCGCGGCGGCGGCCATGTTCGGCCCGGTGGAGCAGGTGGCCTCGGCGATCGCCCGTCCCGTGTCCAGCGCCGTCGACAGCGTGAGCACGCTCGGCGACGGCCGCCGGCGCGCCGCCCGGCTGGCGAAGGACAACCAGGAGCTGCGCCGCCGGCTGCGCACCAGCGACGAGGCCCGCAACCGGGCTGCCGAGCTGGACGCGCTGCTGCGCATCAGCGGGGCGGGGCGCTACCGCGTCGTCCCGGCGCAGGTGATCGCGATCGGCCCGGCCCAGTCCTTCTCCTGGACGGTGACGATCGACGCGGGCCGCAGCGACGGCGTACGGCCGGACATGACGGTGCTCAACGGTGACGGTCTGGTCGGGCGCGTGAAGACGGTCGGCCCCACAGCCTCGACGGTCCTGCTGGCGGTGGACCCCGACTCCTCGGTCGGCGTACGCCTCGAGCGCTCGATGGAGGTCGGTTTCACCACCGGGCAGGGCGCCGGCCACCACGGCGACCTCGACCTGCGGCTGCTCGACGGCCAGTCGAGCGTCGAGCGCGGCGACCGGCTGGTCAGCTTCGGCTCGCAGGGGGACCGCCCCTACGTGCCCGGTGTCCCCGTGGGGGAGGTGGTCGGGGTGCGGGGGACTCCCGGGTCGCAGACCCGGACCGCGGTCGTTCGCCCGTACGTCGACTTCACCGCGCTCGACCTCGTCGGCGTCGTGGTCGAGCCGCCGCGCACCGACCCCCGCGACTCGGTCCTGGCGCCCCGCCCGGCGGCGACGCCGAGCCCGGGGGCCACCGTCACGGTGACCCCCACGCCGAGCGGGGGCTGACGTGCCTCCCGCCCGCGTCGGGCTGGCCGCCGCGCTGGTGCTGGTCGCGCTCGCGCTGCAGGTCACGATGCTGGCCCGGCTGCAGCTCCCCGGCGCCACGCCCGACCTGCTCCTGGTGACCGTGGTCGCGCTCGCGCTGGCCCACGGTCCCGCGTTCGGCCTGGTCACCGGCTTCTGCGCCGGGCTGGCCAGCGACCTGGTGCCCCCGGCCGACCACGCGGTGGGCCGCTGGGCCTTCGCGCTGACGGTGGTCGGCTACCTCGCGGGCCTGGCCAAGCCCGAGATCCGCCGCTCGGCTTTCGTGCCGCTGATCGTCGTCTCGCTGGCCGCCGCCGCGTCGGTCCTGCTGTACGCCGCGCTGGGGGCGCTGATGGGCGACCCGCACGTGACCTGGCTCGCGTTGAGCGAGGTTTTGCCCACCGCGGTTCTCTACGATGTGGTCCTGAGCCCCTTCGTCGTGCCCGGGGTGTTCGTGCTGGCCGACCGGGCCGAGCCCGATCCCGTCCTGCGCCACTGACCGGGGAAGGAGCAGGACCACGACGCAGCCACGTGAGGGGGCCGACGGGTGAGCGAGAGGTCGAGGCTGCGGCTCGTCGTGCTGCAGGTCGTCGTGCTCTCGCTGCTCGTCACGCTGCTCGGGCGGATGTGGTACGTCCAGGTGCTCGCCACCGCCTCCTACCGCAGTGCCGCCGCGGAGAACGGCACCCGCCAGATCGTCACGCCGGCGGCCCGCGGCATGATCCTCGACGCCCGCGGGCGGCCGCTCGCCCGCAACCGCACGGCGCTCGTGGTCTCGATCAGCCGCACGGCCCTGCTGCGCCAGCCCGACGGGGGACGCCAGCTGGTCGCGCGCGTCGCGACGGTGATCGGCAAGCCGTTCGCGGAGGTCTGGGACAGGACCCGGTTGTGCGGCAGCCCCGGGGCGCCCCCGTCGCCCAAGTGCTTCAACGGCTCGCCGTACCAGCCGATCCCGGTCACCGACGAGGCCGACACCCAGATGGCGCTGCAGATCATGGAGCGCCGTGAGGACTTCCCGGGCGTGACGGCGGAGCTGACCGCGGTGCGGGAGTACCCGCAGCCCCTGGGCGCCAACGCGGCCCACGAGCTGGGCTACCTCGGTCCGGTCACCGACGAGGAGCTCGCCCAGCGGGCGGCGGGCGCGCGACGCGGCGCCCACAACGAGACGGTGCTGCAGCGGACCGACCTGGTCGGCCGGGCCGGCCTGGAGCGGGAGTACGACGACGACCTGCGTGGCACACCGGGGGTCAAGACCCTCGCGGTCGACCACCGGGGCGCGGTGAACAGCACGCTCGCCGAGACCCAGCCGACGGCCGGCAACTACCTGGTCACGACGATCGACGCGCAGGTCCAGGCGGAGGCCGAGAAGCAGCTGCGTGCCGCGATCAAGCGGGCCCGCACCGTGGGCGACGTGAACAAGGGCTTCGAGAAGCGCAAGGCCGACTCCGGCGCGGTCGTGGTGCTCGACGTCCGCACGGGTGGCGTCGTGGCGATGGCCAGCTGGCCGACGTACGACCCGAACATCTGGGTCGGCGGCATCAGCACCGCCGACTACAGGAGCATCACCAGCAAGAAGAACAACTACCCCAACCAGTCGCGCGCGTTCCAGGGCGAGTTCGCGCCGGCCTCCACGTTCAAGGCGGTGTCGCTGCCTGCCGCGGTCAAGGCGGGCTACTCGCTGCACGCCTCCTACGACTGCCCCTCGGCCTATCCCATCGGCCGGTCGATGAAGCAGAACTACGAGTCACACGGCTACGGCATCATCCCGATGAGGCGGGCGATCGAGGTTTCGTGCGACACGGTGTTCTACAAGTTCGCCTACGAGACCTGGCTGCGACAGGGCGGCCTGCACGCCAAGAAGGGCACCAAGGACCCGTTCACCACGATGGCCCAGGCCTACGGGCTGGGCCGACCGACCGGGCTGGACCTGCCGAGTGAGTCCAACGGGCGCATCGCCGACCGGGCCTGGAAGCAGGCCTACTGGAAAGCCACCCGCGACTTCTACTGCGCCAAGGCCAAGTCCGGCTACCCCGCCGTGGCGCGGACGGACCCCGCGCGCGCGACCTACCTGCGCCGGCTGTCCAAGGAGAACTGCGTCGACGGGTGGGCCTATCGCGGTGGTGACGCGGCCAACTTCGCCATCGGGCAGGGCGACACGACGGTCACGCCGCTGCAGATGGCGCGCGTGTACGCCGCCGTGGCCAACGGTGGCAGGCTGGTGACCCCGCACATCGGACGGGCGATCATGACCCCTCAGGGCACCCTGGTCCGCAACCTCGAGCCCAAGACGGTCCGGCACATCCCGGTCGCCCCGTCGACCCTCGCGTGGCTGCGCTCCGCGCTGCGCGGCGTCACCGAGCGCGGCACCGGCTTCGGCCCGTTCGCTCGGGCGCAGTTCCCGCTGGGCAAGGTGCCCGTGGCGTCCAAGACCGGCACCGGCGAGGTCTTCGGCAAGCAGACCACCTCGTGGTTCGCCTCGTTCGCGCCCGAGACCAGGCCGCAGTACGCCGTGGTGATGATGGTCTCGCAGGGCGGGACGGGCTCGGGGATCGCGGGCCCGTCGGTGGCCGAGCTGTACAAGACGCTCTTCGGCGTGCAGGGCAGCACGGTCGACCTGGCGAAGGCGTCACCTCCCGGGGGCCGCCCCACCAGCGCTCTGCCGCGGGTGCGCGCCGACGGCACCGTGGTGCAGCCCGCGGGTGACCCCTCCACGGCTGCCGAGACGCGGCAGGCGGCGCCCTTCCTGCCTCGCTACCGCCGGGAGGGGGAGTAGATGAGCACCGGTTACCGGGCTACGCCGTACACCACCGCCCCTCCTCGGCGCTCGGCTCGCCTCCTGCACCGCGACGGCGTCGTACGGCGGATGGACTGGCCGCTCGTGCTCGCGGTGCTCGCGCTCACGGGGATCGGCTCGGCGCTGGTCTGGTCGGCCACCCGCCAGTCGCTGCTCGACAGCGGCGGCGACCCGCAGTCGATCCTGAAGAAGCACGTGCTCAACATCGTGATCGGGCTCGCGCTGGGCGTCGTCGCGTCGCTGTTCGACTACCGCATGCTGCGGGCGTATGCGCCGGTCCTCTACGTCCTGTCCATCGGTGGGCTGGCGGCGGTGCTCACCCCGCTCGGCTCCACCATCAACGGCTCGCACTCCTGGATCGTGCTCCCGGCAGGCTTCTCGGTGCAGCCCTCGGAGTTCGCCAAGGTCGCGCTCGTGGTGGGCATGTCGATGCTGCTGGCGGAGAAGCGCGACGCCGAGGCCGACCCACGCGACGTCGACGTGGTGCTGGCCCTCGGTGTCGCCGCCGTGCCGCTGGCGTTGGTCATGCTGCAGCCCGACCTCGGCACCGCGCTGGTCATCAGCGCGCTGGTCCTCGGGCTGGTGGCGGTCTCGGGAGCACCGATCCGGTGGGTGGTGGGGCTGGTCGCCGGGGCCGCGCTGACCGCGTTCGTCGCGGTCCAGGCGGGGGTGCTCAAGGACTACCAGATCGCCAGGTTCACGGCGTTCCTCGACCCGACGGCCGATCCCAAGGGGGCCGGCTACAACGTCCGGCAGGCGACCATCGCGATCGGGGCGGGCGGGTTGCACGGCCAGGGGCTCTTTCACGGCGCGCAGACGCAGGGCAAGTTCGTGCCGGCCCAGCAGACCGACTTCATCTTCACGGTCGCGGGGGAGGAGCTCGGCTTCGTCGGAGCCGCCGGTGTCGTGCTGCTGCTGGCCATCATCCTGTGGCGCATCGGGAGGATCGCGATCGGCGCGGACGACCTGTTCGGGCGGCTGGTCGCGACCGGCGTGCTGTGCTGGTTCGCGTTCCAGGCGTTCGAGAACATCGGGATGACCCTCGCCATCATGCCCGTCACCGGCGTGCCACTCCCGTTCGTCTCCTACGGGGGGTCGTCGATGTTCGCCAACATGCTCGCGGTCGGGCTGGTGCTCAACGTCCACATGCGCCGCTATGCCTGAAGGGGAACGTCGCGGGGGCCGTGGACGTCTGGACAGTCATGCGTGAGGACAAGGCAAGAGCGGCAGTCGCGGCGTTGCGCGACCGAGGCGTGATGGCGCACCTGGAGCAGCCGGGGGTCTACCGGTTCGGCGTGCGCGTCGTCATCCCGGACGGACGGCAGGCGATCTGGGACACCGATGGCACTGCCGGTCTCGAGGCGCAGATCATGCGTGACAACGTGCTGGTCGGGTTCGTCTCCCAGATCCCGGGCTCCGAGGACTTCGACGACGCCGAGGTCGTCGAGGCCATCGCGACGACCGACTACGACCGCGCCTGACGGCGCACGCCTCAGGCGCGGCGGCGCCCGGCGGTGGCTGCGGCGTTACCCTGGACGGACCGCCACCAGCCGTCCGGAGGTCTTCCCCCATGCCCCTCGAGCCGCCCGTCGAGTCGCTGTTCGCGCGGCTGGAGCTGCTCCTGCCCCGGGTGCAGAAGCCCATCCAGTACGTCGGGGGCGAGCTCAACTCGAGCGTCAAGGACTGGGACTCCTGCGACGTGCGCTGGGCCCTGATGTACCCCGACGCCTACGAGGTCGGGCTGCCGAACCAGGGCGTCATGATCCTCTACGAGGTCCTGAACGAGCAGGAGAGGACGCTTGCCGAACGCACCTACACGGTGTGGCCGGACATGGAAGCGCTGATGCGCCAGCACGGGCTGCCGCAGTTCACCGTCGACGCCCACCGCCCGGTCGGTGCCTTCGACGTGCTGGGCGTGTCGTTCTCCACGGAGCTGGGCTACACCAACATGCTGCTCGCCCTCGACCTGGCCGGCATCCCGCTGCACAGCGCCGACCGCACCGTCGAGCACCCCCTCGTCATCGCGGGCGGGCACTCCGCGTTCAACCCCGAGCCGGTGGCCGACTTCATCGATGCTGCGGTGCTCGGTGACGGCGAGCAGGCGGTGCTCGCGATCTCCGAGATCGTGCGGGGCTGGAAGGCAGAGGAGCGACCGGGTGGTCGCGAGGAGCTGCTGCTGCGCCTGGCGCGGACCGGTGGCGTCTACGTGCCGGCCTTCTACGACGTCGATTACCTGCCCGACGGGCGCATCAGGCGCGTCACCCCGAACCGGCCGGGTGTGCCGTGGCGGGTCGGCAAGCACACGGTCATGGACCTCGACGAGTGGCCCTATCCCAAGAAGCCGTTGGTGCCGCTGGCCGAGTCCGTGCACGAGCGCATGTCGGTCGAGATCTTCCGCGGCTGCACGCGCGGCTGCCGGTTCTGCCAGGCCGGCATGATCACTCGGCCCGTGCGCGAGCGCTCGATCACCACCGTCGGCGAGATGGTGCAGCGGGGCATCGAGGCAACCGGCTTCGAAGAAGTCGGACTGCTCTCGCTGTCGAGCGCCGACCACAGCGAGATCGGTGAGATCGCCAAAGGCCTCGCCGATCGTTACGACGGGGAGCAGGTCTCCTTGTCGCTTCCGTCGACGCGTGTCGACGCGTTCAACGTGACGCTTGCCAACGAGCTGTCCCGCAACGGCCGCCGGTCCGG
>JAVEDI010000028.1 GCA_030841035.1 Actinomycetota bacterium
CACCCCCGCGGGGCCCGGGGCGCACGTCCGTGCAGTCCTCTCGACGAGCACGACCGTCCCTGTGCCGGCCTGTACCGTCGTCGCCATGACGCCGGAGGAGCTGGCCGACCTCGCGCACCTGCGCCGGGCGCGGGACCTGATGGACCGTGACTACGCACAGCCCCTCGACGTACCAGCGATGGCGCGCGCCGCGCTGATGTCCCCGGCGCACTTCTCGCGCAAGTTCCGTGCGGCGTACGGCGAGACGCCGTACGCCTATCTCATGACGCGACGCATCGAGCGCGCGAAGGCATTGCTGCGTCAGGCGATGTCGGTCACCGATACCTGCGTCGCCGTGGGCTGCACGTCGCTCGGCTCGTTCAGCTCGCGCTTCACCGAGATCGTCGGCCAGACGCCGTCGCAGTACCGTGCGCGCGACCACCGAGACCTCGCCGTCGTGCCCTCGTGCGTGAGCAAGGCGGCGATGCGACCGCGGCGAACCAGGGTCACGGCCTGAACGCCGCCGACCTGCACCGACCGGGTCGCCCCGACGCGCCACCGCACCGAGCAGGATCGGAGAAGCACGCGGCGGGTAGTTGGCCTACGGTCGCCGCATGACAGTCACCGTGTCCGCAATGTTCATCCCCGTGCACGACCCCGACGCCGCACTCGGCTTCTACCGCGACGCGCTCGGCCTCGAGGTCCGCGCCGACGTCGCGTCCGACGGCTTCCGCTGGGTCACCGTCGGCGCCCCGGGGCAGCAGGTCGACGTCGTCCTGTTCCAGCCGCACGGCGGTCGCTCCCAGGTAGAAGGCGATGCCCTCCTGTCGCTGGTGACCCAGGGCTCGCTGCAGGCTGCGATCTTCCGGTCCGACGACCTCGACGCCACGTTCGAGAAGGTGCGGGGGTCCGGCGCCGAGGTGCTCCAGGAGCCGGCGTCGCAGCCCTGGGGCTCGCGCGACTGCGCGTTCCGCGACCCCTCGGGCAACCTCGTCCGCATCGCGCAGGCCTGACTCTCGGTGAAGGTGCCGCACCAGATGAGCAGGGACACGAGGAGGGACATGCGATCGCCTGCGCTGCACGCTGCCGATGCCCACGACCTGATCCGCGTGCACGGCGCGCGCGTGAACAACCTCAAGGACGTCAGCATCGAGATCCCGAAGCGGCGGCTGACGGTGTTCACCGGCGTCTCCGGCTCGGGCAAGAGCTCGCTGGTGTTCGACACGATCGCCGCGGAGTCGCAGCGGATGATCAACGAGACGTACAGCGCCTTCGTGCAGGGCTTCATGCCGACGCTCGCCCGGCCCGATGTCGACCTGCTCGACGGCCTGACGACCGCGATCATCGTCGACCAGGAGAGGACGGGCGCCAACTCCCGCTCCACGGTCGGCACCGCCACCGACGCCAACGCGATGCTGCGCATCGTCTTCAGCCGGCTCGGGCAGCCACACATCGGCCCGCCCAACGCGTACTCGTTCAACGTCGCCTCGGTCAAGGCGAGCGGCGCCATCACCGTCGAGCGCGGTGGCGGCAGGACGCAGACCCGTAAGGCGACCTTCACCCGCCTCGGCGGGATGTGTCCGCGCTGCGAGGGCATGGGCAGCGTGACGGACTTCGACCTGGCGGCGCTGTACGACGACAGCAAGTCGCTCAACGAGGGTGCACTCAGGGTCCCCGGCTACAGCATGGAGGGCTGGTACGGACGCATCTTCCGCGGCTGCGGCTTCTTCGACCCGGACAAGCCGATCCGCACGTACACCCGGAAGGAGCTGTACGACCTGCTCCACAAGGAGCCGACCAGGATCAAGGTCGACGGTATCAACCTGACGTACGAGGGAGTGATCCCGAAGATCCAGAAGTCGTTCCTGTCCAAGGACGTCGACGCGCTGCAGCCGCACGTCCGGGCCTTCGTGCAGCGCGCGGTCACCTTCACCGTCTGCCCCGACTGCGGTGGCGCCCGGCTCAGTGAGGCGGCTCGGTCCTCGAAGATCAGGGGCATCAGCATCGCCGATGCCTGCGCGATGCAGATCAGCGAGCTCACCGGATGGGTCCGCGGGCTGGACGAACCGTCGGTGGCGCCGCTGCTGGCGGCCCTGGCCGCGACCCTCGACTCCTTCGTCGAGATCGGGCTGGGCTACCTCAGCCTCGACCGCCCGTCGGGCACGCTCTCGGGCGGCGAGGCACAGCGGACCACGATGGTGCGGCACCTCGGCTCGTCGCTCACGGACGTCACCTACGTCTTCGACGAGCCCACGGTCGGGCTGCACCCTCACGACATCCAGCGGATGAACGACCTGCTGCTGCGGCTGCGCGACAAGGGCAACACGGTGCTGGTCGTGGAGCACAAGCCGGAGGTGATCGCGATCGCCGACCACGTCGTCGACCTCGGCCCGCGGGCGGGCACCGAGGGCGGCGAGGTGGTCTTCGAGGGCACCGTGGCGGCATTGCGGGCCAGTGCAACGCTCACCGGGCGACACCTCGACGACCGGGTCTGCCTGAAGCCATCGGTGCGGACGCCCTCGGGGGTGCTGGAGGTGCGCGCCGCGAGCACCAACAACCTGCGCGACGTCGACGTCGACATCCCGCTCGGCGTGCTGGTCGCCGTCACCGGGGTGGCGGGCTCGGGCAAGAGCTCACTGGTGCACGGCTCGGTGTCCGGGCTGGACGGGGTGGTGTCTGTTGACCAGGCCGCGATCCGCGGCTCGCGACGGAGCAACCCGGCGACGTACACCGGACTGCTCGATCCCATCCGCAAGGCCTTCGCCAAGGCCAACGGTGTGAAGCCGGCGTTGTTCAGCGCCAACTCCGAGGGCGCGTGCCCCACCTGCGACGGCGCCGGCGTCGTCTACACCGACCTGGCCGTGATGGCCGGCGTCGCCAGCACCTGCGAGGAGTGCGAGGGGAAGCGGTTTCAGGCATCGGTGCTGGACCACCGCCTCGGCGGTCGCGACATCAGCGAGGTGCTGGCGATGTCGGTGACCGAGGCCGAGGAGTTCTTCGGCACCGACCAGGCCCGCGTCCCGGCTGCCCACGCGACCCTGCAGCGACTGAGCGACGTCGGGCTCGGCTACCTCACCCTCGGCCAGCCGCTCACGACGTTGTCCGGCGGCGAGCGGCAGCGGCTCAAGCTGGCCACCCGCATGGCCGAGAAGGGCCGCATCTATGTCCTCGACGAGCCGACCACCGGCCTGCATCTGGCCGACGTCGGGCAGCTGCTCGGTCTGCTCGACCGGCTCGTCACCTCCGGCGCGTCGGTCATCGTCATCGCGCACCACCTTGCGGTCGTGGCGCAGGCCGACTGGATCATCGACCTGGGGCCCGGCGCGGGCCAGGACGGCGGCCGGATCGTCTTCGAGGGGACGCCCGCCGACCTGGTGGCCGCCCGCTGCACCCTCACCGGCGAGCACCTCGCGGCCTACGTCGGCACCTGACCGACGTGGGCATGACGAGGCATCGGCGATACTGGACATATCTGACCCCGAGACAAGGCAGGCCCATGTCCCGCGCCCCAGGCGTTCGTCACATCGGCTACTTCATGTTCCTCAGCAGGTGGTTGCAGGCCCCGCTCTACCTCGGCCTGACAGTCGCGCAGGCCGTGTACGTGTGGCACTTCATCCTCGAGCTGTGGCACCTGGTGCACGACACCGGCCTCGGCAAGCTCGACGAGACCGACATCATGCTGGTCGTCCTGGGACTGGTCGACGTTGTGATGATCGCGAACCTGCTCATCATGGTCATCGTCGGCGGCTACGAGACGTTCGTGTCCCGCATCAATCTCGACGGTCACCCCGATCAGCCCGAGTGGCTCTCGCACGTGAACGCCAACGTGCTCAAGGTGAAGCTGGCGACGGCCATCATCGGCATCTCGTCGATCCACCTGCTCAAGACGTTCATCGACGCGAGCAAGCACGACGCCGAGACGATGCTGTGGCAGACGGTCATCCACCTGGCGTTCGTCGCCTCCGCCGTGGCGCTCGCCTACATCGACCGGATCATGGGCGCCCCCAAGCACCTGCCTGCCGCCCGAGCCCTCCAGCACGACCCGGCGGCGTCGACCGCCGTCGCGGCTGCCAACCCCTAGGCGGGGCGGGCGAGGGCAGCTCGTCGTGGCCCAGGCCTGGGAGGCCTTGGGTCAGGAGGCGTCGTCGTGGCCGAGCGACGAGGACAGCTCTCGGTGGGCCTCGGCCTGGGCGAGAAGGGCCTTTGCCTTCTGCTCGAAGACGCCGACCGCGTCGGCCCCAGCAGGGAAGCGCTGCGGCGGCTCTTCCTGGCGCGCGAGATGGATCAGCGCGGCCGCGAGCTTGGCGGGGTCGCCGCCCTGCTGTCCGTTCATGCTCTTCCAGCCGGCGACTGTCGACTCGGTGCGCGCCGCGTAGTCATCAATCGTGGAGCGGGCGTAGCTGGTGGACTCCGGCGTGAGTAGCTCGGTGCGGAAGAAGCCGGGCTCGACGAGCATGGTGCGGATGCCGAACGGGGCGACCTCGGGGGTCAGTGACTCCATCCACCCCTCCACGCCGAACTTGGATGCGGCGTAGGCACTCGTGAACTCACCACCGGCGAGCCCTGCGGTGGAGGAGATGGTCACGACGAGCCCGGAGCGCTGGGCGCGCATGACCGGCAGCGCCGCGCGGGTGACGTTGATCGGGCCGAACAGCGTGGTCTCGACCTGTGCCCGGAAGTCATCGGGGTTGATCTCCTCAAAGAATCCGGCGTAGAAGTTGGCGGCGTTGTTGACCAGGACGTCGAGGCGCCCGAACCGGTCCAGCGCGGCCTGCACCGCGGCCTGCGCGTCGGCGGGTTCGGTGACGTCGAGCTGGACCGCCAGGAGGTCGCCGGATCCCCCGACGGCCTTGGTGACCTTCTCGGGGTTGCGGCCGGTGGCGACGACCGCGTGTCCTTCGGCGAGGGCGGCCTGTGCGATGTCCACGCCCATGCCCCGGCCAGCACCGGTAATCAGCCATACCTGCGTGTCAGACACGTTCACACGTCCTTCATCAGAGTTCGATCCCGCGTCAACGGCCGGTCAGTGGTTCCGGTGTCTCACCGTGGCCGGGACACCATGCAACCGGGCGCGAGTGGTGTCAGGAAGTTTCTGCTGGAAGGTGTACTGACAGGGCACCCCTCAGTGGTGCGGACTCACGCCTGGTCGGGCGCTGCCAGGGCGTCTGCGGGGTCGTGGGTCGCTGCCCAACTGGCAAGGAGTCGGAGGGCGTCGTCGTCGGGTGAGCCGGCGTCGGCGCTGAAGGCGATCAGGGTCAGGCCCGGATCGGCGGGCAGTTCGAGGACCTCATACGACAGGTGCAGGTCCCCGACCACGGGGTGGTGGAAGTGCTTGAGCCCGGTGCGGTGCAGCCGCACGTCGTGGGCGGCCCACCGGATGCGGAAGTCCTCGCTGCGGGTGGACAGCTCCCCGACGAGATCGGTCAGCGCTCTGTCGTACGGGTCCCGGCCGGCTTCGATACGCAGCATGGCCACGGCGTCGTCGGCGGCCCGCTCCCAGTCGATCCAGAAGTCGCGGGCACGCGGATCAAGGAAGGTGAACCGGGCGTGGTTGACCGGCCGTGCCGTCTCGGCGAACACCGGCGCGAACAGGGCCTGCGCGAGAGAGTTGGCGGCGAGGACGTCCAGACGGCCGTTGTTGACCATGGCCGGCACCTCGGTCATCCCGGCGAGGATGCGGGCCATCCCCGGGCGAACAGTCTGGGCGCTGGGTCGACGACGGGTGCGGCGCGCGGGGCCGGCGGCGCGGGCGAGGTCGGCCAGATGCGACTGCTCCGCCTCGTCGAGCTGCAAGGCGCTTGCCAGGGCGTCCAGCACGCTCTCCGAGACGCCGCTGAGGTCACCGCGCTCAAGCTTGGCGTAGTACTCGACGCTGACCCCGGCGAGGTCGGCAACCTCGCCCCGGCGCAGTCCCGGCACCCGCCTGGTGCGGCCATAGATCGGAATCCCGGCCTGCTCGGGGGTGACCTTGGCGCGGCGGGAGCTCAGAAACGCTTTCACCTGTTCGCGGTTGTCCACGCCCCCAGGCTAGAAGCCATCGGCCGCCCGAAGGATGCCCTGCCAGTACACCTCTCAGAGGTGACTTCCTCGCTGATCCGGGCTGGGATCAGGTGGGCGCATGAAAACTCCACGCCCTCATGACCGCAGCGGCGACCGCGGTCGTCCTCGTCGCCTGCTCCGCCAACGCAGAAACCGACCCAACCGGAACCCCGCCACTGACCTCCGCAGCCCCCTCATCCGAGGCACCTTCGGCCGACACCCCTTCACCCAGGAACACCGAAGCCTCGCCGGACGCAGGCACCCCCATCACCATCACGGCTGGCGATCGCACGATCACCGCGACACTTAACAACAGTGACGTCGCCCAGGACTTCGCGAAGATGCTGCCGGTGACGTTGCCGTGGTTCCGCAACCTGGACATCGAGTACATCACCGAGCTGTCCGCACCGATGACCGAAACCGGGCCCTTCTACACCGACGTCGAAGCCGGGGACCTCGTCTACTACAACCCGGCCGCCGGGTCCGGTGGTGCCTGGTATCTGTCGACCACGTGCCTCCAGCAGTCGGTCGTGCCGGAAAGAAGGTCGTTTGCTACGGCGCGGGGGTAGATCGGGCATGGCATCCGCGATGATTCGGTGGACACGGGGCGTCGTAGGGTTCCGATGGACCGCCCAGTTCGAGACTTTGCGAGTCGCAAGAACTCAGGAGGTTCGCGGTGCCGGACACAACTTGCCACATGTCGATCTCTCTGGACGGCTTCGTCGCCGGGCCGGACCAGAGCCGTGAGGACCCCCTGGGCAAGCGGGGTCAGGAGCTGCACCGCTGGCACATCGGCGATCCGCGAGCCAACGATGCCGACAAGGTCGCGAACGAGTGGCTCATGCGCCCGCGGGGCGCGTACGTGATGGGTCGGAACATGTTCGGCCCGATCCGCGAAGACTGGGATGAGGAGTGGACCGGGTGGTGGGGCCCCGAACCGCCGTACCACGCGCCGGTGTTCGTGCTGACCCATCACGCACGTGACCCGATCCAGATGGACGGCGGAACGACGTTCCACTTTGTCACCGAGGGCTTCGACGCGGCTTACTCCGCAGCCTGCCAGGCGGCCGGGGCCAACGGCGTGGACATCGCCGGTGGAGCCTCGACCGTCCGACAGGCACTGATCGCCGGCGTGATCGACGAGCTCACCCTCGACATCGCACCCGTCCTGCTCGGTTCCGGCGAGCGCATCTTCGACGGAGTTGAATCCTTCGGCTTCGAACCCGTCGAGGTCCTTCACTCACCGCTGACCACCCACATCCGCTATCGGCGCGTCAGCTAACTTCGCAGGCGCTGCCGCCCCCTGCGCAGCAGGTCGGTCGCTCACCCCGCTCGGGATGCGCCCGGCAAGCCGCGACATCGAGCGTTGGGGTGCAGAAAGCACGGTGCGGAGAGCATTTGGTGCTGAATGAGTCAGCGGAGCGGACCGCAAGAGAACGCCGGATCGTGGCTGTTGACACCACACGCTCCCGCGAATTGCAGCTGGCACTACCGCTCGGTCGGACACGCCCGGGGCGGCCCACCTTGATGCGTCGCAGTGCACCACCTACCAGAGGCGTGGGCTACTTGGATGCGCCGACCGGTCCGTCCGGTCAAGATTGTCCAAAGCCCAGCCGGGGGACCGCCAATGAGGTATCAAGGTGGCCGACCGGGGCCGATGGACGGCTCCGCCTGAC
>JAVEDI010000071.1 GCA_030841035.1 Actinomycetota bacterium
CCACCGACCTGCTGGCCGGCGTTGAGCAACGCCGAGGCGATGCCCGCATCCTCGTGGGGGACACCCGCGACGGCTGAGCTCGTGAGCGCCACGAACGTCATGCCCATGCCGAACGCGACGCAGGCCAGCGAGGGCAGGATCACGCTGAGGTAGCTGGAGTGGACGTCCAGCCGGAGTCCGAGCATCAGCAGGCCGAGGCCGGCGAGCGACGGGCCGACGAGCAGCAGCGGACGTGGGCCGATCTTCCCGAGCAGCTGGGATCCAACGCCGGCGCTGATGCCGATCAGGAACGTCATCGGCAGAAACAGCAGACCCGACTTGACCGGACTGTAGCCGTTGACCTGCTGCATCCACAGGATCAGGAAGAAGAAGATCGCGAAGATCCCGGCGCCGACGAGCAGCGAACCGAGGTCAGCCGCCAGGACGGTGCGCGAGCGGAAGAGCCGGAACGGCACGAGCGGGTTGTCGGAGCGGACCTGCACCGCGACGAACGACGCCAGCAGTGCCGCGGCTAGCACCAGCATGCCGACCGTCTTGCCTGAGGCCCAGCCGTATTGGTTGCCCTTGACGAGGGCGTAGACCAGCGTCATGAGGCCGCCGGTGACAAGCACTGCGCCGGGGATGTCGAAGCCCTTGGCGCGCTCGTCCTTGCTCTCGGGCACGAACGTGATGGCGCCGAAGATAGCGATCGCGGCGATCGGCACGTTCACGAACAGCACCCAGCGCCAGGAGGCGTACTCGGTGAGGACGCCGCCGACGATCAGCCCGATCGCCGCCCCGCCACCGGAGAGCGCGCCGAAGACGCCGAACGCCTTCGCGCGCTCCCTCGGCTCGGTGAAGGTGACCGTGACCAGCGACAGGGCGGCCGGCGCCATCAGTGCGGCGAACGCGCCCTGCAGGGCACGCGCCGCGAACAGCAGCTCCTGGTTGGGTGCGATCCCGCCGAGCGCGGAGGCTCCGGCGAAGCCGAGCAGGCCGATGATGAACGTGCGCTTGCGCCCGGTGTAGTCGGCGATGCGCCCGCCCAGCAGCAGCAGGCCACCGAAGGCGAGCGTGTAGGCCGTGATCACCCACTGCCGGTTGGCGTCGGTGATGCCGAGGTCGCCCTGGGCCTGCGGCAGCGCGATGTTCACGATCGAGGCGTCCAGCACGATCATCAGCTGGGCGACGGCGATCACCGCCAGGGCGAGCCAGCGCCGAGGGTCGGGTGTGGCGGTGGCCGGCGTCGTGCCGGCGGCCGGGGCAGGGAGGGTCACGTCGTCTCCTGTGTGGCGGTGGTGAAAACGACACGGTGTCGCGCCGCGGGCGAGGCCAGGGACGCCTCTGGGGTGTAGCAACCACAGGTCGGTGAGTCTTCCGGGCCGGTCCGACAGTCGCGCGGGCCCCGAGGACCTGCTGTGGAGCAAAGGCGGACAAAGGCGGGCCCGACGCGCACGGACGTTCGCTGCGGGCGAACAGCAGCACCGGCCCGGTGCGCTCGGGTCAGGCCCGGTCGCGCACGCCGAGCTCCTCCTTGTGCGCCAGGAGGTCGCGCGGGTCGTCGTACACCTGGAACGCGCTGGCCCGCTCCAGCTCCTCGCGGCCGTAGCCGCCGGTGAGCAGCCCCACCCCGAGCCCGCCCGCGCGCCGGGCGGCGAGCATGTCCCAGGTGCTGTCCCCGGCGATCATCGTGGTCGTGACGTCGACCTGGAGCAGGTCGGCGGCGGCAAGGAACAGGTCCGGGTCGGGCTTGGCCCACGCCACCTGGTCGCGGGTGACCATCGGGGTCGACCCGGGCAGCCCCAGCATGTCCAGCGCCGGGCGCGCCGTCACCGCCCGTCCGCTGGTGGCTATCGCCCATCGCACGCCGCGCTCGTCCAGCGCCGCGAGCAGCTCCCGGGCGCCGGGCAGCGGCTGCACGCTGGACATCGCCGACCCGTAGTGCGCGGCGTGGCGCTGCTGCAGCCACTCGGCCCGCTCGGGCTCGAGGCGCGCCCCGGTCTCGCGCACCAGGGCGGCGACGAACAGGCCGCCGCTCATGCCGATGCGCCGGTGGATGCGCCACACGGGCAGGTCGATGCCCGCCTCCGACAGCGCCGCCCGCCAGGCGGTCACGTGCTGGTAGACGCTGTCGATCAGCGTCCCGTCGAGGTCGAACAGGAAGGCAGGGGGACCGGAGGGTCGAGTCACGGGGCACCTCGCATCGAAGGGCTGGCGTCTACAGGGCAGCGCGCCGTACGTCGGTCAGGATCGCCGCGCTCGCCACCGGCGCGCAGCCCACAGCGGAGGTGGATTTCGAGTCGAGGGACCTCGGCGGGCAGAATGACCCTTCGAGCCCCACCCGCTCCCTCCGATTGCCGAGGTAGGACCTGTATGGCAGCCGTTGTCGCCACCCCCGAGGTCGTTGCCCCCGACGCCGTGCTCGACGCCCTCGAGGCCGAGGCGATCCACATCTACCGCGAGGTCGCTGGAGCGTTCCGCCGCCCGGTGCTGCTCTACTCGATCGGCAAGGACTCCTCGGTGCTGCTGCACCTCGCGGTCAAGGCGTTCGCCCCCGGGCGGGTGCCCTTCCCCGTGCTGCACATCGACACGGGGTGGAAGTTCCGCGAGATGATCGAGTTCCGCGACCGCACCGCCGCACAGCTCGGCCTCGATCTCATCGTGCACACCAACGAGGAGGGACGCGCGGAGGGCGTCACACCGTTCACCCACGGCACGCACGAGTACACCCGCATCATGAAGACCGTGGCCTTGCGCCAGGCCCTCGATGCAGGCGGCTACGACGCCGCGATCGGCGGCGCGCGCCGCGACGAGGAGCGCTCACGCGCCAAGGAGCGGGTCTTCTCCCTGCGTGAGCCGGGCCACCGGTGGGAGCCCCGCAAGCAGCGGCCGGAGTTCTGGCGCACCGCCAACACGCAGCTGTCCGAGGGTCAGACGATGCGCGTGTTCCCGCTGTCGAACTGGACCGAGCTCGATGTCTGGCGCTACATCCAGCGGGAGAACATCCCGGTGGTCCCGCTGTACTTCTCCGAGCCCCGACCGGTCGTCGACCGCGGCGGTCAGCTGATCATGATCGACGACGATCGCTACCCGCTCGAGGACGGCGAGGCGCCGATGACCAAGGACGTCCGGTTCCGCACCCTCGGCTGCTACCCCCTCACGGCCGCCGTCGAGTCGCAGGCCACGGACCTGGACGCGCTCATCGCGGAGATGCTGGTGGACCGGAGGTCCGAGCGCTCCGGGCGGCTCATCGACGGCGAGGGCGGCGGATCCATGGAGAGCAAGAAGACCGAGGGGTACTTCTGATGGGCCCGACCGCGGCGCAGCACCCGATCGTGCGCGTGGTCGCGTGCGGCTCCGTCGACGACGGCAAGTCGACGCTGATCGGACGGCTGCTGGCGCAGACCGACAGCGTGCCCGACGACATCCTCGACTACGCCCGCACCACGCGGCGCAGCGGTTCGACCATCCCCAAGGGGGAGGTCGACTACTCGATGCTGACCGACGGGCTCGAGGCCGAGCACGAACAGGGCATCACCATCGACGTGGCCTACCGCCACCTCTACCTGCCCTCGGGCCGGCGGGCCATCATCGCCGACGCCCCTGGTCACGAGCAGTACACCCGCAACATGGCGGTCGCCGCCTCCACGGCCGACGTCGCCGTGCTGCTCGTCGACGCCGCGCGGGGCATCCGGGCGCAGACCCATCGCCATCTCACGGTGTGCGCCCTGATGGGTGTGCGCACGGTGATCGTCGCCATCAACAAGATGGACGCGGTGGACTTCCGGCACGTGGCATACGAAGAGCTCGCCGGTGGTGTACGGGCAGCCGCGGCGAGGTTCGACCTCGACGAGGTGACGGTCATCCCGGTCAGCGCGCTCACCGGGGACAACGTGATCGAGCGCACCTCGACGATGCCGTGGTACCACGGGCCGAGCGTGCTCGAGACGCTGGCCGCCTGGCAGCCCTCGCCGGTCGCCGACGACCAGGTGGCGCCGTTCCGTCTGCCCGTGCAGTACATCGTCCGGGCCGACAACTTCCGCGGCTACGCGGGCACGGTGGTCGCCGGCTCGGTGCGCCCCGGCGACAAGGTGTCGGTCAACGCGACCGGAGCGCCCGCGACCGTCGAGCGGATCGTCACCTACGACGGTGACCTCGAGGAGGCGCACGCCGGTACGGCGGTGACGCTGACCCTCGAGACCGAGACGGACGTGACGCGGGGCGACCTGCTCGTCGCCCAACCCGACGCGTCAGGCGAGCGAGACTTCCCGCGCCCCGCGTCCGCGTTCGCGGCCGACCTGGTGTGGACGGGGACCGAGGAGCTGCGCCACGGTCGGTCCTACCTGCTGGTGGCCGGCTCGCTCGCGGTCCCGGCCGTCGTCACCGCGATCCGCAACCGCCGTGACGTCGTCTCCGGCGAGGAGATGGCCGCGCGGACGCTGAAGATGAACGACATGGGCCACGTCGAGATCGCCACGGACACGGCCATCCCTCTCGACGCCTACAGCCTCAGCCGTGACACGGGCGGCTTCCTGCTCGTCGAGCGGGTCAGCCGGGACACCGTTGCAGCGGGCCTGACACGCCACGCCCTGCGCCGCGCCCACAACGTCGTACCCCACTCGTTCAGCGTCGACCGCGACGCCCGCGCCCGGCTCAAGGGCCAGAAGCCGCGCGTCCTGTGGCTCACGGGCTTGCCGGGTGCCGGCAAGTCGACCATCGCCGACGCGCTCGAGCGCAGGTTGCACGGCCTCGGGCTGCACACCTACGTGCTCGACGGCGATGGCGTCCGCACGGGCCTGAACAAGGACCTCGGGTTCACCCCCGAGGACCGGGCCGAGAACGTCCGGCGGGTCGCCGAGACCGCCAAGCTGATGCTCGATGCCGGGCTCATCGTCGTGGTCTCCCTCGTGTCGCCGTTCCGTGGCGACCGCCGCGCCGCGAAGGCGTTGTTCGCCGACGGTGACTTCGTCGAGGTGTGGGTGGACACCCCCGCCGACGTCGTCGTCGAGCGCGACCCGAAGGGCCTCTATGCCAAGGCCAAGGCGGGCACGCTGCCGAACATGACCGGCGTGGGTCAGGGTTACGAGCCGCCGGAACACCCCGACCTCGTCGTCAAGGGTGCGGGCGAGGTCGACGATGCCGTCGACCTGCTGATCGGCGCGCTCGAGGTCACTCACTGACCGATCCAGTAGGTTCCCCTCGTGGCTGAGCTCGTGTACCGCCCTGTCATCGGGCTCGCGCGCGCGGTGTTCGCGGCGCAGGGTCTGCGCTTCACCATCGAGGGCACCGAGAACGTGCCCCGTGAGGGTGGTGCGGTGATGGTCGTCAACCACATCGGCTACCTGGACTTCACCTACGCCGGGCTGGCCGCGCTGCCTTCGGGGCGTCTCGTGCGTTTCATGGCCAAGCAGGAGGTCTTCGACCATCGGGTCAGCGGCCCCCTGATGCGTGGCATGCACCACATCCCGGTCGACCGGGAGGCGGGGTCCACGTCTTACCGGCTGGCCCTGGCCGCGCTGAAGGCCGGCGAGATCGTCGGAGTGTTCCCGGAGGCCACCATCAGCCGGTCGTTCGAGCTGAAGGAGTTCAAGCCCGGCGCATTGCGCCTCGCCGCCGCTGCCCGCGTGCCGGTGCTGCCCACGGTCGTCTGGGGGTCGCAGCGGATCTGGACGAAAGGGCGCCCGAAGCGGATGGGACGCACCCGTACGCCGATCACCGTGCGGGTGGGCGAGCCGCTGTCCGTCGCACCACGCGACGACCAGGCGGCCGTCGCGGCGACACTGCGTGCCCGCATGACCGAGCTGCTGCACGCCGCGCAGGAGCGTTACCCCGATCGGCCGGGGTCCGAGGCCGACAGCTGGTGGCAGCCGGTCCGGCTCGGCGGCACCGCGCCCACCCCCGAGGAGGCGGCGCGGCTGGACGAGCAGGATCGGGCGGCCCGGGTCCTGCGTCGCGCCGAGCGGGAGCGCAAGCGCTGAACGCGCTCCTGGCGGGTCAGCCGCGCTAGCCTTGCCGCGTGCACGTGCTCGAGCTCCCGCCCAGCACGGAGAGCGTCCCTGCCGCGCGGCGCTTCGTCAGGGCGCAGCTTTCGTCTGCGCACGTCGACGTGGACACCGCCGCCCTGCTCGTCTCCGAGGTCGTGACCAACGCCGTCCTGCACGCCAGGACCGCGCTCACGCTGTCCGTCGGCGAGATCGGCACGGTGGCCCACATCGAGGTGGCCGACGGCTCACCCCGGCGGCCTCGGCTGCACGCGTTCTCGCCGACGTCCGGCACCGGCCGAGGGCTGCGCATGCTCGACCAGCTGGCCGAGCGGTGGGGTGTCAAGGTTGATCCCGTCACGGGCGGCAAGGTCGTGTGGTTCGACGTCGGTGAGCCGTCGGAGGAGGCCTGGGCGGACGGGAGCCATGACTGGCTCGCCGAGGGCGTCCTCGATGAGCACTGAGAGCCGCGCGGCCACGTGGCCTGAACACGTCGGCGGCGCGGGGCTGACCGGGGGTCGCCTTCCGCACCGAGAGGCCCGGCAGGTCTGCGATGATCGTGGTCCGTCGAGAGTGTGGCGTCCCCCACCGAGGGTCGCCGCCACCGGGACCGAGCCGCCGAGAGGAGCACGCGCGACGTGAGCGAGACCAGCGCGAGCCCCATCGAGCGCCTCACGGCACCGGGTCTCACGACGGTGCTCCTCGTCGAGGACGACGAGGGCGACGCGTTCCTGGTGCGCGAGCTCCTGATCGACGCGGCGCCCGACATCGAGATCGAGCGCGTGAGCACGTTCGCCGAGGCCAGCCTGGTGCTGCCCGGCCGGTTCGACTGCGTCCTGCTCGACCTCGGCCTGCCCGACGCCCAGGGCCTGGAGGCCCTGCGGCTGGTGCTCGAAGCGGCTCCCAGCCTCGCCGTGCTGGTGCTCACCGGTCTCGCCGACGAGTTCCACGGCATGGAGGCTGTCGCCTCCGGGGCGCAGGACTACCTGGTCAAGGGCAACATCGACGGTGAGCTGCTCCGGCGCGCCATCCGCTACGCCGTGGAGCGCAAGCGAGCCGACGAGTCGATGCGCCGGCTGTACGCCTCGGAGGCACGCGCCGCGGAGAACGCCCGGCTCGAGAGGGGGCTGTTGCCGCAGCCGCTGATCCGCGACGGGGGGGTGCAGGTCGTGGCGCGCTACACCCCCGGGCGCCACCAGTCGGTGCTGGGCGGTGACTTCTACGACGTCGTGGAGTGCGACGACGGCGCGCTGTTCCTGCTCATCGGTGACGTCGCGGGTCATGGTCCGGACGAGGCTGCCCTGGGTGTCTGCCTGCGCATCGCCTGGCGCACCCTGGTGCTCGCCGGTGTCGACCCCGAGACGATCCTGCCGTCGATGGCGGCGGTGCTCGCGACCGAGCGCGGCTCGGACGAGGTCTTCGCCACCGTCACGATGGCCCGGGTCACGCCGGCCGAGGGACGGGTACGGTTCTGGTTCGCCGGGCACCCCCTTCCCGCGCTGATCGTGGGCGAGGTCGTGCGTGAGGTCCCCCTCGAGCCCACCGGGATAGCGCTGGGCATCGACGAGGCAGCGGAGTGGACCGGCGTGGACGTCGACGTACATCCCGAGACGCGGCTGCTGCTGTTCACCGACGGGCTTATCGAGGGCTTCACCGACTCGGGCTCCCGCAGCCGGCTCGGCGACGAAGGGCTGCGCGTGCTGCTCAATGCGCGGCTCGCGGCCGGCGCCCAGGGACACGACCTCGTCGAAGGCCTGCTCCACGACGTGCGCGCACTGAACGAGGGTGACCTCACCGACGACGTCGCCATCCTCCTCGTCTCGTGGTTGGACCCGTCGAACGGCTCGGACCGGCCGGAATGAAGCAGTGGTCCCTGCGCCGGATGCTCGGCGCTCTGCTCGTCGTTGCGGCACTCGTCACGGTCGTCATCGTGGCCGTGGTGTCCACCGCGCTCGTGCGCCTGGACGACGCTCGCCGCGACCGGGTGGACGTCTACGGACCCGCCCTGCTCGCCAGCGAGACGCTCGCCAAGGCCTACTCCGACCAGGAGACCGGCGTACGCGGCTTCGTCGCGAGCGGGCAGAAGAGCTTTCTCGCCCCCTACACGCGGGGCCGCGCGGACGAGCGCGGGCAGGAGCGGGTCCTGCGCCGCCTGCTGGCCCAGCGTCGCGATCTGCTCGAACGGGTCGACGCCGTCGCGGCCCGCGCGCGCGACTGGCAGCACACGGTTGCCGACCCGGCTGTCCGGGTCACCGAGCTGGCGGGACCCCGGCGTACCTCGAACCAGGCGATCGAGGAGGGGAAGGACAAGTTCGATGCTGTGCGTGCCGCCGTGGCGGACCTGCAAGGTCCGCTGCGCCACTCACGCGACGTAGCCTCCGCCACCCTCGACCAGCAGCTCGTCCTGCTCCGCCTCGTGCTGTTGGCGTCCCTGGTCCTGCTCGTCCTGGTCGGTGCCTCCACCGCCATCGCGCTGCGGCGCTGGGTGCGCGACCCGCTGAGCCGGCTCGGGCACGAGGTCGACATCGTCGAGCGCGGCGACCTGGCACACGCCGTCGATGTCGGCGCCGCGCCTGCCGAGATCCGCATGTTGTCCCAGCAGATCGACGGCATGCGCCTGCGGATCGTGCAGGAGTACGCCGTCGCCGAGCAGGCCCGCATGGACGCGATCGCTGCACGCGCGCTCATCGAGGAGCAGGCCCTGGATCTGCAGCGCTCGAACACGGAGCTCGAGCAGTTCGCCTACGTCGCCTCCCACGATCTGCAGGAGCCGCTGCGCAAGGTGGCGAGCTTCTGCCAGCTGCTGGAGCGCCGCTACAAGGGTCAGCTCGACGAGCGCGCCGACCAGTACATCGTCTTCGCGGTCGACGGTGCCAAACGCATGCAGCAGCTCATCAACGACCTGCTCGCCTTCTCGCGTGTGGGGAGACTCACCACCCACTTCACCCTCGTGAACCTCGAGGACAGCCTGTCCCAGGCGCTGCGGCAGCTGGAGGTGAGCGTCGAGGAGTCGGGAGCCACCATCATCCACGAGCCGCTCCCGACGGTCCTCGGCGACCCTACGCTGCTGGTGCAGCTGTTCCAGAACCTGCTCGGCAATGCCGTGAAGTTCCGCGGCGAGAACGCACCGGTCGTGCGGGTCGGCGTACGTCGCGACGGGGACATGTGGGAGATGTCCTGTGCTGACAACGGCATCGGCGTCGAGGAGCAGTACGCCGACAAGATCTTCGTGATCTTCCAACGCCTGCACGGCCGCGACGTCTACGGTGGCACGGGCATCGGCTTGGCCATGTGCAAGAAAATCGTGGAGTTCCACGGCGGCCGGATGTGGCTCGACCACTCCGCGCCGGAGGGCGCGACGTTCCGCTGGACGGTTCCCGTCCAGCAGATCAGTACGAACAGTGACGAGGAGAGGACGACCGATGACGGTGTCGCCGCCGAGCCGGCAGATCGAGGTGCTGTTGGTGGAGGACGACCCTGGTGACGTGCTGATGACCCGAGAGGCGTTCCAGGACTACAAGCTGGCCAACCAGCTGCACGTCGTGCACGACGGGGCCGAAGCGATGGCGTTCCTGCGCCGGGAGGGCGATTACTCGGGGGCGCCGCGGCCCGACCTCGTGCTGCTGGACCTCAACCTGCCGCGCATGGACGGGCGCGAGGTGTTGCAGGCCGTCAAGTCCGACCCCGAGCTCGCCAGCATCCCCGTGGTCGTCCTCACCACCTCCGAGGCGGAGGAAGACGTCCTGCGCAGCTACTCCCTGCACGCCAACGCGTACGTCACGAAACCGGTGGACTTCGAGCGGTTCATCGAGGTGGTCCGACAGATCGACGAGTTCTTCGTCACCGTGGTACGCCTCCCGAAGCGCTGAGCGCGCCGGGGCGGCACCGCAGGTCAACTGTGGTCGTCACGCCCGCTGACCGTCCACCTCTCGAGCCGCTCCATGCCCAGCAGCAGCGCTAGCAAGGCCAGCGGGCTCAGCAGAACAAGCATGATCATCGCCATGTCACCTACCCGGCGCTTACCCTTGCCGCTCGGGCGCAGGTGAAACCTCGGTGACCGCACAACCGGGCCGGCGAGCCGGACGCCACCACGGGCGGCGCCACCGCGCGGCCCCCGATCTGCGACGATCTGGCCCATGGCACCGCTGCCCAGCATCTCCTACTCGATCACTGTCCGGCTGGAGGTCCCGGCCCGGGGCAACGCGGTCAGTCAGCTGACCGCCGCCGTGGAGGGCGCCGGCGGCGTCGTCACGGCACTGGACGTGACCGCTTCCGGCCACGAGCGGCTGCGCATCGACGTCACGTGCGCGGCGAGCGACACCTCGCATGCCGAGCAGGTGGCGCAGGCGTTGGCCGCGGTCGACGGCGTCACCATCAAGAAGGTCTCCGACCGGACCTTCCTCATGCACCTCGGCGGCAAGATCGAGATCCAGCCGAAGGTGCCGATCCGCACCCGTGACGACCTGTCGATGATCTACACCCCGGGTGTGGCGCGCGTATGCCTGGCGATCGCGGAGAACCCCGAGGACGCCCGACGGCTGACCATCAAGCGCAACACCGTGGCGGTGGTCACCGACGGCTCGGCCGTGCTGGGCCTGGGCAACCTGGGCGCGCTGGCCGCGCTGCCGGTGATGGAGGGCAAGGCTGCCCTGTTCAAGCGGTTCGGCGGCATCGACGCGTTCCCGATCTGCCTCGACACGCAGGACGTCGACGAGATCGTGCGCACCGTCGAGCTGATCGCCCCCGTGTTCGCCGGCATCAACCTTGAGGACATCTCCGCCCCGCGCTGCTTCGAGATCGAGCGCCGGCTGCGCGAGAAGCTGGACATCCCCGTTTTCCACGACGACCAGCACGGCACGGCCATCGTCGTGCTCGCTGCGCTGCTCAACGCGCTGAAGGTGGTGAACAAGTCTCTGGGTGACGTGCGCATCGTGCTGTCCGGCGCAGGAGCAGCGGGCATGGCCATCCTGACGGTGCTGCTCGAGGCCGGGGCCCGCGACGTGGTCGTCTCCGACAAGGACGGCGTGATCCACCCCGACCGCCGCGACCTCTCGCCCGAGCTGGTGTGGGTGGCCGAGAACACCAACCGGCAGGGCCTGACCGGCGAGCTGCGCACCGCGCTGGCTGGCGCGGACGTCTTCATCGGTGTCTCCGCGCCCAACCTGCTCACCGGCGAGGACATCGCGACGATGTCCCCCGCCAGCATCGTGTTCGCGCTCGCCAACCCGGTGCCCGAGGTCGACCCGACGGCTGCGGCCGAGCATGCGACGGTCGTGGCCAGCGGACGCAGTGACTTCCCCAACCAGATCAACAACGTGCTGGCGTTCCCGGGGGTGTTCCGCGGGCTGCTCGACGCGCACAGCCGGACGGTGACCGTCGAGACGCTCATCGCGGCCGCCCGGGCGCTGGCCGCGGTCGTGACGGACGACGAGCTCAACGCGGCGTACATCGTGCCCAGCGTCTTCCACCCCGACGTCTCCTCCACGGTCGCCCATGCGGTGCGCCTGGCGGTGCAGCAGAGCGGCCAGGGCCGGGACATCGACACCGACCTCTCGGAGGAGGAGCACGCCTTCCTCTCCTCAGCCGATGCGGGACCGCACTACCCGTGACGGGGCCGCAACCACCGGACCGGCTCGCCTGGGCTGCCTTCGCGGGCGCGGTCCTGGTCAACCTGGTGGTGCTGTACTGGCCGCGGGCCGTGTCCACCGCGGGACCGCCTCACCTGGACTGGGTGGTGCACCTGCTGATCTTCGCCGCCGTGGCCCTCACCGGTCTGCGGGTCGGGCTGCCGCTGCCGTTGCTGGTCGGGGTCCTGGTGCTGCATGCCGTGACGAGCGAGCTCGCGCAGCACTTCTGGCTGCCCGCCCGCAGCGGCGACCCGGCCGACGCCGCAGCCGACGTACTCGGTGTCCTCCTGGGTGTTGCGACGGCCCGGGTAGGGGGATCATGGGCGCATGACCGAGCCGGAGGTGCTGACCGAGCTGACGGGGCGGCTGCTCGTGGCGACACCGATGCTGGGTGACCCCAACTTCAACCGCAGCGTGATCCTGGTGCTGGACCATGACGAGAGCGGAACCCTGGGCGTGATCGTCAACCGGCCGACGACAGTGCCGGTGGCCGAGGTGCTGCCGGCGTGGCAGCAGTTCACGACCGAACCGGGCGTGCTCTTCCAGGGCGGCCCGGTGGCGCTCGACTCGGCCCTGGGCCTCGCCGTGCTGCCGGGCGTCGGCGACGAGGAGCCGCTGGGCTGGCGGCGGGTCGTCGACGGCCTCGGGCTCGTGGACCTCGACGTCCCCCCGCAGGTGCTCGTCGCCGGGATGGCGGGCCTGCGGATCTTCGCGGGCTACTCCGGGTGGGGCAGCGGCCAGCTCGAGGAGGAGCTCGCGGAGGGTGCGTGGTACGTCGTCCCCGGGCAGGCGCACGACGCGTTCACGGTCGATCCGCAGCAGCTGTGGCGGCGCGTGCTGCGCCGGCAGGGCGGCGACCTGGCGTTCGTGTCGACCTACCCGGACGACCCGTCGATGAACTAGGAACGCCCTGCCTAGACTGGGGCGCATGACGAGTCCCGGCATCGAGGAACCCGGCCTGACGGGCGCTGCGCAGCGCACCACGCTGCTCGAGCGCGAGGTCGAGACGACCCCGCGCACGTCGCACGGTGACGGCGACCACGAGCGGTTCGCGCACTACGTGCGCAAGGAGAAGATCCTGGAGTCGGCGCTGTCGGGAGACCCGGTGATCGCGCTCTGCGGCAAGGTATGGGTGCCCGGGCGCGACCCGAGTCGCTTCCCGGTGTGCCCCGAGTGCAAGGAGATCTACTCCGGCATGCCCCCCGGCGGCGGCGCCGACGACGACAGCTGACCGGCGGCGTCCCTACAGGACGGTGGAGCCGTACATCTCGCCGAGGGGATCGGCCAGCAGCTCCAACCGGACCCCGTCCGGGTCGCGGAAGTACATCGAGACCCCGCTCTCGAGCAGGTACTCGACCCCTGCCTCGTCGAGCTTGTCCTTGAGGTGCGCCCACCGGTCAGGCGCCACGGAGATCGCGATGTGGTGCACCCCGCCGAGCACCTCCTGGTAGGGCCCGAGACCGAGCCCGGGAAAGTCGAAGAAGGCCAGCAGGTTGCCGTTGCCGATGTCGAAGAAGAAGTGGTTGCTCCCCTTGTAGTCGCGGTTCTCGAAGATCTCGGTCATCGGGAACTCGAGCAGCTCCTGGTAGAAGCGCACGGTCCGCTCGACGTCGGAGGAGACGAGGGCGAAGTGGTGCAGCCCGCGCGCCGAGGAGGGCGGCCGTTCGCCGTCGGGGCGCAGGTAGGTCTCACGGATCGCCTCACGCCGGGCGTTGATGGCGTCGAGGGTCTGGTCGTCGACGTGGGTGTCGGAGGCTTTGTTGCTCATGCACGCACCGCACCACCGCATGTCAGCGCTGTCAAGGAGCCGCTTCCCCTCACGATCAGGGGTGGGAGGCGTCGTGACCGGAGCTGAGGACGAAAGGGGCTGTTGGGGCGGGGCTCGTCGCGCCCCGGTGGTGATCGTGAGGGGGATCGGCACGGATGTGGTGCTGTTTCCCCTCACGATCACGAGGGGGGGAGGGGGGAGGGGGGAGGGCGGAGGGCGGAGGGCGGATGGGGGAGGGCGCAGGGCGGAGGGCGGAGCGACGGGTACCCCCCCGCCGCCGGGCGGGGCTATACGGTGCCCGGATGAGCGAGCCGACGTCGCTGCCGCCCGGGCTCGCCGGCCGGCTCGACGAGCTGCTGGCGGACGCGGACGCCGCCCTGGCCGCCCGGCGCCCGGTCGCCGTGGAGCGGCAGCCGGTGCACACCGTCTACGTCCCCGCGGACCGGCTCAGTCGGGACACGTCCGAGCGGTGGGGCGCCGCAGCCCGCGAGGCGTTGCGCGCGCACGCCACCGGACCCGAGACCCTCGGGGTCGAGTCCGAGGTCTGGGACCGGCTGCTCCGCAAGCTCGCGGACTCGCCGATCGAGGACCTGCGGATCGACTTCGAGGACGGGTACGGCGACCGCGGTGACGCCGAGGAGGACGCACACGCCCGACGCGCCGGAGAGCTGCTGGGGGACATGACGCCGACGCACGGCACCGGGCTGCGCATCAAGAGCCTGGACGCCGCGACTCGCGGCCGTGCGCTGCGCACGCTCGACGTGCTGCTGAGCGCCTGCGGCCGTGTCCCGGCGGGTTTCGTGGTCACCGTGGCGAAGGTGCGCGGTCCCGCCGAGGTGCTCGCCGCCCGTGAGCTGCTCGCCGCTGTCGACGCCGCCGTGCCCGGGGAACCGCTGCGCTTCGAGGTGCAGATCGAGACGCCGGAGGCGGTCGCCCGTATCGACGAGATCGTCGCGGTCGCCGGTCCGCGCTGCGCCGGCCTGCACTACGGCACCTACGACTACAGCGCGGCGCTCGGCGTCGCCGCCGCCCACCAGTCGCTGGACCATCCCGTCGCCGACCACGCCAAGGCCACCATGCAGGTAGCGGCGGCGACCGTCGGCCTGCGGGTCGTCGACGGCTCGTCCAACGTGCTGCCGGTGGGTGACGGCGAGGCGGTCCGGACCGCCTGGTCGATGCACATGCGGCTTGTCGAGCGCTCCATGCGGCAGGGCATCTACCAGGGCTGGGACCTGCACCCGGGGCAGCTGGTCAGCCGCTACGCGGCGGCGTTCTCCTTCTACCGCGAGGGGTTCGCGGTAGCCGCGGCCCGGCTGCGCGACTACCAGGCCCGGGTGTCGGGCGGCGTCCTCGACGAGCCGGCCACGGCCCGGGCGCTGGCCGGCTACCTGCGCCGCGGTCTCGACTGCGGTGCGCTCGACGCGGCTGAGGTCACCGCGTCGGCGGGTGCCGACTGGTCACGTCTCGACTGAACCGGGACTCACCCCGACCGACGCACCTCTCCTTCGATCACCCCGAACGGCCGGTCGGTCGCGACGTAGACCGCTCGGTCGTTGCTGAGGCCGAACGGCGCGAGGTCCACGAGAACGTGGTGCTTGTTGGGCAGCTGCAACGTCACCGCGTCGAGCTCCTCACACGCCGCCAGCGACGCCTCGCCCATGGCGTGCAGGGTGTGCTGCACGGAGCGTGACTCGTGCACGGCGAAGGTGCTGACCATCGCCGCCCGGACTGCGGACCGCGCGACGTCGTACGCCGGTGTGCTTCCCGCGAGGTAGCCCCACTCGGCGGTCACCTCCGTGGCCAGGATGCGGTCGTCGGTCTCGGCGAGCACGGTGAGCTCGTCGCGCAGGAAGCCGGAGAAGGCGGAGCCGGTCGTCTTGAGCAGCAGCAGCCCGCTGAAACCGCTGCGCGTGTCGGCAGGACCGGTGCGGCGGCGGGTCACCAGGGCGGTCGCGCACTCAGCCGAGCCGCCGACGAACGCGTGTGCGTCGCCCACCAGGGGGGCCCACCCGTGCTCGCGCAGCCGCACCTCGGCGAGCGTGCACGCGGGGGAGACGTCGAGGAAGCGGCCGGCGAGGGCCGCACCGAAGTCCTCGAGCGGCCCGGTCAGGTGCTGCTGGGCCAGCGCGTAGACGGTGGAGCGCATGGTGTCGGTCGGCAGCACGGGGGAGTTGTCGGCGTCGGTGTGCACGCGGTCGAAGGCGCCCTCCAGCCGTACGTCGACGGTGAGGTCGCGCAGCACGTCGGACCGGTGGGGCCCCTCGCCGCGGCGCACCAGCACCAGCCGGATGCCGTCCTTGCCGTAGCGGTTGTGGCCCATCACCGCGCTCACCGCGGCCTCCTACCTCTCATCGGTCCTCCCGCCTAGCTACCGCGGTAGGTGGTGTATCCGTACGGCGAGAGCAGCAGGGGCACATGGTGGTGCTCGGCCGGCCGGTGCACGGTGAAGTCGATGACCACCTGCGGGTGGAAGGAGCCGCCGGAGAAGTACTCACCGGTCGCGAAGAGCAGCCGGTAGGCCCCGGCCGGCGTGGCGTCGCCGTCGAGCGCCGTCCACCGCCCGTCGGCGTCGGTGCGTCCGGCCGCGACCTGGTGCCCGTCGCGCTCGAGGCGTACGGCGACCCCGGTGGCCGGTCGCCCGGTCGACGTGTCGAGGACGTGGGTGCTCACCCCGCTCACGGCGTGATCAGCTTCGCCAGGCGCAGATCCATGATCTTCTGCAGCTCGGCGCAGGCGATCGCGAACTCGGTGTCGGGATCGTTGCCCAGTCGTTCGCCCAGCCGGGCGAGCACGTCATCGGCCGACAGCCCCGTCGCGCTGAGCAGGAACACGTAGCCGAAGCGCTGCTGGTACTCGCGGTTGCCCTCCGCCAGCGCCTGTGCCGTCTCGGGCGACGGCCGGGCGCTCGCGGCCTGCTCCTGGCGCGACCACGGGCTCGCGCCGTCGCTCCGGCCGAGAGGAGGGTGGGCGGCGAACGTCTGCAACCGTTCGTCGCGGTCGAGGTCCTCCCACGCGCGAGCCGCGGCGGCCCGCAGGTCGGCCAAGGTCTCGTAGGGCCGGCGCTGCGCCACCTCGCGCGCCCAGGCGGTGGAGCCGCAGACTGCGTGCAGCTCGTTCTCGGCCCGCGCCGGCGTGAGGCTGGCTAGCCAGCGCAGCCCCAGGTCCTCGGCGCCGCGCTGCGACAGGGAGCCCCACAGGCGTAGCCGCGCCACGCCGCCGTCGGGGAACACGTTGAGCCGCACGTGGGTGACGGGGCCATGGTGCGGCACACGGAAGCGGTGCCGCATGTGCGGGCGAAGCGCCGTCTGCGCGAGCACCGGTTCCCACGCGCCGTCGACCTTGCCGTCGAGCGAGAACGATGCGGGGGCGTTGCCCTTGAAGAACCGGGTGTCCACCTCGGCGATGCGGATGACGCCCTCGTCGGCGAGCCGCACGATGGCCCAGTCGTTGCCGGGACCGCGCCGACGCCGGGTCTCCCAGCCGTCGGCCATCGAGGCAGGAGCGGTCGGCTGGTTGAGGTTGTGCCGGTGGGAGAAGTACATGTCGCTGCAGTCGACGACCAGCCCGCCGAACTCGAGGCCCGCAAGGTCGAGGGGCATGCCCCAGATGTCGCGCGGGTCGGGCACCGGCTCGCCGTGCACGCGCAGCCGCGCCACCCCGCCGTCGGGCGAGATGGTGAGCCGGACATGGGTGATGCGGGCGCCCTGCGACACGTTGACGAGGTGCTTGTGGTCGCCCGACAACGAGGTGCGCGAGCCGAGCGCCACCCAGTCGGCGTCCGCGAGCTCCTCGGCCGAGGGATAGCCGTCGACCGCGCAGCCTTCCAGCCAGCACTCCTGCGGGTGGTTGCCGGTGAAGTGCGCCGTGTCGACGACCACGCCGCGCACGATGCCCGGGGCGCCGAGCCGCACGATGCACCAGTCGACCCCGGGGCCGCGGCGTCGGCGGGTCTCCCAGCCGTCCATCCACTTGCCGCGCTTGTTGTAGAGACCGGCCTTGAACTCCGCCGGCTCGGGGCGCAGCAGGTTGTCCGCGAGGGCGAAGTACTCGTCGGACCGACCCACGACAGCGGCCCCGAGGCGCTCGTCGCACAGGTCGGGCAGCGTGGTGAAGTCGACCGACATCCTTGCCCGCCTCCGTCCTGCACCGGCAGCCGTCGTACGTCGCCGCGGGTGACCGTGTGGTGCCCGCCCTGATGCTAGGGGAGCCAGCCGCGCAGCGCCGGGTCGTGAGGCGCGTCCGTGACAGGGAGCGGGCCGCGCGGTTGACTACACGGCATGCCAGCCGCCGCCGCTCCGGTCGCCCTTCCGGAGTCCGTCGACGAGGTGCTGCAGGCACTCGCCGACGAGCCCGAGGCGATGATCCTGGCCGGTGGCACCGACCTGATGGTCGAGGTGAACGCGGGCCGCCGACGACCGGTGTCAGTGGTGAGCCTGACGCGGGTGCGGGAGCTGGCCGGCTGGTCTCGTGACGGCGACGAGGTCGTGCTCGGTGCCTGCCTGACGTACGCCGACATGGAGCGCGGCCCGCTGGCCGCGCTCGTCCCGGCTCTGGGGCAGGCGGCCCGGACCATCGGCTCACCACAGATCCGGGCCGCGGCCACCATCGGCGGCAACCTCGGCACCGCGTCGCCGGCCGGTGACACGCTGCCTGTGCTGGCCGCGCTCGACGCGGTCGTGGAGACAGCGGGCCCGCAAGGCTCCCGACGGCTCTTGGTCGGTGACTTCGTCACCGGGGTCAAGCAGACCGCGCTGCTGCCCGGCGAGATCGTGACCGCCGTGCGCGTGCCGCTGCGGCGCGGACGGCAGGAGTTCCTCAAGGTCGGTACCCGCAACGCGATGGTGATCAGCGTCGTCATGGTCGCGGTGGTCGTGGACCTCGACGGCCGCACCGTGCGTGCGGGGCTCGGCTCCGTGGCGCCGCGGCCGGTGCGTGCGCGGTCGGCGGAGGCGTTCGCGGCCGAGCACGCAGACTGGCGGCGTGGCGCTGTCGCCTCGCCCGATGTCGTGGCCCGCTTCGGGCAGCTGTGCGCCGAGGCGACCTCGCCGATCGACGACCACCGGTCCACCGCGGACTACCGGCGCAGGGCTGTGGCAGTCTGCGCCAGCCGGGCGCTGGCCCGAGTGCTGCCGCCCGAGGGCGTGCACGGCGACGGGGGGCCCAGTGACGAGTGAGACGGTGACGTTCCGGCTGACGGTCAACGGCCGGCCGCGTGACGTGGAGGGCGCCTGGCTCGGCGAGAGCCTGTTGTACGTGCTGCGCGAGCGGCTGGGCCTGCCGGGCTCCAAGAACGCCTGCGAGCAGGGCGAGTGCGGCTCGTGCTCGGTGCGCCTCGATGACCGGCTGGTCTGTGCCTGTCTGGTGCTCGCCGCCGAGGCGCAGGGCCGGTCCGTCGCCACCGTCGAGGGGCTGTCGGCGGGCGACCGGACGCTTACCGACGTACAGCAGGCGTTTCTCGACCAGGGCGCCGTGCAGTGCGGCTTCTGCACGCCCGGCCTGGTGATGTCCGTGCATGACCTGCTCGACCGCAACCCGGCGCCCGACGAGCTCGAGCTGCGCGAGGCGATCTCGGGGAACCTGTGCCGCTGCACCGGCTACGGCCGGATCCTCGCGGCGGCGCGCACCGTCGTCGAGCGCCGGGCTGCCGCGACACCGGAACGGGAGCTGCCGTGACGGTGACGGGTGAGCGACTGCGCACCGGACGTGGCCTCGGCACCAGCGCCGCCCGCCCCGACGGGGTGCCCAAGGTGTCGGGCACCTTCGGGTTCTCGAGCGACCTGCATGCCGACGGCATGGTGTGGGGGCACGTGCTGAGGTCCCCCCACCCAAGTGCGCGGATCCTCGGCGTCGACATCGGCCCGGCGCTCGCCATGGCCGGTGTCCACGCCGTGCTCACCGCCGACGACGTACCGGGCACCAACGGGTTCGGGCTCGAGCACGCCGACCAGCCGGTGTTCGCCCGTGACGTGGTGCGGTTCACCGGCGAGGCGGTCGCCGCCGTCGCGGCCGACCATCCCGACACGGCGCGCCGCGCTGCGCAGGCGATCGTCGTGCACTACGAGCCGGTCGAGCCCGTGGTCGACCCCGAGGCCGCGATCGTGGCGGCGCCGATCCACCCGGACGGCAACGTGTTCCGCCACCTGGTGATCCGGCACGGCGACATCGCGGCCGAGGGCGACGTCGTGGTCGAGGGGACGTACGAGGTCGGCATGCAGGACCAGGCCTTCATGGGCCCCGAGTCGGGCCTCGCGGTGCCCGACGACGTCGGCGGCGTCGACCTCTACATGTCGACCCAGTGGCTGCACGTCGACCGTGACCAGGTCGCCGACTGCCTGGGGCTCGCCCCCGAGCAGGTGCGGCTCACCCTCGCCGGAGTCGGTGGGGCGTTCGGCGCCCGCGAGGACGTGAGCATGCAGGTGCACATCTGCCTGCTCGCCCTGCACACGGGGCGGCCGGTGAAGATGGTGTTCTCCCGGGAGGAGTCGTTCCTCGGGCACGTGCACCGCCATCCCGCGCGGATGCACTACCGCCACCACGCCACGCGTGACGGCCGGCTGGTCAAGGTCGAGGCGCGGATGCTGCTCGACGGCGGCGCGTACGCGTCGACCAGCGGGCCGGTGCTCGTCAACGCCTGCTGCTTCGCGGCCGGCCCGTACCACGTGCCCAACGCGCTCATCGAGGGCTGGGCGGTGCGCACCAACAACCCGCCCTGCGGGGCCATGCGTGGCTTCGGTGCCGTGCAGGCCTGCTTCGGTCACGAGTCGCAGATGGACCGCCTGGCTGCCGAGCTGGGCCTCGATCCGGTCGAGCTGCGGCTGCGCAACGCGATGCGGACCGGCGACTGCATCCCCACCGGCCAGGTCGTGTCCGGAGCCGCCCCCGTGGCGGAGCTGATCCGCACCTGCGCCGCGGCGCCGCTGCCGGCTCTCGACCCGGCTCCCTCACCGATGTCGATGCCGGGCGGCTCCGGTCGGGCGGCCGACGCGGGGCGCGTGCGGCGCGGTGTGGGGTTCGCGGTCGGCTTCAAGAACCTGATGTACTCCGCCGGCTTCGACGACTTCTCGACCGCCCGCGTCCGGCTCGACGAAGGGGTCGCCACGGTGACCTGTGCCGCGGCCGAGGTCGGCCAGGGCTTCGTGACGCTGGCCCAGCAGATCGTGCGCGACGTCCTCGGCGTCGACGAGGTCGTGGTGGCGCCGGCGGAGACGATGACCATCGGGTCTGCCGGGTCCACGTCGGCCAGCCGCCAGACCTGGATGTCCGGTGGCGCCGTGCAAGGAGCCGCACTCGCGGTACGTGCCCGGCTCGAGGCCGGGCAGACCGGGCCGATCGAGGAGACCTACGAGCACCACCACCCGCCTACCTTCCCGCTCGACGACAACGGCCAGGGCAACGCGCACGTGTCGTACGTGTTCGCCGCGCATCGGGCAGTGGTCGACGTCGACCTCGATCTGGGTCTGGTCCGGGTCGTCGAGATCGCGACGTCGCAGGACGTGGGCAGGGTGCTCAACCCGGTGCAGGTCGTCGGCCAGATCGAGGGCGGCATCGCGCAAGGGGTCGGGCTCGCCGTGATGGAGGAGATCGTGCTCGACCGCGGTCTGGTGCGCAACGCCTCGTTCACCGACTACCTCATCCCGACGGCGCTGGACATGCCGACGGTCACCGTCGCCGCGCTGATCGAGGAGCCCGAGCCGGGCGCCCCGTTCGGCGCGAAGGGCGTGGGGGAGCCGCCCACGATCTCCTCGTCGGCGGCGGTCGCGGCGGCGATCCGCGCCGCGACCGGTCTCGCGCTGCCCCGCATCCCGGTACGCCCGCAGGACATCGCGCTCGCCTGATCGCCGGTGCCGAGCCGCGACCACCCGGGGCGGACCCACCGGGCCGGGTTGACCTGAAGCCGACGTGAGCCCCCATGGTTGGCTGCATGGCTGTGACCGCCCAACCTTCGAGCGAGCCACCTGCCGTGCGTCGCGGTGGGGTGGGGCGCTCCGGTGCGACCACCACGCACCGGCAGCCGCGGCTGCTCGACCGCGCCCACCGCAGCGTCGTGCTGGGCGTCGTCGGCGTGATCGTGGCGCTGGCCTTCGAGGCCATCGCCGTCGCGACCGCGATGCCGGTCGCGGCGCGCGAGCTGGGCGGGCTGCGCTCCTACGGGCTGGCGTTCTCGATCTTCCTGACCACCAGCCTGCTCGGCATGGTCACTGCCGGGGAGATCTCCGACCGGCGCGGCCCGGTGCTGCCGTTCGCGTCGGCCTCGCTGATCTTCGCGGCAGGGCTGGCCCTCGCCGGTGCCGCGCCGACGATGTGGGTGCTCGTCCTCGCTCGAGGGGTGCAGGGCTTCGGCGCAGGTCTGAACATCGTGGCGCTGTACGTCGTGGTCGCGCGGGCCTTCCCGGAGGCGCTGCGGCCACGCGTGTTCTCGGCGATGTCCAGCGGCTGGATCGTCCCGGCCCTCATCGGTCCGCCGATCGCCGGCCTGCTCGCCGACCACGTGTCGTGGCGGTGGGTGTTCCTCGGCGTGCTGCCGCTCGTGGTGATCGCCACCGCGCTGGTGCTGCCGCACCTGCGCGGCATCGACGGGGCCTCGGCGCAAGCCGACGGCGGGCAGGCGAGCAGCCGTCAGCCCAGCCGTCTGCTCCCCGCGCTGGGCGCCGCGGCTGGCACCGGGCTCCTGCAGTACGCCGGGCAGCTGCTGGGCTGGTGGTCGCTGCCGCTGGTGGCCGGCGCCGTCGCGCTGCTGGTGCCCAGCGTGCCGCGACTGCTGCCGCCCGGCGCCCTCCGCTTCGCCCGCGGGCTGCCGACGGTCGTCGTCCTGCGTGGGGTCTTCGCGGGAGCCTTCTTCGGCGCCGAGACCTTCATCCCCCTGCTGCTGATCGAGCAGCGCGGTCTCGCGACGACGCTCGCAGGCGCCTCGCTGACCGGTGGGGCCCTGACCTGGGCTTTGGGCGCGTGGTACCAGGGCCGGCCCGGGCTGCGTCTCCCCCGGACGCGGCTGGTCACCGGGGGGCTGGCGCTCGTGGCGCTCGGCATCGGGCTGACCGCGACCGTGCTCCTGAGCGCCGTGCCGCCGTTCATGGCGGCGATCGGTTGGCTGGTGGGCGGGCTCGGCATGGGCCTGGGCCTCACGTCGCTCAGCGTCCTCGTGCTCGAGCTCTCGCCGGTCGAGCAGCAGGGTGCCAACGCGGCGGCCCTGCAGGTGAGCGACGCCCTGGGGTCCATCGTGCTGATTGGCGTGGCCGGGGCGATCTTCGCAGGCCTGCACACCGCCGGGGGCGACAACGCCGGTGTGTTCCTGCTCATCTTCACTGTGATGGCCGCCGTCGCCGTAGGGGGCGCTGTGCTCGCGCCACGGGCGCGCGGCTGAGTCGGCGCGACACGCGATAGCACGCCCCCCGCACTTCGCGGAGCATCGCGCCGGCTCGGCATGTCGGTCCGTGAGCCCCGATAGCCTCACGGGACCGATGAGCACCGCAGCCGCCTCCCACCTTCCCCCTGCCTACCCCCTCCGCGCCCCCTGGGGCACTGCCAGCGCACTTCGCGCCTGGCAGCAGGAGGCCCTGGAGGCCTATCTCCGCGAGCAGCCACGCGACTTCCTCGCGGCCGCGACCCCCGGCGCCGGCAAGACGGCGTTCGCGTTGCGCGTGGCCAGCGAGCTGCTCGGGAGCTGTACCGTCCAGGCGGTCACCGTCATCGCCCCGACCGAGCACCTCAAGCACCAGTGGGCCGAGGCAGCGAGCCGCGTCGGCATCAGCCTGGACCCGACGTTTCGCAACAGCGCGGGCGCGGCGTCGGCTGACTTCACCGGCGTGGCCCTGACCTATGCGCAGGTCGCGGCCCAGCCCCTGCTGCACCGCCGGCGCACGGAGACCCGCAAGACCCTGGTCATCCTCGACGAGATCCACCACGCCGGCGACGCCCTCTCCTGGGGTGACGCGGTGCGCGAGGCGTTCGAGCCCGCCACCCGTCGCCTCGCCCTCACCGGCACGCCGTTCCGATCCGACACCAGCGCGATCCCGTTCGTCACCTACGCCCGAGGCGCCGACGGCGTACGCCGGTCCGCGGCCGACTACTCCTACGGCTACGGGCGCGGCCTGGCCGACGGCGTCGTACGCCCGGTCATGTTCCTGTCCTACAGCGGGCAGATGCGCTGGCGCACCCGCGCCGGGCACGAGGTGTCGGCCGCGCTCGGCGAGCCGCTCACCAAGGACCTCACCGCCCACGCCTGGCGCACCGCGCTGGACCCGGGCGGCAACTGGATCCCGCAGGTGCTGGCCGCGGCCGACCGGCGACTCACCGAGGTACGCCGGGGCGTGCCCGACGCCGGCGGGCTGGTGATCGCGACCGACCAGGCGACCGCCCGCGCCTATGCCGCCCGGCTGCGCCGCATCACCGGTGAGGCGCCGACGGTGGTGCTCTCCGACGAGCCGGGGTCCAGCGCGCGGATCGCCGCGTTCGGTGCCGACAGCTCGCGGTGGATGGTCGCCGTACGCATGGTCTCCGAAGGTGTCGACGTGCCGCGGCTCGCGGTCGGGGTCTACGCCACGTCCATCGCGACGCCGTTGTTCTTCGCCCAGGCCGTGGGCCGTTTCGTTCGCGCCCGCCGACGGGGTGAGACGGCCTCGGTGTTCCTGCCGTCGGTGCCGCTGCTGCTGCAGCACGCCGCCGAGCTGGAGGTGGAGCGTGACCACGCGCTCGACCGGACGCGCAGCGGCGACGAGGAGGACGGGCCGTTCTGGTCGGAGGATGCGCTCGTGGCCGCGGCCAACCGCACGCAGAGCGGGCCCGGAGCCGACGAGGGGATCGATTTCGAGGCCCTCGAGGCGGAGGCGACGTTCGACCGGGTGCTCTTCGACGGCGGCGAGTTCGGCACTCCGGCCGCGGTCGGCTCGCAGGAGGAGGCCGACTTCCTGGGCCTGCCGGGGCTGCTCGAGCCCGAGCAGGTCACCACCCTGCTGCGGGCCCGCCAGCACGAGCAGCAGGCCGGCCGGGCGCGGCGTACGTCGGCAGCGGCGGGCGGTCCCTGCGCGGCCGACACGGCGGCGCACCAGGCGGTGCCGGCGTTGCGCAAGGAGCTGAACGGCCTGGTGGGCGCCTGGCACCACCGCACCGGCCTGCCGCACGGTGCGATCCACACGCAGCTGCGGGCTGAATGCGGAGGACCGCTCGCCGTGCATGCCAGCGCGGCCCAGCTGCGGGAGCGCATAGACATGATCCGCCGCTGGGCAGTGCGCCGCCGCTAGCCGGTGCTCCGCGCGCGGTGCGCTAGTCCGCTGCGGCCTGCGGCGCCGGGGCGCTGCGGACCGACTCGATCGCCCCATCGACCGTCTCGGCGAGCAGGAACGTCTGGTCCAGGCCGGTGATGGTGAGCACCTTGAGAACCGAGCGGCCGGCCCCGGCGAGCGCAAGGTGGCCGCCGGCGAGCTGCGCCCGGCGGTGTGCGGCCAGCAGGACCTTCAGGCCGGTCGAGTCCATGAACGTCACCTGGGACAGGTCGAGTACGACGTCCGGGCCGGCCTCGTGCAGCGCGGCGACCAGATGGTCGCCGAGCTCACCGGCCGTGGCCAGGTCGATCTCCCCGACGACGGTCACCAGGGCAGCGGCGGCGCCGATCCGGGTCGTTGACAGCTGTAGCGGGATGGACATGCGGAGGTCATCCTTCGCGGCAGGGAAAACAACGGTGCCCGCGGCCGGTGCTTGGACCGCGGCGGCGCTACCGTCGGCAGTCTAGGGCCCGGCCGCAGCCGTGTGCGCCATGGGACGGTGCCTACCAGCAGCCGGTGACCGTGGCGGCCAGCCGGTCGACCGCGCGACGCGTCGCCAGGGTGGAGGGCACCTGGTTGAGCAGGAACGAGAACAGCTTGACGCGCCCGTCGGCGCCGCGCGCGAACCCGCTGAGGGTGATCACGCCCGCCAACGAACCGGTCTTGGCCTCCAGCAGCCCCGCCGCGCACCTCGTGGGCGCCGTCACGTAGCGCCGGTAACGCGGTGCGAGCGTGCCGGTCCGGCCGGCTACCGCGAGGGACTCGTGCTGCAACGAGTCCAGCTGCGGGTGGGCCCCGTCGAAGACCAGGGAGAGCACCCGCACGAGGTCGGCGGGCGCGATGCGGTTGCGGCGCGAGAGCCCGCTGCCGTCGTGCAGGACCGCCGTGCCCAGGTCGACGCCCAGACCGGCGAGCACCTGGTGCTGGGCGAGCCGGGCGCCCGTCCAGGACGGCGCGAAGCCCGCCTTGATCGCCACGAGCCGGTGCAACGCCTCGGCGTAGTCGTTGTCGCTCTCCCGCAGCATGGTGGCGACCATGGTGGCCACCGGCTGGCCCTCGACCGCGGCCAGCAGCGGCGCCCCGGGCAGGGCGCGGTGCCGCACAACCGCGCGGACGGTGAGGCCGTATCGGCCCAGCAGCTTGGCGAACACCCGGCCCGCGTCCAGCGACGTGTCCTTCACTCGGTGCTGGTCGACCACGAGCGCCCGCACCGCGGCGACGTCCCGCGGCACGTACGACGCCCGCCAGCCGTAGGCCAGCGACGGAGCGGGGAACAGCGAGTCGTCGACGGACACCGTGACGGTGCTGACGCCGCTGGCGCCGAGCGCAAGCGCGCTGTCGGCTGCGAGGGACCGCAGGTTCGCCCGGGTCAGCGACGGGTCGCCGGCGCCGACGAGCACGACGCGGTCGGGCGTCTCGCCGCGCACGACCGTGGTGCTCAGTCGCGTGGCCGGGCCGAGCACCTGCAACGCGTTCACGGCGGTGACCAGCTTGGTGTTCGACGCGGGGACCTGCCGCTCGAGCGGTGTCTGCTCCCACAGCACCTGGCCCGTCAGCGCATCGGTCACGGTGCCGGCCAGGTCGGGACCCAGCCGCGTGCCCGTGGCGCGGGCGAGCAGCTTGTCGTGCACCAGCTGGTCGGTCGTCGAGAGGACCCCGGGGTCGCTCGTGCGCCCGGCGGCGGGCACGGCGGTGCGTGGGGGGGTCGCGACGGCAGCGGAGGCAACGGCACCGGAGGTGACCGGCTGGAGGAGGGCGCCCAGCAGCAGCACACCGGTGGCGGCCGCCGCCCGGTGCAGGAGGGGACGGACGAGCATCGGGTGCGGCTCCTGGGGCTCTGGCGGGTGCGTGCCGGGGGTCTGCGCCGAGTCTGGCCTGCCACAGGCCCCCCTGGTGGGCGTTTACGACGACTTTGCCGGACTCGTCGCCGTGCTGGCGAGGCGCACGAGCGGCTGGACGCGGTAGGGGATCTGGGTCGCGAGGGCGATCACCGTCGACGTGCGCACCACGGCCTCGCTCTCGACGACCCGGTCGATGACCCGCTGCAGGTCGGCGTTGGACCGGGCCACGATGCGCACGAACATGTCGCCGGCACCGGTGATCGTGTGCACCTCGAGCACCTCGGGGATCCGCGCGAGGTGGGCGGCGACCGCGTCGTGCCCGGGCCGGTCGGGGCTGGCCTGGCGGATCTCGAGGGTGGCGAACGCGGTCACGGTCCAGCCCATCGCCGCGGCGTCCAGCTCGGGTCCCCAGCCGGTGATCACGCCGCCGCGGGCCAGCCGGTCGAGCCGGGCCTGCACCGTGCCACGCGCGACGCCGAGCCGGCGGGAGCACTCGAGCACCCCGATGCGTGGCTCCTGCGTGAACAGCGACAGCAGCCGTCCGTCGAGATCGTCGAGCTGGTGCGTGGCGGTGGTCACGATGTCCTCTCCTGGCGTAGCGAGGTGCGCGGTACTGGTCAATGTGCGCAGTACGCGCAGCGATTGTTGCGCACATTGTCGAGATCCGCTTGCATCGGGTCATCCGCCCACCCCCGAGGAGCGCACCGATGACCACCGTTGCCGCCGGTCCTACGCCGGGCGTCCCCACCGACGCGCCGCGGCGCCGCGAGCCCGACCCGCAGGCGCTGGAGCAGCTGGTCGGGCTGGTCGAGCACGACGCGAGCGCCGATCCGTTCCCGGTGACCGGCTGGGACGCCGTCGTCTTCGTCGTCGGCAACGCCACCCAGACCGCGCACTACTACCAGTCGGCCTACGGCATGGAGCTGGTCGGCTACTCCGGGCCCGAGACCGGCAACCGCGACCACCAGGCCTTCGTGCTCACCGCCGGGTCGTGCCGCTTCGTCCTCAAGGGCGGCGTCCATCCCGACAGCCCGCTGCTCGACCACCACCGGGCCCACGGCGACGGCGTGGTCGACATCGCGCTCGAGGTGCCCGACGTCGACACGTGCGTCCGGCACGCGCGGTCGCAGGGCGCCGTCGTGCTCGAGGAGCCCCACGACATCTCCGACGAGCACGGCACGGTGCGCGTCGCGGCCGTCGCGGCGTACGGCGACACGCGTCACTCGCTGGTCGACCGCTCGCGCTACGACGGCCCGTACCTGCCCGGCTACGTCGCTCGCCGCTCGACGTACGTCAAGCGCGAGGGTGCGCCGAAGCGGCTCTTCCAGGCCCTCGACCACGTCGTCGGCAACGTGGAGCTGGGCAAGATGGAGGAGTGGGTCGGGTTCTACAACAGGGTCATGGGCTTCGTGAACATGGCGGAGTTCATCGGTGACGACATCGCAACCGACTACTCGGCCCTGATGTCCAAGGTCGTCGCCAACGGCAACCACCGGGTGAAGCTTCCCCTCAACGAGCCGGCGCCCGCAAGGAAGAAGTCGCAGATCGAGGAGTTCCTCGAGTTCTACCGGGCGCCTGGCGTACAGCACCTCGCACTCGCCACCAACGACATCCTGCGCTGCGTCGACCTGATGCGCGCCGAGGGCGTGGAGTTCCTCCCGACGCCGGACTCCTACTACGAGGACCCCCAGCTGCGGGCCCGCATCGGCGAGGTGCGCGCGCCGGTCGAGCAGCTGCAGTCGCGCGGCATCCTGGTCGACCGCGACGAGGACGGCTACCTGCTGCAGATCTTCACGCGGCCGATCGGCGACCGGCCGACGGTCTTCTTCGAGCTCATCGAGCGGCACGGGTCGCTCGGCTTCGGCAAGGGCAACTTCAAGGCACTGTTCCAGGCCATCGAACGCGAGCAAGACCGCCGCGGCAACCTCTGACGCCGGCGACCCGGGGCACGGCGACTCAGGGGGCACGGCGACTCAGGGCACGGCGACCAGGTCGAGCCCCGTCCCGGTCCCGGCAGCCGTCTCGACGACGGTGTAGCCCAGCCGCCGCCCCGCGTCGGCAACCTGGCCGACACCGCGCAGCGGGCGCCCACCGGTGTGCGAACGCACCAGCTCGCGGGCCAGCAGCCCCTTGCCGTGCTTGGACGACCAGCTCACCGGCCGCCGGACCACGGACCCGTCCGCCGCTCGCCGCTGCTCGAGCACCCGCACGGGTACGACCGCGGCCCGTTGCCCCGCCGTCGGCTGCCACATCGCCGCGTAGTCGGTCGAGCGCAGGTCGACCACCAGACCCGCGTCGTCGACCCGCGGCGCGAGCACAGCGTCGAGCCGCTTGCGCCAGTACGCCGTCAGCCCTCCCACGCGGGGGACGGTGGCCGATGCCGGCACCCGGTGCACCGGCACCGGCTCGTCGCCACCCAGCACGCCGAACGCGCCGGAGAACACCAGCACCGACGCGCCGGCCCGCGCCCGCTGCCGCCCGGTCAGTGACCGGACGTCGAGCGCCTCGAACAGCACGCCGCTGAAGCGGTCGACCGCCGGCATCGTCGGCAAGGACAGGGCCGCGATGTTGTCCGCCAGGTGGGTGGCCGCCGAACCGCCGGGCAGCTTGAGCGCGGCTGCGGCCTTGCGCGGCACCCGCCGGCAGAATGCGGCGACGGCCGTCAGCACCTCGCGGCGCGCGGCACCCAGGCCGGTCGCGTCGTCCGGGGCCACGTCGAGCGGCGGGCCGTCGCCGCCGGTGACCTTCGCCTCGCTCGGCGGCAGCAGCAGGAGCACGCGCCCATGCTCCCGCACGCGCCAGCCGTCCGCTCAACCGTCCGGCGTGTCGGGCAGCCGTTCGACCAGGCGCCTAACGCGCCGGGAACACCCGGCCGGTCACCGACCCGAAGCCGATGCGTGACCCGTCGGCGCCGGGCGCCCAGGCGCTGATCGAGACCTCGTCGCCGTCTTCGAGGAACGTCCGCGTCGAGCCGTCGTCGAGCGTGACCGGCTCCGCGCCGTTCCACGACAGCTCGAGGAACGAGCCGCGCTGCGTCCGCTCGGGCCCCGACACGGTGCCCGACGCGTAGAGGTCGCCGGTGCGCAGCGACGCGCCGTTGCCGGTCAGGTGCGCGAGCTGCTGCGCGGGGGTCCAGTACATGCTCGCGAACGGCGGCCGCGAGACCACCGTGCCGTTGCAGCGCACCTCCAGCGACAGGTCGAGGCCGCCATACCCGTCGTCGCGCAGGTAGTCGAGCACCGCAGGCTCCTGCGCCGGGGACGCGACGCGGGCCGCCTCGAGCGCGTCCAGCGGCAGGACCCACGGCGAGACCGACGTCGCGAACGACTTGCCCAGGAACGGGCCCAGCGGCACGTACTCCCACGCCTGGATGTCGCGGGCGCTCCAGTCGTTGACCAGGCACGCGCCGAAGACGTGCTCGCGGAACGCCGAGGTGGGCACGCGCTCGCCGCGCCGTGACGAGGCGCCGACGACGAAGCCCACCTCGGCCTCGATGTCCAGCCGCAGGCACGGGCCGTACGTCGCTGCCGGCTCGCCAGGTGCCTTGCGCTGGCCGCTGGGGCGCACGATCGGCGTGCCGGAGACGACGACGGTGCCGGCCCTGCCGTGGTACCCCAGCGGCATGTGCGGCCAGTTGGGGCTCAGCGGCTCGCTGTCGGGCCGGAAGATGCGGCCGACGTTCTCGGCGTGGTGACGCGAGGAGTAGAAGTCGACGTAGTCGGCAACCTCGAACGGCAGGTGCATGGTGACCTCGCACGCCGGCAGCAGGTGGCCCTCGACGAGAGCGCGCTGTGCGGTGTGGGTCAGCAGCTCGGTGAGCCAGGAGCGCACCGCCGACCAGGCCGGACGGCCCAGCGCAAGGAACGGGTTGAGTGTCGGCGCCTGGAACACGTGCCCGCCATCGAGTCCCGCCGCCGCAGCCAGTGGCGCAAGGTCGAGCAGGTGGTCGCCGATCGCCACACCGACACGGGGCGCCTCGCCGTCGTAGGAGAAGACCCCATAGGGCAGGTTCTGCACCGGGAACGGCGAGTCGGTCGGCACGTCCAGCCAACTCGTCACGGCTGCGGACATGCCCGGCACGCTATCCGACCTCGACCCCGATCAGTTCCGGCGAGCCGTGGCAGGGTGGGAGCGACAGGCCGACGCCCTGTCGCGAGCACGAGTCCACGCCGTCATCGGGAGCCGGAGATGCCGTATTACCGCCAGGTGGGCGAGGTGCCGCCCAAGCGCCACACCCAGTTCCGCCAGCCCGACGGCAGCCTGTACGCCGAGGAGCTGATGGGCGTCGAGGGTTTCTCCTCGGACGCGTCGCTGCTGTACCACCGGCACCTGCCGACCGCGATCGTGTCCGGCGAGGTGTTCGACGCGCCCAGCTTCGACCGGCGGCCCAACCACCCGCTCAAACCGCGCCACTTCCAGACGCACAAGCTCGACGGTGCCGGCGGTGGCGCGGCCGACGCCGTGCTCGGCCGGCAGCACCTGCTCGCCAACGCCGACGTGCGTATCTCCTACGCCGTCGCGACGGCGCCTTCGCCCTTGTACCGCAACGCGATCGGTGACGAGTGCGTGTATGTCGAGAGCGGCTCGGGCGTCGTCGAGACGGTGTTCGGCGCGCTGCGCGTCACGACCGGCGACTACGTCGTGCTGCCCACCTCCACCACGCACCGCTGGGTGCCCACCGGCGAGGAGCCGTTGCGGATACTGGCGATCGAGGCGGCCGGTCACATCGCCGCACCGAAGCGCTACCTCTCCTCCAAGGGACAGTTCCTCGAGCACGCGCCCTACTGCGAGCGCGACCTGCATGGTCCTGCCGAGCCGCTGCAGGTCGACGGTGAGGACGTCGAGGTGCTCGTGCAGCACCGGGGAGCGGGCACGCAGACCGCGTGGACCCGCTACCGCTACGCGCACCACCCCTTCGACGTCGTCGGCTGGGACGGCTGCCTCTATCCCTACGTGTTCTCGATCCACGACTTCGAGCCGATCACCGGGCGGCTGCACCAGCCGCCGCCGGTGCACCAGACGTTCGAGGGGCCGAGCTTCGTCGTCTGCTCGTTCGTGCCACGACTCTTCGACTACCACCCCGACGGCATCCCGGCGCCCTACAACCACGCCAACGTCGACTCCGACGAGGTCATCTTCTACACCGGCGGCGACTTCATGTCGCGCAAGGGCGCCGGCATCGAGGCGGGCTCCATCTCGCTGCACCCCTCCGGCTTCACCCACGGCCCGCAGCCCGGCTCGGTCGAGGCGTCCATCGGCAAGGCTGCGACCGACGAGCTCGCCGTGATGGTCGACACCTTCCGGCCGCTGGAGCTGCTGGAGCCGGCCCTGGCCTGCGAGGACACCTCCTACGCGTGGACCTGGGCGGGCCGCAGGATCGACCCGGAAGCCGGCTCCACGACCGGCTGAGCCGTCGTGCGCGGCCCGCCCCGGCCGGCCGGCACCGACGTACGTCGAGGGCCCGCCACCCCGGTGGGGTGGCGGGCCCTGGAGCGTCGGGCCTGCAGCGCGCCTACAGCGGACCGCGGCCGCCGCGACCACGGCGCAGCGCCGGGACGACGAACATCACGACGAGCACGATCACCAGGATCACCAGCAGGAGCTTGAGCATCAGTCGGCCTTCCGGTCGGGTTGTGCGTGTCCCGGGAGCGTGCCCCGTTCCCGGCCGGTTCATGCGGGCCGGCCCGTCAGCTCAGGCAGGACGCGGGCAGCTCGAACCACCGCAGGTGCTCGAAGTCCTCGGACAGACCGCCTGGCCGCCCGGCAACGTCGTACGCCGTCGCGGTGTCCCCCGCACGGGCCGCAGCGTGCGCGAACACCTGCCGTGCCTCCTCGAGGTAGCCGGCCAGCGCGGACTCGGCGGCGGGTTCGTCGTGGTGCGGGTAGGTCATCGCCCCGGTCTCGGGGTCGTAGCAGACCTGGGCCAGCCGCAGCGGCGGCTCGACCGGCCCCCGCCGGTGCCGCCACAGGCCGGTCGCCGGGTCGAACGTGTAGTCGGTCAGCAGTGCCCAGCCCTGCTCGGCGATCAGCGAGACGGCCTCGACGACGTACTCGAGCACCGGCTCGGAGATGAAGTAGTTGAAGTTGATGCGCACCCAGCCCGGCTTGATGCCCTCGCAGCCGGTCGAGATCTCGCGTTCGAACTCGTGGGAGCGCTCGATGTCGATGCCCAGCAGCCGGTGACCGTAGGGACCGGCGCACGAGCAGCCGCCACGCGACTGGATGCCGAACAGGTCGTTGAGCAGCGAGACCACGAAGTTGTGGTGCAGGTAGCGACCGGGACGGCCGTCGGGACCGGGACGGCGGATGACGAAGGACACGATCGAGAGCCGCTCGGCCTCGAGGTTGCCGAGGATCTGGATGGCGGGATGGCCGCGCCACGCCGCGACCGCGCGACGCAGCAGCAGCTCCTCGCGCGCTCGGATCGTATCGACGCCGACGGCTTCCTTGAGCTGGAACACGAGACCGGCCCGGATCGACTCGACGATCGCGGGGGTCCCGCCCTCCTCGCGGTGCGCGGGGTCGTCGAGGTAGCGGTGCTCGAGCGGGTTGACGTAGGCCACCGTGCCACCGCCCGGCACGACGGGGACCCTGTTGCGCAGCAGCTCGCGCCGTACGACCAGCACGCCGGGCGTTCCCGGGCCGCCGATGAACTTGTGCGGTGACACGAAGACGGCGTCCTTGCGGCACTGCGGGTGCTGCGAGCAGTCCTTGTTCATCTCGATGTCGACATAGGGAGCCGCCGCCGCGAAGTCCCAGAACGACAGCGCGCCGTAGCGGTGGAGCAGGTCGGCGATGCGGTGGGTGTCGGTGACGATGCCGGTGACGTTCGACGCGGCGGAGAACGACCCGATCAGCAGCGGCCGACCGGCGTGGGCGACGAGATGCTGCTCGAGCGCGTCGAGGTCGATGTGGCCGTTCTGGTCCTCCGGGATCGTGACGACGTCGCAGATGGACTCGCGCCAGGGCAGCTCGTTGCTGTGGTGCTCGAAGGGTCCGATGAACACGACCGGCCGCTCGTCGGCCGGGATGTGCGACGAGAGGCTGTAGCGATCGTCGAGGTCGGCCGGGATGCGCAGGTTGAGCAGTCCGATCATCTTGTCGATGGCGCCGGTCGAGCCGGAACCGCAGAAGATGACGACGTTGTCGTCCGTGCCGCCGACCGCGTCACGGATGATGCGGCGGGCGTCCTCGCGCAGCCGCGTCGTCTGCAGACCGGTGCCGCTGGACTCGGTGTGGGTGTTCGCGTAGCGCGGCAGCACCTCGTCGCGGATGAAGTCCTCGATGAAGCTCAGCGCCCGCCCGCTGGCCGTGTAGTCGGCGTAGGTCACCCGTCTGGGGCCGTAGGGGCCGTGCATGACCTGGTCGTCGCCGATGACGGCCTCGCGGATGCGGCGCAGCAGCACGCTCTCGCGCGGCAGCGCTGCAGGGTCGGTCACGGGGACACGGTACGGCGTCCGTCGGAGAGCGGGCGCCGACCGTCAGAGCAGGCTGAGCTGGTCCAGCGCCCCGGCGCGGGCGCCGGCGACGCGACGTTCGAGGTCGAGCAGCGTCCGCTTGCGGTCCAGGCCGCCGCCGTACCCGGTGAGCGAGCCGTTCGCGCCGATGACCCGGTGGCAGGGGACCACGATCGAGATCGGGTTGCGGCCGTTGGCGAGCCCGACCGCCCGCGAGGCGTTGCGGTTGCCGACACGCAGCGCGAGCTGCCCGTAGTTGATGGTCTCGGCGTAAGGGATGTCGCGCAGCGCCAGCCAGACGGTCTGCTGGAACGGCGTACCCGCCGGGTCGAGCGGCAGGTCGAAGCCGTCCCGCTCCCCGTCGAAGTACTCGCGCAGCTGGGTGACCGCCCGCTCGAGCACCTGGCACGGTTGCTCGGTCCACGTCGCTTCGATGGTGAACGGCGCGAACAGCAGCCGGGTCAGTGACGTGCCGTCGCTGGTCAGCAGCAGCTCGCCGACGGGGCTCCCGATGGTGGTCCACCGGGTCTGGACGGGTGCGGCGGATGCGTGGCTCATCGGACTGGTCATGATCTCGTCTCCTCGTTGCTCCACAGATGATGCACGGCATAGGACCGCCAAGGCCGCCAGGCCTCGGCCGCCGCCCGGGCCGATGTCGGGTCGCCGGCCACTCCGGCCGCCTCCAGGCCGCGGCGCACGCCGAGGTCGGTGGGCAGGAACGCGTCTGGGTCGCTGAGCGCCCGCATGCGCAGATAGGACGTGGTCCACGGGCCGATGCCGGGCAGCGCCTGCAGCGCGGCCTGGACCTCGTCGCGATCGGCCCCCGGGTCGAGTCGTACGGCGCCGGTGGCCAGCGCCGCTGCGACGGTCACCACGGCGCGTGCGCGGGCCCGGGGGATCGGCAGCTCGCTCGGGTCGGCATCGGCCAGGGCGGCCGAGCTGGGGAACAGGTGGGTGATCGACCCGCTCGGCGCCGTCAGCGGCTTGCCGTAGCGCGTGACCAGTCGGGTCGCCGTGGCGCGCGCTCCCGCGACCGACACCTGCTGCCCGAGGATGGCGCGCACCGCGATCTCCTCGCCGTCGACCGCGCCGGGGGAGCGCCGACCCGGGTTGCGAGCGATCATCGGTCCGAGCACCGGGTCGGCGCCCAGCGCGTCGGCGATCGCAACCGGGTCGGCGTCCAGATCGAGCAACCGCCGGCACCGGGCGACCGCGGTGGACAGATCGCGTACGTCGTCCAGCCGCAGGTCGGCGCGCACGAAGCCGTCCTCGGGTGTCAGTGCCACCACCGCCTGGCCGTGGCTCAGCGCGAGCGCCCGGCGGTAGGTGCGGCCGTCGTACTCCTCGACGCCGGGCACGGCGCGCACCCCGAGGAAGGCCAGGGTCGACTCGACGTCGCACGGCTGCCGGTAGGCCAGTCGCAGCTGGATCCGTCCAGGCTCGACGGCGCGGCGGTCACGGCGTCGGTCGCGCAGCCCGGTGGGCGTCGTCGCGAACACGTCACGGATCGTGTCGTTGAACTGCCGCACGCTGGCGAACCCCGCCGCGAACGCGACCTGGGTGACCGCGAGGTCGGTGGTCTCGAGCAAGGTCCGCGCCGCCTGGGCGCGCTGGGCGCGGGCCAGCGCCTGCACCCCGGCGCCGACCTCGGCGACGAGCAGCCGGTGCAGCTGGCGCTCGCTGTAGCCGAGGCTCGCGGCGAGACCGCAGACCCCCTCGCGGTCGACCACGCCGTCGCCGATCAACCGCATCGCGCGCGCGACGACGTCCGCGCGGACGTTCCACTCGGGCGATCCCGGGCTGGCGTCGGGCCGGCAGCGGCGGCAGGCACGGAAGCCGGCGCCCTGAGCGGCCGCGGCCGACGGGTAGAAGCGCACGTTGCGGCGCTGGGGTGTCATCGCGGGGCACGACGGGCGGCAGTAGATGCCGGTCGTGGTGACCGCGGTGTAGAACCAGCCGTCGAAGCGCCCGTCGCGGCCACTGACGGCGCGGTAGCAGGTGTCGAAGTCGAGCACGGGTCCAGTCTGGACGCTGGCACCGGGAGTTCCTAGCGGCTATCGGACATCACCGTTGGGGTGCGTGGCAGGGTGGGTGCCGGTCGGGAGGGGGTGACGGACGGTGCGGGTGCTCGCGGACCTCCGGCCGCTGCGCGAGCACCGCGACTTCGGGCGGCTGTGGACCGGGACGACGCTCTCGTCGGTCGGGGGCGCGATGACCAGCTTCGCGGTGACGCTGCAGGTCTACCAGCTCACCCACTCGTCGGCGGCCGTCGGCGCCATCGGGCTGGCGTTGGCCGTGCCGATCATCATGATCGGGCTCTACGGGGGGTCGCTGGCTGACTCGGTGGACCGGCGCACGCTCGTGCTCATCACCAGCAGCTGCCTCGCGATCGTCTCCGCGGTTTTCGCGGTGCAGGCGTACGCCGACCTGCACCAGCTGTGGCTGCTCTACGCGCTCGTCGCGGTGCAGTCGCTGCTCGGCGCCCTTGACGCTCCCGCCCGTCGGACCTTCGTCGTCCGGCTGCTGCCCGACGACCGGGTGCCCGCCGGGGTCGCGCTCAACCAGCTCGCCTTCCAGGTCAGCTTCGTCGCCGGCCCCGCGCTCGGCGGTCTCGTGACCGCGGCCTGGGGGCTTCGCGCCTGCTACCTGATCGATGCGCTCAGCTTCGCCGCCGCGCTGTACGGCGTCGCGCGACTGCCCCGCGTGCCACCGCACGACGCGGAGGGCACCCGTCCCGGTGTCAGCGCCGTCCTCGATGGTCTGCGGTTCATCCGTCGGCACCGGGTGCTCGCCGGTGCCTTCCTCGCCGACCTCGACGCGATGGTGCTCGGCATGCCGTTCGCGTTGTTCCCGGCCATCAACGCCGCGCAGTTCGGCGGCAGCCCCCGCACTCTCGGACTGCTCACGGCTGCCCCGGCCGTCGGCGGCGTGATCGGGTCGACCTTCTCGGGACCGGTCGGCCATGTCAGGCGACAGGGTCGGGCGATGCTCGTCGCCGTCGTCGTCTGGGGTGCCGCGGTCGCCGGCTTCGGGCTCAGCAGGACGCTGTGGCTCAGCGTCGTGCTGCTCGGTCTCGCCGGAGCCGCCGACACGACCAGCGTGGTCTTCCGCGCGACCATCGTGCAGGTGGCGACACCCGATCGGTTCCGCGGGCGGGTTACCGCCGCCGACTACGTCGTGGGCGCCGGCGGCCCGCAGCTCGGCAACGTCCGGGCCGGTGCGATCGGCTCACTGGCCTCGCCCGCGTTCAGTGCAGTCAGCGGCGGTCTCGCGGCCGCGGCCGGCGCCGTCGTACTCGCCTTTGCGGTGCCCGACTTCGCCCGCTACGAGCCCGAGCCGCCGGTCACGTCCCCGACTCCTTAGTCGACCTGCACGCCGGCGGCGCGCAGCTCGTCGACGGAGCGCTCGTCGTCGCCGTCGCTCAGGTTGACGAACTGGGTGAGCCGCAGCGGCACCTCGACGGCATAGCCGAGCCGCACCCCGTCGAGTGCCGTCTCCTTGACGCAGTAGTCACCGGCCAGCCCGACGACGACCAGCCGCTGCACCTCCGTCGGCAGCACGGACTGCAGCTGGGTCGCGACGGCCGCGCCGGTGACCGGGTCGCGCACCGAGAACCCGGAGTAGCCGTCCTCGCCGGACGTCCCCTTGCGCACGACCGGTCCCTCGACGAACAGGCCGGGGTGCAGCTGCGCGCCCCACGTGCTGGCGACGCAGTGCACCGGCCAGATGCCGCCGTCCTTCTCGAAGTGCGGTGTCGACTCGGGGTGCCAGTCCTGGGTGTAGACGACGGTCGCGCCGACGTTGCGCGCTGCGGTCACCTCGATGTTCACCGGCGCGACGACCTGCTCGCCGCCGGCGACGTACAGGCCGCCCTCGGGGTCGGCGAAGTCGTTCTGCACGTCGACCACGACCAGTGCCGTCGATCGGTCGTAGTGCTCAGCCCCCGTCGCTGCGGCTGGGCGGTCGGTCATCGAGGCTCCTCGTAGATGGTCGGGATGACCGGCTCGCCGCGCGAGAGCTTGAGGCCCTCCCATGGCAGAGTGGTTAGGCCGTGGCGCAGGTGCTCGCGCGACTGTTCGAGGGTGGGGAACGGCGCGACGGGTTCTCCGCCCTTCAGGAACGGCACCTGCAGGAGCCGGTCGCCCTCCTGCCGGTCGGGCACGCCCTGGGAGCGCAGCACCTCGGCCACCGCGGTGCCCGAGGGGCGGTGGCGGCGTACGGCGGTCTTGCGCCCGCCGTGGGTGCCCTTGTCCTCCGAGCGCTTCGCGACCGCTCGGCCGTCCACCTCGACGAGCTTGTAGACGAAGCTCGCCGTCGGGGCACCCGAGCCGGTCACGACCGACGTACCGACGCCGTAGGCATCGACGGGCGCGCCCGCCAACGACGCCAGGCCGAACTCGTCGAGGTCACCGGAGAGCACGATGCGGGTCTTGGTGGCGCCGAGCTGGTCGAGCTGGGCGCGCGCCTGGTGGGCGAGGACCGCGAGGTCGCCCGAGTCGATGCGGATCGCGCCGAGCTCGGGCCCGGCCACCTCGATCGCCGTGCGGATGCCGGCCGCGATGTCGTAGGTGTCGACGAGCAGCGTGGTCGCGGGGCCGAGGGCGTCGACCTGGGAGCGGAACGCGTCGGTCTCGCGGTCGTGCAGCAGCGTGTAGGCGTGGGCGGCGGTGCCCGTGGTCGGCACGCCGTAGCGGTGGCCGGCGGCCAGGTTGGACGTCGCCGCGAAACCCGCGAGGTACGCCGCCCGCGCTGCAGCGACGGCCGCCTGCTCGTGGGTCCGGCGTGAACCCATCTCGATGCAGCCCCGGTCGCCCGCCGCGACGACCATCCGGGTCGCCGCCGATGCGACGGCCGTGTCGTGGTTGAGGATCGAGAGGGCCAGCGTCTCGAGCACGACCGCCTCGGCGAAGCTGCCCTCGACGGTGATCACCGGCGAGCCGGGGAAGTACAGCTCGCCCTCCGCGTAGGCCGTCACGTCGCCGCCGAACCGGTAGTCGGCCAGCCAGTCGCACGTTGTCTGGTCGATCACGCCGTCGCTGAGGAACGCCAGCTCGGCGGCGTCGTACCGCAGGGAGAGGATCGCCTCGAGCAGCCGGCCGGTGCCCGCGACCACGCCGTAGCGGCGGCCCTCGGGCAGCCGCCGGGCGAACAGCTCGAAGGTGCAGCGCCGATGGGCCGTGCCGTCACGCAGGGCCGCCTGCAGCATGGTGAGCTCGTAGTGGTCGGTGAGCAGCCCGGCGCTGCCGTCGGGCGGGCGGCTGTCGAGCGGAGGCGCGGTCGTCACGGGCCTCAGCCTAGATTGGGGCCATGTCGGTGGCCCCCGTCGAGATCGACGAACCAGAGATCGACGAGGTCGTCGTACCCGACAAGCCGTGGGTCACCATCGTCTGGAACGACCCGGTCAACCTGATGTCCTACGTCGCGTTCGTGCTGCAGAAGCACTTCGGCTACTCCAAGGAGAAGGCCACGGCGCTGATGCTCGACGTGCACCAGAGGGGCAAGGCCGTGGTCTCCAACGGCACCCGCGAGGAGATGGAGCGCGACGTCGAGGCGATGCACGGCTACGGCTTGTGGGCGACGATGCAGCACGACACATGAGTGACGACGCGAGGGGCGAGGACCTGTCCGGTGACGACCGGTCGGATGGGGACCGATCCAGTCAGGACGATATGGAGGACGACGACGTGTCGAGCGGGTTCCGGCGCTCGCGCAAGGGCCAGGTGGCGATGAGCCTCAGCCCCCAGGAGGCGCGGGTGATCCGCCACGTCCTCGGGGAGATGCTCGAGCTGCTCGGCCCGTCGGAGTCTCCGGACCAGGATCCGCTGGCGGCGGCGGTCGACATCGGCACGACGACCGTGGTCCCCGACGACAGCGCGCTCGCGCGGCTGTTCCCCGACGGCTACACCGACGACCCCGACGCCTCCGCCGACTTTCGCCGCTACACCGAGCCAGGGCTGCGGGAGGCCAAGCGGTCCGCGGCGCGCACCGCCCTGGCGACCCTGGGTGAGCCGGGCGGCAAGCGGGTGCTGACGACGGAGGAGTCCGAGGCGTGGCTGCGGGCCCTGAACGACACCCGGCTGGTGCTGGGGGAGCGGCTGGGCATCACCGAGGACTGGGACGAGCTGGTCGCCGGCCTGTCCGACGGTGATCCCCGGCTGGCGCTGTTCTGGGTCTACGACCGGCTGACCTATCTCCAGGAGACCCTGGTCCGCGCCCTCTGGTGAGGCGCCGACCGGGCCCCCGCCCCACCCGCCCCACCCCGCCCCGCCGCCGTGCCGCCAGCAGGCCCGCCCCGCCCGCCCCGCCCCGCCCGCCCCCGGCCCTGCCCTCCGCCCCACCCCGCCCCGCCCGTTGCGGTGATCGTGAGGGGAAACAGCACCGGATCGGTGCCGATCCTCCTCACGATCACGGATGGGTGCCGTCAGCAGGCCCGCCCCGCCCGTTGCGGTGATCGTGAGGGGAAACAGCACCGGATCGGTGCCGATCCTCCTCACGATCACGGACGGACACGGGGGGAGGCGCCGGCAGGGCGGTCAGCGGCAGAACGCGGTCACCGCTCAGGCGGCGCCGAGGTCACCGCTCAGCGGCAGAACGCGGGCACCGCTCAGGCGGCGCCGAGGGCGATGAACGACTGGCCCGTCGCGGCGAGCACCGGGTCGTCGGTCCCCAGCGCCATCCGGGCCCGGTGCAGCGCCGCAGCGAGCGTCGCACCGTCGCGCAGCTGCTCGTGCACCGCGACCATCAGCGCCACGGTGGCCGCGTCGTTGACCTGCAGGACGCTGGCGAGCAGCCCGGCGCTGCCCATGCCGATCAGGGCGCTGGACAGACCGAGCAGCTCGTCCGCGCCAGCGACGGTCCCCAGCCCCGAGTCGCAGCTGGAGAGCACCAGCCGGTGGGGCGGCCGGCGCAGCCGTTCGAGGTCGTGCACCGTCAGCGGACCGTCCGTCATGCGCAGACAGCTGAACAGCGCGTTGTCCGCCCGGAAGGTGCCGTGCGCGGCGATGTGCGCCAGCGACGCGCCGTTCAGTGCCTCGAGTACGTCGTCGGCGGTGGCCCCCGGCCCGTCGAGCAGGCGGGCGTCGGCATAGAAGCCGGCCACCTTCGCAACCTCCGCCCCACCGGTCTCCAGACCGGGGCCGACCACGAGCGTCACGCGGTCGCCGGCAGGCGGGCTGACGTGGCGCGCGCGCAACCAGCTGGTGGCCGACGGCGCGACGCTTACCTCGCGGTCCCTCAGCGAGGGCAGCAGCGACCACGGCACCGCGTGCAGCCGTCCCGACGGCACCACGAGCACCGCTCCGTCGCCGAGCCGGTCGACGGCCGGCCCGAGCAGCGCCTTCTCCAAGGACCCCGCGGCCGCCTGCAACGACACGGCGGACGCGCGGATCAGCGCCGGACTGGCGGCCGCTGCGATGCGGCGCAGACCGAACAGGGCGAACTCCAGCTCCGACAGCGCCGTCGCGGTAGGCCCCACCGTGTGCAAAACCACGTGGCGCCGCCCCACCGTCACGACGTGCAGCACGTCGTCGACCTCCACCAGCTCGACGAGGGTCGTGTCGCCGAGCTCTTCTCGCAACCGCCGCAGGTCGAAGCGCTCCCGCGCACCCGCCGCCGTGCCGCTGGTCCGCAGCATCCGCCGCCGCACAGAGGCCTCGATGCGCGACTGCTCATGCTCCAGGCTCGTCGTCGGCTGCCCTTCCCCCCGAGCCTCGCCGATGCGGCGCGTCACGTCGCGCAGGGCCGAGAGCTCCAGGGCGAGACCGGCGTCGTCGGGGGGGCGTACCGGCGCGGCGGTCAGGGCAGTAGCCCGCCACCGCTCGCTGCACTGCAGCAGCCTCTGGGGGCTGCGCGTGCGGATGGCGTGCCTGGTCGCGATCGAGGCGAGCTCTGCGCCGTGCACGGTCCCGCGCGCCCGCATCTCGGTAGCGCCTAGCGTGAGCTGGTGCTGATCGAGCAGGTCCAGCCCACGTCGGCTGGCGCTCAGCAGGCGCCGGGCGTCACCGCTCGCCTCGGCCTGGAGCGCCTGGGCGAGCCAGCCGGTCGCGCGAGATATCGAGGGCCCACGACGCCGCGCCAGGGCGGCGACGTCCAGATGGCTGCGTGCCGCGTCGTCGTCGCGGACGGACAGCGCGATGCGGCCGGCAAGCAGATGGGCCTCGACGGCCTCTGCCGAGTCGTGGAACGTGCTCAGCTGGTCGGCGACGGCGCTCGCCTGCTGAAGCAACGATCTCGACCCCTCGCCGCTGAGCCAGCGAGCCAGGATCACCACCCGCTGCGCGCGCAGCACCCAGGGGGCACGTTGCTGGACGCGGAAGGAGCGGGCAGCCGCCTCGGCGAAGTCCCGGGCCGTCCGCGCGTCCCCGGCGGCCAGCCCGGCCGAGGCTGCGGTGAGCATGGCTTCCGCGCGGGCGTCCGCGCGCGCCGTGTTGCCCTCGAGGAGCTGTACGGCGTTCGTGGCGTGGCGCCGGGCGTCGTCGGGCATCCCGGCTGCGAGCAGCACCCGGCAGCGGTCGAGCTCGAGCTCGGCGTCGCGGGCTCCGACCGCCTCGTACATCGTCTCCGCCGCGTCGTAGTGCCCGAGGGCGGTCGGCAGGTTCCCGGCGCGGAACGCCACATGACCCCGGTTGTGCCGTGCCCAGACCGACTCCAGCTGTTGACCGGTCTCGCGCATCAGCTCCTCGCTGCGGCGCAGGTCCCGGTCGGAACGGGTCCACTCACCCAGGTCGTCGTAGACCATCGCACGCGCCGTGAGTGCTCGCGCCTCGTAGACCGTGTCGTGTGCGGAGCGCAGGGACGGGATGGCGGCACGGAGGTCGTTCATCGCCTCGCCGTGACGACCCATCATGCGCAGCACACCACCGCGACGCATGCGGATCCGTGCGGCGTGCACCCCGGTGGCCGTCGAGAGCGCGCCGTCGAGCTCGGCCAGCGCCTCCCGGATGCGTCCGGCCACCGCCAGCGTCGAGCCGAGCGTCGCGCGCGCGTCGGCGGCCCGGTCGGTCAGGCCGCTGCGCTCGGCGGCACGCACCGCCTGTCGCGCGCACCGCAGTGCGGCCGCGCCGTCACCGAGCTCGCGGTGGGCGATGCTCATCGCCTGCAGCGCGTAGGAAGCCTGCTCGTCGTCAGGCCTCGCCGCCATGATCGCCCGACCTCGCCCGATGGCCTCGGCGGGCAGGGACATGGCGAGCCGCAGGATCTCGTCGCCCGCGAATGCATCACGGCCGCGGCGCGCGGCCTCTACCCTGCGGTGAGCCACGGTGCCGATCGTAGGGATGTTCGGCCAGCGACGTGTCTGGGGAGTGATCCGCATGGCGACACAGGGTCCCGATGCAACGGCGAGCAAGTTCCGCGCCGAGGTCGACCTGGTTCTCGGGAGGCACCCGGACGTCGATGTGTCGCCCGGAGACTGGCGCGAGCAAGGCGACTACGCCTACCTCTACCGCAAGGGGGAGTTCCTGGTCGCAGACCGCGACCTGGAGCGGGCCTTCCGTGAGCTGCGGGCCCTGGAGGTGGACGCCGAGGTCAAGGACACTCTGCAGGAGGGTGTCACGCTGCTGCGAGCCGACGGTGTCGAGGTGGAGACCGTGCTCGATCGCCTCGATGCCCAGCTGGGCCCGGGCGTGGTGACGCCCAACCACATGCTGTCCGTGTGCCCCAAGATGGGCCTGTGCCCGGCGACGGAACCGGCGGTGTCGGCGTCGGCTCAGCCGCGGCCGGCGGTCGCGGCCGTCAAGGAGGGCAAGGGGGTGCGGGTCGCGGTCGTCGACACCGGATTTCTCAACGCTCGGCGGGACAAGCCGTGGCTCGCCGACGTGATCGTCGATCCGGTGGACGTCGAGGACCCGGACTCGTGGCCGGCCGCGGACGGGTTCATCGACCCCTACGCGGGTCACGGCACGTTCATCGCGGGCGTCCTGCGGTGCATCGCGCCGGGCGCTGAGGTGACCGTCGAACAGGTCATCGACCAGGCCGGCGTGGTGTCGGAGTCGGACCTGATCAAGCAACTCGGTGACGCCCTGGCCAAGAGCCCCGACGTCATCAGCTTCTCGGCCGGCACCTACACCCGGCGCAACATCGCGCCCAAGGCGTTCGTCGAGTTCTACGAGAACCGGCTCAGGCACCACAAGGGTGTCGTCCTCGTGGCCGCGGCCGGGAACGACGCGACGCGCTCGCCATTCTGGCCGGCTGCCTTCCCGTGGGCGGTCTCCGTCGGAGCCCTCGACGCGTCCGGGCGCGACCGCGCCGACTTCTCGAACTTCGGCGGCTGGGTCGACGTCTACGCGCCCGGCGAGGCGCTGGTCAACGCGTACGCGACAGGAAAGTACAAGTGCGTCGTCGACCCCACCGACATCCGCACGTTCACCGACGGCATGTGCGAGTGGAGCGGTACCTCCTTCTCCACCCCCGTCGTCGCCGGGCTCATCGCTGCCCGGATGGCGCGCACCGGCGAGAACGGTCAGCAGGCGGCCAGGAAGCTGCTCAAGGCCGCCCGCATCCAGTCGACCCCGGGGGTCGGCCCGCGCCTCTGGTTCTGAGCCGGCCCGGCCCGGCCCGTAGGCTGGTCGGGTGCTGGAGATCGACCAGGCGACGTACGACGCCATCGTGGCCCACGCCCGACGGGACCATCCCGACGAGGCGTGCGGCGTCGTCGCGGGCCCGGCCGGGTCCGACCGTCCCGAGCGGTTCGTCGCCATGCTCAACGCCGCCCGGTCGCCGACGTTCTACGAGTTCGACTCCCACGACCTGCTGGCGCTCTACCGCCAGATGGACGACCGCGACGAGGAGCCCGTCGTGATCTACCACTCGCACACGGCCACCGAGGCCTACCCGTCGCGCACCGACATCTCCCTCGCCATGGAGCCCGGCGCCCACTACGTGCTCGTCTCGACCCGTGAGCCGGGGACGGTCGAGTTCCGGTCGTACCGGATCGTGGACGGCGAGGTCACCGAGGAAGAGGTCAGCGTCGTCCCGGTGTTGAAGGACCGAGAGTCGCCCCCGCACGAACCTGCCACCACCGATCGAGAGGCAAGCCAACGATGAGCGTCGAGGTCCGCATCCCGACGATCCTGCGTCAGTACACCGGCGGCGAGAAGGCGGTGGAGGGCTCCGGCTCGACGCTGTCCGAGCTGATCGACGACCTCGAGGGCCGGCACCCCGGCCTGCGAGCGCGTCTCGTCGACGAGAAGGGGCTGCGCCGCTTCGTCAACGTCTACCTCAACGATGAGGACGTGCGCTTCCTCGGCGGTCTGCAGACCGACGTCTCCGACGGCGACAACGTGACCGTCCTACCCGCCGTGGCGGGTGGAGCGGGTACGTACGGCGGCTAGCCGGCACCGGCGTACGTCATGCGCTACACCTCCCTGCTCGACTCGGTCGGCCGCACCCCGCTGATCGGGCTCCCGCGGCTCTCGCCGGGGCCCGACGTGCGGCTGTGGGCGAAGATGGAGGACCGCAACCCGACCGGCTCGATCAAGGACCGGCCGGCGCTGTGGATGGTCGAGCAGGCCGAGAAGGCCGGCCAGCTGCGGCCAGGCTGCACGATCCTCGAGCCGACCTCGGGCAACACCGGCATCTCGCTGGCGATGGTCGCGCGGCTCAAGGGCTACCGGCTGGTCTGCGTGATGCCCGAGAACACCTCGATCGAGCGGCGCCAGCTGCTCGAGATGTGGGGCGCCGAGATCGTGTCCTCGCCCGCCGCGGGCGGGTCGAACGAGGCCGTGCGGGTCGCCAAGGAGATCGCCGAGGACCACCCCGACTGGGTGATGCTCTACCAGTACGGCAACCCGGCCAACGCCGAGTCGCACTACGCGACGACCGGTCCCGAGATCCTCGAGGACCTGCCCTCGATCACCCACTTCGTCGCCGGTCTCGGCACGACGGGGACCCTGATGGGCGTCGGGCGGTTCCTGCGGGAGCGGGTCCCCGACATCGAGATCATCGCAGCCGAGCCGCGGTACGGCGAGCTGGTGTACGGCCTGCGCAACCTGGACGAGGGGTTCGTCCCCGAGCTCTACGACGAGTCGGTGCTGACCTCGCGGTTCGCGGTCGGGCCGCGCGACGCCGTACGCCGGGTCCGCGAGCTGCTCGACAACGAGGGGATCTTCGCGGGCATCTCGACGGGGGCGATCCTGCATGCCGCTCTGGGGGCCGCTGCGAAGGCGGCTCGAGCGGGGGAGACCGCGGACGTGGCCTTCGTCGTGTGCGACGCCGGCTGGAAGTACCTCTCGACCGGCGCCTACGCCGGCACCCTCGACGAGGCCGAGGGCCACCTCGAGGGCCAGCTCTGGGCCTGAGCCCGGACGCCGCCGCGACGGGCGGTGCCGCCCAGGGCGACCTCAGTCGTGCTCGGGCGGCGGCACGTCCTGGCCCGACTTCTCCGCCTCCTCGGCCTCGGCCTTGGTGCGGTGGACGGTGTCGGGGGCGTGGTCGGGCGGTGCGTAGATCGTCAGCAGCCGCAGCAGGCCGTCACCGGAGTTGCTGAAGTTGTGCCGGGTGCCGGCGGGCACGACCACCAGGTCACCGGCACCGACCTCGCGGGTCTCGCCGCCCACCTCCGCCCGGGCGGTGCCCTCGGTGAAGATCAGCACCTGGTCGTTGTGCTCGTGGACCTCCGTGCCGATGTCCTCGCCGGCCTGCAGCGTCATGGTCACGACCTGCGTGTGACCGCTGGTGTTCAGCACCGTGCGGAAGTTGTCGTACGAGGCGGCGGCCTTCTCGATCGTGATCGCGAACATGACGCCTGCCTACCCCGCCCAGCAGCCCTGATGCGCCCCACATAAGGGGGACTTCGCCAGGCGCCACGCCTGCTGGTGCCCGGATGTGTCCCACCGACGCCGTAGGCTCCTGGCCCGTGGCGGACGCTCCCATCGGCATCTTCGACTCCGGGTTCGGCGGACTCACGGTGGCCCGTGCGGTGCTCGACCAGCTGCCCCACGAGCCGGTGCTCTACTACGGCGACACGGCCCGCCAGCCCTACGGCCCGCGCCCGATCGCCGACGTACGCCGCTTCGCCCTCGAGTGTCTCGACCATCTGGTCGACCAGGGTGTCAAGCTGCTCGTCGTCGCCTGCAACAGCGCCAGCGCAGCCGTGCTCCACGACGCCCGTGAGCGCTACGCCGTCCCCGTCGTGGAGGTGATCCGCCCGGCCGTCCGGCGGGCCGTGGCCGCCACCCGCAACCAGCACGTCGGCGTGATCTCGACGGTCGCCACCAAGACCAGCCGGGCCTACGAGGACGCGTTCGCCGCCGCGCCGCAGATCAGGGTCTCCACGCAGGCCTGCCCCCGGTTCGTGGAGTACGTCGAGCGGGGCGTCACCGGTGGGCCCGAGCTGCTCGCGGCTGCCCACGAGTACCTTGACCCGGTCGCCGAGGCCGGGGTCGACACCCTGATCCTCGGCTGCACCCACTACCCGCTGCTGACCGGCGTCATCTCCTACGTGATGGGTGACGACGTCACCCTGGTCAGCAGCGCCGAGGAGTGCGCCAAGGACGTCTACAAGATGCTCACGAGCACCGGACTCATGCGCGAGTCGGGCGACCCGACGTACACCTTCTCCACCACCGGCGCGACCGAGGAGTTCGAGACCATCGGCCGCCGCTTCCTGGGCGCCGAGATGATGGCCGCCAGCCAGTTCGCCGGCGGTGTGCAATGAGACGCCCATGAAGCTCACCGTGATCGGCTGCTCCGGCTCCTTCCCGGGGCCGGAGT
>JAVEDI010000083.1 GCA_030841035.1 Actinomycetota bacterium
CGTGCCGGACGGGGGCAGCACCGAGTCGCTGCCGTCGAGGTGCAGCAGGACCAGCCGGCGCGGGGGGCGCCCGAGGTTGTGGACCCGCGCCACGGTCTCCTGCCCGCGGTAGCAGCCCTTGTCGAGGTGCACGGCCGTCTCGAGCCAGCCGATCTCGTGAGGGATGGTGCGATGGTCGGTCTCGAAGCCGAGCCGCGCGCGCCCCTCGGCGACCCGCAGCGCCTCGAGCGCCCACAACCCGACCGGCTCGCCCGCAGCCTCGACCACTCGCTGCAGGTCGCGGCGCGCCACGAAAAGGTCGCAGCCGGTGGGTGTCTCGCGCCGTACGACCTCGGGAAGCGCCGCCGTCGTACCCGCGGGCACGTGCACCACGGCGTAGTCGGCCGTGACGTCCGCCACCTCGACCTCGGACCAGAAGCGCATGCCGTCGAGGTAGCCCACCAGTGCGGCTGCCGTGCCCGGCTCGACGTGCATCCACACTGCGTCGCCGTCGTCAACGAGCGCCAGATGGTGCTCGACATGCCCGTGGGGGCTCAACACCAGCGCGTCTGTCGCGACGCCTGGCGGCAACGTCTCGACGTGCTGGGAGGTGAGGGAGTGCAGCCACGTGAGCCGGTCCGGGCCGCTGATCCGGATCACCGGACGGTGGGAGAGGTCGACCGCGCCCTGACCGTCGGACAGCCGGCGCTGCTCGCGGTAGGGATCGCCGTAGTGCGCGGCGACGCCCTCGTCAGGTGACTCGGCGGGGACGGCACCCGGGCGGGAGAGCAGCGGACTGGTCATGCGGGCTCCCGCGGGACAGCCCCCGGCAGCGAGAGGTCCTCGGGCGTGTGCGCCGCGCAGCCCTGGCAGGTGCCGTAGATCGCGAAGTGGGCGACATCGGTCTGGAACCCGTGGCGGGCCGCGAGCTCGCGGACCAGGTCGTCGGTCACCGCCCTGTCGGTCTCGATCACCGTGGCGCAGTAGCGACAGACCAGGTGCAGGTGGTCCTCGTCGGTGGCGGCGTGGTAGGTGGGCGGCCCGTGCCCGAGGTGGGCGTGGGTGACCAGGCCGAGCTCCTCGAGCAGCTCGAGGGTGCGGTAGACCGTGGAGATGTTCACGCCGCCGGCGCTGCGTTGCACCTCGAGGCAGATCTCCTCGGGGGTCCCGTGGCGCAGTGTCGTCACGGCCTGGAGCACCAGCTGACGTTGCGGTGTGAGCCGGTAGCCCTTGGCTCTCAGCGTCGAGTGCAGCGTCTGGTCGTGGTCGGTGGCCATCTCAGGCCCGTCGCAGGGTGGCCGACAGGTGTGGCTGCAGCGGCTGGCCGACCGCGGCCATGTCGAAGGCCCACAGCAGCTCACCGTCGACCAGGCCGTAGAGCCGGTGGCCGGCGGTGTACGGCTTGGCGGTCTCCGTGCGAGCCACGACGTCGGTGCTGAGCTCGATCTTGGCGCCGTCGGCCTCGCCCAGCCAGATCTCGACGTACCCGCTCGGATGCGTCAGCAGGACCTCGAGCCTGCCCTCGGGCTGCGCTCGCCAGTAGCCCGTCTCCTGCGCCAGGGGGCGCACCTGGTTCCCTTGGTCGTCGAGCAGCCAGCTGCGGGAGAGGTAGTGCAGGAACGGCTTGCCGTTCTCGCTGAAGGTGACCTCCTGGCTGAAGCGGAACTCGTCGATCGTGGGGTAACCACCCACGCCGACGCCCTGCCACGTGCCCAGCAGCCAGGCGATCGCAACCAGCTCGGTGGGCAGGTCGGGACGCAGCTCCACGACGCTCAGCCGCCCTTGATCGGACTGCGCTGCCTCGGGTCGGCGGTCAGCCGGACCAGGCGGTGCACAACACGGGCACCGAGCCCGGCGACGAGCAGGAAAGCGCCGATCAGCGCATCGGTCACGGCAGCATCGGGCACGCACCGAGTCTACTGCGCAACCCGCCCCGTCCCCGGCCGGCGGCTGGTCAGTGGCAGCGGCCCCACAGGCCGGCCTTCTCGGTGCGGGCCCGGCCCTCGAGGCGGGCCAGCAGGTCGGCGTACCGGTGCTGCGGCCGGTAGACGCGCGCCTCGGCGGCGCCCTTCGCGACCAGCACCGCCTGCAGGAACCGGCCGCCGGGCAGCCAGACGTCCCACAGCTGGCGCCCGTACCGGTCCCGCCGGCCGCCGCTCTCGTAGGCGGCCCGCACCGCGGAGCCTTCCGGCAGCAGCCGGTGCAGCACCCGCGACGCCTCGCGTCCGAAGCACTCGACGGGGGCGTCCGGCTGCACCGACTCGGGCGCGTCGATGCCGATGAGCCGCACCCGAAGCAGCCGGCCACCGCGGCGCGCCACGAAGGTGTCCCCGTCGACGACCCGCTCGACGGTCGCCCGGAAGGCCGCGGCCGGCACCCGCGGGTGGTCGCCCGGCGCCGGCTCGCCCCGCGCAGCGGCGCCCGGGGCGCCACCCGCACCGGCGTACGTCGATGCGGGCGCGCGGCACGCCCCCAGCGCGGCGCCGCCGCCCAGGCCGAGCACCAGGGCCGCTGCGCCCAGGCCGACCAGCAGCCGGCGGCGGACCGGCCGACCTGGGCGTCGCCCCGGACGGGTCAGCTGAGCGCGACCTGGAGCTCGGCGACCTCGCCGATCGCGGCGACCACCTGGCGGTCCACCGGCTCCGCCTTGGGCGCCAGAGTCCGGACGGTCCAGGTGCCCGCCCCGGCGAAGAAGCGGAACTGGCCCGTCGCCGAGGTCGGGACCTCGGCCGTGAACTCGCCCGTGGAGTCCAGCAGCCGCACGTAGGCGCCGCTGACCGGCTCACCGTCGCGCGTCACGACCCCCTGGACGACGGCCTGGGTCGCCAGGTCGACGCCGTCGGTCGAGACACCGCCCTTGGTGGCGCCGCACATCAGGCGTTGTCCCCGTCGCCGAGCTCGATCGGCACGCCGACGAGCGAACCCCACTCGGTCCAGGAGCCGTCGTAGTTCTTCACGTTGGGCTGGCCGAGGATCTCGTGCAGCACGAACCACGTGTGCGCCGAGCGCTCGCCGATGCGGCAGTAGGCGATGGTGTCCTTGCCGGTGAGGTCGACGCCCTTGTCGGCGTAGAGCTTGGTGAGGTCGTCGTCGGCCTTGAAGGTGCCGTCGTCGTTCGCGGTCTGCGACCACGGGATGTTGGCAGCGGTCGGGATGTGGCCGCCCCGCTGCGCCGCCTCCTGCGGCAGGTGCGCCGGGGCGAGCAGCCGGCCGGCGAACTCGTCGGGCGACCGCACGTCGACGAGGTTCTTCTGGCCGATGGCCGCCTCGACCTCGTCGCGGAACGCGCGGATGGAGCGGTCCTGCTCCTTCGCGCCGTACGTCGTCGCGGGGCGCTGGGTGACGTCGGGCACGAGCTCGCGGGAGTCCAGCTCCCACTTCTTGCGGCCACCGTCGAGCAGCCGGACGTCCTGGTGCCCGTAGAGCTTGAAGTACCAGTAGGCGTAGGCCGCGAACCAGTTGTTGTTGCCGCCGTACAGCACGACGGTGTCGTCGTTGGCGATGCCGCGCGAGGACAGCAGCGCCTCGAACTGCTCCTTGTTGACGAAGTCCCGGCGGACCTGGTCCTGCAGGTCCTGGCGCCAGTCGATGCGGACAGCTCCGCGGATGTGGTTCTTGTCGTATGCCGCGGTGTCCTCGTCGACCTCGACGAGCACCACCTTGGCGTCGTCGAGGTGGGACTCGACCCAGTCGGCGTCGACCAGCACGTCGGTGCGGCTCATGCGGAGACCTCCTTGTGGAACACGGATGTGCGTCTTGGGAACGTGCGACGGATGAGCAGGTAGATCTCGCAGCCCAGGCAGATGCCGAAGGCCGCGTTGAGGAAAGCGGCGGCGAGCGCCGCAGCGGTGGCGAGGACCGCCAACAGCTCGACGCCCGTCAGGTAGCCCAGGAGACCCAGCACCGCGAACGCCAGCCCGACACCCTGGGCGAAGCGAGGCGGCCGAGCGTCCTCGAGCTCGTGCGGGGGCCGGAGTCGGGGACGTACGAGGCGGCGGAAGATCAGGCCGTACGGCGAGTGGTCGCGGGCGCCGAGTGCGAACACCACGGCCTGCGCGGCCAGCAGCCACGGGCTGCCGGTCACGAGCACCGACGCGAGGACGACCGTCGTCACGGCCGCGGCGAAACGTAGGCCGCGCGGGTCCACCCGCGGGAGGGACCCGGGGTGTGCGGCGCCCGGCGGGAGACCGCTGGGTGAAGGTCGGACAGACATGGACAGGCTCCTGAACGAGCGAGAGTGAGACGGTCGCTGCGGATGTTCAGGAGCCAGGACAGAGCGCGGTGGCGACGCGCAGCAGATCGACTGCGCGGCGACGGGTCAGCTCTGTGCTCACACCCGCGATCGTAGACGCCGCGGGCACGGTGGCGAGGGTGTCCCAGGTCATGAGATGGCCGTCCTCATTCCGAGACGGCCGCGCCGAGCGCGGCGAGCACGTCGACCCTGCGCGGCTGCCCGCTGGCCCGGCGCACCACGGTGCCCGCAGCGTCGAGGACCAGCACGGTCGGCGTCCGGCGCACGTCGAGGCGGCGCACCAGCTCGAGGTGGGACTCGGCGTCGATGTCGACGTAGGCCACGCCGGGTACGTCGCGCGACACGTCGCTCAGGATCCGTCGGGTCGCCCGGCAGGGCTGACAGAAGGCGCTGGAGAACTGCACCAGCGTCGCGCGCTCGCCCAGTGCGGTACCGATCTGCGCCGGGTCCAGGACGACGCCCGCGGCCGATCCACCGGCCCCCGGCGGGACCGCGGTGCGCACGGAGGCGAGCCGGCGGGGCGCCCGCCGCAGCCAGAGACCTGCGGCCCCCGCCACGACCAGAGCGCCCACCACCGCCAGTACGCCGGTCATGTGCAAGGCCAACCGGTCCGCGCGCCCACCCATTCCGCCCGTCGCGGCTCAGGTCGCCAGCAGCCGAGCCAGCACGAAGACCACCGGCCCCGCTGCGAGGAACGGCAGACCGGCCGACAGCCACGGGTCCGGCACCTGTGCCCGGGCGGCGACCACGAGTGCCACCCACGCCGTCGCGACCGCCGCGGCGGGCACGGCAAGCACGGCGAGGCCCAGGGGCGAGGCCACCATGGCAACCGCCGAGCCGGCCAGCAGCGCCGCCGCGGTCCCCGCGGACCGGACGACCCGTCGCGGACCCGGCAGCGCCGTCGAGGCGAGCACCAGCGCCACGCTGACTGCGGCGGCCGCCACGGTCGCGGCGCCACCGTCACCGGCGGCCCCGGCGAGGTAGCCCGCACCCAGCACCACCAACCCCGCCAGGGTGACCGTGGCCGCCAAGGACGCCGTCAGCCGAGGCCGCCCGTGCCGGCGGCCCAACTGGTGGAGCAACGCCGCGAGCACGGCGCCGGCGGCGACCGCCGCCACCGGTGACATCGGCCGGGGACCGGCGTGGGTCACGACGAGGCCGTCGGCGGTCAGCGCCGCGAGCGCCGCGACGACCGCCCCGCCGCGCTCGCCCGGCACGTCCAGGGCCGCGTACCAGCGGGCCACCACGGTCCCTTGCACCAGCAGCACCGCCGCGGCGAGCAGCAGCGGCGTCGACACCGCACCCAGCAGCAGCACCGCGGCGAGCGCGACGCCCAGGGCAGCGCTCATCGGCGCATCGTCGCGGGTCAGCCGCCCGCGAACGGGGGAAGCACCTCGACCACGCCGCCCTCCGGCAGCCGGAACTCCGGCCCCACCCGCTGGCCGTCGACGAGGAAGCTGCAGTGCCCCAGCACCCTGGCCAGGTCGGGGCCGTAGCCAGCTGCGAGCGCGGCGAGGGCACCGCCCAGCGTGTCGGCGTCGTACGTCGCCTCGGAGCTGCCGGCAGCCGCACGGGCGGCCGCCCAGAAACGCACCGTGCCGGTCGCCATCACCCTCCTCGGACCGCCTGACGCACCGGGGTCGCGCCAGGCCCGGCCAGCCGTGATCTTCTCGCGGACCGGACAGGACATCTCATCACGGGGGGCCACCGTGTTTACTTGTCCCGGTCGACGAGGGGGTTCCCGATGAGTCAACTGCTGCTGCTCACCAATGCGTTGCAACCGTCGGCGGAGGTGCTGCCGGCGCTCGGCCTGTTGTCTCACCACCTTCGGGTGGCGCCGGCGGAGACCTCAGCGCTGCTGGAGGCGCCACCGTCGGATGCGCTGCTGGTCGACGGACGGCGCGAGCTGCCCCACATCCGCTCCCTGTGCCGCGTCATCCGCACCACCGGCGTGAGCTGCCCCGTCATCCTGGTCACGACCGAGGGCGGCCTGGCGGCGGTGTCCGCCGAGTGGGACGTCGACGACGTGCTGCTCGACACGGCCGGACCGGCCGAGGTCGAGGCGCGGCTGCGGCTGGCGATCGGCAAGCTGGCCCGCGAGAGCAACACCGAAGACGAGCCGATGACCGAGATCCGCCGCGGCGACGTCACGGTCGACGAGGCGACGTACACCGCCAAGGTGCGCGGCCGGACGCTGGACCTGACGTTCAAGGAGTTCGAGCTGCTCAAGTTCCTGGCCCAGCACCCAGGTCGGGTCTTCACCCGCGCCCAGCTGCTGCAGGAGGTGTGGGGCTACGACTACTACGGCGGCACGCGCACGGTCGACGTGCACGTACGGCGCCTGCGGGCCAAGCTCGGCACCGAGCACGAGGCGCTGATCGGCACGGTGCGCAACGTCGGCTACCGGTTCGTGCTGCCGCCCCGCGAGACCGCAGCCGGCACCGCCGCACCGGTGCCCGCCCCGGCCCCCGCGCACTGAGCCGGCGTACTCCTGGCCGGTCGCGCACTGCCGGCGGCCCGGCTCGCGACCTGGCTAGGGTCCCCCTGTGACTGCGCCGGCCGACCCCCACGACACCCTCGTCCCCCGCGTCGAGGTGGTCGGGCCGCTCGACATGGACGAGGTCGCGGCGGTCGCCGCCCTCGTCGAGGAGGCGACCGAGGCCGACGGCGTCCGGCCGCTGTCCGAGCACGTGATGCTCCACCTGCGCTACGGCGGGGACCAGGACGTCCGCAACGTCCTCGTGTGGCTCGGCGGCCGGCTCGCGGCCTACGGCCACCTCGACGTGACCGACGAGGTGGCCGGGGCAAGCTCGGAGCTGGTGGTGGGCCCGGCGCACCGGCGCTCCGGCCTGGGCACCCGGCTCGTTCAGGCCACGCTCGCCGAGACGACCGACGGGCGGCTGCGGCTCTGGGCCCACGGCGAGCACCCCGCCGCGGCCTCCATGGCCGCCTCGATGGGCTTCCGCCGGTCCCGCTCGCTGTGGCAGATGCGCCGCTCCCTCTTCTCAGCCCTCCCCACGCCCGCGCTGCCCGAGGGCGTGCAGGTCCGGACGTTCCGGCCCGGGCTCGACGACGACGCCTGGGTCACGCTCAACGCGCTGGCCTTCCGCGACCACCCGGAGCAGGGCACGTGGAACGCCGAGGACCTGCACCGGCGGATGCGCGAGCCGTGGTTCGACCCCGAGGGCTTCTTCCTGGCCTGGCGCGGCGACCGGTTGGTCGGGTTCCACTGGACGAAGGTGCACGGCCACGCCGCCCACGGGCACGAGGCGCACGGGCACGAGCCGATCGGCGAGGTGTACGTCGTCGGGGTCGACCCGGCCGAGCAGGGCACCGGCCTCGGCCGGGCCCTGACGCTCACGGGGCTGCGGCACCTGCGTCACCTCGGGCTCCCGGAGGCGATGCTGTACGTCGACGCCGACAACGCCGGGGCGATCCGCCTGTACACCCATCTGGGCTTCACCCGGTGGGAGACCGACGTCATGTTCAGCCGGGACGGCGACGGCGCCCCACGCGAGGAACCAAGCGACCGTGGGGCGCCCGGCTGACCGCACGTCGGCTGTTCATCCCTCGTTCACCTCTCTCGCAGCATCGCGTCACCTGCCCTCCTTAGCGTCCGGGGCGTCACCAGACGTCAGATCCGTGCGCGATCGCCGCGCCACACATGTTCCGGGAGGGACACGTCCGTGAAGCTCAAACGCTTCTCCCCGCTCGCAGCGGGACTCGTCGTCGGGGCACTGCTGCTCAGTGCCTGCGGGAGCGACAACAACAGCTCCACCGGCGCGGGAACCAGTGACTCCGCCAGCCCCGCCGCAGCCGCCGGCACGTGCGCCAGCGGCACCCTCAACGCTGAGGGCTCCTCGGCCCAGCAGAACGCCATCGACGAAGTCATCGCCAGCTTCACCTCCGACTGCGCAGACGCCACGATCAACTACAACCCGACCGGCTCCGGCGCCGGCATCACGCAGTTCACCGCCGGACAGGTCGACTTCGCCGGGTCCGACTCGGCGCTCAAGGCGGAGGCAGGCGAGGTCGCCAAGGCCAAGCAGCGTTGCCAGGGCAACGACGCCTGGAACCTGCCCATGGTCACCGGACCCATCGCCATCGCCTACAACGTCAAGGGCGTCGACTCGCTCGTGCTCACGCCCGAGGTCGCAGCCAAGATCTTCAAGGGCGCCATCAAGACGTGGGACGACCCGGCCGTCGCAGCACTGAACAAGAACACCAAGCTGCCGAGCGCGGCCATCAAGGTCTTCTTCCGCTCCGACGAGTCGGGGACGACCGAGAACTTCCAGAAGTACCTGAGCGGCGCCGCGCCGAAGGTGTGGACCGACGCCCCGTCCAAGACCTGGCCGGGCGCCGGCGAGGGCCGCGAGAAGTCCTCCGGCGTGGCCGAGGGCGTCAAGTCCACGGCGGACTCCGTGACGTACGTCGAGTGGTCCTACGCCAAGGACAACAACCTGGGCGTGTCGCAGATCGACAACGGCGCGGGACCGGTGCAGCTGACCGGTGAGGCGGTCGGCAAGGCGGTCGCCGCTGCCAAGCAGGCCGGCACGGGCAACGACTTGCGCCTGTCGCTGGACTACACGACTCAGGAGGCCGGGGCCTACCCGATCCTGCTGGTCACCTACGAGGTTGTCTGCTCGAAGGGGCTGGACGCCGGGAAGACCGCACTGCTCAAGGACTTCCTGACGTTCTTCTCCTCGACCCAGACGCAGAACAGCCTCGAGCAGGTCGGCTACGCGCCGCTTCCCGAGCAGGTCCGCACCAAGGTCGAGGCCGCTGTGAAGGCCATCAGCTGACACACGTCTGCGGGTGGGGCGCCCTGCCGGAGCGACAGCTCCGGGCAGGGCGCCCTGCGCGTCACCTCACCCGACGTACCATCTCTCGCTGCACCTCCCCAGGAATGTGATCTCTCGATGAGCGCCACGACGGCTCCACCGCCGGGGCAACCGGCCGGCGACCCGCCCGCCTCCCTCCTCAGCGGCACAGGCACCAGTCGTACCGGCGACCGCCTGTTCGCCGCCGCGACCCGCGGCTCCAGCGCCCTCGTGGTCGTGCTCGTGGCCCTGACCGGCGCATTCCTGCTGTGGAAGGCGCTGCCCGCTCTGCAGAAGGACGACGTCAACTTCCTGACCAGCCGCGTCTGGCAGCCGGCGGGGGAACCGCCGCGGTTCGGCATCGCGGCGCTGTTGTGGACGACCGTCCTGTCCGCAGCGTTCGCCCTGCTGCTGGCCGTGCCCGTGTCGGTCGGAGTGGCGCTGTTCCTCACCCACTACGCGCCACGGCGGCTGGCGCGTCCCCTCGCGTACCTGGTCGACCTGCTGGCCGCGGTGCCCTCGATCATCTACGGGCTCTGGGGGGCCTACGTGCTGGGCCCGGTCATCGCCGGCGTGGACTCGCCACCCCGCAAGGCGCTCGAGACGGTGCTGGGCTGGGTGCCGCTGTTCGAGAAGACCGGGGTGGCCCGCGGGAACGTGTTCCTCGCATCGGTGGTGCTGGCCATCATGATCCTGCCGATCATCACCGCGATCAGCCGCGAGGTGTTCGAGCAGGTGCCCGTGGCCAACATCGAGGCGGCTCTCGCGCTGGGCGCGACCCGGTGGGAGACCATCCGCGTGTCGGTGCTGCCGTTCGGCCGGCCCGGGGTCATCAGCGCGTCGATGCTGGGCCTGGGCCGGGCCCTCGGCGAGACCATCGCGGTCACCATCATCCTGTCCCAGCCGAGCAGCCTCGACCGGTTCAAGCTGTCCATCTTCTACGGTGGCGAGACGTTCGCATCCAAGATCGCCAACAACGCGTCGGAGTTCAGCACGCCGCAGAAGACCGGCGCCTACATCGCCGCGGGGCTGGTGCTGTTCCTCGTCACCTTCGCGGTCAACGCGGTCGCCCGGGTGTTCATCACGCGCCGTGGGGAGGTCTGAGGTGGCCACCGCGACGATCGAGGCACCGGCCTCCGGCCCCGGCTCGGTCCACTCCTCGCTGCACAGGAGCGCCCGGTCCCGCAAGGCGCGCGACCGCCTCGCCACCCTCGTCGTACTGCTGTGTCTGCTGCTCGCGATGATCCCGCTCGCCTGGATCCTCTGGACGGTGCTCAGCCGCGGCGCCGGCCTGCTGGGCGACGCGCACTGGTGGACGAACTCGCAGCGCGGCATCACCGCGCGGCGGGTGGGGGGTGGCGCCTACCACGCGATCGTCGGGACCCTGTTGATGGCGCTGGTCACGGCGGTCATCAGCGTGCCCATCGCGCTGGGCACGGCCATCTACCTGGTGGAGTACGGGCGGGGGACGTTCGCCAGGGCTGTGACGTTCATGGTCGACGTCCTGACCGGGATCCCGTCGATCGTGGCCGCGCTGTTCGTCTACGCGCTGTGGGTCACGACGTTCGGCTTCCAACGGGTCGCCTTCGCGGTGTCGCTCGCCCTCGTGCTGCTGATGATCCCGGTTGTCGTGCGCTCCACCGAGGAGATGCTGCGCCTCGTGCCGCGCGACCTGCGCGAGGCGTCGTACGCCCTGGGTGTGCCGCGCTGGAAGACCATCGTCAAGGTGGTGCTGCCGACGGCGTTCAGCGGCATCGTCACCGGCATCATGCTCGGCCTGGCGCGCGTGATGGGCGAGACCGCACCCTTGCTGATCCTCGGGCCCTACACGACGTCGATCAACATGAACATCTTCCACGGCAACATGGCCGCCCTGCCGACGTTCATCAACCAGGACCGCAACCAGGCCCTGCAGCCGGCGCTGGACCGGGTGTGGTCGGCGGCGCTCACCCTCATCATCATCGTGATGGTGCTCAGCCTTGCCGGCCGGGCCGTCTCGCGGCTCGGCTCCGTCAAGAAGTAAGGACACGACCACCCATGGCCAAGCGAATCGACGTCTCCGGGCTCGACGTCTTCTACGGCGACTTCAAGGCCGTCGAGGACGTGTCGCTGACCGTCGAGCCGCGGTCGGTCACCGCGTTCATCGGTCCCTCCGGGTGCGGCAAATCCACGCTGCTGCGCACGCTCAACCGCATGCACGAGGTGCTGCCCGGCGGCCGGGTCATCGGGAAGGTCACCCTCGATGACGAGGACCTGTACGGCGACGACGTCGACCCGGTCGCAGTACGACGGATCGTGGGCATGGTCTTCCAGCGGCCCAACCCCTTCCCGACCATGTCCATCTACGACAACGTGGCCGCCGGCCTGCGGCTCAACGGCGTGAAGAAGAAGGCGCTCCTCGACGACGTCGTGGAGCGCTCGCTCAAGCAGGCGAACCTCTGGAAGGAGGTCCAGGACCGGCTGCGCAAGCCGGGCTCGTCGCTCTCCGGCGGCCAGCAACAGCGGCTGTGCATCGCCCGGGCGGTGGCGGTCGAGCCGGCCGTGCTGCTGATGGACGAGCCGTGCTCCGCGCTCGACCCGATCTCGACGCTGGCGATCGAGGACCTCGTGCAGGAGCTCAAGGAGCGCTACACGATCATCATCGTCACCCACAACATGCAGCAGGCCGCCCGAGTGAGCGACAGGACGGCGTTCTTCACGATCGCGGGGGCCGGCAAGCCCGGGCGGCTGGTCGAGATCGGCGACACGGCCGAGGTGTTCAGCCGGCCGACCGAGAAGGCGACCGAGGACTACATCACCGGCCGCTTCGGCTGAGCCAGGCAGCCGGCCGGGCCGGTCCCCCGCCTCGTCAGCGTGCGGTCAGACGAGGCGGTGGGCGACCAGGAAGGTCACCGCCGCGACCAGGGCGGCGCCGGGGATCGTGAAGATCCAGGCCGTCACGATGTTGCCGGCCACGCCCCAGCGGACCGCCCGGCGGCCCTTCGTGGCGCCCACGCCCATGATCGCAGAGGTGATGGTGTGGGTCGTCGAGATCGGGGCGCCGTACTGGATGGCGGCCACGAACAGCACGCTCGCGGCCGTGGCCTCGGCCGCGAACCCGTGCGGCGGGTCGAGCTCGATGATCCGTCGACCGAGCGTGCGCATGATCCGCCAGCCGCCGGAGTAGGTGCCCAGCGCCAGGACGGCTGCGGTGAGGAAGAACACCCACAGCGGGATGTCGGTGCCCTCGTGGTAGCCGCCGACAGTGAGCGCCAGCACGACGACGCCCATCGTCTTGGCGGCGTCCTGCATGCCGTGGCCGAGCGACATCGCGGCGGCGGAGACCGACTGGGCGAGCCGGAAGCCGCGGGTGACCCGCGACGGGCTGGCGTTCCGGAAGAGCCACAGGATGGCGACCATCACGAAGTAGCCGAGGACCAGGCCGATGACCGGCGAGAGGATCATCGGGATCAGGACCTTGGTGTAGACGCCGTGCCAGAGCACGCTGCTGCTCGAGGCCAGGGCCGCACCCACCAGGCCGCCGATCAGCGCGTGCGACGAGGACGAGGGCAACCCGAAGTACCAGGTCAACAGGTTCCAGGCGATCGCCCCGATCAGCGCGGCGAACACCACGACAAGGCTGCCCTTGTCGTTGGGGAGCTCGATGATGCCGGAGCCGACGGTCTTGGCGACCTTGGCGCCGAGAAACGACCCCAGCAGGTTGAACACCGCCGCCATGGCCAGCGCCACCCGTGGCGTGAGGGCGCGGGTCGACACGGAGGTCGCGATCGCGTTGGCCGCGTCGTGGAAGCCGTTGGTGTAGTTGAAGCCCATCGCAGCCAGAATGACGACGAAGATCCCTACGTCGCCCACTGATCAGGACTCCTTGACGGCGATCGTCTCGACCGTGTTGGCGACGTGCTCGAACGCATCGGCGGCACCCTCCAGCTGGTCGACGACCTCCTTGAGCTTCATCACCGTCAGCGCGTCGTAGTCGCCGCTGAACAGCCGCGCGAGCAGTCGCCGGTAGACCTGGTCGGCCTGGTTCTCCAGACGGTTGAGCTCGATCCAGAACTCCTGCAGATCCTGCATGGACCGCAGCCGGGGCATCGCCTCGGCGGTCAGCTCCGCCGCGCGCTCGATGACGTCCACCTGGTCGGCGATCTCGGGCGGCAGCTCACCGATCTGGTAGAGCACGACCAGGTCGACGGCCGCCTCCATGGCGTCCATGATGTCGTCGAGCCCGGAGGCCAGCCGGTAGATGTCCTCACGGTCGAAGGGCGTCACGAACGACTCGTTCAGCTCTCGCATGATGGCGTGGGTGGCCTCGTCGCCCGCGTGCTCGGCGGCACGCATCTTCTCGGCTATGACCTTGCGGTCCTCCGGAGCCGCCCCCAGCAGCTCCTTGAGGAGCTTCGCTCCCGTGACGAGGTTCTCGCCGGATGTTGCGAACATCCCGTAGAAGCTGGTCTGGCGTGGTGTCAGACGAAAGCGCACAGGGACTCCAGTGAGTCTCGAGGGGCAGGTGCGGGGTCCGGGCAGGATGCTAGGGCCTGGGACGACTCGCACGGCAAGGCGGGGCAGGCGGGTGGCGTGCGTGGGCAGGCCAGACAGTACGTCGCCCGCCCCCACGGCACGTGCGGCGGGGCAGCGCGGCGACCCCGGGCCGCCGGCGCGCCAGCGGGGCCGGCGGCCTCAGTCGGCGCAGCGGGACAGGCCCAGCACCTGGTCGATCTCGGCCTGCGACAGCGGCCGGTCGGAGGAGGAGGCGACGATCACCAGCTCGCCGTAGAGCTCGATCTCGTCGAGGACGAGCGGGTCCTGCAGCCGGGTGTCCGTCGTGCGCCCCACCTGCCGCCACCTCCTCGGTCCCGCTGTATACGACCCGGGCCCAGCCTAGGTATGCCCGGTTTGGGCCGCCATGACCCAGTCGGGCCATGGCGGCCCTGATCAGCCGTGACCAGCACCGGCCACTGGTCTAGCCCGGTTGAGACCCGCGGACGGCGCGGCCCGCGCCGGCACCCGCGTCAGCGGTGAGCACGTCCAAGGCCTCGAGGAACACCTCCGTATGCCGGTCGACGTCGGCCTCGGAGGTGTCGGGGCTCATCAGCGCCATGTTGTGGAACGGGGTCAGCAGCAGCCCGCGGTTGAGCATGAACAGGTGCAGGAACTGTTCCAGCTCGAAGTCGCCTGCGGCATGGGCCGCTGCCCCGTCACGTGGGGGACTCGGCGCGAAGTTGTACTCGGCGCGGGCGCCGAGGCGACTGCAGTGCCAGGCGAGGCCGTACTTCGCGATGCCCGCATCGACGCCGTCGGCCCACCGGTGCGCGAGCGGCACCATGCGAGCGAACGCCTCGTCGTCGAGTACGTCGGCGAGCGTGACGCGCATCGCGGCGAGCGACAGCGCGTTCCCGGCAAGCGTCCCCCCGACGCCGCCGATGTCGATGTCCTCGAGCGCCACCCGCGCGGCGATGCGTTCGGCGACCTGCTCGCTCATGCCGAAGGCGCCCGCAGGAATGCCACCGGCGATGGCCTTGCCGAGCGTGAGGAAGTCGGGCTCGAGCCCGTACGCCGCGGTGTAGCCGCCGGGACCGGTGCAGAGCGTGTGGGTCTCGTCGATGACCAGCAGCACGCCGTGCCGACGGGTGATCTCGCGCAGTGCCTCGTGGTAGCCCGGCTCCGGCAGCACGATGCCGATGTTCGTCAGCGCCGGCTCGCAGAGCACGGCGGCCACGTCGCCGTGGGACAGCGCCTCCTCGAGGGCGGCCACGTCGTTGAACGGCACCACCCGGGTGGTCTCGCTCGGTGGCACCGGCGCGCCGATGTTGCCGCGCCGCGCCACGGTCACGCCCGAGCCGTCGAGTGTCGCGAAGGCCTCGTCGACGCTGCCGTGATAGCAGAAGTCGTGCACGACGACCTTCGGCCGGCCGGTGATGTGGCGCGCGTAGCGGATGACGTGGCGGTTGGCATCCGTCGCCGACAGGGTGAACTGCCACAGGGGCAGCCCGAAGCGTCGTCCCAGCTCCTCGGCCACCACCGTCGCGTCCTGCGTGGGCAGCATCGTGGTGATGCCCTGGCCCACCTGGCGACGTACCACCTCGACCGTGGCCGGCGGCGAGTGGCCGGTCATCGCGCCGGTGTCGCCGAGGCAGAAGTCGATGTAGTCGAGCCCGTCGACGTCCACGAAGTGCGCGCCGGACGCGTGCTCGACGTACACCGGGAAACCGCCCGGCCACTTGGCCATCCAGCTCATCGGCACGCCGGCCGGCAGCACGGCGCGCGCCTTGTCGAACAACGCCCGCGAGCGCGGGTGGCGGGCCGCGAACAAGGCCCGCTCCTCGGCAGTGAGGCGGCGCAGCTGGTCGCGGTCGAGGCGCGCGGCGCCCTGGTCACCGGTCGTCATGCGGGCACGGTAGCCAGGCCCGCCGGGCGTCCGCAGGTCGGGTGCAGGCAGGATGGGGGCCGGCGTCCCCTGCCGTGATAGCCAGCCCCCATCCTGTGTCGTTGGGTGCCCAGCGCCCGGCTGTTCAATCCCGGGACGTGCCGCGGTTTCGCCCGGTGCCGGTGCGGCACACCGACCAGCTCTCGTTAGGCTTTCGGGATGGCCCTGCCCGTGCGCGCGCCCTGGCCACCGTCGGTCCACGACGAGGGGCCATCGCTGGCCGACGCCGCACCGCTACGCCGCCTGCGGCTGGCCGCCCGAGGCGTCCTGCTGGCCGTTCTCGCGCTCGTCATGGTGGGCAGCGGCCTCGTGGTCCTCGGCATCGAGACCTCGGCCACCGGCACCGGTGGCTTCCTCATCGGGGTGGCCCTCGCGCTGCTGCCGTTGCCCGTCGTGCTCGCCGCGTTCCGCTGGGTCGACCGCTACGAGCCCGAACCGCGCGGCCTGCTGGCCTTCGCCTTCTTCTGGGGGGCGACCGTCGCGGCGCTGGTCGCCGCGGTCCTCAACACCGCCAGCGCCGTGGTCGTGGCTCGTACCGCCGGTGCCGATGCCGGCCTGGCCACCACGGCGGTCGCCGTCGCGCCCTGGGTCGAGGAGGGGGCCAAGGGCGCCGCGATCCTGGCGGTGTTCCTGTTCCGGCGCCGGGAGTTCGACGGCATCGTCGACGGCATCGTGCTGGCCGGGTTCACCGGCGTCGGGTTCGCGTTCACCGAGAACATCCTCTACTTCGGGCGTGCCTTCCTGGCCGGCCACCAGGAGCTGGGCCTCACCGGCGGCCTGTTCGCCGCGGGCGTGACCTTCGTGCTGCGAGGGGTCCTCGCGCCGTTCGCGCACCCGCTCTTCACGACCATGACCGGTATCGGGCTGGGCATCGCCGCGCGCGGGCGGGGCTTCCCCGCCCGCGTCCTGGCCCCGCTGGCCGGCTACCTGCTCGCGGTCACCCTGCACGCAGCCTGGAACTACGCCTCGCTCAGCGGCCTGCTCGGCTTCTTCGTGGGCTACGTCGCGCTGATGGTCCCGGCGTTCCTCGTCGTGGCGATCGTCGCGACGTGGTCGCGGCGGCGTGAGGCGGCGACGCTGGCCACCTGGCTGCCGCTCTACGCCCAGGCGGGCTGGCTGGCCGACGAGGACGTCGCGATGATCACCTCGATGGCCCGGCGGCGGCAGGCCGTGGGCTGGGCGAAGCGGACGTACGGCGCTGCCGGCGCGAAGGCGCTGCGGGACTTCCAGCACGCGGCGACCGAGCTCGCCTTCCTGCGCGACCGCGTGGAGCGCGGTCACGACGTACCCGACTTCGCCGCCCGGGAGCGTGAGCTGCTCGCCCGCCTGCGCCAGGCCCGCGCGGCCGTCACGCACCCCCGCTCCCGCTGACCGGTCCGCGCCCATGTGCCGGGCGGGGCAGCGAGAAGCCCCCGGCCGTCTGTTGGACCGAGGGCACCCCGACCCGAGACGGCGAACCGTCGGGATGCGCGGCGGGTACCCACCTCGGTAGGCGGCCTAACGCCTCCGCAGGCAAAGATTGGGCCATGTCCGGCCGGCGGGCGGCCCCGGATCAGGCGCCGGACGCACCGATGCGCTCGAACCAGCTGTCCCCCGACAGCGCCGCGTGCAGGTCGAGCAGGTCGTCGTGGGTGAGCGGGGGTCCCGCCGGCGGCGACTCGGGGTGGCCCACGACCGGCTCGCTGAGGCTCAGGTGGGTGACGCCGGCGGACAGCAACAGCGCGATCTCGTGGACCGCGAGCGGCACCGTGGACGCGGCCCGGCAGCTGAGGCAGCAGAAGAGGACCTCACCGGAGGTCGCCGTGCCAGCGTCGAACCGCACGAGCAGCCGGCGCGGGTTGAGCGTGAGCTCCGAGGAGCAAACGGGACAGACGACGGTGAACTGGGCCATGACAACCTCCTGGTCACCCCGACTGTGGCCGCACGTTCTGTCGGAAATCTCGCGACCGGACGCGACATCTCTACGACATCTCTACAGCATCGGCGACCGGGGTGCGCGTCGGCTCGCCCATGGGATAGGACGGGACGGTGTCCGCTGATCTCCCGCCCGCTGGTCCCCCGCCCGCTGGTCCCCCGCGCAGCGATGCCCTGCATCGGGCGGCCCGGCTCGAGGACCGGGTCGCGGCAGCGCTGGAGCGGGGGCTGCGGCGGCGCGGCTGGACGCCGCGGGTGGTGCCGTACACCGGCTACGGCACCGACGGGTGGGTCCGGGTGCTGGCCCGGGTCCTGCTCACGCCGCCCGATCGCCACGGCCGGGTGTTCACGCCAGGCCGTGGTTGGCGACGGTTCCTGTCCGCCAAGCCGGCCGACGTCCGCGTCGAGGTGCAGGTAGCCGGCCGGCGGCACGAGGTGACCAGCAGCCGCGGCGGGTACGTCGACACGGTGCTGCCGGCAGAGCTGCCCGCGGGCTGGTCCGAGGTGACGCTCGCGGTCGACGGGTCGCCGCCCAACGCCGCCGCTGTCCGGGTGGTCGGGCCCGACGAGTGGCTCGGCGTGGTCAGCGATGTCGACGACACGGTGCTGATCACCGCGCTGCCCCGCCCGCTGCTCGCCTTCTGGAACACCTTCCTCCGCCACGAGGCGACTCGCCGGCCGGTGCCGGGGATGGCCCGGCTCTACGGCTCGCTGGCCGCCGCGGGGCCCGATGCGCTGGTGGTCTACCTCTCGACCGGCGCCTGGAACGTCGCGCCGGTGCTGGAGCGCTTCCTCGAGCGGCACGGCTTCCCGCGCGGCCCGCTGCTGCTCACCGACTGGGGACCCACGCCCCAGGGCTGGTTCCGTTCCGGGCGGGAGCACAAGCGCAACGAGCTGGCCCGGCTGCTGCGCGAGCTGCCGCAGCTGCGGTGGGTGCTCGTCGGCGACGACGGCCAGCACGACCCCGAGCTCTACGACGAGGCGGTGGCGAGCGCCCCCGGACAGGTGCGCGCCGTCGTGATCCGCCAGCTGAGCGCCGTCCAGCAGGTGCTGACCCACGGCACCCCCGAGCCGTCCTCGGAGCAGCGCTGGGCGACGCAGCGCACCGCGCGGTCGGTCCCGGTGCTGCGCGCCCCCGACGGCGACCGGCTGCTGCGAGCGGTCAAGGCCGTCGGCCTGCTGCGCGACCCGGGAACGCCCCGACGCTGACGGGTGCCGGGGCCCCCGCCAGGACCGTCAGGTCCCGCGGCCGGCCGCGAGGTCACCGACCGCCGCGACGAGCCGGTCGACGTCCTGCGTGGAGGTGTAGGGAGCCAGCCCGGCTCGCACGGCGCCGGCCTCGCCGAGCCCCAGCCAGCGTGCCGCCTCCAGCGCGTAGAAGGTTCCCGCCGGCGCGTTGATGCCGCGCCGACCCAGCTCCTCGTACACCTCACGCGGCGTGCGGTCGCGCACCGAGAACAACACTGTCGGCGTACGCCGCCTGGGCTGCCCGTGCAGGGTCACCCCCTCGACCGCGGCCAGCCCGGCGAGCAGCCGGTCGAGCAACCCGGCCTCGTAGTGCTCCAGCGCGGTCATCGAGGCGGTCAGCCGGGCGCGCCGGTCACCGTCGGCCGGCACCAGACCGGAGAGGAAGTCGACGGCGGCCGTCGTGCCCGCGAGCAGCTCGTAGGGCAGCGTGCCCAGCTCGAAACGGTCGGGCACCGCGTCGCTGGACGGCAGCAGCTTGTCGGGCTGCAGCGTCTCGAGCAGCGCCGGGTCGGCGACCAGGACACCGTGGTGCGGCCCGAGGAACTTGTAGGGCGAGCAGGCGAAGAAGTCCGCCCCGAGGCCGCGTACGTCGACGGGCGCGTGCGGGGTGAGGTGGACGCCGTCGACGTACACCAGGGCCCCGGCGGCGTGCGCCGCGTCGGCGATGGCGCGCACGTCGGGCCGGGTGCCCAGCAGGTTGGACGCGCCCGTGACGGCGACCACGCGGGTGCGCTCGCCGAGCACGTCGGTCACGGCCTCGACCGGCAGCTCCGCGGTGTCCTTGTCGAAGTCGGCCCAGCGCAACGTCGCGCCGGACCTCTCGGCGGCGATCAGCCACGGCCGGATGTTGGCGTCGTGGTCGAGCCGGGTCACGACGACCTCGTCACCGGGACCCCACCGGCGGGCCAGCGTCCGCGACAGGTCGAACGTCAGCTGCGTCATCGAGCGCCCGAAGACGGCGCCTTCCGGGTCGGCACCGAGCAGGTCGGCCATCGCCCGGCGAGCGCCGAGGACGACGGCCTCCGCGCGCTGCTCCGCGCGGGTCACCGACCCACGGTTGGCGATCGCCGAGGTGAGGGTCTCGGCGACGGCGCGGCCCACGACGTCGGGCACCTGCGAGCCGCCCGGCCCGTCGAAGTGCGCGGCGCCCTCCGAGAGTGCGGGGAACGCCTGACGGACGCGCTGGACGTCGTAGCCGTCCTCGTGCCGGGTCTGCTCGGGCATGCCGCCATCCTGCCGGTGCGCGCCACCGGGCGTCATGCTGGGCACATGCGTCTGCTCGTCATGGCCGACACGCACCTGCCGACCCGGGCGAGGGACCTGCCTGCGGAGGTCTGGGCGGCAGTCGATGACGCGCACCTCGTGGTGCACGCCGGGGACTGGGTGGACGTCAGCCTGCTCGACCTGCTGGAGGGGCGGGCCGCCCGGGTGGTCGGCGTGCACGGCAACAACGACGGGCCGGCGCTGCGCGCCCGGCTGCCCGAGGTGGCCCGCGTGGACCTCGGCGGCTTGCGGCTGGCCGTCGTCCACGAGACCGGGCCGGCGCACGGCCGGGAGAGACGCTGCGCAGCAGCCTTCCCCGACACCGACGTGCTGGTGTTCGGCCACAGCCACATCCCGTGGGACACCACGGCTGAGAGCGGGCTGCGGCTGCTGAACCCCGGCTCGCCGACCGACCGGCGGCGGCAGCCGCACTGCACCTATCTCACTGCCGTGGTCTGCGACGGTGCGTTGGTCGACGTGACGCTGCACCGGCTCCCGCGCGCTGCGTCGAGGAGCGCCTCGGGCCCGGCCATCGCGACGTAGGGGTCAACCAGTGGCTCTCGCCCGCGATACAGTCACCATGGCACCATCCAGCGGCCCGCTCCAGATCCCGGCGATCACGCTACGGATCCTCAAGGGAAAGTAGTCCCGGTCATGAGTGCGGACGTGGTGAGCGACGTGACTGACGTCGCAGGGAAGCCGGCCGGTCATCTGGGCAGCGACTACGCCGACCTGTCCAGACGGGTGAAGGCAGCCGGCCTCCTCCAACGCCGACCCGGCTACTACGCCGTGAAGATCACCGGCACGGTGGCACTGCTGGCCTCCGGCTGGCTCGTGTTCGTGCTGCTGGGTTCCACGTGGTGGCAGCTGCTGACGGCCGCGTTCCTCGGCGTCATGTTCACCCAGCTGGCCTTCCTCGGGCACGACGTCGGGCACAAGCAGGTGTTCCGCACCCGTCGGGGCGCCGACTCGTTCGGTCTGTTGGCAGGCAACCTCGGGCTCGGCCTGAGCAACGGCTGGTGGCTGGACAAGCACAACCGGCACCACGCGCACCCCAACGACCTGGCTCGTGACCCCGACGTGCGCGCCGGTGCCCTCGTCTTCGACCCGTCGCAGGTCGGCGGTCGAGGCAGGCTGGCGCGAGCGCTGACGTCGGGGCAGGCATACCTTTTCTTCCCCATGCTGCTGCTGGAAGGTCTGCACCTGCACGTGTCCAGCGTCCGAGCCCTGCGCAGCGCAGCCGTGCGGACCGCCTGGCTGGAAGGCGCGCTGCTGCTCGCGCACCTGGCGGCGTACGTCACGGTGCTCGCTCTCGTGCTGCCGCTGGGCCAGGCGCTCGCGTTCGCCGCGGTGCAGCAGGCCGTCTTCGGCTTCTACATGGGCGCCTCGTTCGCGCCCAACCACAAGGGCATGCCGATGGAGGGCGCGGACGATGGCTGGGACTACCTGCGCCGGCAGGTGCTCACGTCACGGAACATCAAGGGCGGTCCGGTCGTCGACTACCTGCTCGGCGGCCTCAACTACCAGATCGAGCACCATCTGTTCCCGAGCCTCCCGCGCCCGTCGCTGCGACGCGTCCAGCCGCTGGTTCGCACGTTCTGCGCGGAACGCGGCGTGCTGTACGTCGAGTGCAGCGTCGGTGAGTCCTACCGGGAGGCCGTCAGGCACCTGCACGCCGTCGGCCGGGACGCCTGAGGGCTCGACCTCGCTCAGGCGCCGCTGACCAGGCATCGGGCAGCTCCACGACCCGGTCGAGGGCGCCGAGGTGAGCCTGCCATGGTGCTCGCAGTCACCCGACTGGGCCGTTTCGGCGGCTGCGGCGGGAGATAGGGGCGTACACGACGGTGGCCGCCCGCACGACGCACTCCGCCATAACCGACGGGGTGCGTTCCTCGTTGGTCGTCTGCCGGCTGGACCATGGCAGGCCGCAAGGCAGGCAGTGCAGACCGCCTGGCAGGCAGTGCAGATCGCCTGGCAGGCAGTGCAGACCGCCTGTCGACAGCAAAGAGGTGAGCGATGCCCAACATGTCGACTGCCGTTGCCGGCGAGGTCTCGCCGGCCGAGGGAGAGCAGGCAACGCAGGCGCTGCGGCTGATCGCGACCGTGCTGGGCAGCGACCCCACGCCTGCAGCCGCAGACTGCTTGTCGTTCCGCGAGCGTGTCGTGATGACCATCGCGTGCGACGCGCTTGGCCTGGACGATCCCGTCTTCTGACCCTGCTCGCACGACTGCGGGTGGCCCGGGGCCGAACCGACAGACCCTACCGGCCAGTGAGGGGCGGCACCAGCCCTTCCCTGGAAGTGGCGCGGGGGACATGATGACGCCGGATCACGTCCGGTGATCCGAGGCCCAGGCGAAAGAGGTTACGCCGTGAAACGACGGCTGCTCGTTGTGGTGGCCGCGGTCGGACTGACCGCGACCACATTCTTGCCGGTCCAAGCGGCCGACGGGTCCGATGGCCAACCGGCCCAGGACACCTCCGCTCACGGGAGGATGGCGGCACTCGCGCGACAGCGCTACGTCGTCATCATGGACGGCGACCCGCTGGTCACGAGATTCGGCCAGGACGGGCTCGACAGCCGCAGGGCCGTGACCGCAGGTGCCGCGCTGGAGGCAGAGCAGAACACGGCACTCAAGGCCGTCGGGAAGGCCCCGAGGGACAAGACCCACAGCTACACCGTCGCGCTCAACGGTTTCGCGACCAAGCTCACTGACGCGCAGGCCGAGAAGATGCGCCACGTCAAGGGCGTGGACCGCGTCCTGCCGGACGTGCTGCGGCACCCGACCACCGACGCCAGCCCCCGGTTCCTCGGTCTGTCCGGGCCAGGAGGCGTCTGGGCGCGCACCGGCTACACCGGAGCAGGCGTGGTCGTCGGGGTCATCGACACCGGCATCTGGCCCGAGCACCCCAGCTTCGCCGACGACGGCAGCTACCCCCCGCCGGCTGCGCCGATACAGGACCTGCCGGGCAACCTGGCCTGCAACTTCGGCAACACCGCGGCCAACCCGCTGGACAAGCCGTTCACGTGCAACAACAAGCTCATCGGTGCCCGGCAGATGCTGGCGACGTACCGGGCTGTGGTGGGACAGGACCCCGACGAGTACGACTCGGCGCGCGATGACGAAGGCCACGGCACGCACACCGCGTCGACGGCCGCCGGCGACGCCGACGTCCCGGCCAGCATCTTCGGCATCGACCGGGGCAAGGTCTCCGGCATCGCGCCGCGCGCGCAGGTCGTCGCCTACAAGGCGCTGGGCAACCTCGGGGGATTCTCCTCCGACCTCGCCGCGGCCATCGACCAGGCGGTCGATGACGGCGTCGACGTCATCAACTACTCGGTCGGCGGCGGGGCCAGCCTCACCTCCCCCGACGACATCGCCTTCCTCAACGCGGCGGACGCCGGCGTCTTCGTGGCAACCTCGGCCGGCAACGACGGCCCCGGCGACGCCACCATCGGTGGCCCCGCGTCCGTGCCGTGGATCACCACGGTGGGCGCCAGCACCCAGCCACGGTTCTTCCAAGGCACGGTCCGTCTGGGCAACGGCCGCAGCTACCGCGGAGCTTCCATCACTGCGGGCACCGGGACGCTCCCGCTGGTCGACGCCGCCAACGCAGGCGGCGACCTCTGCATCCCCGGAACCCTGGACCCGGCCGTGGTCACCGGCACGATGGTCCTCTGCCGCCGTGGCGCCGTCGGTCGGGCCGAGAAGAGCCTCGCGGTGCAGCAGGCCGGCGGTGCGGCCATGGTCCTGTACAACAACGACAACGTCGACAACCTGTTCACCGACAACCACTATGTGCCGTCGGTGCACCTGGACAACACACCTGGTCTCGCGGTGAAGGCCTACATCGCCCAGGCGTCGGCACCGACAGCGCGCATCATCGGCGACCAGATCTCGACCTGGGAGTCGGCGCCCTCCATGGCCGTGTTCTCCTCTCGCGGCCCCGACCCGGTGGCCGAGGACATCATCAAGCCCGACCTCACCGCACCGGGCGTGCAGATCCTCGCCGGCGCGTCACCCACGCCGGACGTCGGACTCGGTGCTGCGGGAGAGCTGTTCCAGGCGATCGCGGGTACGTCGATGTCCAGCCCGCACGTCGCCGGCGCACTGGCCCTGGTCAAGCAGGCGCACCCGGACTGGAGCGCCGCGATGGCCAAGTCGGCCCTGATGACGACCACCTACCAGCAGGTCGTCGACAACGACCGCAAGACGCGGGCGAACCCGTTCGCCATGGGGTCGGGGCACCTCGACCTCACGGACCGGCGCGGGGACGGCAGCCCCTTCGACCCGGGCCTGGTCTATGACGCCGGGTTCGGTGACTACCTGGGATTCCTCTGCGACGCGGAGCCCTCGGCCTTCAACGACCCGGACGCCACCTGCGCCGACCTGGCGGCCAGCGGCGTGCCGACGCAGGCAGAGAACCTCAACTACCCGTCGATCGGGGTGTCCTCGGTGCCTGGCGCGGTCACCGTCAAGCGGACCGTGACCAACGTGGCCCCAGCAGGGCGTGGGCAGCGGCCACGTGCGGAGCGCTACCGGGCGGTCGTGAAGGCACCGGCGGGCTTCGCCGTCACGGTGTCACCGCGCGAGCTCCGGCTGCTGCCGGGGGAGCAGGCCACCTTCACCGTGACCCTCACCAACGTCAGTGCCACGATCGGCGAGTGGCGGTTCGGCTCGCTGACGTGGAGGGGCTCCGGGCACGAGGTCTTCAGCCCGATCGCGGTCAAGGCGTCGTTGTTCGACGCCCCCGCCAGTGTCACGGGCACGGGTGCCTCGGGCTCCGTCGACATCCCGGTCAAGTTCGGCTTCACGGGGCCGTACACCGCCGCGGCTCACGGCCTGGTCCCCGCGACCGTGACCAACGACACGGTGGCGCAGGACCCGGACCAGTCGTTCGACCCGACTGACGGCTTCTCCCACGCCGTGCCCATCACGGTCACCGACGCGGCGCATCTGCGGGTGGCGATGCCGCCCGACGCGGTGCCCAACGCAGACGTCGACCTGGACCTCTATCTCGCTGACCCCGACGGCACCATCGTGGCGCAGAGCACGAACGGCGGGACCGACGAGCAGATCGACGTACCCGATCCGGTCAACGGCACGTGGACCCTCTACGTCCACGGGTGGCAGACGGTCACACCGACCACGACGTTCACCCTCTACGACTGGGTCATCCCGACGGCAGCAGGCGGCGGGAACCTGGCCATCACGGCCGCACCCACCTCCGCAGTCCTGGGCGCTGTTGGCACGGTGACGGCGTCGTGGACGGACGCGCCGGCTGCCTGGAACCTCGGGGCGGTGTCCCACAACCGGGACACCGGGCGGATCGGCCTGACCCTGGTGGAGGTCGACAACCGGCCGTGACCACCCTCGGGCGGCGGCGCTGAGCCGCCGCCCGGGGCTTGCGGGCGGCGGCTCAGCCCGGGTGCTCGCACAGGAACGGGACGAGCGTCCGCCCACCCGTGTGGTAGGCGTAGTCGCGACCACCGTGGGAGAGCACGATGCGCGAGCCGTCCGTCGGGACCTGCAGGTAGACACGGCCCCGTTCGCGGCAGCCGAGCCCGGAGTCGGGCCAGGTCACCACCGCCGCCGAGACGGTCGTGATGTCCTGGGCTGCGACGCCGAGGCGGCCTGCCAGGTCGGACCGGGCCTGGTCGACGAGCCCGTGCAGACCGGGATCGACCGGCCCGGGAGTCGAGGGGCCTGACGGTGTCACGCCGCCCAGGCTCTCACGCGCCGCACCCCGCTCAGCCCAGCCAGCGCCGCACTCCTGGCCGTGACGCCTCACGGATGGCCCCCTCGGCCGCCTGACGGGCAGCGACGCCGCGCTCCAGCTCCACCCGGTGCAGGAGGCCGAAGGTGAACCCGTTCTCGTTCGCGCCGTGCGCCGCCACGGCCAGCTCCCGCAGCAGGGCACGGGAGGTCACGCTGTCCTGGTGCTCCCCCAGCACCTCCTGGACCCTCTCCATCCGCTCGGCGAGCCGGGCGGCAGGCTTGCCCGCGACGGGCACGGCGGACTCGGCGGCGTACCTGGCCCGTTTCGCTGACTTGCGGACCTCGTGCAGGGCCTCGTCGTGCGCGGCACCGACCGTGCGGTCCGCCAGAGCCACCGCCTTGTCGACGCGTCCAACGGCCCTGCCCACCAGCCGCGGCAGCTGCGCGGCCGCCGGCTTGCGCGCCCGTCGCGTCAGGGCCGGTTGCGCGAGCATGTCCTCGAGCGCGTCCAGCAGCCGCCAGTAGCGGGGTGAGTCGAGCTCGGCCACGAGCGACGCGCGCGCCGCACGGTGGCGGGCACGCAGCTCCAGGTCGACGCGCCGGCGGACCGGACCGAGAACCAGCTCGGCGTCCTGCGCGGCCACCAGCGCGCGCAACCGGTCGACCTGCACCTCCGCGTCCCGGGCCCGCCCCAGCAGCTGCCCCAGCCACTGCAGCTCCTGGCGCAGCGGATCGGTCTGCGAGGCCTCGAGCACGGGCCGGTAGGTCGCCATCGCGCTGCGCAGCCGACGGGTCGCCACCCGCATCTTGTGCACCCCGTCCGGCTCGTCCGACCGAGCCTGAGGGTCGCGCCGGACCAGCTCCGCGACCTGCTCGCGCAGGTGCGACAGCACGACGTCACCCACACGCTGACGGTCGCGGCGCCGCGGCGTCGCGGTGGCCGAGGCGGTGTCGCCGAGCACGCGCGCCAGCTTGGACGCGTGCGCCGAGGGACGCAGCCCGCCCTCGCGCAGCCGCCGGCTGACCGCCTCGAGGATCACCCGGTCCCCGCCGAGCAGCTCGACCTCGACCTCGCGCCAGGTCGACGCCTCCACGGCCTCGCCCGTCAGCCGCTGGCCGTGCACGACATCGTCCGCGACGACCGCGAGGGCAGCACCGTCGTCGTCGAGCAGCCGGTGCTCCGTACGAGAGGTGCGCAGCCTGCCCACCGGGAGCAGGGCACGGTCTCGCACCAGCGCACGGACCTGCGCGAGCAACGCCTTGGGCACGATGCGCTCGCTCCTGCCCAACGGGCGCTGCACCTCGAGCCGCTCATCGGGTCCGACCGGGATCTTCAGGTGCCAGCCGGCGTCGTCACCGCCGGTCCGCCGACGCAGCGTGATCCCGTGCCTGGCGAGGCGCCCGTCGGCAGTGTCGAAGTACGTCGCCTCCAGCGCCTTGACGTCGGGCGCGCCGACATGGCAGGCCAGGCCCGAGAGGTCCGGCAGCGGCTGACCCAGTTCGGCGTCGAACTTTCGCTCTGTCTCGACAGCACTGGCCATGACGGGGTCTTCTGCCTTTACAGGTCGGGGAAGACGCGGTCGGCTCGCTCACCGTGCTCGATGACGCTCACCGCGGAGCCGACGATCCGCGAATCAGGGGTGCCCACGAGCTCATGGTCCTTCTCGTCGTAGTCGAACTGGCTGAGCACGTGACGCATGGCCTCCACCCGGCCGCGCTTCTTGTCGTTGCTCTTGATGACTGTCCAGGGCGCGTCCTCGGTGTCGGTGTAGTAGAACATCGCCTCCTTGGCCTCGGTGTACTGACCCCACAGGTCGAGAGACTGCAGGTCGGTGGGCGAGAGCTTCCACTGCCGCACCGGGTCGACCTGGCGGATGATGAAGCGCGTGTGCTGCTCGCTCTGCGACACCGAGAACCAGAGCTTGACCAGGTGGATGCCCGAGCTCGTCCACATCCGCTCGAGCAGCGGCGCCTGGCGCAGGAAGGACCGGTAGTCCTCCTCGTCGCAGTAGCCCATCACCCGCTCGACGCCGGCCCGGTTGTACCAGGAGCGGTCGAACAGCACGATCTCCCCGGCCGTCGGCAGGTGCTCGACGTACCGCTGGAAGTACCACTGGGACCGCTCGCGCTCGTTGGGCTTGCCCAGCGCCACGACACGCGCCCCGCGCGGGTTGAGATGCTCCATGAACCGCTTGATGGTGCCGCCCTTGCCCGCGGCGTCGCGGCCCTCGAAGACGATGACCAGCCGTTCGCCGGTCTGCTTGATCCATTCCTGCAGCTTCAACAGCTCGATCTGCAGCAGGCGCTTCTCGCGGTCGTAGTCCTGCCGGTCCATGCGCTGCGAGTAGGGATAGCCCTCCCGCCAGGTGTCCACCGGGCTGCCGTCGCGGCGCAGCAGGATCGGGTCGTCATCGGCGTCGTCGAGCACCCGGAACTGGGTCAGGTCCAGCAGCTGACGTTCGTCCGCGGACGACCGGGGCTCGGCCTGCATGACTGCATCTGTACCCGATCCGAGCCCCACCGCGCCAACCCTTGCTGGCGACTTCGGCAGATGTTCACCTGGGGACCGTGCCCGGCGGCCCCGAGCCCGCTCAGCTTGGCTTGCTGAACATGGCGTACAGGCCCAGCACCACCCCCACGACCAGGACCACGAACGCCGCCGAGGCCAGACCCCAACCGGCCAGGCGCCGGGCGGGTGCGAGGTCGACGAGCAGGACACTATGTGCGTCCATCAGCTGACCGACCTCCCGTACACCCCTGGGTAGGCGAGTTCACGCGAAGTTCAACCAGGCCGTCACTCGTCACGCTGGTCGCGCAGGCCGTGTCGTGATCGCGAGCCGGCGGTTCGCTGGGGCACGATCTCGGACGTCACGTTGTCTCCGTGCTGGGCGGTCCAGAAGAGCCGCCAGCCCTTCTCGAACAGCCGCGGTTGCTTGGCGCCGAGCAGCCCGCCGTCGCTCGGGTCACCGTCGGAGACGTGGATGCCGGTGATCTCGTTGTCGCCGTCGTTCTGGAACCCGGGCACCTTGGCGTCCGTCAGAGCCGAGTCGATGGTCGCCGACGCGTCCCGGCCCTCGGCCAGGAAACGCACGGGTGGCGAGCCAGCGCGGCCGACGCTGATCACCCAACCCGAGTCGAGGGCGTTGAGCTGCGCGTGCAGCAGGTCACCGCGGTCCTCGACGACGAGCAGATGGTCCTCGTCCGCGAAGGCGAGGTTGTCGAAGCTGGTGTGCTCCGCGTCGCCCAGCGAGACGAGGCTCAGCGTGCCGGCCCCCGCTGACGGACCGTTCTGGCGCAGCCTGAAGACACCACCCCAGCCACCGGCCTGGCCGTTGGCCGTGCTCGTCGCGTTGGTGTCGCCGGTCTCGGTGAAGAAGAACTCACCGAAGTGCGAGCCCGGACGGAAGACGCCGTTCTCCGGACGCTTGAACGCGGTTGCCTTCGCTGCCTTGGCGGCATCCAACGAGGAGAACGTCTGCGTCGCGTTGGCTGACGTGGTCTGGTGCACGGTCACCCAGCGGGTCGCGAACGAGCTGCCCAGCTTGTGCAGGTCCTCGATGTCCTGCGACATCAGGTCCGCAGCAGTGTCCATGGGGTCGCCGGACCGGCGAAGCACCTGCAGCGCCTGCAGCGTGCCGGTCGTGAGATCGCCCTTGTGGGTCGGCACGAACCGGTAGACGAAGCTGTTGGCAAGCCGCCCGTTGGTGCCGGCGACCGTCGCCCCGCCGACGTCCTCCACCATCCAGATGCTGCCGTCGGAGGCCGTCTGGATGCCCTCGTAGCCGGCCTTGCCCAGCGCCGGCAGCTCGGTGAACGTGGCGCCGGGTGAGTAGTTCACGTCGCCCGCCCAGACGCCGCCCGCGGCGCCGTTCTCCGAGGTCATGAGCAACTTGTTCGCGAACGGGTTCCATGTCGAACCGTCGAAGTCCGGCAGCAGCCCCTTCGCGTCACGGGTGGCCAGGATGGTGATCCGGTGCGCCGGGTCGGCGTCCAGGTTGACCCGGCTGACGTAGCCCGGTGTGCCACCCTCGTGGCCCTGGAAGAGGAAGTGCGTGCCGTAGTCGTAGGCCGGGTCCGGACCGTCCTGGCCGCGCAGCACCAGATAGGTGTTCTTGTCCGGCTCGGTCTTGTGCGCCTCGGCCAGGCTGGCCCCTCCGGCACCGACGACGGGCAGCAGCGGCGGAACGTTGTCGATCGAGTCGTAACCGTAGTAGCCCACGCCGTCCTGGGGATTCTCGACCGTGTCGGACCCCTGGGCACGCGTCACCTGAGCCAGCTCGACCGAGAGGCGGTTGGGGCTGGAGAGCCCCGGCGCCTTCGGGTTGGCATGGGCGAGGCCTCTCAGCAGGGGACGGTCGCTGGCGCCCGCGGCACTCGCACCTGCGAGCGCCGCGACCGCGAGCGCGCCGGCGGTTGCGGCGGCCAGGCCCTTCGTCCTTGTGACCATCAGCTGTCCTCCGTCTCGTGCCGGCCGGTCCGGGCCGGTGCGGCCCGGCTGTCTGCGGGCCCGGACCCACCTAAATGAGGTCGCGAGACAGGAAGGGAGGGGTCATGTGTCGATCGGACGTCGCTGCGGTGAACGTCTCGCCGTGGGCACCCGACCACCCGCGCTCGTGCCCAGTCATTGCCGAAAGCTTGACCGGCGGACACCTGCTGTCAACGTTGCGGGACTAACTTCCAGCGGCCAGTCCCCAGCAGCAACTCGAGAGAGGCTTTCGCCGTGGGCACCGTCGACCGCCGAACGTTCCTCAAGCTGGTGGGCGCTCCCGCGCTAGCCGCCGCACTTCCACGCGATCTGAGCAAGGCGCTCGCCATCCGGGCCAACGACCGGACACGATCGATCAATGACGTCGAGCACGTCATCTTCCTCATGCAGGAGAACAGGTCGTTCGACCACTACTTCGCCACGATGCGCGGGGTCCGAGGCTTCGGCGACCCACACCCGGTGACGCTGCCGTCGGGCAGGAGCGTGTGGCACCAGCCGAACGGCTCGAACGATCTGCTGCCGTTCCGCCCCGAGGTGGCGGACCTCGGGCAGACCTTCCTGCCGGACCCGCCGCACGGCTGGAACGACACCCACGCCGCCTGGAACGCGGGGAGGTACGACCAGTGGGTCCCCAACAAGGGCGTAACGACGATGACCTACCACACCCGCGCGGACCTGCCCTACCAGTTCGCCCTCGCCGACGCGTTCACGGTCTGCGACAACTATCACTGCTCGGTCATGGGGCCTACGGACCCCAACCGGTACCACATGTGGACGGGCTGGGTCGGCAACGACGGCAAGGCCGGCGGCCCGGTCATCACCAACGCCGAGGCGGGCTACGACTGGTCGACCTACCCCGAGCGCCTCGAGCGAGCCGGCATCTCGTGGAAGGTCTACCAGGACGTCGGTCTCGGTCTGGACGCCGCTGGATTCTGGGGCTTCACCGACGACCCGTACATCGGCAACTACGGCGACAACTCGTTGCTGTACTTCCACCAGTACCAGAACGCATCACCCGGGACACCGCTTGCCGACAAGGCCAAGACCGGCACCGATGTCCTGAGGCAGAACCGTCGTCCCGAGGCCCTGCTGGGCGACTTCCGCGACGACGTACGTCGCGGGCGGTTGCCGCAGGTGACGTGGATCGTCGCTCCCGAGGCCTACAGCGAGCACCCGAACTGGGAGCCGGACTTCGGCGCGTGGTACGTGTCGCAGGTCGTCGACATCCTCGCGTCCAACCCTGACCTGTGGAGCACGATGGCGCTCTTCGTCACCTATGACGAGGAGGGTGGCTTCTTCGACCACCTGGTGCCCCCGACGCCACCGCAGACCCGTGCACAGGGGCTGTCGACCGTGCCGGTCACCAACGAGCTCTTCCTCGGTGACGCTGAACATCCGGCGGGCCCCTACGGGCTGGGGGTCCGCGTGCCGATGATCATCGTCTCGCCGTGGACCCGCGGCGGGTGGGTCAACTCGCAGCTGTTGGACCACACCTCGCTCATCCGGTTCCTCGAGACCCGGTTCGGGCAAGGACGTCCTGACCTGGTCGAGTCCAACATCACGCCCTGGCGGCGTGCCGTGGTCGGCGACCTGACCACCGCGTTCGACTTCGCTCGACCCAACACGCCACGGCGGGTGGACCTGCCGGACACCGATGACTTCAAGCCGGTGGACCTCGTCCGGCATCCGGACGAGGTCCCGGCGCCGCCCGCGGACCAACGACTGCCACGCCAGGAGCGAGGAGTGCGTCCGGCCCGGGCACTGCCCTACACGCTGCATGCGGACGGCCGCGCCACCGCCGCGTCGTTCAGCATCGAGTTCACGAACCCCGGCCACGCCGCGGCGGTCTTCCACGTGCGGTCCGCCAGCAGTGTCCAGCAGCCCCGCACCTACACGGTGGAGCCCGGCAAGGTCCTGAGCGACAGCTGGGACATCGGGGCCGCCGGCTACGACCTGTCCGTGCACGGGCCCAACGGCTTCTTCCGTGGCTTCAAGGGCGCGACCCCGACGGCTGCGAGCGATCTCGAGGTCAGCGCCTCCTACGACGAGCGGCACGACGAGATCGCTCTCACGTTCAGGAACCGCGGCTCGGAACGGGTCGACGTGACGGTGCGCGACGGCTACACGTCGCGGGACAGGACCCGGTCGGTCAAGCCGGGTGAGGTCGAGGCACAACGGTGGTCGCTGTCACGGACCCGCGGCTGGTACGACCTGGTCCTCACCCTCCGGGGCGGTCCGCGGCTGCAGTACCGCTACGCCGGCCATCTGGAGAACGGCATGGACAGCATCAGCGATCCCCAGATGGGGGGACTCATCAGCTGAGGACCGAGGCCGCTGTGGGTTCCCTCAGACCTGGGCGTGCGGCGCCGCTGCGGCCACTGACGGGACGCTCTGCGCGGCGTCGGCGATGCACCGCGCCATGGCGACCCCGACGATCTCGTTCACCAGCTGGGGGAAGTCGAGTCCGGCGACCTGGGCGGCGAGCACGAAGGAGCCACCGATCCCCAGCGACGCCATCGAATTGATCTCGAGGACGTACGGCGTCCCGTCCCCCGCGATGCGCAGGTCAACCCGTGCGTAGTCCCGACAGGCGCAGATGGCGAACGTCGCCCGCGCTACCTCCTCGATGTGCTGCAGCAGAGCCGGCTCCAAGAGGGCGGGGCAGATGCGCTCGGGCTCGTCGTCACGACCATGGAACTTGTCCGCCTTGGTGAGCAGCCGGAACGGGCGGTCGCCGAAGTCGATCTCGACGGCCGGCAAGCAGCGCAGCTGGTCGCCGTTACCCAGCAGCGCGACGCAGACCTCGCGCCCGTCGACGTACTCCTCCACCAGGGCTGGCTGCCGGTAGCGGGCAACCACCTTGGCAACCGCCTCCCCCGCGGCCTTCGGATCGCCGGCCAGGCGCAGCCCGTAGCTCGTCGACTCGTGTCGTGGCTTGACCACCACGGGGTAGCGCAGCCCGTGCAGCTCGGCAGCGGTTCGAGCAACCCGGTAGGCCGGTGTGGGGACCCCGGCTGCCGCGATCAGCGTCTTGGTCACCACCTTGTCCAGGGACAGGGTGTGCCCCATCGGTCCTGAGCCGGTATAGGGCAGGCCGGCCATCTCGAGCATCGCGGGCAGGTGCGTGTAGCGGCAGTCGCCCTGGATGCCGTAGGCCATGTTGAAGACCATGGCCTCGAGGGGCGCCCCGTCCGGGGCAGCCACCGGAGGCAGCTCGGCGGCAAGCCGCGTCAACAGATGCATGTCGGCCTCGAGGACGGACACCTCGTGGCCGGCGGAGGTGAGGGCGTCCGCGACCCGCTGGACCGCGCGAGCCGAGTAGCGCTCCGGGCTGGGCCGTCCCAGGCGGTTGATCACCTGGGCGTCTGCGTCGTTGCGGACCAGCGCGACCTTCATGCTGGAAGCTGCTTCCCGCGCGTGCGTTCCGTCGTGTCCGTACGTCGCTTCTTGCGACGCGGCGCGGGCGGCGGAGGCCGCAGCCCGCGCGCGACGGTGTACCGGTCGACGTGTGGGGCGATGTGGCGTTCGACCAGGCGAGGCGACAGGTGCACCGAGACGGCGACGACGCAGAACATCTGCACGAGCAGCAGCTCGGGGTGGCGCATCAACAGGTCGGCACCGTGCAGCTGTACGGCGATCACCGCGATCACGATTGCCTCGCCGAGCGACACCAACGTGCGGCCCACGCTGATCAGCAGGCCCTCCCTGTTGAGGGTGTCCGCGAAGCGTTCCGTGACCAGACCGAGGGCGACGACCGGGAAGTAGGCGAACCCCGTTGTCCCGGAGCCGGCAGCGTGCCTCACCAGCACCAGCGGCAGCAGCATGAGGATCGCGACACCGGACAACAGGGCGGCCACCCGCGCCGAGTACGGCAGGCCGTGCGAGCGCAGCACCGGCCGCACGACCAGCGTCGACACCGCGAGGGCGCAGGTGACGAACAGGGCCCCCGGGACCACGCCGGTGACCGGCAGCGCCAGGGCGATCAGGATCGGGCTGAGGACACCGAGGGCACGTACGCCGAGCGTCAGCCGCGCCACCACCACCACGAGTGCGCCGAGCGGGACGAAGAGGACCTGGTGGACGTGCGCGCGCAACGGCGCCGGCAGCGTCGAGAGGTCGAGCGCCCGGTCGAGGAGCCGCGCCGTCGGCATGCCGTCGAGGCGGCCCACGACCACCGCCACGGGTATGCACACCAGGAGCAGGAACAGCGGGACCATGGACGCGGGTCGCTCCCGCCTCTTCGAACGCCTTGTGCCGGTCCGCGTAGCCGCCGCTGCGGAGCGGGCGTCGCGCGGCCCCGTCGACCCGATCAGCTGGCGGCCCGCTGCGCGCCTCGCCAGGGACGCCGGGGACTCGACGCTCATGCCGGGGCCGGCTCGGGTATCGGCAGCCCGGCCGCGGACTCGGCCGGAAGGACCAGGGCGATCCCGCCCCGTCGCGGGTCGGCCGCCGCGGTGAGGCCGGCCGGAGTGCGGTGGATGGCCTGGACGCCGCCCATCATGTAGTCGTGCTCGGCGCGCAGCCGGACCGAGGGACGCAGGCCGTCCGACGTCGAGCGGGCACCGGGTTGTTCGACCCACAGCTGCCCGCTGGTCAGCAGGTGCGAGCGGCTGTGATCGACCGCGCTGCGCACGTCCATGTTCCGGTGCAGCACGCCGCTGATGACGTGGACCAGGGACGAGGTGATCCTCCGGCTGCCTGCCGACCCGACAACGAGGAGCGGGCCGTCGTCGTCGAGCACGATGGTGGGGGCAGCGTTGGACCGCGGCTGGCTCCCCGGACCGAGGCGGTAGGGGCCGGCCTTGCGGGTACAGGTGCGCAGGTAGTTGTTGTAGAGGAAGCCCAGCTCCGTGCACGCCACCTTGGCGCCGAAGAGCGACTGGATCGAGGAGGTGAGCGAGACGGCCACGCCGTCGGAGTCCATGACGCACAGATGGGTCGTGTCACCGGGCTCCTCCGCACCGTGCCGATCCGCTGTCGCGAGCGCGCGGCGCTGGCCGACCCAGTCGCTGACCAGCTCGGCGGCCTGCGCGACCGACTCGACCTCCAGCGGCGCGCAACGATCCGCCTCAGGACCCACTGCGTCGCGGCGCTGCTGCGCCGCCCTGGTGGCCCCCGCTGCGGCCAGGCTCCATTCCGGGTCGGTCCAGCCACCGGCCGGAGCGAGCCTCTCCATGAGGTCCAGGGCGAGCAGGAGGCTGGTCCCGCCGGCTGCCGCGAGGGTCGCGATCCGGTGGCGGCCGCGGCGCACGGCCAGCGCCTCGCGCTCCCGAACGGTGCGCGCGAGGTCGAGGTCCACCGCGCTGATGAGACCCTCGCGCCGCTCCTGGTCCCGCAACAGCGCCGCGGCCAGCTCGCCGACGTACACGTCCTCGGCACCTTCTCGGGCAACGGTGCGCAGCGTGCGCGCGAGGGCAGGGGCCCGCACGGACGTGCCTGCCTTCGGGCGCCGGCCCTCGGTCAGGTAGAGCTGCGCCGTGCCGGGGTCTGCGCGCAGCTGCCCCGCCACCCAGCCGGTGCGGCGACTCTCGAGGCGCGACATGCGGAACCCGTCCTCCGCCAGGGCGATCGCGGGCTGCAGAACGGTCGACCAGGCCAACCGACCCCAGCGCGCGTGGGCGTGCCCGAGAACCGCGGGCATCGTCGGGACGGTCGTGGCTCGGGGACCCCGGCGTTGCGCGGAGCGCGAGATGGTGCTCCGGCGAGCGCCGGCGGGGGCGCGCCCGGGCCCGTCTACCGAGCGCACCCGGCCGTCGGGCGTGGCGACGAGCAGGCAGACCTGTCCGCCGACCCCCGATCCGCTCGGCTCGCAGACGGCCAGCACCCAGGTCGCGGCGACCGCTGCGTCGACGGCGTTGCCACCCGCGCGAAGCACCTCGGCGGCGACGTCGGTAGCAGCCGCGTGCGAGGTGCTCACTGCAGCTTCACCGGAGGTCAAGGAGTGCGCACCAAGGTTCGGTCGTCGGAGGGCTCGGGGCGGTCCTGCGGCATGTCGTCGAGCCAGCACGCACCCTCGACGTAGGGGCGAGAGAAGATGTGACCGATCTCCGTCGGGCGCGGGCTCTGGTGGTAGCGGAGGTAGAGCCGCCCATCGGCGATGTCGAGGATCTCGATCTTGCCTGTGTAGTGGGACATGATGAAGCGGAAGGTCTTCTGGATGCCTGAGAGCTGTTGGCTCGCACCGCGCACGATCTCGAGACCGCGACGGATCGGCACCTGGAAGTGCGACGCGCCGCGCACTGGCCGACCCTGGAACACGTAGTAAGGCCTCGACCCGATCTCGTGCAGCCGCGCGATGGTGGCGGCCAAGGTCTGCGGGTCGTCATTCACCCGCCCGAGCAGCACGCACTGGTTGAGGTACTGGACGCCAAGGTCGCGCATCATCCGCACCGAGGTGGCCGCCTCCTCGGTGATCTCACCCACATGGTCGAAGTGCGACACGATGATCGGCGTCTTGCCCGCCTCGAGGATGCGCGCGAAGAGACCGGGCAGCTCGGTGTCGTGGAATCGTTGCGGGAAGAACGCGGTCGTCTTCGACCCGAATCGCAGCGACGTCAGGTGAGGGATGGGGAGCAGGTGGTCGAGGATCGCGTTCAGCTTGCGGGTCGACAGCACGAACGGGTCGCCGCCGGACATCAGCACGTTGGTCATCTCCGGGTGCCGACTGATGTAGGCCGCCACCGCCGCGTAGTCGGGTGCCACCTCGTCGGAGTCCTTGCCGACGATCCGCTTACGGAAGCAGTAGCGGCAGTACGACGTGCAGCGGTCGGTCACCAGCAGCAGCCCGGTCTCGGCGTACTTGTGCTGCAGGCCGGTCACGACGGTGTTGTCCGCCTCGCCGCTGGTGTCGAGCTCCCCCGGACTGGCCAGCTCCTGCAACGACGGCTCGACGATGTGCTTGAGCTGGTCACGGTAAGGACTGGCCGCGACGAGGTCTCGGTAGTACTTGGTCACCTGGTATCGAGTGATCTCGCCGGCAGCCGGCTCGTCGGGGTCGAGGACCCGCGGACCCTCGAGGAACGGCATCTGGATCGGCCTGGACCGCGCAGTAGTTGCGGACACGATGTCCTCCGGTCGTCAGTGGCCCCGGTGGTGCGCCGGACCCGGTTGAAACCCGGCCTTCTTGCCCACCATCGGTCCGCCGAAGCCCTCCGGCTACTGCCCTTGTGGCCTAGTACCTTGGTACACCCGTCGTTGACCTGCAGGGGAAGCGCGTCCGCGCTCGCCGGTCCTCCCGGACGTTCATTGCGGGGCCACCCGTGCTTCACATCCCCGCGGGCGCACCACAACCGGGTCCGAGGCGTGTGACCTGCGGGCAGGCCGACGATGTCAGCGATCTGTGTCATGTCGGGGGCCCGTGCCGGCCCTAGTGCAGGGTCGCGCGCCGTGCGGGATCTGATGACCTCAAAGGTGGCTTGCGGTGCTCGCAGGTCGTAGTCGGGACACCGACCTTTGGGTAGCCCCGTCGAGCGCGGTACGCGCAAAGGGCGAATGCCGAAGCGCAAGGCGGACAAAGAAGCCCCCTCGACGGTGATCCGAGCTTGATCGCGCGGCCGGCGGCAGACCTGGATTGGGGGGGTGGGTCGTCAGATTTCCCTCAGGGCCGGCGCGGAAATTCACTGTTGTCGCACCCGAGCAAGGCTTTTCCTCCTGGTTCCACACGAGGAAGGCTGCCCAGACAAAGGAGTTCCTCGTGACCGGCTACGCGCATCCCGGACGACGACCTACACCTGATGGTGGCGCGGAGCTGCGGCCCCTCGCGCCGCGCCCCTTCCGGATCGCTACGTGCGACAGGGGGATGGTCTGATGTCCCAGGAACTGACTCCCGAGCAGACCGCAGCCGCGGACGGGCTGCACCGCCGCACCCTCCTGAAGTGGGGTGCCGCCGGAAGTGCCGGTGTGGCACTGGCCGCCGCGCAGGGGGTCGGAAAGCCGTGGCTCGCCGAGCGGGGCTTCCTCTCCCCCGACGGCGCGTTCGCCGCCACATCCACCGCGCTGGCCGATGTGCTGTACATCGAGGCCTTCCCCACCAGCCCGCTGATCCTCCACCCCTTCGCGGACGACAACCTGCTGCCGATCCCCACGGCGATGGCCCCCATCTCGCCGGACACGTACAAGTCCTGGGCCACCCCGCCCGGAGATGGCGAGGGTCAGCAAAGCTCCCTGGGCAACCAGCGGCACCAGCTGTACCCCGGCAGGGCGGGCAGTCCGGCGGGCCTGGGGAACTCGGAGCCGATCGTCTACAAGATCAACGTGGAGGTCAGCACGCACTCGTTCACCACGTCGGAGGTGCTGCCGATCGACTCCTTCGGCAAGCCGGCCGTCTCCTTCGACGCCAACCGCAAGGCATACCCCGCGGGCACGATCCGGTCGCTGCCGGCCAGCACGATCTACGGCTTCAACGGCACGTTCCCCGGACCGCGGATCAACGCCGAGTACGGCAAGCCGGCCCTCGTCCGCTTCGAGAACCACCTGGACAAGGACAACGGGCTCGACCGCCAGGACTTCGGCTCGCCGGACTGGTCCTTCCTCACGCACCTGCACAACGGGCACACGGCCCCGGAGAGTGACGGCAACCCGCACTACTCGATGCAGTTCGGGCCGAGGTCACAGGGCTACGGCCCGGGCATGTGGGTGGACAACCTGTACCTGAACTGGCCCGCCGGGAACGACTCCCGCGAGAAGCAGAGCTTCTTCTGGTTCCACGACCACCGGATGGACCACACCGGCTCCAACGTCTACAAGGGCATGGTAGGGCTCTACCCGATCTACGACCCCGAGAACGGCATGGACATGGGGGACGAGCGGCAGGGCCTGCACCTTCCCGGGGTCCGCACCAACTACAACCCGGACGGGTCGGTGACCGACAAGGTCACGAGCTTCTTCGATGTCAAGTACGACATCCCGCTGGCCTTCTACGACTGCCGGCTCGACGACGGCGTCACCATGCACAAGGACATGCACGACAGCGAGTTCCCCGCCGCGAAGAACCCGAGCACGCACCCGGAATGGTGGGGGAAGACGTTCTACAAGCACTTCCCCAGTCATGGGTTCGTCGGCGACATCTTCACGGTCAACGGGAAGGCCTATCCGACCCTGACCGTGGAGAGGCGCAAGTACCGCTTCCGGTTCCTCGACGCCTCGCTCGCCCGCATCTACGAGTTCAAGCTGATGAGCTCGACGCAGGGACCCAAGGCTGCCAAGGACCTGGGCTACAAGGGTGACGAGCTCGAGGGCCAGTGGCGCATCCCTGACGGTCAGCAGTGCATGAAGTTCACCCAGATCGCCAACGACGGTGGCCTGCTGCCGTACGCGATCCCGCGGGACTCCTTCGAGCTGTGGCCGGCCAAGCGTCGTGAGTTCATCATCGACTTCTCGAAGTACCAGGACGGCACGCCGACCAGTCCGAAAGACAAAATCTACCTGACCGATGTCATGAAGATGCCGAACGGCCGCATGTGGTCGAACTCGTCACGCTTCACACCCGACCCGAACTACAAGGTGCCGGTGCTCAGGTTCGTAATATCCGACGGGCCGGTGCCGAAGGACGACAGCGTCATGCCGGGCCCGGGGGACAAGCTGCGTGACCTCCCGCCGCTCCCGCGCGACTGGAAGAACCTGTTGGACACCCGCAAGATCTTCGAGGTCGAGCGCGGCAGCGCCGGCGGCGAGATCGAGTGGCTGATCAACGGCGTGCCGTTCGACCCGACGACGGTGGCAACGAGCTTGAAGAACCCGGCCAAGCTGACGCCGCTCGCCAAGCAGGCCAAGAACAGCTTCAGCCTGTGGGAGATCCGCAACGGCGGCGGTGGCTGGGTCCATCCGTTCCACCTGCACATGGAGGAACACCGCACCGTGATGCGCAACAACAGGGACGTGACGGGTGGGGACCCCTCGCACCCGGACGACGTCGGGCGCGAAGACCTCGCCGCGCTCGACCCGGGTGAGTCGGTGATCCTGTACCGCGGCTTCCGCGACTTCGTCGGACCGTACGTGGCGCACTGCCACAACCTGGCCCACGAGGACCACGCCATGATGTTCGGCTGGGAGATCACACCTACGTAAGCCGGTCAGCCAGTCCGACCCCTGCACCCCCCCAGAGAAACCTCGGTGCCCGTCCAGCCTTCGTGGCTGGCCGGGCACCGAGGCTGACCACAGATCGCTGAGGCCACCATGTCGATGATTTCCACCGAGGAGCGCCCCCTCGCGGTGAAGCAGGGCGACCGCCTTGCCGTCCCGTGGGCAACGGTCGTGTCGCTGGCTGTCGTGCTCTCCTTCGCCGACGGGTTCTGGATGACGTCGTTGCGCGGCGCGGTCGGTGCGATCGAGCGCACCCAGTCACCGTTCACGAGCTGGCTGCGGGAGTCGACGCTCGTGCTTCCGGTGTTCCTCTTCGCCGTGCTCGGCGCGCTCACGCTCGGGCTGCACTTGTTCGGCCCGGTGCTGCGCCGGCCGAGGACGGTGCTGGCCACGGCGCTGCTGGTGGTCGTCGCCGGCACGCTCGCCGGCCTCGCCGAGACGGTGGCCAGCGCCGTCTACGACTACCACCTGCAGACCAACCAGCTGCGCATGATGGACGCCATGCACGCGATCTGCACCAACAGCTGTCTGGCGCAGGCCCAACAGTCCACGTTGGCCCTGCAGGTTCGGGGAGTGCTGTACATCAGCCGCTGGCTGGTGCTCACCAACCTCGTGCTCGTCGGCTGGATGGTGGCGCTGCGCGGCGGTGTATTGAAGGTCAGCACGACGCGCAGGCGAGCGGCACGTGACGAGGAGGACTCGTTCCTCCAGCCCGCTTCCCCGCACCGCATGTGGCTCATTCTCCTGGCGGCCGTCGCGGTGACCATCATTGGTCTCACCTGGTTCGACGACGTGAACCTGAGCACCCCCACGGGCCAGTCTGTGAGCACGTCCGTCCGCTAGGGCCGTGCCCCGTCCGACGACGTGCGTCAGTCACGGATGGCCGGCCCCCGCCGCGGGAGCATCGATCGCCACCACCTGGCCGGACCGGTCCGCGTCGACACCGGCGACCTCGATCCAGCGGGCGACCAGCACGAGCAGCGTCCGGCGGTCCGGACCGCCCAGCGTGCACGCGAAGCAGCCTCGGTCGAGCTCGACGGTCTGCAGCACCTCACCGCCCTCTCGCACGCGCACGCAACGGCGGTGCGGCACGTCGGCGTACCAGATCGCACCCTCCTCGTCGAGGCACAACCCGTCGGGGGCGCCGTCGCCGAGATCGGCCCAGACGCGCCGGTTCACCAGTGAGCCGTCGGGCTCGATGTCGAAGGCCGTGAGCCGGCCGGCATAGGACTCGGCGACGACCAGCGTCGTCGAGCCAGGCGTCACGACCATCCCGTTCGGGAACGCCAGGCCGTCGGCCACCTGACGGACCGAACCGTCGGGGGCCACGACGGCGATCAACCCAGGGGCCGGCTCCTCCCCCGCCATCAGGTCGAAGCCGCTGCCGTTGACGAACGTGTTGCCGTGGTCGTCGACCACGATCTCGTTCCACGGCTTGTCCGACAGCTGGGTCAGCTCCAGCCACGGCACCATCACGCCGTTGTCCTCGACGAACAACGCGCCTTCGGTGACGACGACGAGGCGTCCATCGGGCAGCCAGTCGATGCTGAAGGGGAACGCCGGTAGCTCGGCGACCAGCTCGCGAGTGCCGTCGAGGTCGAGCGCGAGGATCTCGTGTGCGCCCCAGTCGCACAGCCACAGCCGCCCGTCGTGCCAGCGCGGTGACTCACCGAACACCAGGTCGTCGACGATGACGCGCTGCTCGGACATGGGCCTCCCTCGTGCGGCTGCCCACAGTGTTCACCCTGGGTATGGACATCGACAACCGGTGTCCCCGCCGCCCTTCGATAGGCGCAGGGTCGCTGCGCCGGGCCTGTCACGACCACCGGCCTATCGAAGGGTGGGAGGCAGCAACGCGGGAGTCGTCAGGGAGTGTGAGCGGGCCGGACGCGGCGCAGGATCGGGGTCGCACCCAGACCGCCGGCGCGCATCGCCGGTCGAGTGCTCAGCTCTGCTGCCACCGGCTCGGCTCCTGGGTCACGTGTCGCAGCCGTGTGAGCTGACGAGTCACCTCGGCACGGCTCGGGAGGGCACCGCGGGCGCCCCTGCCCAGCACGGACGACGAAGCCGCCACCACCGCGGCGCGCGTCGCCTCGACGATGTCGACTCCTTCGGTGAGCAGGCTGGCCAGCACGCCGCAGAAGCAGTCGCCGGCACCCGTGCTGTCGACCGCCTCGACCGGTGGCGCCGCGACGAGCTCGGCTCGCCCGGCCGCTGTGAGCACCAGCGCGCCTTCGCGACCCATCGTCACCACGAGGTCGGCCCGGGCGCCGAGCCGGCGCGCCTGGTCGAGGGCCTCGTCGACATCGGTCGCCGGCGCGGCGCCGACGATCTCGGCCAGCTCGAGCCGGTTCGGCACCAGCACGTCGACGTCACGGACGAACGCCGCCGCGTTGCCGGCCGGGGCGGGGTTGAGCACCACCCGCCCCTGCGTGTGGTCGAGTGCGGCGCGGACGGCGGCGACCGGCACTTCGAGCTGCAGGAGCAGGACGGTCGCGTCGGCGACCAGCGGGACCCGGACGTCCTCAGCCGTCAGCGCGGCGTTGGCACCCGGGTCGACGAGGATGAGGTTCTCGCCGTGGGGGTCCAGGGCGACGGTGGCCGTGCCGCTCGGGCCCGCCGACCGACGTACGCCGGTGACGTCGGCGCCGCGGCGGCGCAGGTCCTCGAGCATCGCCTCCCCGGCCTCGTCGTCGCCCACCCGCCCCACCAGCGCGACGGCGCCGGGGTGCTCGAGGAACGTGGCCGCTGCGGCCGCCTGGTTGGCGCCCTTGCCGCCGAAGCCGGCAGTGGCGGGGCGGACGCCGAGCACGGTGTCGCCCGGCCCCGGCAGGCGCGGCACCTCGAGGACGATGTCCTGGTTGAGGCTGCCCACCACCACGAGCCGCGCGCTCACGCGACGGCCGGCGTGGAGGACGGGCGCACGCGCGACGCAGCCAGTCGCACCCGGCGTGGGATCGTTCCCACGGGTTCCGCCGTCACATCGGGCATCCTGACAGAGCAGTGTCCTGCTGGACCTGCCGGCGCCGTTGTCGCCGACCAGGGCGACCACGCTGCCGGACGCGACGGTGACGGACGCGGCCGCTGCCCTGTCATCGCGTCCTCAGCCGCGCGTGGCGTAGTGCAGGTGTAGGACGCCGTTGGCGAAGCGCTGCTCGTCGAGCAGCTCGAGATCGAGGTGGCGGCCGACGGGCAGCGCGCGGGTGCCCCCACCGACGATGACCGGCGACACGAAGAGGTGGATCTCGTCGACCAGGCCGGCGGTGATCGCCTGGCCGGCCAGCTGCGGACCGCCCACCAGGAGGTCGCGCTGCGCACCGGCCTTCAGCGCGGCAACGGCGTCGGTGTCGAAGTCCCTCTCGATGCGCGTTCGCGCGCTGGAGACGGTCGGGAGCGTCCTCGAGTAGACGACCTTGTCGGTGTCCCGCCAGATCGCGGCGAAATCCTGCGTGACGGCCGACTCGTCGACGACGTCCAACGTCTCCCAGGCCACCATCACCTCGTAGAGACGGCGGCCGTAGAGCTGGGTGCCGACCAACCGCATGAGGTCGTTGACGACGGCATGTACGGCCTCGTCCGGGACGCTCCAGTCGAAGTTGCCGTTCTCGTCGGCCACGTAGCCGTCCAGCGACGTGATCGCCGAGTAGATGAGCTTCGCCATCGTCACCCTTCCGTCGTCGGGGCGCACCGGTGAGGGCTGTCGACGATATCGACGGTGGGTGGTCGGCTCGTTGCAGGAGGGCCCGGACAGGAGGCTCCCACGGCTCGACCGTGACGCGCGCAGCCGGGCCTAGCCGGCGTGGCCGCCTGAGTGCTCCGGTGCGGGGCCCGCGTCGACCGGGATCGAGCCGTCGGCTCCGCGCAGGTGCAGCGAGAGGGTCCTGGCGGACTCGGGCACGACGAACACCAGCTCGCCGTTGACCCGCGAGCCCTCCGGCACGACGCCGGAGCCGAGCGCGTCGCGCTGCGGCGGCACCGGCTTGACGCCCGGCGCGGACATCCGGAAGTTGCCCGCGTCGTAGGTCATGCCGGTGCCGGTGGCCAACAGGCTGATCTCGACGGAGATGCGGCGGAACCCGGCGGGGACAGGCTGGGGCATCATCTGGCCGGGCATGCCCGGCGCATGCGCGAGCACCTCGGGCGTGACACCCTCGAACTGCACGACCCCACCCTTGACCGCGATCTCCGTGGCGCCCGAGCTGCCCTTGCCGGGCGTCAGCGACATGGCGGCCCAGCCGGCCAACACGATGACCGACGCCGAGACCGCCAGCAGCACAGCGATGACCAGCGTGCTACGCCCCGTCGAGGGCGCCGCCTCGCGAGGGCGCCGGCCCGGCCGGTGCAGCGATGTCGTCATGGTGGTCGTCATGATCCCACGCGCTGCTCGCACCTGACGATCACGTCCCTGCCGGAGCTCCTGACGGCGGTGTCCGTGCCTGCTGCGCCGTCGACGCGGTCGCTGCCCGCTCCACCGTCCAGCCGGTCATTGCCGCGTCCGCCCAGCAGTCGGTCCCGACCGCCCATGCCGCTGATGACGTCGTTGCCGGACCCCCCGACGAGCTGGTTGTGAGCGGCGCTGCCGATCAGCCGGTCGTGCCCAGCACCGCCGGTGACGTCCTCGACGTCCGGAGCCACGAAGTCGCGTTCGCCGCGGGCACCGTCATTGGCGCTGCCGTCCAGCTGGACGCGCACCGCCGTCCTGCGGGCCTCGTAGGAGACCCGGTCGTGGCCTCCGCCACCGGTGAGGCGGTCCGAGCCGTTCGCTGTGCGGCCCTCGAGGAAGGTGTCGTTGCCGGCTCCACCGTCGAGCCGGTCGTTGCCGCGCCCGCCGTCGATGGTGTCGTTGCCCGCGAGCCCGTCCAGCACGTCCCCGTTCGTGCTGCCGAACAGCTTGTCACCGCCCGACCCGCCGATGACGCGCTCGACCGACGTCCGCACGTCGTCACCCTCACCGGGGACACCGTCGCCCGCCCGGTCGTCGATCCGCACCGTGACGCCCTGCGTGCGAGCGGCGTAGCTGACGGTGTCGTGACCCTGGTCACCGACCAGCAGATCGGCTCCGTCTCGGACAGCGGCCTGACGGAGCAGGTCGTCACCGGACCCGCCGTGCAGCGCGTCCGTGCCGCCACCGCCGTCGAGGTCGTCGGCCCCGTCGCCGCCGTGCAGCCCGTCATCACCGCCCGTGCCGATCAGCACGTCGTCCCCGCCGAGGCCCGCGAGCATGTCGTCTCCCGGGCCGCCGTTGAGACGGTTGGGCACGCCGCTGCCCGTGAGCCGGTCCGCAGCAGAGCCACCGGTGAGGTTCTCGATGTCGGCACCGACGTTGTCGGCCTCGCCGGGGGCACCGTCGTCGGCGTTTCCGTCGAGCGTGACGACGACGCTGCCGACCCGAGCGGCGTACGTCGAGTGGTCGACGCCCGCACCACCGATGAGGACGTCACCGGGGTCAGCGGTGCGGCCCTGCAGCAGTACGTCGTCGCCGTCGCCGCCGTCCTCGACGTCCGCGCCGTCGCCGCCGTCGAGTGCGTCCGCGCCGCTCCCGCCGAGCAGCGTGTCACTGCCGAGACCGCCGGCCACCTGGTCGTCGCCGGCCCCGCCGGAGAGCAGGTTGGCCCGCTCGTTGCCGGCGAGCTCGTCGCCGGCCGAACCACCGGTCGCGTTCTCGACATCGGCACCGACGTTGTCGCCCTCGCCGGTCGCTCCGTCGCCACCCTGCCCGTCCAGCGACACCGCCACGGGGGCAGTGCGAGCGCCGTAGTCGACGTGGTCGCCGCCGTCGCCGCCGAGGAGGGTGTCGCCACCGTTGGCCGACGAGCCTTGCGCAAAGGTGTCAGCGCCCGGGCCCGCGTCCTCGTGATCCGCGCCGTCGCCACCGTCGAGCACGTCGTCGCCGGTGCGGCCGAGCAGCGTGTCCTGGCCACCGAGACCGCGCAGCTGGTCGTTCCCCTCACCACCGTCGAGCCGGTTCGCCGACGCGTTGCCGGACAGCGCGTCGTCACCGAGGCCGCCGAGCAGGTCCTCGACAGAGGCGTCGACGCTGTCGCCCTCGCCGCCCTGCCCGTCGTCGCCACCTCCGTCTGCGCTCACCTGTACCGGTTGCGTGCGACCGGCGTACGTCACGACGTCCCGACCGGCCTCGCCGACGAGCTGGTCGGCACCGTCGGCCGCCACGCCTTGATCGAACGCGTCGTCACCGCCGCCGCCGTACTCGGTGTCGTTGCCCGCGCCACCGACGAGGACGTCGTCGGCACCGTTTCCGAGCAGTACGTCGTTGCCGGCCCCGCCGTACAGCGTGTCGGGAAGGTCACCGGCCTCGATCCGGTCGGCACCCGCGCCGCCGACGACGACCTCGAAGCCACCGGCAACCCGGTCACCTTCGCCGGGAGCACCGTCGTCGGCGAACCCGTTGAGCAGGATCGCGACGCCCGCGGACCGAGCCGCGTAGCTGATCGTGTCGCGACCACCGCCGCCGTCGTAGACGTCCGCACCGTCGGGAGTGGCCTCCGCGAGCAGCTCGTCGTCCCCGGCCTGACCCTCTAACGAGTCGTTGCCCGCACCGCCACGGAGCCGGTCGTTGCCGGCGCCGCCGAGAAGCGTCTCTGCCGCGGTCCCGCCGACCAGGGTGTCGTCACCGGACCCGCCCTGGACGACCTCCGCCAAGACCTGGTCGCCCTCGCCGGCCTCGCCGTCACCGGCAACGCCGTCCAACGTCACGGTGACGTTGGAGGTGCGCTGGCCGAAGTCGACCGTGTCCCTGCCGTAGCCGCCGACCAGCTGGTCTGCCCCGTTGCTCGCTGCCCCCTGCCGGAAGATGTCGTCGCCGTCGCCGCCCTGTTCCACGTCGTCGCCGCCGCGCCCGTCGATGGTGTCGACGCCGGCCTCTCCGTCGAAGACGTTGGCGCGCGCGTCGCCGAGGAGCAGATCGTCGCCCCAGCCGCCGAACACCGCCTCGATGTCGGCGCGGACGTCGTCGCCCTCACCGGAAGCGCCGTCGGCGCCGGGCTGAGCCAGGTCGACGGTCACGCCCGTGGCCCGGTCCTGGTAGCTCACGGTGTCGACGCCCGCGCCACCGTTGAAGATGTCGGCGCCGTTGCCACCGATCAGCAGGTCGTTCCCACCGTTGCCGAAGAGCTGCTCGTCGCCGGCACCGCCGATGATCTCGTCGGCGCCCAGGCCGCCGTGGAGGATCTCGAAGTCAGCCGCGACGTCGTCGGTCGCCCCGCTGTCCTCGGAGCCGCTGCCGTCGTTCGGCTGGCCGTCGAGCCGAAGGATGACGTCCGCCGTGCGGGCGCTGTAGTCGACGGTGTCGGTACCGAGACCGCCGAACAGGTCGTCCGCACCCGGGTCGGCCTCGACCACGTCGTTGCCCAGCTCGCCGCGCAGCACGTCGTTGCCGGCCCCGCCGTTGAGCCGGTCCGCTCCCGCACCACCGAGGATCGTGTTGGGCCCCGTACCGCCGGTGAGCACGTCAGCGGCTGTCCCGCCGGTGAGGTTCTCGAGGCTCCTCAGCGTGTCCAGCTCGCCGGCCTCGCCACCGGATGCCAGGCCGAGGTCGGCTGCCACCGGCGCGGTGCGCCGGGAGAAGTCGGCGGTGTCGATGCCGCCCGCACCGTCGAGGACGTCGTTGCCGGGCCCGCCGTCGATGGCGTTGCTGACACCGCTCCCGGTCAGGCTGTCCGCGCCCGGGCCCCCGAGCAGGTCCTCGACGTCGACGAGGACGTTGTCGCCCTCCCCCGCCCCGCCGTCGTTGGCCACCCCGTCGATGGTCACGACGACGGCCGCGACAGCGGCCGTGAAGTCGGCGACGTCACGAGCGCCCGGACCGCCACCGATGTTGTCCGCGCCGGTGCCGCCGGCCAGGGCGTCGTTGCCCTCGCCACCGCGCAGTACGTCGGCGTCCGCGCCGCCGTCGAGCCGGTCGTCGCCGCTGGACCCGGTGAGCGTGTCGGCGCCCGGCCCGCCGGTGAGGATGTCCGCACCGTCGCAGCTGGCGGCGCAGCTGCCCTCGCCGCCGGACCAGAGCTGGTCGTCGCCCGGCCCGCCGTCGACGACGTCCGCGCCGGCGACCACACCGGCGAGCAGGTTGCTGCCGCCGTAGAGCCGGTCATCGCCGCCACGCCCGAGCAGGGTGTCGGCGCCCCCGTTGTCGACGTCGATCGCGTCGGCGCCGTCACCTCCGTGCAGCTCGTCGGCGCCGGCCCCGCCGGTCAGCGCGTCGTTGCCCGGGCCACCGAACGCCTGCATCGGCAGGCCCGTGTCGTTCGTGACCGAGTCGTGGCCGTCGCCGAGCTCGACGACCAGCCGGAAGCCGCTGCAGTCCGCGCCACCGACACCGACCGGACACAGGTTGTCCGCGCCGGCCACTGGCTGGCCACCGTCGGTGATGACCAGCTGGCCGGTGCCGTCGAGCGAGATCGACAGGGTGTTGGTCTCGCCGGGGGCCGCGGTGAACGTCACCACACCGGCAGAGGGAACCGTCACGTCCGCCGCAGCGGAGGGGGCGAGGCCCACCCCGCCGGTGGCAAGCAGCACCGTCGTCGCCAGGGCCACCTGGTACCCGCGACGTCGCGCCTTCCGGATCCGCCCGTTCATCCGCCAGCCCCCCGGCTCGTCATCGTTGGCACGTGCCCTCATCGCCCGGTCACTCGGTTGGAGCGGACCGACCACTTGCTCACACCGGCCGCGTTGTAGGCGCGGACCTGGAACCGGTAGGTCCCGACCTTCGGCAGTCGCATCTCCAGCGACCTGGCAGTGGGCTTGAGCCGCGACGAGAGCGTCTTGGACAGCACCCGGCCGTTCTTGTCGACCCGCAGCGCGATCACCTGGTAGCCCGTGATCGCCGTACCGCCGGTGGACGCGGGCGTCCGCCACTTCGCCCTGGCGGTGACCGGCCGGTGGGCCTTCCCCTTGACCGCCGACGAGATCCGCGGCGCCGAGGGAGCCCTGCGCTGGTCACCTGCCGTGCTCGGCGGCGAGCCGACCACGCCTCCCGGTGTTCCGGACCCGCCGGGCAGGACGGGGGCGGTGCCGGTCGCCGGAGCCCCGGCCGGCCCGAGCGGACCGCCGGTCCGCAATGCCACCCGGACGGCGCTCGATTCCCCGGCCGTCACCGCTACCGGGTCGGGTGCGACCGAGACGGTGTAGCCCTCCGGCGCCGCGACCGTGAGCCCGTAGCTACCGGCCCGCAGCCGCAGGTGGGCCTGACCAGCCGCGCCGCTGGCGGCGGTCGAGACGTCGCGTCCGTCCGCGGTCGCGGTGATCGCTACGCCGGCCACCGAGGGCTCGCCCTCGTCATGGCTGCCGTCACCGTCCTGGTCCTCGAAGACGTCGGCACGCACCGAGCCGAGACCCAGCGGCAGCAGCGGGTGGCCACCGGCCCGCGGGTCGTCGACCGCCGGCAGCCGCGTCGGGCTCAGCTCGCCCGCGGCGCCCGGCCGCGGGTAGACCCGCATGAGACCCCACAGGCCGCCCGAACGGTGGAAGGCGCCGTTGACACAGCCGTACATGTAGTCGCCCGGTGCGCCCGCCAGACCCATCTCGGCGTTGATGGCAGTGCCGGGGTTGATGCCCGAGATGGTTCCGACGGTACGGCCACCAGGGTCGTTCGGCTGCGGCTTGAAGCCGTGGCCGTCGAGGGAGAAGACGTGCTGGCGTGGCTTGTCGGCACCCATCAGGATCCGGTAACGGATGTCGTCGCCCTCGTAGGCCCGGAACAGCGGGGTCTCCGGGTCGCCGTGGGCGTGCGAGTCGTAGACCGACGCCATCGCGGCGGCGTCCGGCGTCCGGCGGGCGACCGGCTCGAAGCCCAGGCGGTGCCGGAACGGCGCGTTGCGGTAGCTCAGCGCCTTCTCGCCGGTGTCCTCGTACTCGCCACCAACCGGCTCCGCCGCTGCCCCAGGGTCGATGACCCCGAGGTCCGGGTCCTGGATGATGGCACCCGCCGCGTCGCGCAGGTTCAGGCCGTCCTGGAAGAACACGACGTTCTCCCGGAAGGCGCCCTTGCCGGGGACGTGGACGTCGGCCGCGGCACCAGAGGCGAGCGGCGCGCCCGTGACCTGGTCGGTCCAGGTGGCGCCCCTCGGCTCCACCACCAGGCCGGCGAACAGGCCGTGGTGGCGGTGACCGCGCACGTCGCCGAAGTCGGTCAGGTTGGCCCCGCCGATCTCGCCGGGGGTGACGTCGTCTGCGTACCAGCGATACGTCGTCGTGTCGCCGGGCCCGACGGTGGAGTCGGCGTTGAAGCCGACCGCCGCGCCGTCGGAGCCGCGCACGTCGTAGCGCAGCATGCCGGGATGCATGGACACCCGCAGACCCATCGGCCGCGGCGTGAGGGGCTCCGCGGCATAGGTGGCGTCACCGTCGGCCGCGCCGGTGTGCTCGAGCAGCGCGGTCGTCAGCTTGTTGGTGAGCCTGACCTCGATGCAGTCACCCTCGTGGGCGCGCAGCACCATCGGCTGCGGGTTCTTGCCCGCCCGGATCTCCGCCTCGTCCGAGGCCAACGCGTAGACCAGCCCGTAGGGGTCGTGGTCACCGGCCTTGTTGTAGGTGATCTTCGCCTGCATGGCGACGACGTCGAAGGCCCGGACCGGGGCGTCGGGCTTGCAGGGCTGACCGGGGTCGGTGGCGGGTCGCGGTGCCAGTGCGGTCGGCGACTGGACCGGGACGCTGCCCGCCGCGGTCGGGACGTTGTCCGGCAGCGGCCTGAGCCCTGGGATGGTCCCGCCGTTGACGCGCAGGATGCCCCACGCACCGCGGACCATGTCGTCCATCGTCGAGCCGCTGTAGAGGTAGTCGCCGCGGCAGTCCTCGCCCGGCGCGCAGCTCATCCGCGGCACCTCGAAGTTGAAGGCCTCCGAGACACCGACAGGGACCGCGTCCACCATCGGCGAGTCCGGGTCGTCCGGCTCCTTGCGCCACTTCTGGTTGTGGATCAGCACCTGGTGCTGTTCCTCCTGCGAGCCCTGGATGAGACGGATCCGCACGTTGTCGCCGGCGTACGTCTGCAGCACAGGGGTGTCCGGGTCGCCGAACACCGTCGAGGAGAAGGCGTACGCCGGGTCCACCCGCTGGCCGTTCTTGGTCTGCCGGTACTGCAGCGGCGCGTTGCGGTAGTTCATCGCGACGGTGCCGGGGTGCGCGAGGGGGAACTCCTCAGGTGCCAGCGGCGGGTGTACGACGTCCGCCGGGTTGCGCGGGTTGCCACCCTGGCGGGTCAGCGACACGAAGTCGGCGATCGCGAGGCCGAAGTCGCGGTAGTCGTCGTCGGCACCGGGGCCGATCGCATCGACCATCGCCCCGACCGCGGAGCCTTCGCACGCCGAGGCGCAGACCGGCTCGCCGCGACCAGCGGTGTTCACCGGCTGGAGGTAGGCGCCGGTGCGCGGGTTGCGGAAGTCGAAGCCGGCGGGGGTGACGACGAGGGCGCCGTACATCCCGCGGTTCTGGTCCATCGCGGCGAAGTGGTGGTCGTGAGTGAACACCGTGCGCAGCTCGTAGTCGGCGAACCAGCGTTCGTGGATCGTCTGGCCCGGGGCCAGCCCGGACGAGTTCGCCGACGGGTTGATCGGACCGGGGTCCGGGATGCGGCAGTCGGTGGCCGAGACACAGCTCTTGGTGCCAGCTGCGATCGCCGCGTTGTGGTCGGCCTGCTCGCGCGAGAAGGCGGCCTGCTGGTAGTTCCAGCCGTTGGACGAGCCATCGGAGGCGAGCACGTCGAACTTCACGAGGTGGATGTGCTGGCCGAACATGTTGGTCTGGGTCCGCTTCACGTAGGCGTCGTCGCCGAACCAGTTGGGCACCCGGTTGGTCAGCTGCCAGTTGACGCAGTCGCCGGCGTTGACCCGTGCGAACAACGGCTCCGGCTTCTTGCGCCCGGCGAGGATCGCCTCGACGTCCGCGTCCAGCACCAGGATGCGGCCCTGGGTGTCGTGGTCGCCCTGCTTGTTGTAGACGACGTCGGTCTGGATGACCGAGACCTTGTACGTCACCTCCCGGCTGCCGGTGGGACACGGGTCGCGGAACGGTGCCCCGGGCTTGGATCGGCCACCGGAGAGGCTGTCCATGACCTTGCGCTCGAGCTGCACCGCGGCATCGGTGTCGGCGAGAGCACTGCCTGCGACGTACCGCGTGGCAGGTACGCCGCCGTCGGTGATGCCGAGGGGCGGCTGCGGCGCGCGGTAGCCCACCTTGCCCGGGATGAAGCGCGGGTAGCCCGGGTTGTCGGCGGTGGGCGCTGGCGGCGCGTCCACGTCGGCCAGCGGGCGGATCGCCGAGACCTTGATGCCGTCCGGTGTCTGACCGGTGCCGTCCTCGAGCACGTCGTGCGTGCGCAGCAGCGCCCAGAAGCCGTCGGCGAAGTGCGGGTAGAGATGGCAGTGGAAGATCGAGTCTCCGACCGTGCCGACACTGCTGCCCGAGCCCCACAACAGGTCGGCCGTGAACATCTCGGTCGGCCCGAAGGTCTGCGAGTCGATCGTCTGCGACTCGGCCGGGTTGCTGGTGGTCGGCTTGGTCGGCGTCGGGCCGGCCTTGCCGTAGTCCTTGTCCTCGGCCAACCACTGATGGGCGTGCATGTGGAAGACGTGCGTCTCGGAGACGCCGGCGAGACCGTAGCGGATCTTCACCGGGTCGCCCTTGTAGGTGTGGGTGACGTTGCCGGTGAAGCAGGAGTCGGCGTCGAAGCCGGCCGTGCCCAGCCCGCAGTCCTCGGCGCTGGCCGGTGTGCGGGGCTTCCAGGGTCCCTGGCCGCTGGCCAGCTTGACGAGCGCGGGATCGCCGTACGCCCACGACGACAGAGACGTCTCCTCGCCTATGCAGTCGACACAACGCTCGGCGTCACGCACCGACTGCGGCTCGCTGCCGTAGTTGAACGAGAAGGCCGCCGTCACGGGGATCTCGTCCTGCGCGAGCTGGGTGGTCTCGCGGAAGGTCCGCCCGGTGGGCGGGTTGATCACCGCGTCGAGGTAGAGCTCGCCGCTCTGCTGGTTGGTCTCGGTGTAGAGAGCCTTGCCGGTGCGCGGGTCGGTCCAGGTCGACCCCGCGGGCTCGACCACGAACGCGCCGTAGAGGCCGTGCGAGAGGCTGCCGCCGTCGTTGTCGGTTCCGGCCGGCGTCGCGGTGTCGTGGAAGAAGTAGCTGCCTTCCTGCGGCGCGAGCCAGTAGTGCGTGCGTGACTGGCCACGCGCCAGCGTCGTGTCGTCGTTGTAGCCGGCGTGCGAACCGCCCGAGCTCTGCACATCGAAGGGCACGCCGCGGACCGAGATGGATGCGCGGGGGTTGGCCGGCATCCCGACCGCCTGGGTGGCCGCCAGCTCGTTGGTGAGGGTGACCTTGACGCACTCGCCCTCGTTCGCGCGGATCACCAACGGCCTCGGACGCAGCCGCCGGTTGTCCGCCGTGGTGTTCAGCGGCTTGTCCCAGTCGAGGATCGCCCGCTTGTCGCTCTGCAGGGCGTACACCATGCCGTTGGGGTTGAACTGGCCCCAGCGGTTGTAGGGGATGCGGACGTTCACCGCGGCTATGTCGTAGCTGCGCACGGCCGTGGTGGCGTTGCACGCCGCCACTTGCTTCGCCGTCGTTGTGCTTGCGGCAGTCGCTGTGCCCTGCAGCGGCAGGATCGACATGAGCACGGCGGACGCCAGGGTCCCCGCGAGTGCGCCGCGGCGCACTCGACGCGAGCCGGTGGCCGCGCGGATGGTCTCCAGGGCGGGCGTGAGACCGCGCAGCGCCAGCAGCAGCGGCAACGCGACGGCAAGCGCGACGCTGGCGTTGAGGGCACCGAGCTGGGTGAAGGTCAGGTGAGTGGCTGACGCGTGCGCATGCGCCTGCCCGACCGGACCGGCCGTCGGGAACAGCAGCTGGTGGATGGCGCCGCCGGGCACCATGACCGCGGCGTACAGCACGGCGCCGCCGAGCGAGGCCGCGAAGGCCTCCGCCACAGCTCCGACCCGGGCCCGGACCGCCGCGCGGCCGGCGAGCTCCGACGCCACGGCGAGCACGAGCACCGCGACCGGCACGGCGAGCGTGCTGTCGCGCAGCCAGTGAGCGAGCGGGTCCATCGTCCCGGCGTGCTGGCCGTGCGCGCGCTGCAGCGCTGCTCCGACGGCGTAGGCCAGGACGACGCCGGGCAGCACGGCTGCCCGTAGGTGGTCCCCCATGCGTCCCGACTGAACCCGTGCACTGGTGCTGGTCATGATGATTTGCCTCGACCCCATGTCGCTGGTGGCTTGCGCCACTGCTGTTCGTTGGTTGCCCCGCGGCCGTCCGGCCGGTGGCAACGCTTGGGTCGCGCCCCCCACGGACGCGTCACTGCTCTCTCGTTCTGCCGCCGGCGGTGCCCGCCGCGCCGCTCATCGCGACTCGGCGTGACACCAGCCCCCCCGGGCTGGCCGGCGCGGCGCCGTCGCTCAGCGCGCCAGCACGGTGTTGGACCGGCTGGACAGGGTGCTCCTGCCCACTGAGTTGAGCGCCGTGATCCTGAAGACGTAGCGGCCCGGCTTGAGCCGCATGACGTACGCGCGGCTGCTGGCGCTGCGCCGTGGCGAGGTGAAGGTCCCCACGACCCGACCCTTGGCGTTCAGCTTCTGCGCCACGACCTGGTAGGCCGTCACGGCGCTCCCGCCGTTGGACCTCGGGCCGGACCACCGGGCGGTCGCCGTGACCGGGCCGCCCGCCTTGCCCGCGGCGGCCCTGCCCACGCGGGGCGCGGAGGCGACCGTGGCCGGTACGACCTTCACCGACTCCGCGGAGAGCTGTCCCGCGCCCGCGGCGTTGAGCCCCTGCACCCTGAACGTGTACGCCTGGCCGTTGCGCAGACCCGTCACGGTGGCGTTGAACGACCCCGGACCGACGGTGACCGTGCGCGCCAGCGCGCCGCCCTGGTAGGCCTGCACCAGGTAACCGGTGATCGGCGACCCTCCCGTGCTCGCCGGCGGGTTCCACGAGACGCTCGCCGAGGCGTTGCCCCGCACCGGCCGGCCGATGCCGGGGGCGCTGGGGCCGGTCACCGCGGTCGCGGTCTGCGGCGACGCCGGCGTCACGCTGTTGGAGCGACCCGACCACGGCCCTTCGCCGACGGCGCTGACGGCGCGGACCGCGAAGTCGTAGGACGTGCCGTTCGCCAGGCCGGGCACCGTCACCCGGGTGTCCCCGGCGCCGACCTGTACGTCGGTCAACCAGGCCTGCGTGCCGGCGAGGTGGACGCGCACCACGTGCCCGGTGATGGGCGAGCCGCCGGAGGACGCGGACGGCGTCCAGGACACGGTGGCCGAGCCGTCACCGGCCCGCGCGGCGCTGATCGTGGGCGCCGAGGGCAGGCCCAGCGGGGTCACGGCGGCGGACCGGGCGGAGAACGGGCTGGTGCCCCGGTCGTTCCTGGCGGCGACCTCGAACGTGTAGGAGGTGCCGTTGGTCAGGTTGGACACCGTCACGCCCGTGGAGCTGGCCGTCACGGACGGGCTCGGCACGGCCGCTCCCGCGGTGTACCAGCGCACGACGTAGTCCAGGATCGGTGACCCGTTGGGCTCCGGTGCGTTCCACAGCAGCGTCGCGCTGCCGTCGCCGCTGCCGGTCACCCGCAGCCCGGCCGGTGCGGCAGGAGCGGTCGGGGTCTTGATCTCGTAGGTCCACGAGGCGGGCGGGCTCGGGTTGCCGGCGCGGTCGAAGGAGACCGCCCGCAGCGTCGGGCTCCCGGTGAGGGCGATCGGTCCGGACGCGACCGGGCTGGTCGCCGTCGGAGCCGCTGCGCCGAACGCGTAGTGGACGGTCTCCTCGGCCGGGTCGGCCGCCGTCAGCGTCACGCTGCGCGGGGCGAAGTAGCTGCCGCTCGCGAGGTCGGAGGCCGGCGCGGCAGGAGCCGTGAGGTCCTTCAGCAGGGTGTACGCCGGTCCGGCGAAGGCGGCTGCCCCGCGCGTGAACGTCGGCGTGAGGCTCAGCGTCCCCTCGGCCAGGTCGGCCGCGAGCACCTCGGCCATCGGGATGCGGACGGTCCACAGCTGCTGACCCGGCCGCGCGGCGGCGTTGAGGTCAGTGGTGACCGCCTGCGGGGTCTCGGCCGGCGAGGTCACGACGTCGGTGAGGTCGGCGTCCCCGTCGTCCACCGTCACCGTGACGGAGCTGGCGTCCACCGCGACGCCGCTGACGACCAGGTCGGTGCCCGCCGCCTGCGCCGCGAGGTTCACGCTGCCAGGCGAGGTGTGCGTGATCCCGTCGGCCATCAGTGGCGTGCTGCATCCCACCCCCTGGGTCGGCGTGTCCGCGAGGCCCTCGATCATCATCGCCTCGGCAGGCGGCGGCGCGATGTGGCCGAAGCCGATCATGTGCAGCCCGTTGACGTTCAGCAGGGCGTCTTGCGCCGCGCGGACGCTGCGCCCGTCGTTCTTGATGTTGGGCGTGTACGGGTGGACGAACTCCAACGTGAAGTTGCCGGCGCCATCGGTGGTGACCGCCGGGTTGAGCCGGTACTGGCCGTCGCGGAACTCGCCGCCGTCGAGCGAGGCGGCCGCGATCGGGTTCAGGTCGGCCCGCCGGGCCACGCCCGTGAGCTGGATCCGGTCGCCCTCCGCCGGCTGGCGGCCGGTCGGGCTGACCGGGTTACCGAGCGCGTCGAGCAGCACGGGGCCGCTGGTGAAGCGGATGTCGTCGACAGCGACCTCGTCCACGTCACCGTTGTGGGTGACCCGCACCCGGTCGCCGGGACGGATGTCCGGGACGTTGCGGTCCCAGCAGGCGCCGCCGACGTGGTTGACCTCGTAGCCGGGCCCGTCCGGGCCGGCGACGGTCCGGCCGGTCGAGGACCCCACCATGATGCCGCCGCGCAGGACCTCGACCGTGATCGGGCTGCCGACCGGCTCGTAGCCGGAGACCGCGACCATGTCGATGTTGTGGAAGACCGTGATGTTCTGCCCGGGCTCCACCTGCTGGGTCACCTGGGCATCTGCCGGGGCCCCGTTGACCAGCACGGCGCCGACGGCCACGACGACTGCCGCCGCGCCCCACCTGCGGGAGCTGCCCCGGCGGGCTCGAGCGCGGCGAGGCCGGGCGTGCTGCGGCGAACGGACGGACGAACGGAAAACAAGCGTGCGGACAGTCAACGTGCGCTTCCCCCCCAGAGGTGTTTGCGCCGGGCCCTTACAAGATCACCCGCGCGAAGAGAGCCTTGCGGTCGGCCGTGACACGAACGCAAAATGCCTGGTCAGCGGCTGTCTGTGCCTCCGTAGACCGATTTGTCACCGCGCCGCCCCCGGCCCGAGCACTGCGCGGCGTACGCCTCGATGGCTGACTTCATCCGCCTATCGGGTGAGATGGCCCGGCGACGCTCACCCGGGTTCGGCCATGATCGACGTCATGCACCCTGCCAGCCTGCGGGCTCGTCTCCTGCCGCTCCGTACGCCGCACCGCGCCGCGCGGCTCGTCGTGGTGATCGCGACCACGATGCTGCTCGCGCTACCGCTCGCCACACCCGCCGTGGCGCATGCCCGGCTGCGCGCGAGCGACCCTCGCTCCGGCGCGGTGCTGGCCACGGCGCCCACGCAGATCCGGCTGACCTTCAGCGAGGCCCCTGCACGCACGACCGTCGCGCTCGTGCGTGACGGATGCGGTCGCGACGTCACCAGCGATGTCAGCGTCAAGGGTCAAGACCTCCTCGTCGAGACGCAGCCGGGCCAGCCGGGGAGATGGTCGGTCGCCGTGGCCGTGCTCTCCGGCGCCGACGGGCACTCCTCCGACGTCGACCTCACGTTCACGGTGACCGGGGACGGTGCCTGCACGAGCGCCAGCCCTGCGGCGTCCGGGCCGGCGAGCCCGGACACGACCTCGAACCCGACCCTGGAACCAGCCACCGCCGGCGCCTCGCCCGCTGCCGGGAAGTCGGCCGCCGGTGGCGGCGGCGTCCCCACGGGGCTGTGGGTGCTCGGCGCCGGTGCGGCAGGCGCCCTCGCCGGAGCCTTGCTCGTCCGTGCCCGCACGCGCGCCACCCGCGACACCTCGGGCGGGAAGAGCACGGGTCGGGCGGCATAGTCCAGCGTGGACGCGCTGCTCGCCTCCGGGCGCATCACGACGTTCGCCGGGGCCGCCTTCCTGTTCGGCCTGGGGCCGGTCTACGCACTGGTGCTGCACCACGGGTTCGCCGCGGCCACCGACACGAAGTGGCGCCGGGGCCACGAACGGATGGCTCGCCGGCTGGCCCTGGAGGCCGACGCGGCCTTTGCGGGGCTGACCGTCGGCTCCCTGCTGACCCTCCTCGGCCAGGTCCGGGATGCCGCACAGCGACACGGCGCCTCGGTGCGCGCGTCCGACGTGGTGGACACCCTCGGCACCGGGTTCGGCGGCTGGACCGCGCTACGGCTGGTGCTGACCGTCGCGATGTTCGCTGCGCTGCGCGGACAGCTGCGCGACCGCCTGGCCCGCGCCGAGGGAGCTCGTGCCATGCCCGCCGAGGACCGCACGTTCTGGATCGGCTGGACCGTGTTCGGCACAGCCCTGCTGGCGTCGATCGCGATGACCAGCCATGCCGCGGCCGGCCCCCGGCCGTTGCTCGCCGTACCCGTCAACCTCGCGCACCTGGCGACCAGCGCCGTGTGGCTGGCGGGCATCTGCGTGCTGGCCACGGCTCTGCCGGTGGCGTTGGCCACTCGTGACGCCCGTAGCCAGCTGCACCTGTTCTCGCCGACCCTGGCCAGGTTCGCCCGGCTGGCGTTCCTGGCCGTGCTCGCTACCGCCGTCACCGGTGCGCTGAACGCGCTGGCCGTGCTGGACGACGTCGGGGCTCTGCGCACGACGGCGTACGGCCAGACGCTGCTGGTCAAGGTCTGGCTGTTCGCGTGGATCGTCGGGCTCGGTGGGCTCAACCACTTCGTGCTGCTCCGCCGACTCCAGGCCGCCGCCACGCCGCAGGAGGGAGCCGCACGGATGCGCGTCATCGGCGGCAGCGTCGCTGTCGAGTTCCTCTTCGGCGTGCTGCTGCTGGGCGCCACCGCCGTGCTCACCGGACTCTCGCCCACCAGCACGGGCTGACTCCGGCCCACGGCCCCACCGGGCGCCGGTGGGGGGCAGGATGTCGCCATGCCCGAGGAGGCACGCTCCGGTGTACGGCTGACCAATCTGGACCAGCCGCTGTTCGCCGACGCCGGCGCGACCAAGCGCGACCTGCTCGACTACCTGGACGCCGTCGCCGACCGGTTCGTGCCGGTGCTCACCGGGCGCGCACTGACCCTTGTCCGGGTACTGCGCGGGCAGGCGCCGTTCATGCAGAAGAACCTGCCGGCGTACGCCCCTGCGTCGATCCCGACGCTCGACGTCGCCACGCAGGACGGGAGGCGGGTGGTCCGCTACCCCGTCTGCGACGACCGGGAGACCCTGCTGTGGTTCGCCAACCAGCGCGCGGTCGAGTACCACCCGACCCTCTATCTCGGGCACGCGTTCGACGCCCCCACGCACCTGGTCGTCGACCTCGACCCGCCGGCGGGCTCCGACGCGTTCGCGCGCGCAGTGCAGGCCGCGGTGCTGGTGCGGCAGGTGCTGCGCGAGGAGGGCATGGCGGCGCTGGCCAAGACCAGCGGGGCCAAGGGCGTGCACGTCGTCGTCCCGCTGGCTCCAGGGTCGTCGGCGATGGACGTCGCGGCCGCCACCCGCGCTGTCGCGGCCCGCGCCGAGCGGCTCGACCCGGGACTGACGACGACGGCCTTCCTCGTCGAGGAGCGCGGCGGGAAGGTGTTCCTCGACGCGACCCGCGCGGCCGGGGCGACGGTGGTGGCGGCCTACAGCCCGAGGGTGCGCGCCGGCGTACCGGTGTCGTTCCCGCTCGGCTGGGACGACCTCGCCGGCGCCTCGGCGGAAGACTTCACGATCACGACGGTCCCGCGGCTGGTCGGCGACGCCGACCCGTGGACCGCCCTGATGCCGCCGCCACAGACCCTCGGACCCGGACTGGTCGAGGAGGGGCACAGCATCCCGGTCGCCCGTGTGGCGGCGATGCACGAGGGCAAGCGCCGCGCGCGCGCCCGGCGGGCCGCGGAGCCGGAGCGCTGACGAGCACCACCGAGCCGATCGCCCCCGGCTGGTGGGCAGTTCCCCCACACCGGTGGGCGGGGCGGGGCACAATCCGTGAGGTGACGCCCTCGCGGCAGGAGACGGTAGCGCCGAGCCTCCTGCTCGAGACCAAGCTCTACCTCCCCAGGTCGCCACGTGGGCTGGTGCCGCGCCAGCGGCTGTGCGAGCGCCTGGACCGTGGGGCCGCGTCGAAGCTGATGCTCGTCGCCGCCCCGGCCGGCTTCGGCAAGACCACGCTGCTGGCCGAGTGGTCGGCCGGGTGGCTTGCCTCGGCACCGGCCGAGCAGCGCAGCGTCGCCTGGCTGTCGCTGGACCGCGGCGACAACCACCCCGGGTCCTTCTGGACGTACCTGATCGCCGCGCTGCGCAGCGCGGCCCCCGGAGTCGGCGCGAGCGCGCTCGCACTCCTGCAGGGTCCCCAACCGGCCCCGACCGAGACGATGCTCACGACACTGCTGAACGACCTCGGCCGCATCGGGAACGACGTCGTACTGGTGCTCGACGACTACCACGTCATCGACGCGCCCGAGGTGCAGGACGGGATGGCGTTCCTGCTGGATCATCTACCCCCGCAGCTGCACCTGGTGCTGGCCGGCCGGGCCGATCCCGCGTTGCCGATGGCACGGCTGCGGGCGCGTGGAGAGCTGCTCGAGACTCGCGCCGCCGAGCTGCGCTTCACCCCGGACGAGGCCGTGACGTACCTCAACGGGGTGATGGGCCTGAACCTGACGGCGGCGGACGTGGCCGCGCTGGAGGGGCGCACCGAAGGGTGGATCGCGGCGCTCCAGCTGGCGGCGTTGTCCATGCAGGGCCGCGACGATGTCGCCGGCTTCATCGCCGGCTTCTCCGGAGACGCTCGGTACGTCGTCGACTACCTGGTCGAGGAGGTGCTGCAGCGTCAGCCCGCCGATGTGCAGCACTTCCTGCTGCACACCTCGGTCCTGGACCGGCTCAGCGCTGCCCTGTGCGACGCAGTCACCGAGCAGGACGGCGCGAAGGCGATGCTGGAGGCGCTGGACCGCGGCAACCTGTTCCTGGTCCCGCTCGACGACCGCCGTCGCTGGTACCGCTACCACCACCTCTTCGCGGACGTGCTGCGCGTGCGGTTGCTGGACCAGCACCCCGACCTGGTGCCCTCGCTCCACCGGCGGGCGAGCGACTGGTACGAGCAGCACGGTGAACGGGCCGTCGCCATCGACCACGCGCTGGCCGCCGAGGACTTCGAGCGGGCGGCCGACCTGGTGGAGCTGGCGGCCCCGGCGACGCGCCGGGACCGGCAGGATGCGACTCTGCGGCGCTGGCTGGAGGCGCTTCCCGACTCGCACATCCGGGTAAGACCGGTGCTCAGCAACGACTACGCCGGGACACTGCTGGTGCGCGGCGAGGTGGAGGGCGTCGAGGCACGCCTGCGGGACGCCGAACGGTGGTTGGACGCCGTGTCGGGCGACGGTAGGGGGTCGTGTCCCCGGCCACCCGAGATGGTGGTGGTGGACGAAGAGCAGTTCCGCGCCCTTCCCACGGCGGTGGCGATCCACCGTGCCGGGCAGGCGCTGATCCTCGGCGACAGGACCGCCACCGTGACCCATGCCCGGCGGGCGCTGGACCTCGCCGGCGCGGACAACGACAACCATCTCGGGCGCGCAGCGGCTGCGGCGCTCATCGGGCTCGCATCATGGGGCACCGGCGATCTCGACGCTGCGCGCGCCGGCTACGCCGAGTCCCTGGTGAGCATGGAGCGGGCCGGGCACATCGCCGACGTCCAGGGCCTTGCCCTGGCCTTGGCCGACATCCAGATCGTCCAGGGCCGCCTCGGGGAGGCGATGCGCACCTACCGGCAGGCGTTGCGGCTCGCCGAGGAGCAGGACGGGCCAGTCCTGCGCGGGACGGCCGACATGTACGTCGGGATGGCCGCGCTCCACCGCGAGCACGACGACCTGCCGGCTGCCACCGAGCTCCTGGCGCGGAGCCAGGAGCTGGGCGAGCACCTCGGGCTCCCGCAGAACCCCTACCGATGGCGGGTCGTCATGGCCCGGGTCCGGCAGGCCGAAGGAGATCTGGCCGGCGCGGTCGAGCTGCTCGACGACGCGGCGCGGGTGTACGTCGGTGACTTCTCCCCCAACGTCCGGCCGGTCCCGGCGATGAGGGCGCGGCTGTGGGTCGAGCAAGGGAGGCTGGGGGACGCGTTCGGCTGGCTGCACGGGCAGGGCCTGTCCGTCGAGGACGACCTGAGCTACCTGCGCGAGTTCGAGCACGTGACGCTGGCCAGGGCACTGCTGGCGCAGTACCGGACCGATCGCGTCGTGAGGTCCGGGCAGCAGGCGCTCGAGCTGCTGGAGCGCCTCCTCGCGGCCGCAGAAGACGGCGGCCGCACCGGCAGCGTCATCGAGATCCTGGTGCTGCGGTCCCTCGCGCTACAGGCGCGCGGCGACGTCGCTGACGCCGTGGGGCCGTTGGAACGGGCGCTGGCGCTGGCGGAGCCCGAGGGCTACGTGCGGATCTTCACCGACGAGGGGCCGCCCCTCGCCACCCTGCTCGCGGCGGCCGGGCAGCGCGGCATCGTCCCGGGCTACGTCCGGCGGCTGCTGGCCACCTTCGGCGAGACACCGGCGCGTCCGAGCAGGTCGGCCACTCTCGTCGAGCAGCTCAGCGATCGCGAGCTCGACGTGCTCCGGCTGCTCGCCGGCGACCTGGATGGTCCGCACATCGCCCGTGAGCTCGTGCTGTCTCTGAACACGGTGCGCACGCACACCAAGAACATCTACGCCAAGCTCGGCGTGAACAGCCGTCGGACAGCGGTCCGCCGCGCGAGGGAGCTCGACCTGCTGCGCACCCGACGCTGACCGCCCGCTGCCCGGCGCGCCGGGTAGCCGGGGCTCAGCGCACCCCCCTCACCGGAAGGACGGCGGCGGCGCCGAGCACGGCGCTGACGCCCGCCACGGCGTACAGCACGCCGTAGCTGCCGCCGGACACCCCCAGGATGGCCGGCGCGATGGCCGGAGCCACGGAGAACGGCAGCGCTCCGGCGATGTTGAAGACACCGAGGTCCTTGGCGGCGCTGGCCTCGTCGGGCAGCACGTCGGCGGCGAGCGCGAGGTCCACGGCGACGTACACGCCGAAGCCGAGGCCGCCGATGGCCATGCCGAGCAGGAAGCCGTTGAAGCTGCTGGCGAGGGCGATGACGAACATCGCGACGCCGTAGCCGCTCGACGCGGCGAGAACGAAGATCTTCCGTCGGCCGCTGCGGTCGGAGAGCCGGCCGCCCAGGAGGGAGGCCGCGATGACGACGGTGGACTGGACGAGCGTCCCGAGGAACACCTGGCGCGGGATGTCGTCCTCGGCGGTGCCGATCTTGTCCAGCAGGTAGTAGGTCTGGTACGTCGCCAGGAAGGCGTAGGCCAGGACGAACAGGAAGCGGCTGGCGAAGGCCCAGGCGAAGTCGGGGCTCGTGCGCGGGTTGATGTAGAAGGTGCTGGCGAGCTCTCGCAGCGACCAGGGCGGCTTGTCCGCCCTGGCCAGCCGGCGGTCGTGCAGTGTCGCCGCGAAGAGCAGGATGAAGAATCCGCCGATGGCGCACGGGAGGAGGAACATGGCGAGCTGGTTGCCGGTGAACAGCTTCACCAGGTAGGTCCCGGTCACCGATGCGACCGGCACGCAGACACCGAGGACGCCCGAGACCGACCCACGTTGAGCGGGCGGGACATGGTCGGGCAGCACCGCGACGAGGGCGGCGAGCAGCGCGTTGAAGAACAGCTGCGCGAGGCACCACCCGAGCAGCACGACCGGGATGTTCGGCGCCAGCGCCACGATGAGGACGCCGAGCGATCCCCCGAGCAGGCCCACGACCATCCACGGCCGTCGCATGCCGAGCCGGGAGGAGGTGCGGTCGCTCAGCTTGCCGAAGAACGGGTTCCCGACCATCGACAGCAGGGCCCCGACCCCGGCCACGAGCGAGAGGCTCTTCGGTGCCTGCGCGGTCCCCACCAGAGAGTTGACCTTCAGCGCCAACGTGACCAGCAGCGGCGCGAGGAACAGCAGGCTGGTGCTGATGTAGGCCAACGTGTAGAGGGAGATGAAGCCCCAGCCCACTCTGGGCGGCTCTGCGGCCCCGCCCTGGTCGGGTACCGCCGAGGTGCGCACCGGCTCCCCGTCCAGCTCGGCCGGAGGAGACCGCCGCTGGCGGGCGAGCGGGATGCCGTCGAGGGGACGGGACACGTCCGGCATGGCGCTTCCTTCAGCGGTCTGGCCAGGCGGCGGACGGGGAGCCGTGCCGGGCACCCATCTGCTCGGAGCAGCGAGTCTGCCAGCCGGCCGGCCGATCCGCGGCCGATTGGCAGGAGCCCCGGGCACCGGTGGCGAGGTTCACCACCTCGCTCACCATGTGTGGTGATCCCGGCTCACCACATCCGTTCCTACCTTCCGCACACCTGGACGAACCTCCGACCACCCGCCGGAGACCGCCCCGAGCAGCGCGCGAAGGAACCCCCATGAACGACCCACACCCGTCGTCGGACAGCTGGCACCAGGCCGGGCGGTACGAGATCCGACTCGAGGGCCACCTCGACAACCGCTGGGCTGCCTGGTTCGACGGCCTGACCCTCACTCACCTGAGCGACGGCACCACCGTCGTCCACGGCCCGGTCGTCGACCAGGCCGCGCTGCACGGCCTGCTGCAGAAGGTCCGCGACCTGGGCCTACCGCTGATCTCCGTCGCCCAGGTCGAGCCCGACCTGCCCGTCCAGTCCCGATGACCGACCAGACCACGACCGGGAGCACCCCATGAACCGCTTCATCCGCCGTATCGGCGACGCAAGTGCACGCAGACCATGGATCACGATCGGCGTGTGGGCGGTCCTTGCCGCATTCGTCGTGGCCCTCTCCGGCGCCCTCGGTGGCGCGTTCTCCGACGACTTCAGCGCACCGGGCAGCGAGAGCGCCGACGCGATGAAGCTGCTCGAGCAGCGCTTCCCCGAGGCCGCGGGCGGTAGCGCGGTCGCCGTGTTCGCGGCACCCGACGGCCAGCGGGTGACCAGCTTCCGTCCGGGCGTCGAGTCGGCGCTCTCACAGGTCGCGAAGATCGCGCACGTCGCCACCGTGAGCGACCCGTTCCAGACCGGTCGGGTCTCGGCCGACGGCCGGATCGCGTTCGCCGAGATCACGCTGGACGTGCCGTCGACCGAGTTCGGTCGCGCGACGGCAGCCGCGCTCGGGCACGCCCTCGAGCCGGCCCGTGCCGGCGGGGTGAAGGCCGAGTTCGGCGGGGACGCAGCGTTCCTCAACGCCGAGAAGAAGTCCTCGGGTGCCGAGGCGATCGGCCTCGTCGCCGCCCTCGTCGTCCTCCTCGTCGCCTTCGGGACGGTCGTGGCCGCCCTCGTGCCGATCGTGCTCGCGCTGGTCGCGGTCGCCCTCGGGTACACCGGCGTGGTGCTGTTGGCCGGCAGCATGTCCGTCTCCACCGCCGCACCGACGATCGGCGCCATGGTGGGGCTGGGAGTCGGCATCGACTACGCCCTGTTCGTCGTCTCCCGGTACCGCGAGAACCGCAGCGGCGGACAACCCGGCTCCCAGGCGCTGTCCGCCGCGATGGGCTCGTCCGGCACAGCCGTCTTCTTCGCCGGCGGCACCGTCGTGCTGGCGATGGCCGCCCTCGCGCTCACCGGAGTGGGGTTCCTCGCCTCCATCGGGCTGGGCACCTCGATCGTCGTACTGTTCGCCGTGGCGACCGCCATCACCCTGCTGCCGGCGCTGCTGTCGCTGCTGGGGGACCGCATCGACACCGGACGGCTCGTCGGCCGGCGGCGTGTCGCCAAGACCGCCGAGGCCACAGTCTGGTGGCGGCTCGCGCACCGGATCTCGGGCCGGCCCTGGCCGTACCTGGTCGTGGGCGCACTCTTCCTCCTGACGATGGCTGCCCCCGCACTGTCGCTCGACACGGGCTTCCCGGATGCCGGCGACAACCCGACCAGCCAGACCGAGCGCAAGGCCTACGACCTGCTCGCCGACGGTTTCGGACCCGGCTTCAACGCGCCCCTGTCCGTCGTCGCCGACCTCAAGGGCAACGGACTGGGAGCCGACGACATCCCGGCGCTCGCCGAGCGCATCGCCGAGGACCCCGGCATCGCGCAGGTAGGCGAGCCGCGGGTCAGCGCCAGCGGTGACACCGTGGTCCTGCCCACGCTGCCCCGCACCGAGCCGGCCGACCCCGCCACCGTGCGGACGCTCGAGCGGGTTCGTGCCCTCACCCCGGACGGGGTGTACGTGACCGGCCCGACCGCCCTGACCCTCGACCTGGACAAGCAGCTGTCCGACACGCTGCCACTGTTCATCGGCGCGATCCTGGCGGCCTCTGTGCTCCTCCTGATGATCGTGTTCCGGTCCGTCACCGTCCCGCTGAAGGCCGCCGCGATGAACCTGCTGTCCATCGGCGGTGCCTACGGGGTCATCGTCGCCGTCTTCCAGTGGGGGTGGTTGAGCGGGCTCTTCGGCCTCGACGGCACCTACCGGATCGCCTCGCCGCTGCCCGTGATCTTCTTCGCGGTCCTGTTCGGGCTGTCGATGGACTACGAGGTCTTCCTCGTCTCCCGCATCCGCGAGGCGTACCACGCCACCGGGGACAACGCCGAGTCCGTCGCTCGGGGACTGGCCTCCACCGGACGAGTCATCACCTCGGGCGCGCTGATCATGATGTGCGTGTTCCTCTCGTTCGTCACCGACCCCTCGCCCTTCGTGAAGATGATCGGGCTGGGGCTGGCTACGGCCATCGCGATCGACGCCACCGTCGTCCGGATGATCCTGGTGCCCGCAACGATGGCACTGATGGGCCGGGCCAACTGGTGGCTGCCCGGCTGGCTCGACCGGCTGCTGCCTCATCTCAGCCTCGACAACGATGGGCCGACGCGCCGGTCCAGCCCCGCCCCGGTGTCCGCACTCGTGCCGCCGCAGAGCGGCGGGCCGGGCTCGCCATCGCTCGAGGCGGAGGTCACCGGCGCGACGCGCTGAGGAGAACCTCGGTCACCACGCTCGCCACCGCCGGCACCCACAGCATCGACCTCAACCCACCGAAGGACGATCACCATGATCGAAGCGAAGAACCTGACGAAGAAGTACGGCGACAAGATCGCCGTCGACGACCTGACCTTCACCGTGCGACCCGGGATCGTCACCGGGTTCCTGGGACCCAACGGTGCCGGCAAGTCGACGACGATGCGGATGATCCTCGGCCTCGACGCACCCAGCGGCGGCACCGTCACGGTCGGCGGCGAGCCCTACCGCAAGCACCCCCGGCCGATGCAGGTGGTCGGCGCCCTGCTCGAGGCGCGGGCGGTCCACACCTCCCGGTCGGCGTACAACCACCTCCTGTCACTAGCGGCGACCCACGGCATCTCGAGGAGCCGCGTGGTCGAGGTGATCGAGATGGTCGGTCTGCAGGACGTAGCTCGCAAGCGGGCCGGCGGTTTCTCCCTCGGCATGGGTCAGCGGCTCGGGATCGCGTCGGCGCTGCTGGCCGACCCCGAGACGCTGATCCTCGACGAGCCGGTGAACGGCCTGGACCCGGAGGGGATCCGCTGGATCCGGAACCTGCTCAAGGGCCTCGCCGCGGACGGGCACACCGTGTTCGTCTCCAGCCACCTGATGAGCGAGATGGCCCTGACCGCCGAGCACGTCATCGTCGTCGGCCGTGGACGACTGATGGCGGACATGCCCATGTCCGAGCTCCTCGCGCAGGCATCCAGCAGCGCCGTCGTCCTCCGCTCGCCGGACGCCGCAGCCCTGGCCGACGCTCTCGTCGCTCCCGACATCACGGTCGCCCGCACCGGGCACGAGACGCTCGAGGTCACCGGACTCACCGCCGCGCAGGTCGGCGACCGCGCCCGTGATCTGCACATCAGCCTTCACGGGCTCGCGCCCAAGCAGGTGTCGCTGGAGGAGGCGTTCATGGAGATGACCCGCGACGAGGTCGAGTACCACGCCCACACCCCGATCGGCCACCACGTCAGGAGCGCATCATGAGCACCCTCGTCGCACGGTCCCCCAGCACGTCCTTCGTCTCCGCAACGGTGACGGTCGAGCCGGTCACGCCCGCGCGGGTCCTGCTCAGCGAGTGGACCAAGATGCGTTCACTGCGCTCGACGACACTGACCCTGGCCGCCGGCGTCGTACTGATGGTGGCGATCGGCTGGGTCTTCGGCTGGGCCAGCAACGGGCACTGGTCGGAGATGCGCCCGGACGAACAGGCGTCGTTCAGCCCGATCGACACCTCCCTCGCCGGCTACGTCCTGGCACAGCTCGCTGTCGGCGTCCTGGGTGTCCTGCTGGTCACCGGCGAGTACGCCACCGGCATGATCCGCGCGACGTTCGCGGCTGTGCCGAGGCGCCTGCCCGTGCTGTGGGCCAAGGCCACGCTGTACGCCGGCGTGACGTTCGGCCTGATGCTGGCCGCCGGCGTCGTCGCATTCCTCGGCGGCCAGCGGCTGCTCGGCACACACGGAACGACCCTGTCAGCCACCGGCGCCGCGAGGGCCATCGTCGGCGTCGCCGGCTACCTCGCGCTGATCGGGGTGTTCTCCGTGGGCCTCGGCTTCCTCATCCGCAGCACCGCCGGAGGCGTCGCCACCCTGTTCGGGGTGTTGCTGGTGCTGCCCACCCTCGGCCTGTTGCTCCCGGCGAGCTGGCGCGACCACGTCCTCCCGTACCTGCCGAGCAACGCCGGCGCCACGATGTTCAGCGCGCATCCGGCCACCGGGAGCTTGTCGGCCACGACCAGCCTCCTGGTGCTGCTGGGGTGGGTCACCGCGGTCGTTGCCGGCTCAGCTGCGGTCCTCAAGCGGCGCGACGCCTGACCGGAACGCCGACATGGGTCGACAGCATCGTCGTCCCACCACCGAGGTCCTCGGGCTCGACGGGGACCTCGGTCATGGAAGGCGCTTCGGGCCCGTCCACATCTGCCAGGTCAGCAGCACGGTCCGGCGAGTTTCACGAAGTTCTCACCGCGTGATCCGTAGGTCGTAAGCCGCGGGCAGCCCGTCCGGGGGTGTCTACACCGAGACGGCCAAGACGCCGGTACGGGTCACCAACAGCGCCTGCGACCTGCCGGTCGGAACACTCATCGCGACCTTCTCCGCCACCGGGGGTGCCAGCTACGCGGGCATGCACGGCCTGTGGTTCACCAACGACTGCTCCTTCTTCGGCTTCACCCCGAT
>JAVEDI010000111.1 GCA_030841035.1 Actinomycetota bacterium
CCGCACTCAACACCGCTGTGTGGTCGGGCGGGTCCTTCATCTACGTGCCGCCGGGGGTCAAGGTCGACATCCCGCTGCAGGCCTACTTCCGCATCAACACCGAGAACATGGGCCAGTTCGAGCGGACGCTGATCATCGCCGACGAGGGCTCGTCGGTGCACTACGTCGAGGGCTGCACCGCCCCGATCTACTCCAGCGACTCGCTGCACTCGGCCGTGGTCGAGATCATCGTGAAGAAGGACGCCCACGTCCGTTACACGACGATCCAGAACTGGTCGAACAACGTCTACAACCTGGTGACCAAGCGCACCGCCGTGCAGGCCGGTGGCCGCATGGAGTGGATCGACGGCAACATCGGCTCGAAGGTCACCATGAAGTACCCCGCGTGCTACCTGCTCGGCGAGCACGCCCAGGGCGAGACGCTCTCCGTCGCGTTCGCGGGCGAGGGCCAGCACCAGGACGCCGGCGCCAAGATGGTGCACGCCGCGCCGCACACCTCCTCGACGATCATCAGCAAGTCGGTCGCACGGGGCGGCGGCCGCACGTCGTACCGCGGGCTCGTGCAGGTGCAGGAAGGCGCGCACCACTCCCGGTCGACCGTGAAGTGTGACGCGCTGCTCATCGACACCCTCAGCCGCAGCGACACCTATCCCTACGTCGACGTCCGCGAGGACGACGTGACGATGGGCCACGAGGCGACCGTCTCCAAGGTCAGCGAGAACCAGCTCTTCTACCTGATGAGCCGCGGCCTGACCGAGGACGAGGCGATGGCGATGATCGTGCGCGGCTTCGTCGAGCCGATCGCCAAGGAGCTGCCGATGGAGTATGCCCTCGAGCTCAACCGGCTGATCGAGCTGCAGATGGAAGGAGCCGTGGGCTAATCCATGTCGGTGACCAACACCGCAGCTGAGATCCTCTCGCCCGACACGGGCGGTTTCAGCGGCAAGCCTCACTCGCACGGTGCCACCCCGGTACCCGGTGACAGTCGCGGAGAGCGGTTCTCCTCCTACGACGTCGCCGACTTCGCCGTGCCGACGGGGCGGGAGGAGGAGTGGCGCTTCACGCCGCTCGACCGGCTGCGTCACCTGCACGAGGACGAGGGCCCCGGCGACGGCAAGGTCCTTGTCGACGTCGACGCCGCTCCCGAGGTGACCGTGGAGGCCGTCGGTCGCGAGGACCGGCGCCTCGGGCGCGCCGGCGTCCCCGCCGACCGGGTGGCGGCCCGCGCCTTCAGCTCCTTCGACCGCGCCACGGTCGTGACGGTGCCGGCCGAGGTCGAGGCCTCGCGGCCGACCGTCGTGACGCTGCGCGGCGAGGGCGGTACGGCGTTCGGGCACCTGCTCGTCGACGTCAAGCCGTTCGCCAGGGCGGTCGTCGTGCTCGACCACGTCGGCAGCGCGACGTACGCCGACAACGTCGAGGTCCTGGTCGGCGACGGTGCGCACCTCACGCTCGTCAGCCTCAACGACTGGGACGACGGCGCCGTGCACCTCTCCCAGCAGTCGGTCAGGCTCGGCCGTGACGCCAGGCTCAAGAGCATCGTGGTCACCTTCGGCGGCGACGTCGTCCGGATCGCCCCCGAGGCGCGCTTCAGCGGGCCCGGCGGCGACGTCGAGATGCTGGGGCTCTACTTCGCTGACTCGGCACAGCACCTCGAGCACCGGCTCTTTGTCGACCACGCCGTGCCGCACTGCCGCTCCAACGTGGTCTACAAGGGTGCACTGCAGGGCACGGACGCGCACACGGTGTGGATCGGCGACGTCCTCATCCGCGCCGCGGCGGAGGGGACCGACACGTTCGAGCTCAACCGCAACCTGGTACTGACCGACGGGGCGCGCGCCGACTCGGTGCCGAACCTCGAGATCGAGACCGGCGAGATCACCGGAGCCGGTCACGCCAGTGCGACCGGCCGGTTCGACGACGAGCAGCTGTTCTACCTGCAGTCGCGCGGCATCCCGGAGACCGAGGCACGCCGGCTGGTGGTGCGCGGCTTCTTCGCCGACGTCATCAACCAGATCGGCATCCCGGAGATCCAGCAGCGGCTGCTCACCGCCGTGGAGGCCGAGCTCGAAGGGGCGGTGCGCTGATGAGCGGCGGACTGCGGGAGGGCGCCCAGTTCGTCAAGGCCACCACCGTGGACGCCGTTCCCGACGGCGGCGCCGTGCGCGTGACGATCAACGGCGTGCCTGTCGCGATCGTGCGCAGCGAGGGGGAGGTCTACGCCATCCACGACGTCTGCTCGCATGCCAACGTGGCGCTGTCCGAGGGCGAGGTCGACGACCAGACGATCGAGTGCTGGCTGCACGGCTCACGTTTCGACCTGCTCACCGGCAAGCCCACCGGCCTCCCGGCCACCCAGCCCGTGCCCGTCTACCCCGTCAAGATCGACGGTGACGACGTCCTCGTCTCCGTCACCCGCTGACCACGCCGCCATCAGTCCCGTCTGGAGAACCCCGAAGATGTCCGTCCTCGAGATCCGCGACCTGCACGTCTCCGTCGACACCGAGTCCGGGGCACAGGAGATCCTGCGCGGCGTCGACCTCACGGTCCGGGCCGGTGAGACCCACGCGATCATGGGCCCCAACGGCTCGGGCAAGTCGACGCTGGCCTACTCGATCGCGGGCCACCCCAAGTACACGGTGACCGCCGGCACGGTGACCCTCGACGGTGCGGACGTCCTTGCGATGACCGTCGACGAGCGGGCGCGCGCCGGGCTGTTCCTCGCGATGCAGTACCCCGTCGAGGTGCCCGGCGTCTCGGTCTCCAACTTCCTGCGCTCGGCCAAGACCGCGATCGACGGCGAGGCGCCCAAGCTGCGCACCTGGGTCAAGGACGTCAAGGCCGCCATGGACCGGCTGTCGGTCGACCCGTCGTTCGCCGAGCGCAGCGTCAACGAGGGCTTCTCCGGAGGCGAGAAGAAGCGCCACGAGATCCTGCAGCTCGAGCTGCTGCGCCCCAAGATCGCGGTGCTCGACGAGACCGACTCGGGGCTGGACATCGACGCCCTCAAGGTGGTCTCCGAGGGTGTCAACCGGGTGCGCTCGGGAGGCGACACCGGCGTACTGCTGATCACCCACTACACGCGCATCCTGCGCTACATCCAGCCCGACTTCGTGCACGTCTTCGTCGACGGCCGCGTGGTCGAGGAGGGCGGGCGCGAGCTCGCCGACCAGCTGGAGGCAGAAGGCTACGAGCGGTTCCTGACCAGGGCGGCCACATGACCTTCAGCAGTCCGCTGGACGTCGAGAGGATCCGCAAGGACTTCCCCGTGCTGGAACGCGTGCTGCCCGACGGCTCGCCGCTGGTCTACCTCGACAGCGCCAACACCTCGCAGAAGCCGCGGCAGGTCATCGAGGCGATCGCCGACTACTACGGCCAGCACAACGCGAACGTCGCCCGGGCGATGCACATGCTCGGCCAGGAGTCGACTGAGCTCTTCGAGGGTGCGCGCGACAAGATCGCCGCCTTCATCGGGGCACCCAGCCGCGAGGAGGTCGTCTTCACCAAGAACTCCTCCGAGGCGCTCAACCTCGTCGCCAACGTGCTGGCGTGGGCCGACCAGCCCCACGGGCTGCGCCCCGGCGACGAGGTGGTCATCACGGAGATGGAGCACCACTCGAACATCGTCCCGTGGCAGATGGTGACGCAGCGCACGGGCGCGACACTGCGCTGGCTCACCGTCGATGACGAGGGCCGCCTCGACCTGTCCCAGCTCGACAGCATCATCAACGAGCGCACCAAGGTCGTGTCGCTCGTGCACGTCTCCAACGCGCTCGGCACGCTCAACCCCGTCGAGCTCGTGGCCGAGCGTGCCCACCAGGTGGGTGCGCTGGTCGTCGTCGACGCCTCCCAGTCGGTCCCGCAGCTGCCGGTCGATGTCTCGCGGCTCGGTGCCGACTTCGTCGCGTTCACCGGGCACAAGATGTGCGGGCCCACCGGCATCGGCGTGCTGTGGGGTCGCTACGACCTCCTTGCCTCGCTCCCGCCCTTCCTCGGCGGTGGCGAGATGATCGAGGTCGTCGAGATGACGGGCTCCACCTACGCCGCGCCGCCGCACCGCTTCGAGGCCGGTACGCCGCCGATCGCGCAGGCGGTCGGCCTGGGCGCGGCCGTCGACTACCTGTCGGCGGTCGGGATGGACGTGGTCGCGGCCCACGAGCACGCCATCACCGCCTACGCCCTCGAGCGGCTCGCCGAGGTCGATGGTGTCCGGGTCGTCGGTCCCTCGACGGCGCAGCAGAGGGGCGGCGCGATCTCCCTGGTCGTCGAAGGGGTGCACCCCCACGACGTGAGCCAGGTCCTCGACTCGCGCGGCGTCGCCGTACGGGCCGGCCACCACTGCGCCCGGCCGGTCTGCCAACGCTTCGGCGTGGCCGCGACGACGCGTGCGTCGTTCTACCTCTACACCGCACCGCAGGAGGTCGACGCCTTGATCGACGGACTGCACGAGGTACGCCGGTTCTTCGGGGTGGCGTCGTGAACCTCGACTCGCTCTACGAGGAGATCATCCTCGACCACTACCGTCACCCGCACCACAAGGGCCTGCGGGACCCGTTCGACGCCGAGGTGCACCACGTCAACCCGACGTGTGGTGACGAGGTCACCCTGCGGGTGAGGGTCGGCGGGAGCAACGGGCAGGGCGTCATCGAAGACGTCTCCTACGACACACTCGGCTGCGCGATCTCCCAGGCATCGGTCTCGGTGATGGCCGACCTCGTCATGGGCAAGCCCCTCGACGAGGCGACCAAGGCCTATGACGAGTTCCTCTCGCTCATGCAGTCCAAGGGCCAGCTCGAGCCCGACGAGGGCGTGCTCGAGGACGCCGTCGCCTTCGCCGGCGTGTCCAAGTTCCCCGCCCGCATCAAGTGCGCCCTGCTGGGCTGGATGGCCTGGAAGGACGCCACTGCCCGGGCGCTCGCTGCCCGCGAAACGCCACGCACGAACGAGGAGACCGCATGAGTGACACCGCCATCCAGCCCAGCGGCCCGGCCAGGGTCGAGGACGTCGAGGAAGCCATGCGCGACGTGGTCGACCCCGAGCTCGGCATCAACGTGGTCGACCTCGGCCTCGTCTACGGCCTGCACGTCGACGACGACAACGCCTGCACCATCGACATGACCCTGACGTCGGCGGCCTGCCCCCTGACCGATGTCATCGAGGACCAGACCAACCAGGCGCTGGCCCATCTCGTCAGCAGCGCAAAGATCAACTGGGTCTGGATGCCGCCCTGGGGCCCGGACAAGATCACCGACGAGGGCCGCGACCAGCTGCGCGCCCTCGGCTTCAACGTCTGAGCGCGCGCCGCACGGTCACAGCCGCGTCCGCGCGCTGGCGGGCGGGCAGATCTCGTGCTCCAGCAGGTCGAACGCGTTGCGCCGCACATAGTCGTCGGCCCGGATCCAGCGCAGGCAGTCGGGGCAGATCGCGTCGGTGTCGACGTGCCAGGAGGCGTCGATCAGGTCGGTGTGCACCGCGGCCCGTCGACGCCGACGGCGCAGCAGCCGGTCGATCAGCCTGCCGAGCCGGTCGTGGTGCATGGGACCACTCTGACGGTCGGGTCCGACAGCGACGAGGCAGCGCCCGTCACAAACCGGACACAGTCCGGTCACGGGAGGGGCTCAGCCCCGGAAGGTGTTGCAGGCGCCCAGGTCGCCGGTGGTGTGACCCTTCTGGAACCAGCTCTTGCGCTGCGCCGCCGTCCCGTGGGTGAAGGACTCAGGGTCGACCCGACCCTGCGTCCTGGCCTGGATGCGGTCGTCCCCGACGGCCGCGGCCGCGTCGAGCGCCTGGTCGAGCTCGGCATCGGTGATCGTCACGTTGCCACGCTCGTCGGCGAGCCGGCTCCAGACGCCCGCGTAGCAGTCGGCCTGCAGCTCGAGCGAGACCGAGAGCGCGTTCTGCTGGTCGGGCCGCGACTGCTGCAGGGCGCGCACCTTGCCCTCCGTGCCCAGCAGCGTCTGCAGGTGATGGCCGGCCTCGTGAGCGACGACGTAGGCCTGGGCGTAGCGGCCCTCGGCCCCGAACTGCTGCTGCAGCTGGTCGAGGAAGCCGATGTCGAGGTAGATGCGCTCGTCGGGCGGGCAGTAGAACGGTCCGACCTGTGAGGAGGCCTGCCCGCAGCCCGTGTCGACCGCCTGGGTGAAGAAGGTGAGCCCCGGCCGGCGGTAGTCCGCGCCGCGGCGGGCGAACTCGTCCGTCCACACCTCGTTGATCTCGTTGTAGACCTTCACCAGGTAGCAGTCGTCGTAGCGCTCGATCGCGCCGGCGGCGTTGCACCGCGTCTGCAGGTCGCTCGTGCTGCCCCCGCCGCCCCCCTGCACCGGGCTGCCGCCGGGCACGAGCTGGCCGGGGTCGACGCTCCCGCCGCCCAGCACGGAGACCAGCAGGTAGACCAGCAGTCCCACGATGCCCACGCCGCCCCCGCCGATCGCGAGCGGACCGCCGATCCCGCGCCGGTCCTGCACACCGGAGACGTCGACGGTGTCGTCGTCGAACTGCATGCGCACCCTTTCGTCCACCGAGGAGCGACCCGACCGTCGCCGGGCGGCTGGCCTCGTACACTGGGGCCCATGCTCGCGCCAGGCCGTGACGCCGCTCCCGTACCCCGGTAGGACCGCGGGCACCCCTGCCCGCCCCGGCTCACGACCTCGAAGGACCTCCGATGATCACCGCCACCGGCCTGGAGCTGCGCGCCGGACCGCGTCTGCTGCTCGCCCCGGCCACCTTCCGCATCGCGCCCGGCGACCGGGTCGGGCTGGTCGGTCGCAACGGCGCCGGCAAGACGACCCTGACGCGCGTGCTGTCCGGGGAGACGCCGCCGCCGGCGGGCGAGGTCACCCGCTCGGGGGACGTCGGCTACCTGCCCCAGGACCCGCGGACCGGCGATCTGGAGATGCTGGCGCGCGACCGCATCCTCTCGGCCCGCGGCCTCGATGTGATCGTGGCGCGGATGCGCGACTCCGAGGGCGAGATGGCCAGCGCCGACCCGGACACCCATGACCGGGCGATGCGTCGCTACGGCCGGCTCGAGACGGAGTTCCAGGCCGCCGGGGGGTACGCCGCCGAGAGCGAGGCCGCCTCCATCGCGTCCAGCCTCGGGCTGCCCGACCGGGTGCTGGGTCAGCCGTTGCGCACACTGTCCGGCGGCCAGCGCCGGCGGGTCGAGCTGTCGCGCATCCTGTTCTCCGGTGCCGAGTCGCTGCTGCTGGACGAGCCCACCAACCACCTCGACGCCGACTCCATCGCCTGGCTGCGCGACTACCTCAAGACGTACAAGGGCGGCCTCGTGGTGATCAGCCACGACGTCGGGCTGCTCGAGCACACGGTCAACAGGGTCTTCCACCTCGACGCCAACCGGGCCGAGCTCGACGTCTACAACGTCGGTTGGAAGCCCTACCTGCAGCAGCGGGAGACCGACGAACGACGGCGCAAGCGCGAGCGGGCCAACGTGGAGAAGCAGGCCTCGGTCCTCAAGGCGCAGGCCGACCGGATGCGCTACAAGGCGACCAAGGCGCGTGCGGCGCAGAGCATGGACAAGCGCGCGGCGCGGCTGCTGTCGGGCCTGGAGGACGTGCGCCGCAACGACCGCGTGGCCAAGCTGCGCTTCCCGGAGCCGGCACCCTGCGGCAAGACGCCGTTGACCGCCGAGGGACTGTCCAAGTCCTACGGCTCGCTCGAGGTGTTCACCGACGTCGACCTGGCCATCGACCGCGGCAGCCGGGTCGTCATCCTCGGGCTCAACGGTGCCGGCAAGACCACCCTGATGCGGCTGCTGGCCGGCGTCGAGGAGCCGGACACCGGCGAGGTCGTCCCCGGCCATGGGCTGAAGATCGGCTACTACGCCCAGGAGCACGAGACGCTCGACCCGCAGCGCAGCGTGCTGGAGAACATGCGCTCGGCCGCACCCGACCTCAGCGACGTCGAGGTCCGGCGGGTGCTCGGCTCGTTCCTGTTCTCGGGAGACGACGTGGACAAGCCCGCGTCCGTGCTCTCCGGTGGCGAGAAGACGCGGCTGGCCCTGGCCACCCTCGTCGTGTCCAGCGCCAACGTGCTGATGCTCGACGAGCCGACCAACAACCTGGACCCGGCCAGCCGCGAGGAGATCCTCGGTGCGCTGCGCACCTACCAGGGGGCCGTCGTGCTGGTCACCCACGACGAGGGCGCCGTCGACGCGCTGACCCCCGAACGGCTGATCCTGCTGCCCGACGGTGTCGAGGACCTCTGGAACGAGGACTACGCCGACCTCGTGGCCCTGGCCTGACCCCGTCACGGCCCGGAACCCGACGACGGTCGGGAGGAGCGACCGGCGACAGGGGTGCCTGGCCTGTTGCGGCCACCGGCGAGAACGACCCTGGCCGGTTGGAGCAACGCACGATCCGGGCCGGCCGGTCCGCCGTGACCCGCACGGGAACGCGACCGGGCGGCACCGGGCATGAGAGACGTCTCAGACGTGACACCCGCTACGTGCGGACCGGCTCTGACCAGCGCGATCCCCCGAAGATCGGCCCTGGCGCACCGGCCCGGTTGGGGCGATCATGGCGCGCAGGTGGTCGTGGATGGCGGCCCCTATGAAGGAGGCAGTCGTGGCCGAGCTCAAGAAGGGCGCGAGGATCACCGGGGGCGAACGCAACAAGCTGGCGGCTGATCTCAAGCGGAAGTACAGCTCGGGCTCGAGCATCCGAGAGCTGGCCGGCGAGACCGGCCGTTCCTACGGGTTCGTCCACCGGATGCTGAGCGAGTCGGGAGTGGCGTTGCGTGGTCGCGGCGGCGCGACCCGCGGAAAGAAGTCCTGAGCCCCGCCTCGGCGGACACCGACGGCGACCGCGCCGCCCAGTGGTCGCTCGACGGTGTTCGGCTCGAGGTGGCCGGTCCGCTCGCCACGGTCACCCTGAACCGGCCCGAGCACCGCAACGCCCAGACCCCGGCCACCTGGCGGGCGCTGGCCGAGGTCGGTGCCCGGGTGCTCGGCACGGGCAGCCGCGTCGTGGTGCTGCGGGCCGAGGGGCGGTCGTTCTCCGCCGGTCTCGACCGGGCGATGTTCGGCCCCGGGGTGCCCGGCGAGCCCGGACTGACCCGGCTCGCCGGGCTGTCCGCCGCTGAGCTGGACCGCACGATCGAGGGCTTCCAGGAGGCCTTCACCTGGTGGCGCGACGAGCGGGTGGTGTCGATCGCCGCCGTGCAGGGTCACGCCGTCGGGGCCGGCTTCCAGCTGGCGCTGGCCTGCGACCTGCGACTGCTCGCCCAGGACGCCCGGCTGGCCATGCGCGAGACCAGCCTCGGCCTGGTGCCCGACCTGGCCGGCACCCACCCGCTCGTGTCGCTGGTCGGCTATCCGCGCGCCCTCGAGATCTGCGCCACAGGCCGCTGGGTCGGTGCCGAGGAGGCCGAGCGGATCGGACTGGCCTCCCTCGTCGTACCCTCGGACGACCTCGCCTCCGCCACTGCCGACCTGGTCGCCGCGCTGCTCGCCGCACCGGCCGACGCCGTACGGGCAACCAAGGCACTGCTGCGTGAGGCGGGCGGCCGCACGTTCGACGAGCAGCGTGCGGCGGAGCGCGTCTCGCAGGCATCTCGGCTGCGCGACCTGGCACGTGGGAGCTAGATGGACCTCTCGCTCAGCGACGAGCAGCAGGCGGTGCGCGCGGCGGTGCGCGAGTGGGTGGCGGCGGTGGTCACGCCCGACGCGATGCGCAACGACCGCGAGGAGCGCTTCCCCCAGGAGGCGCTCGACGGGCTGCGCCAGACCGGGTTCGTCGGCATGTCGATCGGGCAGCAGTACGGCGGCGGTGGTGCGGACCCGTTGACGTACTGCCTGTTCATCGAGGAGCTCGGCCGCGGCGACGCCAACGTGCGCTCCATCATGTCGGTGCACCTGGGCCTGGTCGCCGGCTCGATCCAGCGCTGGGGCACCGAGGCGCAGAAGGACGACTGGCTGCCGCGCATGGCGACGGGGCAGGTGCTGGGCTGCTTCGGTCTGACCGAGCCGGACCACGGTTCGAACCCCGCGGCGCTGCGGGCGACCGCTGAGGCGCGGCCCGGGGGTGGCTGGCGGCTGAACGGGCGCAAGGTCTTCATCACCAACGGCTCCATCGCCGGTGTCGCGCTGGTGATGGCCCGCACCGGCGGGCCCGGCGCGAAGGGCATCTCCGCCTTCCTCGTGCCGACCGACCGGTCCGGCTTCACCGCCAACCCGATCCACGGCAAGCTCGGGCTGCGCTCCTGCGACACCGCCGAGCTGGTGCTCGACGACGTCGAGGTCGGGCCCGACGCGCTGCTGGGCCAGGAGGGGGAGGGCCTCAAGGTCGCGCTCAGCGCGCTCGACGACGGGCGCATGTCGATCGCCGCGTCCTGCGCCGGCGTGGGCCAGGCGGCGCTCGAGGCGATGATCGGTTACGCCGGCTCACGTGAGCAGTTCGGCAAGGCGATCGCCGGCCACCAGCTGGTGCAGCAGATGATCGCCGACTCGGCGGTGGACGTCGACGCGTCGCGCCTGCTGACGTGGGCGGTCGCGGACCTCAAGGCGCGCGGCGAGCGGTACTCGCTCGCGGCGTCGAAGGCCAAGCTGTTCGCCACCGAGGCGTCCGTGCGGGTGGCGAACGCCTGCATCCAGGTGCACGGCGGCTACGGGTACGTCGAGGACTATCCCGCGGCCAAGTACCTGCGGGACGCCCGCGTGACCACGCTCTACGAGGGCACCAGCCAGATCCAGCAGCTGCTCATCGGCCGCGCGCTGACCGGCGTCTCCGCCTTCTGAGCCCGCGCGTGTTCGCTCTGGGCGCACCTGTCGGTCGCAACGCCTACTGTCGGGCGGGAAGGCGCGCTGAACCTCCAGCGTTCGCCTGACTGAACGTCGGCGACATATCGGAGGCGCTTGGTGTCACACAGCACGTGGATGGCCATGCGGTCGCTGACCCGCGACGGCGAGGTGACGAAGACCAAGCTGCCGCCGGGCACCGTCCGTCGGGTCGCCGGTTTCGCCGCGCCCTACAAGCGCGACATCTCCATCTTCCTCGTCCTGGTCGTGATCGACGCCGTGATCAGCGTGTCGATCCCGCTGCTGTTGAAGTCGGTCATCGACCAGGTCGGGGCGCCGGGCGGCGGAAGTCGCGACGTCGTCATCGGCATCGCGCTGGCGATCGCCGGTCTGGCCGTCTTCGACTCGGGCCTCACGCTGATCCAGCGCTACTTCTCGGCCAAGGTGGGCGAGGGACTCATCTATGACCTGCGCGTGCGGGTGTTCGGCCACGTGCAGCGGATGCCGGTCGCGTTCTTCACCCGCACCCAGACGGGTGCGCTGGTCAGCCGGCTCAACAGCGACGTCATCGGAGCGCAGCAGGCGATCACCTCCACGCTGTCCTCCGTCGTGTCCAACGTCGTCGGCCTGGTGCTGGTGGTCACCGCCATGCTCTTCCTGTCCTGGCAGATCACGCTGGGCGCGCTGCTGCTGCTGCCGGTCTTCCTGCTGCCCGCCCGGTGGGTGGGGCGCAAGCTGCAAGGCATCTCTCGACAGGCGATGCAGCTCAACGCCGAGATGAGCACCACGATGACCGAGCGCTTCAACGTGTCCGGCGCGCTCCTCGTCAAGATCTTCGGTCGGTTGGGCGAGGAGTACAGCGCCTTCTCCGGCAAGGCCAGCGAGGTGCGCGACATCGGCGTCAAGCAGGCGATGTACGGCCGGGTCTTCTTCACCGGCCTCACCCTCGTGGCGTCGCTCGCCACGGCCCTCGTCTACGGCGTGGGGGGCGTGCTGGTGCTCGACAAGGACATCACCATCGGCACGCTGGTCGCGCTGGCCGCGCTGCTGGGCCGGCTCTACGGTCCGCTGACGGCGCTGTCCAACGTGCAGGTCGACGTCATGACCGCGCTGGTCAGCTTCGATCGCGTCTTCGAGGTCCTCGATCTGCCGCCGATGGTCGATGACAGACCCGGCGCCGGGTCGCTCGGCCGGGGGCCCGCGTCGGTGGAGTTCGACCATGTCTCCTTCCGCTACCCGAGCGCCGACGAGGTCTCGCTCGCGTCGCTCGAGTCGGTCGCGGTGCTCGACCAGGCGCCGAGCCAGCAGGTGCTCTTCGATACGTCCTTCAAGGTGGCCGCCGGCACGATGACCGCCCTGGTCGGGCCCTCCGGTGCCGGCAAGACCACCATCACCGGCCTGGTGGCCCGGCTCTACGACGTCAGCGACGGCGTCGTACGCGTGGGCGGCCGGGACGTGCGCGACGTCACCCTGGAGTCGCTGCACGACGCCGTCGGGGTCGTCACGCAGGACGCGCACATGTTCCACGACACGATCCGGGCCAACCTGCTCTACGCCCGGCCCGACGCCAGCGACGACGACCTCGTCGAGGCCTGCCGGGCGGCGCAGATCTGGACGCTGGTCTCCTCGTTGCCCGACGGGCTCGACACGACGGTGGGCGATCGCGGCTACCGGCTCTCCGGCGGCGAGAAGCAGCGTCTGGCCATCGCGAGGCTGCTGCTCAAGGCGCCCGACGTGGTGGTGCTCGACGAGGCGACCGCCCACCTGGACTCCGAGTCCGAGGTCGCCGTGCAGCGTGCGCTGAAGACCGCGCTCACCGGTCGCACGTCACTGGTGATCGCCCACCGGCTCTCGACGGTCCGCGACGCCGACGAGATCCTCGTGGTCGACGCCGGCCGCATCGTCGAGCGGGGCCGGCACGCCGACCTGTTGGAGTCCGGCGGTCTCTACGGCGAGCTCTACCGCACCCAGTTCGAACACCAGCGCGACGCCAGCTCCGATGAGGCAGCCGTGGCTCTCGGGACGGCCTGAGGCCGACCCGTCGCCGGCTGCCGCCGGGTCAGCCCTGCGTCGCCGGCGTCTTGATGGCCGACACGTCGATCTCGAGGTTGACCTTGTCGCTGACGAGCACGCCGCCGGCCTCCAGCGGCGCGTTCCAGGTGACGCCCCAGTCCTTGCGGTTGAGCGTCGCGCGCCCCTCGAACCCGACCCGGAGGTTGCCGAACGGGTCGATGGCCGCGCCGGTGAACGTCAGGTCCACCACGACCGGACGGGTGTGCCCCTTGATGGTGAGGTCGCCGGTCATCCGGTAGTGCTCGTCGTCGACCACCTCGACGGCGGTCGAGTCGAACGTGATCGTCGGGTACTTCGCCATGTCGAAGAAGTCGTTGCTGCGCAAGTGTTCGTCGCGCTGGGGGTTCCCGGTGTCGATGCTGCTCGCCTCGATCTCGACGTGCGCCCTGGATCGGGTCGGGTCCTGCGCGTCCAGGTGCGCGCTCCCCTCGAACCGGGTGAACTGGCCGCGCACCTTGGTGACCATCGCGTGGCGCGCGACGAACCCGAGTCGGCTGTGGGCGGGATCGATGACGTAGTCGCCGGTCAGGTCCAACTGCGTAGTGGTCGGCGTGGTCATGGCTGCTCCTGGCTGGTGTGGGCTGCCGAGGCCGCAGCAGGCTCGCGGCGACCTCCAGGTCCAGCGTGCGCACGGCCGGTCTGGCAGTGCATCACCCCTTTTCACCACTTTGCCGGCGCAGCGCCGCCAGCGTCAGAGGCTGCGGATCATGCCGCCGTCGACGGGGACCATGGCCCCGGTGATGTAGGAGGAGGCGGGCGAGAGCAGGAACGCCGCCACTCGCCCGAACTCCTCCGGCAGGCCGTAGCGGCGCAGGGGGATGCGCTCCTCGAAGCGGGCCCGGGCGCCGCTGCCGATCCCCTCGTCCAGCTCCCGCACCCGGTCGGTGTCCAGCCGGCCGGGCAGCAGCCCGTTGACCCGGATGCTGCGGGGCCCCAGCTCCTCGGCCATCGTCTTGGCCAGCATGGCCAGCCCGGGGCGCAAGCCGTTGGAGGTGGCGAGCCCGTCGACGGGCTGCTTCACCGACGAGGACAGCACGAAGGCGATCGACGCGCCCTCCTGCGAGGCGCTGGCCACGACGGCCCGGGCCACCCGCAGCGCACCGAGGAAGACCAGCTCGAAGCCCTGCCTCCAGGTGGCGTCGTCGATGGCCATGGTGGGTCCCGGCTTGGGACCGCCCGCGCTGATCAGCGCCCCGTCGATGCGGCCCCACCGACCGACCGCCGCAGCGACGAGGCGCGGGGCGGTCGCCTCGTCCGAGAGGTCGCCGGGCAGCGCCAGGGCGTGGTCGGCGCCGCCGAGCTCGTCGGCGAGCGCGGCCAGCCCGGCCTCGTCGCGACTGCACAGCACGACCTTGGCGCCGTCGGCCGCGAGCGCGTGCGCGCTGGCCCTGCCCAGCCCGCGGCTCGCACCGGTGACGACGTACACGCGGTCCGTGAGTCCCAGATCCATGGGCGACATCCTGCCCCCTCGGTCGCGGTTAGGGTGCAAGGCGTGCCCCGGGGGACGACGCAGCAGCAGCAGGCCGGAGCCTGG
>JAVEDI010000002.1 GCA_030841035.1 Actinomycetota bacterium
GTCGGGGTGGCGGGATTCGAACCCACGACCTCTGCGTCCCGAACGCAGCGCGCTACCAAGCTGCGCTACACCCCGCCTGGGAGGGCCCGAGTCTAGCCGACCCGGGCGGTCCTTCCGACGGTCAGGCCTCGCGAGCCTCGAGGGTGAGCAGCGTGGCCTCCGGCGGGCAGGCCACGCGGACGGGCGCGTACGGCGACGTACCGAGTCCCGCGGAGACGTGCAGCCACGACGTACGCCCGCCGTGCCGCCACTGGGACAGTCCCTTGGCCTGCCGGCGGGGCAGGTCGCAGTTGGTGACCAGCGCGCCGAAGCCCGGGAGGCACAGCTGCCCTCCGTGGGTGTGGCCGGCCAGCACCAGCTCGAACGCGTCCTCGACCATCGGGTCGAGCACCCGGCGGTACGGCGCGTGCACGACCGCCATGCGCAGGTCGGCCGAGGGGTCGGCCCGGCCGGCGACCTCGTGGTAGCGGTCGCGGTGGATGTGGGGGTCGTCGGTGCCGACCAGCTCGATCTCGCGGTGGTCGGCCTTCACGCGGCCGCGGGCGTTGTCCAGGTCCAGCCAGCCGGCGCCTGTCAGGCCGTCGCGCAGGTCCTCCCACGGCAGCTGGGCCTTGTTCAGCCGCAGCTCTCCCATCGGCATCAGGTAGCGCACGGGGTTCTTCAGCACGGGGGCGTAGTAGTCGTTGCTGCCCATCACGAACACGCCCGGGCGCTCGAGGAGCGGGCCCAGCGCGTCGAGGACGGAGGGAACCGCCTCGCGGTGCGCCAGGTTGTCGCCCGTGTTGACCACCAGGTCCGGCTCGAGGCCGGCGAGTGAGCGCACCCAGTCGCGCTTGCGCTTCTGGTCGGGCGTGAGGTGCAGGTCCGAGACGTGCAGGACGCGCAGCGGTCGCTGTCCCGGCGCCAGCACCGGCACGGTCACCCGACGCAGCCGGAACGACCGCACCTCGTAGCCCGCGCCGTAGGCCAGGCCCGCGGCGCCGACCGCGACCGCGGAGAGAGGGACGGCGATAGCGGGATGCATCCGCCCATGTTGACAGATGACCGGCGACACGCCGTACGCCGTCGCCGGCGACCCGGCTGCCAGACTGGCGCCATGGCCACTCTCAAAGACCGTCTGCAAGGCGACCTCACGACCGCCATGAAGTCCCGCGACGAGCTGCGGACGGCCACCCTGCGGATGGCCCTCACCGCCGTCCGCACCGAGGAGGTGTCCGGCAAGACGGCTCGCGAGCTCGACGACGCCGAGGTCATGAGCGTGCTCACCCGGGAGAGCAAGAAGCGCCGGGAGGCGGCAGAGGCGTTCGACCAGGGCGGTCGGCCGCAGCAGGCTGAGCGGGAGCGCGCCGAGGGCGAGGTGCTGGCTCAGTACCTGCCTGCTCAGCTGTCCGAGGACGAGGTGCGCGACCTCGTCGCGGCGGCGATCGCCGTGACGGGGGCCGAGGGCCCGCGCGCGATGGGCGCGGTCATGAAGGTCGTGAGCCCGCAGACCGCCGGTCGCGCTGAGGGCGGGCGGGTCGCCGCGGAGGTCCGCCGCCAGCTGGGTGCCTGACGCGCCGACCGCCCACCGGTCGGCCCGGGCCCTGGAAGAGCCGGTCTGTCAGCCCTGCCCGGGACCTCCGTTGCCACCGCCGTCGCTGCCCGGCTGCGGCTGCTCGGGCGGGGTGGGCGGCTGCACCGGCGCGTCGGGCTGCGACTGCGGTCCGGCGCTGATGTAGATCGTGACCGTCTGTCCCTGGTAGGCGGCGGCGCCGTTCCCGGGGGAGGTGTAGGCGACCGTGCCGGCCGGCGCGAAGTCGACGAACACCTGCTGGCTCGCCGTGAGCGGGTCGAAGCCGGCCTTGCGCAGCGCCGCCCGTGCCTGCTTCGGTGCCATGCCGCTGACGTTCGGCACCGGTGTCGGCTTGCCCTGGACGACGTCGGAGGGCGCGGTGCTGAAGCTGCTGGGCGGGGTGTTGCGCAGGGCGGTGGTCATCGTCTGGCGCCAGATCGGGCCGGGCAGACAGCCACCGCACACGTTTCCGTAGTAGCGGCCGCCGATCAGCCGGTTGACCAGCGGGTAGCCACCGCGGGGCGGTGACGGGTTGCCGGCCCAGACCGCGGTCGCCAGCTCCGGGGTGTAGCCGACGAACCAGACCGACACGCGGCTGTTCGTCGTGCCGGTCTTGCCGGCGGAGGGCCGGCTGATCGCGGCGCGCACGCCGGTGCCACTGGTCATGACGCCCTGCAGCAACTGGTTCATGCCGTCGGCGACGCCCTGGTCGAGCGCCTGCCGGCAGGCGGCGCCCGGCACCGGCAGGTTCCTGCCCGCCGAGTTGACGATGCCGCTGATCGCGACCGACTTGCAGTGCACGCCGCGCGCTGCGAAGGTCGCGTAGGCCTCGGCCATCTTCAGCGGCGAGACCTCGTTGACCCCGAGGGTGAACGACTTGATCTGCTGCAGCGGCTTGCCGTCGGCCCGCCGCACCCCGAGGTCCCGGGCGATCTGTGCAGGTCGGCACACGCCGACGCGCTCCTCGAGCTGCGCGAAGTAGGTGTTGACCGAGTCGGCGATGCCGCTCTGCAACGTGTAGGTGCCGTTCTCGCTGGGCGACTCGTTGAACGGGGCCCAGGCGTCGTGCAGCACCTCTCCGCACGCCTGCACGTCGCCGATCGGCTTCTGGTACGGCGCGAAGATCGGGTAGCTGAAGGGGTAACCCTTCTCCAGCGCCGCCGCCGCGACGAACACCTTGAACGTCGAGCCGGCCTGGAACCCGCTGCTGCCGCCGTAGGCGCGGTCGGTAGCCGGGTTGAACTTGATCTCGCCCTTGCCGTCGCCGTACCCGCGGCTGACCGCCATCGCCTTGATGGCCCCGGTGCCCGGCTGCACCGTCACCACCGCGGAGGCGACCTTGTCACGCGGGTGCACGTAGTTGTGGACGGCGGCCTGCGCGGCACGCTGGACGTCGCGGTCGAGGGTGGTGGTGATCGTGAGGCCGCCGCCCAGCAGCAGGCGCACCCGCTCGGGTCGGGTCTTGCCGAAGACCGGGTCGTTGAGGATCGTCTTGAGCACGAAGTCGCAGAAGAAGGGCACCTTCGAGGTGTTGCAGCCGTTGCCCGTGCGCTTGGTCAACTTGAGGTTCAGCTTGGTGGCGATGGCGGCATCGACGTCGGCCCGGGAGGCCACGCCGACCTCCGCCATGCGCGCCAGCACGGTGTTGCGGCGGGTCAGCGCCCGGGCCGCGTTGCGGGTCGGGTCGAACGCGGTGGGCTGCTGGACGATGCCGGCCAGCATGGCCGCCTGCGGCAGGGTCAGGTCCTTGGCCCCCACGCTGAAGTAGTGCCGGGCCGCTGCCTCGATGCCGTAGGTGCCGGCTCCGAAGTAGGCGATGTTGAGGTAGCGCTCCAGGATCTGCTGCTTGGAGTACTTCTCCTCCAGTGCCACCGCGTAGCGCAGCTCACGCAGCTTGCGGCTGTAGGACTGCGCGGTGGCCGCCTTCGTGGCGGCGGCGCGCTTCTTGGGGTCCTGGATGTTCTGGGCGGTCTCGAGCAGTACCTGCTTGACGTACTGCTGGGTGAGCGTGGACCCGCCCTGCACGTCCTCGCCCGCCTGGTTGTTGACGAAGGCGCGGACGGTGCCGCGCAGGTCGATGCCGCCGTGCTTGTAGAAGCGGGAGTCCTCGATCGCCACGACCGCCTGACGTACCAGCGGCGAGACCTGCGAGAGCGGCACCGAGACGCGGTTCTCGGAGAAGAAGTTGGCGATCAGCGACCCGTCAGAGGCCAGGATCCGGGACCGCTGCGGCAGCGGCGGGATGTTCAGCTCGTCGGGCAGGTCCTCGAACCCGTCGGCACCCTTGCGCGCCACCAGGCCCGCGCCGCCCAGAACGGGCAGCACGAGCCCTGCCACGAGCACGCCCGAGAGCACGCTGACGCCGAGGAACAGCACCAGCCGCGAGATGAATCCGCCCTCGGGGGAGCGACGCAGGGCGTCCATGGTGCCCCAGGCTACGTGCCCGGGCGGGCAATCGGCACATCACGCACCGTAGTCCCTACTGACTAGGGCAATTTGAGCCGAACGGCTGTGTTGTCCTGGTCCTGTGGTCCGTACCGTCTGTATCAGGGCGGACCGCGTCACTCGGCACCGGCGCACTTGACGGCATGGAGCCAGACGGACCCGAGGCACGACCAGCACGTGAGGATGGACCGGAACATGACGTGGGCAGATGACTGGGCCTCCCGAGGGACCTGCAAGACCAGCGACCCCGACTCCCTCTTCGTGCAGGGGGCGGCGCAGAACCGGGCCAAGGCCGTATGCATGGGCTGCCCCGTGCGCACCGAGTGTCTCTCCGACGCCCTCGACAACCGTGTCGAGTTCGGGGTGTGGGGCGGCATGACCGAGCGTGAGCGTCGGGCGCTGCTGCGCCGGCGTCCCAACGTGACCTCGTGGCGTCACCTGCTCGAGACCGCCCGCGACGAGTTCGAGCGCGGGCCGCAGACCAGCGACATGCCGGTGGCGATGTAGCACGTCCTCCGGCGCGGGTCAGGCGCCGAGGGCCGCGCCGATGGCGCGCAGGCCGTCCAGGTCGTGCACGTCTGCGGGCTGGGCGGGTACGTCGACGACCGGCACCCGTGGGTGCGCGGCGGTGAACCGTCCCCGCAGGTGCTGTTCGCGGGCGTGCAGGCGCATCCGGTCGGCGTGCAGTCGCAGCAGCGCGGCCGCGACCGGGTGCGCGCCCGTCTCCTCGAGCGTCTCCGCCCCGGCCGCCGCGCGCTCGGCCGAGAGGGACCCGGCGCTGCTGTCGTGCACCCGGTTGAGCACCAGCCCGGCGAGCGGCATCTCCTCCTCGCCCAGTCGTTCCACGAAGTAGGACGCCTCACGCAGCGCGTCACGCTCCGGCGCGGCGACCACCACGAACGCCGTACCGGGTGCCTGCAGCAGCCGATAGGTCGTGTCGGCCCGCTCCCGGAACCCGCCGAACATGGTGTCCAGCGCCGCGACGAAGGTCTGCATGTCCTTGAGCACCTGGGCCCCGAGCACCTTCGTCAGCGCGCCGGTCACCGCGCCGAAGCCCGCCCCGAGCACCTTGAGGTAGGCCCGGCCCCCGCTGCGGGCGCCGCCCATCAGGACGCGGATGAACCGCCCGTCGAGGAACGACCCGAGCCGCTTGGGCGCGTCCAGGAAGTCCAGCGCCGAGCGGCTCGGCGGGGTGTCGACCACGATCAGGTCCCACCGGTCCTCGGCTCGCAGCTGGCCGAGCTTCTCCATCGCCATGTACTCCTGCGTGCCGGAGAAGCTGGAGGACAGCGACTGGTAGAAGGGGTTGTCCAGGATCGCGGCCGCCCGCTCCGGACAGGCGTGGGCGAGGACGACCTCGTCGAAGGTCCGCTTCATGTCCAGCATCATCGCGTGCAGTCCGCCGCCCGCGGAGTGGTCGATGTCCTTGACCGGACGCGGGGTGTTGTCCAGGGCCGTGAGCCCCATCGACTGCGCGAGCCGCCGAGCCGGGTCGATGGTGAGCACGACGACCTGCCGACCTCGTTCGGCGGCGCGCAGCCCGAGGGCGGCGGCCGTGGTGGTCTTGCCGACGCCGCCGGACCCGCAGCACACGACGATGCGCGTGGCGGGATCGGCGAGCACCGCGTCCAGGTCGAGCCGGGCGGTCATCGTGGCGGGCCTAGCACAGTGCCCGGTTCCCCGCCGGAGGACTCGTCATGCCGCGCCCTGCCGGCAGAGCCGCTCGGCCAGTGCGTAGAGGCCGCCGAGGTCGACGCCCTCCGCGAGCATCGGCAGCTCGTACGTCGGTCGCTGCAGGCCCTTGAGCGTCCTGCGGCCCGACTTCTCGAGGGCGACCCGCGCGGCGTGCTCGCCGGCCTCCTCGAGCAGCGCCTCCACGACCCCACCCCGCGTGCTGACCCCGGCCGCCTGCAGGCCGCTCGCCACCAGGTCGCGGTCCAGCCGGCCCCTGGCGGCGGCCGTCAGGTCGGCCTGCTTGAGCAGCGGCGCTCGCACCGCGTTGACGATCACCGCGCCCACCGGGAGGCCGGCCGCCGTCAGCTCGCTGACCGCGTCGCAGGTCTCCTGGACCGGCATCTCCTCGAGCAGGGTGACCAGGTGCACCACGGTCTGTGGCGAGCTGAGCAGCTTCATGATCGAGTCGGCCTGGCTGCGGATCGGGCCGACCTTGGCCACGCCGGCGACCTCCTGGCTGACGCCCAGGAAGCGGGTGATGCGACCGGTCGGCGGGGCGTCGAGCACCACGGCGTCGTACGTCGGGCCCTTGCCGCGCTTGCGCCGCACGGCCTCGTAGACCTTGCCGGTCAGCAGAACGTCGCGCATGCCGGGCGCGATCGTGGTCGCGAAGTCGATGGCGCCCAGGCGCCGCAGTGCCCGGCCCGCCCCGCCGAGCTTGTAGAACATGTCCAGGTACTCGAGCAGCGCTGCCTCGGCGTCGACGGCCAGGGCGAACACGTCGCCACCGCCTGGCCCGACGGCGACCTTGCGCTCCGCGTAGGGCAGCGGCGGCACGTCGAACAGCTGGGCGACGCCCTGGCGGCCCTCCACCTCCATGAGCAGCGTGCGGCGCCCGTGCCCGGCGAGCGCCAGGGCCAGCGCGGCGGCGACGGTGGTCTTGCCGGTGCCGCCCTTGCCGGAGACGATGTGCAGGCGGACGCCCTCCCAGTCCGACTCCCGGCTCGCCATGCCGGCGAGCGTAACCGCGTCCGCGCCGGTCGCTGCGACCCAGGGTGGCCACACCAGGCGGGTCGTAGGGTCGCCCTCGTGAGCACCCGCCCGGACCGCGCGGCGCCCGCTGGCGTACCGCGTCCGACCCTTGCCACCGACCGGCTCGTCCTGCTGCCGTGGACCCTCGCCGCGGCCCGGGCGCTGCTGGTCGGCGAGGACCCCGGACTGCCGCTCGCCGAGGGCTACCCGCACGCCGACACCGCCGACGCCCTGCGGATGTACGTCGAGCACGGCGCGGGCGACGAGGACGGTGGCTGGTTCGTGACGCTCGCCGAGGACGGGCGGGTGGTCGGCGACTGCGGCACGCTGGGCTGGACCGACGAGCAGGGTCGGGTCGAGATCGGCTACGGGCTGGCCGCGCCGTACCGGGGGCGCGGGTACGGCACGGAGGCGGTGCGGGCGCTGGCCGACTGGGTCGCCGCGCAGCCGGGCGTCACCGCGGTCAGCGCCGAGGTCGAGGTCGGCAACGAGCCGTCCCGGCGGCTGCTGGCGCGCCTGGGCTTCACCCTGGCGGGGCAGTCCCGCGACTCCTGGCACCTGATCCGGGCGCGCCCGGGCCGCACGGTCGGCCGGAGGTCAGCTCAGGACCTCCTCGATCGCGGCGAGGACGCTCGGCCAGGCTGCTGAGAGCGGGTCGATCAGCTCCATGTGCCCGACCCCGGCGAGCTCGCGAAGCGTCACGTCGTCACCCGACGCCCGCGCGCGCTCGGCGTACGCCCGGCTGATCGCGACCGGTACCCACGGGTCGGCGTCACCGTGCACGAGCCGGGCGCGCACCCCGGTGGGCAGCAGCTGCGCGGGGCTGGCCAGCGCGTAGCGCTGCGGGTGCTGGGCGGGCGACCCACCCAGCAGAGCCGCGGCCGCGTGGTCCCCGAGGCCCAGCCGCTGCGACTCGAACAGGTCCAGCACCCCGGCCAGCGAGACCACGCCCACGGCCGGCGGCGAGGCGCGTCGCCACGGCGAGCCCGCGGGGAGCCGGTGGCGCGCGGCCGCCCAGGCGGCGAGGTGGCCGCCGGCGGAGTGTCCGACCAGCACCGTCGCCGAGGCGTCCGCCCGGGAACCGACGGCCTCGGTCACCAGCCGCGGGACGGCGTCGGTGAGCGCGGCCATGTCGTCCAGCGTGCCGGGCCAGCCGCCGCCGGGGTCTCCCACGCGTCGGTACTCCACCGTGGCCACCATGTAGCCGGCGGCCGCCAGGGCGTCGCTCTGGCGCCCCGCGTGCGCCCGGTCGTGCTCCGCCCGCCAGAACCCGCCGTGCACCACGACCACGAGGGGGCGGGCTCCGGCCGCGTGTGGCAGGCGTACGTCGACCACCTGGTCGCGGTGCTCGCCGTAGTGCAGCCTCAGCTGCGCCCCGGCGCCCGACCGGCTGGACGGCTCGCCGCGGTCTCCCACGGCCCGTGAGGCTATCGCCGGCCGGCCGGCCGGGGGGCTCGGCTCAGGACTGGACGGCGCCGCCGTCCACGTTGATGCCCTGCCCGTTGATGCCCCCGTTGGCCACGCAGGCCCAGACGGCCTCGACGACCTCGGCGACCGTGATCAGCCGGCCGCTGGGCTGCTTGCGCTCCAGGATGCGCCGGGCCTGCTCGGAGCTGCGACCGGTCTGCGCCTCGATCATCGCCACGGTCCGGTCGGTCATCGGCGTGTCGACGTACGCCGGACAGACCGCGTTGGCCGTGACCCCCGTGGTCGCGAGCTCGGCGGCCACCGACCTCGTCAGCCCGAGCACGCCGTGCTTGGACGCGGTGTACGCCGCGATGTACGGCTCGCCGCGCTTGGCCGCCACGGAGGCGAGGACGACGATGCGGCCCCAGCCCTGCTCGACCATGTGCGGGACGACGCGGCGTACGCAGCGGAACGGCGCCGTCAGGTTCAGCTCGAGCTGGCGCGCCCACAGCTCGTCGGACATCCGCGCGATCGGTGCCGACTCGCCGGCTCCGGCGTTGGCGACGAGGACATCGACCGGCCCCCACGCGGCCTCGACCTGCCCCACCACGTGGTCCGGGGTCGCCGGGTCGAGCATGTCGCCCGGCAGGACCAGGCTGCGGTCCGCTCCCACCGCCGCGGCGGTCTCGCGCAGCTGGTCCTCGCTGCGCGCGGTCAGCGCCACCCGGTAGCCCTCGTGGGCCAGCCGGACCGCGACACCACGCCCGATCCCACGTCCGGCTCCGGTCACCAGGGCGATGGGCGGGTCCGACGGCACCCGCGGACGTTGGCACAGCGCTCTGCGCAGGTCAAGCCGCACTAGAGTCCCGCCATGACGAAGTGGGAGTACGCAACGGTGCCGCTGCTGGTGCACGCGACCAAGCAGATCCTCGACACGTGGGGCGAGGACGGCTGGGAGCTCGTGCAGGTCGTCCCCGGTCCTTCGGGCGGTGACCAGGTCGTCGCCTACCTCAAGCGCGGCAAGGCGTGACCTCCCCGCGCACGACCGGAGGGCCCGAGGAGCGGCTGGCCGCGCTCGGCCGCACGCTGCCCGGCGTCGCCGCACCGGTGGCGGCGTACGTGCCGGCCGTGCGCACCGGCAACCTGGTCTACACCTCCGGCCAGCTGCCCATGGTCGACGGCTCGCTCGCAGCGACCGGCAAGGTCGGTGCCGAGGTGAGCCCGGAGGACGCCAAGGAGCTGGCCGTGACCTGCACGCTGAACGCCCTGGCGGCGCTCAAGGCGGAGATCGGTGACCTGGCCGACGTGCGTCGCGTGGTCAAGGTCGTCGGCTTCGTCGCGTCCTCGCCCGACTTCAGCGGTCAGCCGGGTGTCGTCAACGGCGCCAGCGAGCTGCTGGGCGAGGTCTTCGGTGCGGCGGGCGTGCATGCGCGCAGCGCCGTCGGCGTGGCGGTGCTGCCCCTGGACGCGCCGGTCGAGATCGAGCTGGTCGTCGAGGTCAGCTGATCCAGGGCAAGCCGCGCGCGGCCTGCAAGAACGCGATCTCGAAGGCCGCGGCGGCGAGCTGGACGGCGACCTTCGACAGGTCGTCGCGTCGCCCGTCGTCGGCGACGGTCGAGCGCAGGTGCTCGCACACCGCGGCCCCCAGAGTGCGCGCGGCCTGCGCCGCCTCGAGCTGCAGCCGACCGAGCAGGGCCGCGGGCATGCCGGCGGCCGCCAGGCTGCGCCCGATGGCCATCAGCATCGTGTGCGTGACCAGCTGGTCGCCCTCCCACCACACCAGGCCGGTCTCGGTCAGGTCCGCCGGAAGCTCCGGCATGACCGCCCGCACCTGCTCGACCGGCAGCGGGACCGTCGGGGGCATGTCGGCCGTCTCGTCGCGGAAGTGCCGCCGGCGGTCGGCCACTATCGCGGCGTAGGTGTGCGGCGCGTCGATCAGCCGCTTGATCGCGGCCAGCGTGAATCCCTCGCGCTGCAGCGAGCCGACCAGCTCGAGCCGCGCGACGTGCGACCCGTTGTAGTAGGCGATGCGCCCCCGGATGGTCGGAGGGTGCAGAAGGCCCCGGGACTGGTAGGCCCGGATGTTCCTGGTGGTCATCCTCACCTGGGCGGCGAGTTGCTGAACGGTCAGGCTGTCGGCCATGCGTGTCCCCCGAGTAGCCGCGCGATCGCTTCGCACGGTACAGGTAGATCACTTCTACGATGGGACCGTGAGGTCCCTCCCGGAGCCCTTCACCGAACGTGCTCGGGCATATCTTCGGGGTGACGTCGAGGTGGCAGCGGCCCGCGACGCCGCCACCGTGGTGCTGTTGCGCGACGCGCCGGCGGGCATGCAGGTGTACCTGCTGCGGCGTAGGCCGACGATGCTCTTCGCCGCGGGGATGCACGTCTTCCCGGGCGGCTCGGTCGACCCCCGCGACAGCGAGACCGGCACCGGGGCGCCCTCCCCCGCCTGGGCCGGCCCCGACGCCGCCGCCTGGGGGCGGGCGCTCGGCTGTGACCCGCCGCTCGCGCGGGCACTGGTCTGCGCCGCGGTCCGGGAGACGTTCGAGGAGTCGGGCGTCCTGCTGGCGGGCGCGCGCGACGCGGTCGTGCCCGACACGACCGGCGAGGAGTGGGAGCGCGACCGGCGGTCGCTGCTCGACCGGTCGACGTCGCTGGCTCGACTGCTCGAGCAGCGCTCGCTGGTGCTGCGCAGCGACCTGCTCCGGCCGTGGGCGCACTGGATCACGCCGGAGTTCGAGCCGCGCCGGTTCGACACCCGCTTCTTCGTCGCCGGCCTGCCGAGCGGCCAGCACGCCCGCGATGTCAGCGGCGAGGCCGACCAGGCCGTCTGGCTGCCCGTGGCGGAGGCGGTCGCCCGGCACGAGACGCGGTACCCGATGCTGCCGCCCACCATCGTGACGCTGCGCCAGCTCTCGGCGTACGACACCGTCGCGGACGTGCTGGCCGCGCGCACGGCAGTGACCCCGATCATGCCGCGGCCGGTGGCCGACGGCGAGGACGTACGGCTGGTGGTGGACCTGCCCGCGGGGGAGCGGCTGGTGGACGAGCTGATGCAGGGGCCGAGGTGAGCACGCCCCCGGGCCCGGCCCGGCTGCCGGTGTGGTGCACGCTGGTGCGCGCCGAGAACCCCGGCCCGATGACGCTCGAGGGCACCAACACCTACGTGCTGCGCGCGCCGGGCGCCGGCGCGTCGGTCGTGGTCGACCCCGGGCCGCTGGACCCACGGCACCTGCGCGCCGTCGCCGCCGCGGCCGGCCCGCAGGGCGTGGCGCTCGTGCTGCTCACCCACGGCCACCCCGACCACGCCGAGGGAGCGCAGCTGTTCCGGGAGATGACCGGCGCGCCCGTGGCCGCCCTGCTGGCGCGCCTGAGCATCGGGACCGAGCCGTTGCGGGACGGCTCCTCCTTCCCGGGCGTCGCGGGTCTGGACCTGCGCGTGCTGGCGACGCCGGGGCACACCTCGGACTCGGTCAGCGTGCTCGTCCAGGGCAGCCCGGACGGGGGGCCGGCGCTGCTGACCGGCGACACCGTCCTCGGCCGTGGCAGCACCGTCGTCGCGCACCCCGACGGGCGCCTCGGGCCCTACCTCGACTCGCTGGCGCGCATCCGCGACCTGGGGTCGTTGCTGCTGCTGCCGGGACACGGGCCGGTCGGTGCCGACGCGGCCGCGAGCGCTGCGGCCTACCTGGCCCACCGCCGCGATCGGCTCGAACAGGTGCGCGCGGCGCGGGCCGCGGGTGACCGCACCCCGCAGGAGGTCGTACGCCGGGTCTACGCCGACGTGGACGAGGTGCTGTGGCCGGCTGCCGAGCGCTCGGTGCGCGCCCAGCTGGAGTACCTGGACGAGACCCGCTGAGCCCGCCGCCGGTGGTTGGTCAGCCGGCGCGGCGCGAGAGCCGCTCGAGGTCCAGGATCAGGACCGCGCGGCCCTCGAGGCGCAGGAAGCCGCGGCTCGCGAAGTCGGCGAGCGCCTTGTTGACGGTCTCCCGTGAGGCGCCCACGAGCTGGGCCAGCTCCTCCTGCGTCAGGTCGTGGGTGACCCGCAGGCCCTCGCCGGTCTGCACGCCGAAGCGGCGCGCCAGGTCGAGCAGCTGCTTGGCGACCCGGCCCGGTACGTCGCTGAAGACCAGGTCGGCCATGTGCTCGTTGGTGCGTCGCAGCCGCCGGGCGAGGGCCTTGAGCAGGGCGGTGGCGACCTCGGGCCGGCCCGACAGCCACGGCTTGAGGTCGGCGTGACCGAGCCCGATGAGGGTCGAGTCGGTGACGGCGGTCGCGGTGGCGGTGCGCGGGCCCGGGTCGAACAGGGACAGCTCGCCGAACATCTCGCCCCGACCGAGGATGGCGAGCAGGTTCTCCCGCCCGTCCTGCGACGTACGGCCCAGCTTGACCTTGCCGCTGGTGATCAGGTACAGCCGGTCACCGGCGTCGCCCTCCTCGAAGACGCTCTGGCCCCGGCTGACCTGCACCTCCGTCATCGAGGACCGCAGCGCCGTCGCGTCCTCGGGGTCGAGAGCCGCGAACAGCGGTGCCTCGCTGAGGCGGTCCACCTGCTGGTCCACGCCGGTCCCTTCTCACCGGTGGCGCCCCCGTCGCCCCGCCGGGTCGGCCACGCATCCTCGTCGTGCGACCAGTGTGCCGCACGCGCCGAGCTCTCGCGCGTCCCGGCGGCGCGACCGGTCAGGCCGCGGGCTCGCGCAGCGGCAGCGCCGTGAGCGCGAGGTTCGGCTCGTCGCGATAGCGGGAGATCAGCTCGCCGGTGGCGGCGTCCAGCCGCACGTGCAGTGACCGGCGGTACGCCGAGAGCTCGTGCTCGGCGTCGACCAGCCGGGGCACCAGGGTCGCGGCCGCGAGCTCGCTGTCGGCCGAGGTCTCCCACAGCACGCCCAGGTCGGGCAACGGGGGCGCGTCGTCGGGGGAGACCAGCGGCAGCATCGCCAGGCGCCGGCTGGAGCCGGCGTGCTCGTGCAGCACCTCGCGCAGCCGCCCCAGCGTCGCGTGGTCGTCGCGGCCCTGCAGCACGGTGTCCAGGCGGGCCTGCAGGATGCGCCGCCAGTAGGAGACCCGGGTCTCCTCCATGCTCAGCTCCTGCCGGTAGTCGCGCAGCTCGTCCAGGCTCAGGTGGGCGAGCTCGGGCGCGCGCCGTGGCTCCGGGCGTGGCCGACCGCGACGTACCTCGGTGCGGGCGGCGCCGTCCTGCGTGCGGATCACTGGGTGCCCTTCTCTCCCGGCCGGTCCGGTGACCGGGATTCTTCTGGTCGACGCCGTGATCGTCCTGGGAGCGGCGTCGCTTGAGGGGGGGTCACCCGTACGGTGCACGGTGGCCGGGATCGTAGGCTGGCCTCCGTGCCGCCTGCCCGCCGTGCTCGTGGCGAGGAGGCCGCGCGCCCCTCTGCCGAGGTCGCCCCCGAGTCGCCTGTCGCGCTGACCCGTCGAGCCCGGCGCATCAACCGGGTCCTGGCCGAGACCTACCCGGACGCGCACTGCGAACTGGACTTCACCAACCCCCTCGAGCTGGTGGTCGCGACGATCCTCTCCGCGCAGTGCACCGACGCACGGGTCAACCTCGTGACGCCGGCGTTGTTCGCCCGCTACCGCACGGCGGGCGACTACGCCGGGGCCGACCGCGCCGAGCTCGAGACCATGATCCAGTCGACCGGCTTCTTCCGGGCCAAGACCAACTCGCTGATCGGCCTGGGCCAGGCGCTGGTCGAGCGTTACGGCGGTGAGGTGCCGGGCCGGCTGCAAGACCTGGTGAGCCTGCCGGGGGTGGGCCGCAAGACGGCTAACGTCGTGCTGGGCAACGCGTTCGGCAAGCCGGGGATCACCGTCGACACGCACTTCGGCCGGCTGGCGCGCCGGTTCGGCTGGACCACCGAGACCGATCCCGACAAGGTCGAGGCGGCGGTCGGCGCGCTCTTCGCGCGCAAGGACTGGACGATGCTCAGCCACCGGCTGATCTGGCACGGCCGGCGCCGCTGCCACGCCCGTCGGCCGGCCTGTGGCGCCTGTCCCGTCGCGGCGCTGTGCCCGTCCTACGGGGAGGGCGAGCTGGACCCGGTCAGGGCCGCCGAGCTGGTCAAGTCGCCGGCGCAGGTCGGAACCTCCTTGTGAGCGCGAGGGTTGCCTGGTGACCGGCGGCCGCGGCCGCAGCCGGCCCGCAGTGACCGGACTGCTCGTCGCGCTGCTGCTCGCCGGCTGCGGCGCAGGCAGCGCCGGTAGCGGCAGCGCCGCGGCGACGGCGCAGCGGTCGGGCAGCCCGGCGAGCGCCCGGACGCCGCCGGACACCGCCGCGCTGCCTGCCTGCCCGGCCCTGCCCCGGGTCGCCCCGCGCGCCGACGGGCTGCCTGCTCTGGTGCTGCCCTGCCTCGGCGCCGGCCCTCCCGTGCGGCTCTCGGACCTGCGCGGTACGCCGATGGTGCTCAACGTCTGGGCGGCCTGGTGCCAGCCGTGCGCCGAGGAGCTGCCGCGCTTCGCGGCCTTCCACCGTCGGGCGGCGGGCAAGGTGCGCTTCTTCGGCGTGCACTACAAGGCGGCGCGCGACTTCGGGCTGGCCGCGGCCCGGGACTTCGGCCTGTTCTACCCCTCGGTGCAGGACGCCGGTGGTGGCCGCACAGTCCGGGCGCTGCGTGCCACGGCACCGCCGCAGACCTTCTTCGTGGCCGCCGACGGTCGCGTGGCCGGGCGGCACGTCGGGGTGATCGCCTCGGAGCAGCAGCTCGCGGCCCTGGTCAAGCGGTACCTCGGGGTGGCCGCATGAGCCGCCGGCCGCCCCGATGACCGCGCCCCCGGCCCGGGGTGGCGAGGTCGAGCCGTCCCGGCCGCCGTCCTGGCTGCGCCCGCTCGTGGAGGCGGCCGCCGCGGCCCGGCCCGAGCAGCTGAGCCGGTTCCTGCCGCCGCAGGAGGGTGGCCGGCAGTCGGCGGTGCTCATGCTGTTCGGCAACGATTCCGCCGGGCCGGCGCTCGCCGGCAGCGACGTACCCCCGGGTGACGTGCTGCTCATCGAGCGCGCCCACGAGATGCGTAGCCACGCGGGGCAGGTCGCGTTCCCCGGCGGGGGGCTCGACCCGCAGGACGAGGGTGCCGTGGCGGCGGCGCTGCGCGAGGCCCAGGAGGAGACCGGGCTCGACCCGCGCGGGGTCGACGTGCTCGGTGAGCTGCCCGCGCTGTTCCTGCCGGCGAGCGGCTACGTCGTCACGCCGGTGCTGGCCTGGTGGCGCGACCCCTCACCGGTCTCGGTGGTCGACCCACGAGAGGTCGCCTCGGTGCACCGGGTGCCGCTGCGCGAGCTGCTCGACCCCGCCAACCGCCTGCAGGTCGCCCACCCGAGCGGGTACGTCGGTCCGGCCTTCGAGGTGGCCGGGTTGCTGGTCTGGGGCTTCACCGCCGGGTTGCTCGACCGGCTGATGCGCCTGGCCGGCTGGGAGCGCGCGTGGGACCGCGACCGACGTGAGGACCTGCCGCCGCACATGCTGGGCGCCGAGCGGTGAACGGGCTGGACGTGATCGTCGCCGTCGCCGCGGTGACCTTCGCCGTCAGCGGCTACCGGCAGGGGTTCGTGGTCGGTGTGCTGGCCTTCGCCGGGTTCGTCGGCGGCGGCATCGTCGGGCTGCTCGTGGCTCCGTCGCTGGTGGGCGGTCTGGACCCCGGCGCCGTGCAGTCGCTGATCGCCATCGCCCTGGTGCTGGTGGCCGCCACGACGGGGCAGGTCGCCCTGGCCTGGCTCGGCGGCCAGGTACGCGAGCGCATCACGTGGGCGCCGGCGCGGGCGCTGGACGCCGGGCTCGGTGCCCTGGTCAGCGTCCTGGCGATGCTGCTGGTCACCTGGTTCCTGGCCTCGTCGCTGCGCCCGGGACCGATCACGGCGCTGTCACGGCAGATCAGCGACTCGCGGGTCATCACCGCCGTCGACCGGGTGATGCCCGACGAGGCCCGCACGCTGTTCTCGTCCTTCCGCCGGGTGCTGGACGACAGCGGGCTGCCCACCGTCTTCGGCGGCCTCTCCCCCGAGCAGATCCGGCCGGTCGCCCCGCCGGACGCGGCGACCGCGCGGCGGCCCGCCATCCGCCGGGCCAGCGCCAGCGTGGTGGAGATCGCCGGCACGGCGGGCGAGTGCAGCCGGCGGCTGGACGGCAGCGGCTTCGTGATCTCCCGGCGGCACGTGCTGACCAACGCTCACGTGGTGGCCGGCGTGGACCGGCCCAACGTGCGCATCGGAGGGGTGGGTCGCAGGTACCTGGCCCGCGTCGTGCTCTTCGACCCGGCCCGCGACCTGGCCGTGCTGTTCGTCCCCGGTCTGCCCGCCTCGGCGCTCACCTTCGACCGCACGGCGCAGCGCGGCGGCGAGGCGGTCGTGGCGGGCTTCCCGCAGGGCGGCCCGTTCCGGCTCTCCGCGGCCCGCGTCCGCGACACCATCCAGGCGCGGGGCCCGGACATCTACCAACGCACGCAGGTCACCCGCGAGGTGTTCTCCCTCTACGCCGACGTCGAGCCGGGCAACTCCGGCGGCCCGCTGCTCTCCCCGGCCGGGCGCGTCTACGGCGTGATCTTCGCCAAGTCCCTCGACGACCCCGACACCGGCTACGCCCTGACCGCCGACGAGGTGCAGCCGGTGGTCCGGGCCGGTCGCAACCGCACGGATCAGGTGCCGACCGGGTCGTGCGTCTGAGGCAGCCGCAGCCGGGGCGGCGGTACGGCGGCGGTGACCTCGCCGGCGTCCGCGGCGTCGGCGAGCTCGAGCGCGAACCCCTGCAGCCCGCTCACGTCGACGTCGTAGGGCGCCGCGCCGGCATAGGGAGCGAGCCGGTCGGCCGACCGGCGCAGCAGCGTGGCGGCACCGGTCGGGTTGCCGCGAGCCAGGTGCGTCAGGCCGACCGCCAGCTGGGCCAGTCCCTGCCAGAGGTCGCGCTCCGCTGCCGGCGACGCCTTCCAGGTGCCCTCGAGCACCTCGTGGGCGTGGAACGGGCGGCCCGCGTCGAGCAGCCGCTGCGCCTCGCCGAGCGAGGGAAGGGGCGCCAGCCGCAGGTCGTCGGGCACCCGCTCGACCCCGGCGAGCCCGTGCCGGCGCGGGCGGCCCAGGCCGTCGCGTGGGCGGTTGCTGCGGGCCCGGCCCTGCTCGTCACGGTCGCGGTCAACCATGCTCAGCCACCGTCGGCGGACGGGTCGGCGAGCCACTCGAGCAGCACGCGGTTGAACGAGTCGGGGTCTTCCTCGTGCGGGAAGTGCCCGACGCCGGGCATCAGGTGCCACCGGTAGTCCGCCTCGACGAAGCGACCGGAGCCGGTCGCGCTGCGCGCCGTGATCGGGCCTTCGAGGGCGCCGTGCACCTGCAAGGTCGGAACCGTCAGGGCGGCGCGCATCCGGCGCGCGTACCGCAGGCCGTCGGGTCGCGGGATGGAGCGCACGGCCCAGCGGTAGCCCTCCAGCGCGCAGTGCGCGACGCCCGGGATCCGGATGGCCTGGCAGTACCGCGACGCCGCCTCCGCGTCGGGCCAGCCGGGTCGCGACCAGGTGTGCAGCAGGCGCAGCACCTCGAGACCGCCGTCGGCGACCAGGCGGCGCTCGGGCAGCAGGGGGGCCTGGAAGCCGAGGACGTGGCTGCCCGCCCGCATCTGGCGTACGTCGCCGAACGCGGCCACGCGCATCCGGCGCGGGTGCGGCATCGACACCGGCATCAGCCGGCGTACCTGCCGTGGGTGCACGGCGGCGGCGGTCCACGCGACCAGGCCGCCCCAGCCGTGGCCCACCACGACGGCATCGCGCTCGCCCAGCGAGCGGATCACGCCGGCCACGTCGGCGGCCAGGGTCAACGGGTCGTAGCCCCGGGGCGGCTTGTCGCTCGCGCCGTAGCCACGCAGGTCCATGGCCGCCGCGCGGTAGCCGGCGCCCGCCAGCGCGCTGAGCTGGTGGCGCCAGGCCCACCAGAACTCCGGGAAACCGTGCAGCAGCAGCACGAGCGGGCCGTCGCCGGCGACCGCGACATGGAAGCGCGCTCCGTTGGCAGCGACCATGCGGTGCTCCCACGGCCCGGGCACCCGGGCGACGGAGGCGTCGGGTCGCTGGTCAGCTCGTCGACTGCTGCGCATCGGGGGACCGCGGACTCTTGAGGAACGCCGCGGTCTCCTTGCTGGTTCGGATCGTGCGCTGCGGCGGTCCGACCTTGGCGACCGCCTTCTTGCCGACGAACGCGAGGATGCCGGCGAGCACCAGCAGCACGACCGCGACGATGAGGAACGCCAGCGCCCTCGGGACGCCGGCCGCGACCAGCCCGTACGCGGCGGCGATCAGCAGCAGGATGACGGCCAGGAAGCCGAGCACCGCGGCCACGGCGAACATCGCCCCGCCGGCGACGCCGTTCCTGAGGTCCTCGCGGATCTCGACCTTGGCCAGCTCGATCTCGCTGCGGACCAGCTGCGACAGGTCACGGCTCGCGGTCGCGAACAACGCCCCGAGGGTCGGCTCGTCGCCTGCGGTGCCCTCGCGCGTGGTGTCGGTCATGTCCCGGCCTCCCCTTGCTGACCTCGAAGATCACCCATGCTGCGGCCAGTCTGCTCCCCGGGTGGTCCGCGATGCACCCCGGGCACGCCGTCGCCCTCCTCGTCGCGGCTTTCCGCCTCGGCGAGGAGGCGGTAGTGCCGGTGCCTGACACGCAGCAGCAGCCCGCCCGCCAGCGCCGCCAGCAGCGCCGCGGTCAGGATGGCAGCGGTGATGCGCTCGTCGGCCGCCGAGCCCGGCCCGAAGGCCACGTCGCTGACCAGCAGCGGCACGGCGAACCCGATGCCGGTCAGGACCGCCACGCCGAACACGTCCGCCCACGCCAGGTCGCGGCTCAGCCGCGCGGAGGTGAGCCGGGCCAGCAGGTAGGCGCCGCCGAAGACGCCGACCGTCTTGCCGACGAGGCGCCCGACGACGACCCCGAGCGCGGCGGGATCGCCGGCCGCTTCGGCGAGCGAGCTGCCCGAGACGGGGATGCCGACGCTGAGCAGCGCGAACACGGGCACGGCCAGACCTGCCGAGACCGGCCGCCACCAGTGCTCGAAGCGCTCCACCGGGCTCTCGGCCCGCCCGGCGGTGGGGTGCACGCGGGTGAGCAGGCCCAGCGCCACAGCCGCGACCGTCGGATGGACCCCGCCGGCGTGGGTCAGTCCCCAGGCGAGGACACCGAGGGGCAGCAGGAGGGCCCAGCTGTCGACCCCGGCCCGCTGGAGGACGGCGTACGCCAGGACGGGGGCCACGGCCAGCAGCAGCAGCGGCAGCGACACGTCGGTGGCGTAGAAGACGCCGATGATCACGATCGCCACGAGGTCGTCGACCACGGCCAGGGTGAGCAGGAAGGCGCGCAGCGCGGAGGGCAGCCCGCGGCCGACGACGGCCAGCACCGCCAGGCAGAAGGCGATGTCGGTCGCGGTCGGCACGGCCCAGCCGCGGGCCGCGCCTGGCTCCCCCCAGACGAAGGCGAGGTAGATCAGCGCCGGCACCGTCATGCCCAGCAGCGCCGCGCCGATCGGGAGCACCGCCTCGGCGGGGCGCCGCAGGCTGCCGAGGGTCAGCTCACGCTTGAGCTCGAGCCCGGCGACGAAGAAGAAGATCGCGAGCAGCCCGTCGCCGGCCCAGTCGGACAGGCTCAGATGCAGTCGCAGGGCGGCCGGTCCGACCTCGGTGCCGCGCAGCGACTGGTAGGAGCCGCTCCACGGCGAGTTCGCCCAGGACAGCGCCACGACCGTCGCGGCGAACAGCAGGCCGCCCCCCACCGTCTCCTGGCGCAGCAGGCCGGTGACGTAGCTGCGCTCGCCGCGGGGTAGCCGGCCCAGGAACTCGACCGGCCGTGCCGGGCCCCGCTCGCCCCTACGCGCCCAGTTCAGGGAGGACCTCCGCGGCGACCTTCTCGAGCACTGCCTCGTCACCGGCGTAGACGCCGTCCGGCCTCGGCCAGTGCAGGACTACCTCGCTGAAGCCCAGCCCCTCCGCCCGGCCCAGGACGTCACGCAGCTTCTCGACCGACTCCAGCGCGAACGCGCCTGACGCGTCGACGCTGAGGAACCGCTCGACCTCCCGAGGGTCGCGTCCTTCGGCTCTGAGCGCTTCGTCCAGCTGCTCGACGGCAGCGGGCAGCGCCGCCCACCAACGCTGCTCGCCCTCAGCCGCGGGGGTCACGCCGGTGGTGGCCCAGGCGTCGCCGAACCGCGCCACCGTGCGCATCGCCCGGGGCCCGTTCGCGGCGACCACGAACGGCAGCCGGGGCCGCTGCACGCAGCCGGGGACCGTGCGAGCCTCGACGGCGCTGAACCAGGTGCCGGCGTACGACGTCGTGTGCTGCCTCAGCAGCGTGGTCAGCAGCTCGACGAACTCCGCGAACCGGGACACCCGCTCGCCGGGGGTCAGCTCTGGGCCGGCGAGCACGCGTGCGTCGAAACCGCCGCCGCCTGCACCGACACCGAGCTGGAACCGCCCGCCCGACAGGTCGTCGAGCGTCATCAGCTCCTTGGCGAACGGCACGGGGTGGCGGAAGTTGGGCGTTGCCACCCAGGTGCCGAGCCGGATGCGGCTGGTCGTCACCGCGGCCGCGGCCAGGGTCGGGATCGTCGCGTACCACGGCCCGTCGGCGAGGGACCGCCAGGCCAGGTGGTCGTAGGTCCAGGCCGAGTGGAACCCCCACTCGTCCAGCCGGCTCCACCGGGACCGCGCCGCCGCCCACGGCAGCTCGGGCAGGACGACGACTCCGATGCGCACCACGCCAGGCTAGCGATCGATATCCCCTCGTTGCGTGGTGCGATCACGATCTGGCCCGCAGCACCGTAGGGGGCGAGCAGTCTCCCCGCGCGTGCAGGAGGAAGGGCCGTCATGACCGAGCAGGGGCAACCCGCGCACCGCCCTCCGCAGCTGCGCACGGGGGCGGAGGGACCGGTCGACCCGGAGGATCTCGCGATGGCCGACGGTGTGGACCCCACGCCGGAGAACATCGAGAAGTACCGGCGGATCCTCGAGGAGAAGGGTCCCCGCGCAGTGGAGGAGACGACTCCCTAGATGGTCGCTCGCGCAGAGCGGGTCGTCAGCATCGGCCCGACACACCATGGGAAGGACCTGGCCGAGACGACGGTCAACGCCTGGCTGCTCGGTGACGACACCCACGTCGTGGTGGTGGACGTCGGGTACGACGACGGCGCCGTGCGCGAGGTGGTCGGGGCGCGCCGCGTGAGCATGGTCGCGTGCACCCACGGGCATCGGGAACATGTGATGCGTGCCCCGGCACTCGCCGCTTCGTTCGGCGCCGCGGTCCTGCTGCACCCCGACGACCATGAGCTGTGGCACCAGACCCACCCGGACACCGAGGCGGACGGTGAGCTGCTCGACGGCCAGGTGCTGCGGGTGGCAACCGTGGAGATCCGGGTCCTGCACACGCCGGGGCACACGCCGGGCTCGGTCTGCCTCTACATCCCGGCGCTCGCGAGCGTCTGCACCGGAGACACCCTGATCACCGCCGGGCGCGACCCACGGCTCCTCGAGGCGATCCACGACCGCCTGAGGTCACTCCCGCCGAAGACCTCGGTCCTGCCGGCTCACGGGGAGCCGACCACCCTGCAGCGGCTGGCTCCCGACCTTGCGGTCCGACCCGCCCCCTGAACCGGCGGGGGAGGTAGCGGCACCTACTCGACGGCCGGACCGGCCGGACCGAGCTCGGACGTTGCCGCGCCGGCGCCCTCTTTCAGCTCCACGAAGATCACGTGGGTGTCGGTGTCACCGATGTTGTGGCCTGAGTGACGCTGCGCGGGAAGCCAACCGGTCGTGCCGGCCTGGATCTCAACGTCGCGGTTCTCACCATCCGCCGCGTAGAGACGGCGGCGAAAGGTGCTCAGCGTGTGCATGACGCTGTCGGGATGCTCGTGCGGAGTCGTGCGGTCGCCAGGCTTGTCGAGGTACTCCAAGACACGTACGCGGTCGTTCTCGAAGACGACCCTGTAGAGGCCAGGGTTGGTGACGGTCGGGTCCAGGGGCACCTAGCCATCCTCCGATCGGTCGAAGCCAACATTGCCATCGCAAGATCACGTGGAGCGGGAGTCTACGGTTGCCGCTGGCAAGGAAGGTGTCGATCGATGTCGAGTGTCGAGCATGGGGCTGCCATCCCGGCGTGGTCCCACATGCCTCGCGAGGGTCCCGGCGCTCCGGCCTCGTCCCCCTTGCCAGGTGAATACTCCCGCAAGTTCAGTCCCAGGATCACCAGCCCGGCATCGGCTATCGCGTTGACCGCCGATTCCGCATCACCGGGAGCACATGAGGTTCCCAAACGCGCGGGACCGACCCTTCGTGCGAAGATCTCCGGTCAGGCCATGCCGGTGACGGAGTCGGCGTTGAGAACGCAGAACTCGTTGCCTTCCGGGTCCTGCATAACCGCCCACGTGTCCGGATTCGCGAGCGCGGCCGGGTCCTGGCACATCTCGACGAGGGTGCCTCCGCAGGCAACCAGCCGTCCCACCTCGTTCTCGATGGATCCGTCGGTTGAGATGTCGATATGCAGCCGATTCTTCACGGTCTTGGCCCCTGGGACGTTCATGAAATACAGCGGGGTGCCACCACTCGAGGGATCACTGACCTCGTACTCGTTCGCGTTTCGTTCCGACACCTGGTGGTCCAAGGCCGTGGCCCAGTAGGTCGCCTGCGAGAAGGAATCGCGGCAATCCACGACGATGGCTAGCAGCGAGGTTGCCATGGTTCTCCTCGACGAATCGGCGTCTACAGAGCGCGAATCACCACCGTAGCCACGGGTCCATGCTGCTGACGGACCGCAGAGCGGGTGACGCGCGAGATTGGCACTTATGCGCGGACCCGCGTCCCACCCGCTAGGTCGAGTTGACGCCGTTGGAGCGCCCCAGCCGTCCCCGCAGGGCGAATCCCGCGGCCAGCAGCCCCAGCACGGT
>JAVEDI010000015.1 GCA_030841035.1 Actinomycetota bacterium
TCTCCTTGAGCGCGTCGAGAGTCGCAGCGACCTGCACCTTCGGGTAGCGCTCCGCGAGGTCGTTGACGATCGAGCCGAGCTCGCGCTTGGAGATCTCACGGTCGACGAACGGGTAGTCCTCGGGCAGCGTCTCGTTGAACAACGCGCGGCCGAGCGTCGTCTCGATGCGTACGCCGGAACCGTTGGGCGCGGCGCCGTCGTGGGCCACCCAGTCGACCGGCGGCACCTGGTCGCGGAAGCGGATGGTGACCTTCGCCTGGAGCGCGAGCTCCTTGGCGTCGTAGGCCATGACCGCCTCGGACAGCGACGAGAAGGTACGGCCCTCGCCGACCTCGCCGTCCTTCTGCTGGGTGAGGAAGTAGATGCCCAGCACCATGTCCTGCGTCGGCGACGTGATCGGACGGCCGTTGGCCGGCGACAGGATGTTGTTGGAGGACAGCATCAGGATGCGGGCCTCGGCCTGCGCCTCTGCCGACAGCGGCAGGTGCACGGCCATCTGGTCACCGTCGAAGTCGGCGTTGAACGCCGTGCAGACGAGCGGGTGGATCTGGATGGCCTTGCCCTCGACCAGCTGCGGCTCGAAGGCCTGGATGCCGAGGCGGTGCAGCGTGGGTGCGCGGTTGAGCAGCACCGGGTGCTCGGTGATGACCTCCTCGAGCACGTCCCACACGACGGGACGGGCGCGCTCGACCATGCGCTTGGCGCTCTTGATGTTCTGCGCGTGGTTGAGGTCGACGAGCCGCTTCATGACGAACGGCTTGAACAGCTCGAGCGCCATCTGCTTGGGCAGACCGCACTGGTGCAGCTTCAGCTGCGGGCCGACGACGATGACTGAGCGGCCGGAGTAGTCGACGCGCTTGCCGAGCAGGTTCTGGCGGAACCGGCCCTGCTTGCCCTTGAGCATGTCGGACAGCGACTTCAGCGGGCGGTTGCCCGGGCCCGTCACCGGCCGGCCACGACGACCGTTGTCGAACAGCGCGTCCACGGCCTCCTGGAGCATGCGCTTCTCGTTGTTGACGATGATCTCCGGCGCGCCGAGGTCGAGCAGCCGCTTGAGGCGGTTGTTGCGGTTGATGACGCGGCGGTAGAGGTCGTTGAGGTCCGACGTCGCGAAGCGGCCACCGTCGAGCTGCACCATCGGGCGCAGGTCCGGCGGGATGACCGGCACGCAGTCCAGCACCATGCCCTCGGGGCTGTTGCGGGTGTTGAGGAACGCCGCGACGACCTTGAGGCGCTTGAGCGCGCGGACCTTCTTCTGGCCCTTGCCCGAGCGGATGGTCTCGCGCAGGGACTCGCCCTCGGCCTCGAGGTCGAACCCGATGAGGAGCCGCTGCAGCGCCTCCGCGCCCATGCCGCCCTCGAAGTAGTCGCCGTAGCGGTCGCGCAGCTCGCGGTACAGCGTCTCGTCGGCGATCAGCTGCTTGGGCTCGAGCTTCTTGAAGGTGTCGATGACCTCCTCGAGCTTGTCGAGCTCGCGCTGCGCACGGTCGCGGAGCTGACGGAGCTCGCGCTCCGCGCCTTCACGCACCTTGCGACGCACGTCGCCCTTCGCGCCCTCGGCCTCGAGAACCGCGAGGTCCTCCTCGAGCTTCTTCTGACGCGTCTCCGCGTCGTTGTCGCGACGGTCCTCGATCCGCTTGCGCTCGACGCCGATCTCGGCCTCGAGGGTGGGCAGGTCCTTGTGCCGCTTGTCGCCGTCGACCGCCGTGATCAGGTAGGCGGCGAAGTAGATGATCTTCTCGAGGTCCTTGGGCGCCAGGTCCAGCAGGTACCCGAGGCGCGACGGGACGCCCTTGAAGTACCAGATGTGGGTGACCGGGGCGGCCAGCTCGATGTGGCCCATCCGCTCGCGACGCACCTTGGCGCGCGTGACCTCGACGCCGCAGCGCTCGCAGATGATGCCCTTGAAGCGGACCCGCTTGTACTTGCCGCAGTAGCACTCCCAGTCGCGAGTCGGGCCGAAGATCTTCTCGCAGAAGAGGCCGTCCTTCTCGGGCTTGAGGGTGCGGTAGTTGATGGTTTCGGGCTTCTTCACCTCGCCGTGGGACCACTGACGGATGTCGTCAGCGGTGGCGAGGCCGATACGGAGTTCGTCAAAGAAGTTGACGTCGAGCACGGTGCCTTCTCTCTTGGCTTCTAGCTAAGAAAAGTCTGTTGGGTGGGCGGCAGAGGCGGTACGGCGGGAAGCTCGCGAGCTCGACCGCCGTACCCCCTGCTGCTAGACCTCTTCGACGGAGCTGGGCTCACGCCGGGACAGGTCGATGCCGAGCTCTTCCGCAGCGCGGAAGACGTCCTCGTCGGTGTCGCGCATCTCGATGGCCATGCCGTCGCTGGAGAGCACCTCGACGTTGAGGCACAGCGACTGCATCTCCTTGATGAGCACCTTGAAGGACTCGGGGATGCCGGGCTCAGGGATGTTCTCGCCCTTGACGATGGCCTCGTAGACCTTGACGCGACCCACCACGTCGTCGGACTTGATCGTCAGCAGCTCCTGCAGCGCGTATGCCGCGCCGTAGGCCTCCAGGGCCCAGACCTCCATCTCACCGAATCGCTGGCCACCGAACTGCGCCTTACCACCCAGCGGCTGCTGGGTGATCATCGAGTACGGGCCGGTCGACCGTGCGTGGATCTTGTCGTCGACCAGGTGCAGCAGCTTGAGGATGTAGATGTAGCCGACCGAGACCGGCGCCGTGAACGGCTCGCCGGAGCGGCCGTCGAACAGCGCGGCCTTCCCGCTCTCGCCGATCAGCTGGACGCCGTCGCGGTTGGGCAGCGTCGAGCCGAGCAGGCCGGTGATCTCCTCCTCGCGGGCACCGTCGAAGACCGGGGTCGCGACGTTGGTCCCCGGCTCGGACTCGCCGGCGCCGATGTCCCGCAGCCGCTGCTTCCAGTCCGCGTCGGAGCCCTCGACCTTCCAGCCCGCCTTCGCGACCCACCCGAGGTGGGTCTCGAGGACCTGGCCGACGTTCATCCGACCCGGCACACCCAGCGGGTTGAGGACCACGTCGACCGGCGTCCCGTCCTCGAGGAACGGCATGTCCTCGACCGGGAGGATCTTGGCGATGACGCCCTTGTTGCCGTGCCGCCCGGCCAGCTTGTCGCCGTCGGTGATCTTGCGCTTCTGCGCGACGTAGACGCGCACCAGCTGGTTGACCCCCGGCGGGAGCTCGTAGCCCTCGTCGCGGTCGAACACCTTGACACCGATGATCTTGCCGGACTCGCCGTGCGGCACCTTGAGCGACGTGTCGCGCACCTCGCGGGCCTTCTCACCGAAGATCGCCCGCAGCAGTCGCTCCTCCGGGGTCAGCTCGGTCTCGCCCTTGGGCGTGACCTTCCCGACCAGGATGTCGCCGGCGACCACGTCGGCACCGATGCGGATGATGCCGCGCTCGTCGAGGTCGGCCAGCACCTCCTCCGAGACGTTCGGGATGTCCCGGGTGATCTCCTCGGGCCCCAGCTTGGTGTCACGAGCGTCGACCTCGTGCTCCTCGATGTGGATCGAGGACAGGACGTCGTCCTGCACGAGGCGCTGCGACAGGATGATCGCGTCCTCGTAGTTGTGACCCTCCCAGGACATGAACGCCACGAGCAGGTTGCGCCCGAGCGCCATCTCGCCGTTCTCGGTGCACGGACCGTCGGCGATGACCTGGCCGGCCTCGACGCGGTCGCCCTCGTTGACGATCGGCTTCTGGCTGAAGCAGGTGCCCTGGTTGGAACGACGGAACTTGGCCACCCGGTAGGTGGAATAGGTGTCGTCGTCGTTCATCGTGGTGATGAGGTCGGCCGAGAGCTCCTGGACGACACCCGCCTTCTCGGCGGTGATGACGTCGCCCGCGTCCTTGGCCGCGCGGTACTCCATGCCGGTGCCGACGAACGGCGCCTCGGAACGCAGCAACGGGACGGCCTGGCGCTGCATGTTGGAACCCATCAGCGCGCGGTTGGCGTCGTCGTGCTCGAGGAACGGGATCATGGCCGTGGCCACCGACACCATCTGGCGCGGCGAGACGTCCATGTAGTCGACCTCGGCGGCCGGGATGTACTCGACCTCGCCTCCCTTGCGGCGCACCAGCACGCGTGCCTCGGAGAACGTGCTGTCCGCGTTGAGCGGGGCGTTCGCCATGGCGATGACGTGCTCGTCCTCCTCGTCGGCGGTGAGGTAGTCGACGTCGTCGCTCACCTTGCCGCCCCGCACCTTGCGGTAGGGGGTCTCGACGAACCCGAACGCGTTGATGCGTCCATAGGTCGCGAGCGAGCCGATCAGGCCGATGTTCGGGCCCTCAGGCGTCTCGATCGGGCACATCCGGCCGTAGTGGCTGGTGTGCACGTCACGGACCTCGAACCCGGCCCGCTCGCGGGAGAGGCCACCCGGGCCGAGCGCCGAGAGTCGGCGCTTGTGGGTGAGCCCCGCCAGGGGGTTGGTCTGGTCCATGAACTGGCTGAGCTGGGAGGTCCCGAAGAACTCCTTGATGCTCGCGACCACCGGACGGATGTTGATCAGCGTCTGCGGCGTGATGGCCTCGACGTCCTGCGTGGTCATGCGCTCGCGGACGACGCGCTCCATGCGGGACAGGCCCGTGCGGACCTGGTTCTGGATCAGCTCACCCACCGTGCGCAGCCGCCGGTTGCCGAAGTGGTCGATGTCGTCGACCTCGACCCGCACGGTGCGGCCCGACGTGGACTGCATCTCGGTCTCGCCGGCGTGCAGCTTCACGATGAAGCGGATCGTCTCGACGATGTCGTCGATGGTCAGCACGCTCGAGCCCACCGGCTGGTCGACACCCAGCTTCTTGTTCACCTTGTAGCGGCCGACCTTGGCCAGGTCGTAGCGCTTGGGGTTGAAGTAGAGGTTGTCGAGCAGGGTCTGGGCCGCCTCCTCGGTGGGTGGCTCGCCCGGGCGCAGCTTGCGGTAGATGTCGAGCAGGGCGTCCTTGCGGTCGGCCGTGTGGTCCTTCTCGAGCGTCGCGCGGATCGACTCGTACTCGCCGAACTCCTCGAGGATCTTGGCGTCGTCCCAGCCGAGGGCCTTGAGCAGGACGGTGACCGACTGCTTGCGCTTGCGGTCGACGCGGACGCCGACCTGGTCGCGCTTGTCGATCTCGAACTCGAGCCAGGCCCCCCGGGACGGGATGATCTTGGCGCCGAAGAGGTCCTTGTCGGACGTCTTGTCGAGCGACTTGTCGAAGTAGACGCCCGGCGACCGGACGAGCTGGGACACGACGACGCGCTCGGTGCCGTTGATGATGAACGTGCCCTTGTTGCTCATGAGCGGGAAGTCACCCATGAACACGGTCTGGCTCTTGATCTCGCCGGTGGTGTTGTTCATGAACTCCGCGGTGACGAACAGTGGCGCGGAGTAGGTCATGTCGCGCTCCTTGCACTCGTCGACCGAGTACTTGGGCTCGTAGAACTCCGGCTCGGAGAACGAGAGCGACATGGTCTGCTGGAAGTCCTCGATCGGCGAGATCTCTTCGAAGATCTCCGCCAGACCGGACTTGCCGGGGAGCTCCTCGCGGCCCTCGGCCGCGCGTGCGGCGACCCGGTCCTTCCACTTCTCGTTGCCGAGCAGCCAGTCGAAGCTGTCGGTCTGGAGAGCGAGGAGGTTCGGGACCTCGAGGGGCTCGCGGATCTTTGCGAAAGAAATGCGGTGCGGTGCGGTGCTGCTGCTGGTGGCGGGCTTGCTGGCGTTGCGCGAGGCGGCCAAGAGGCGTCCTTCCGAGGGCTCGCGGACTCTCAAAAGCGCATGCCGGACCACCCGAGGCAAGTCGCCCAGGGAGAGGTCAGATGGCAGCGCAAAGCGGCAGCATACCCCCTGGGCACGCCAACGTAAAGTGACGGTCCTCGACCGTGGGGGCGCCGCTCGTCCGTCGACCGAGCGCGACGACGTCGGAGGCACCGGGCCCGGGCACCCGGGCCGCCTCATCTGTAGTTGTCACGACTGCTGGGAGGATGGACCCCTCACGGCCGCCCGTCAAGGGTGCCCGCCCGGCGAGCCCCCCGACATCGGCCGTCCGGAGCAGCCGCGCCGGGCCGGCTCAGAGCCCCTGCACGTCGCTGACCAGCCATTTCCCGTCCACCCGCGCCATCCGCAGCCGCACCCGGTTGAGGTCTACCTTGGGGCCCTCCAGGCGGGTCGAGGTCGTCGTCTGGTTGACGAACAGCAGCACCACGACCTGCTCCGAGCGGGCCCGCACGACCGAGGAGGCGGCCACCTCGGCCCGGACCACCGCCTTGTACCGGGTAGCCGTCGGGCGGATCACCCGGGTCGTCGCGACGTAGTCCGAGCGGAACCGGCCGGTCAGCAGCTGCCGGGCCCTGGCGAAGTCCGCGTCGAGGTGGCGGTAGTCATAGGAGAGCAGCACCACGGCGTCCTGCGTGGCCGCCGCGAGGGCCTGCTCGCGCGCGGCCTCGACCCGGTCCCCGGCGCTGACGCGGTAGAACAGCAGCGCGACGGCGGCGGTGGCGGCGACCCCGAGCGCGAGCAGCGCGGCCAGCGCCCGCCGCGCCCACGGGGGCCAAGGGGCCCGGGGCGCCGCGCGCTCGAGGGGCGCGGCGTCGTACGTCGGCTCCTCCTGCTGCGGTGGGGCGGCGGGCGGCTCGGCGAGCGCGGTGGCAGAGGTGCGCGCCGCCTCGAGCGGCGCCGGCGTACCCGCCTCACCGGGCGCGGCGCCCCGCAGCCGTGCGCGGGAGCGCTGGCCGGCCACCGGGCGCTGTCGGGACACGCGTGCCATCGTTGCCTCCTCCCTCAGCCGACGAACGTCAGGTCGCGGACCAGCCAGCGGCCGGCGGCCCCCCGGGCCGCGGAGGGCTGGCGGACCATGTCCAGCTGGATGCGGTAGTGGCGCCGCCGCGGCTGGGGGCTCGCGGTGTTGGTCACCGTGCTGTCGGCCACGACGAGCACCCGCGCCGAGTCCGCGTCGGCGGAGACCAGCCCGGCCTCGAGCACCTCCCCCTGCGAGACGGCCTTGTTCGCGCTCACCAGGCTGCGCAGGTCCTTGCTGCCGCGGCGGAACTGGCTGCGGAAGTCACCGGTGGCGCCGGCGAGCACCCGGCCGAGGTCGCGGTCGAGGTGGCGGTAGTCCAGCGTGGTGAAGTTCACCGCCGCCTGCCGTGCGGCGGTCAGGACCTCCGTACGCCGGGCGTCACGCTGCGCCGCGTCGCCGACCCGCGGCACCAGCAGCGCGACGCCGACCAGCGCCGCGACCGCGACGACGGCGACGGCGACGAGCCCGGGCAGCACGAGCCTGCCGGGGGGTCGTCGGGTCATCTGCCCAGAGGGCCGAGCAGCAGCCACCGCCACGAGTCCTTTCCGAAGGTGCGCGCCTGACCGCCTTGTGAGCCGACCAGGAGCGGATGTCCGGTCGGGCCCAGGGCCAGGCCGCTGGTGTCGTCGTACCCGGCCAGGTACGGCGCCGAACCGCCGGGGACCACCCGGGCGGCCGCGCCCCGCGGCGACGGGGCGTTCTGGGCGCCCCGGACCGAGGTCGTGCTGCCGCGCGCCTCGCTACAGCGCGCGTCGGTGTTCGCCGCGACGTCGGCGGTCTCGTGGGGGGTGCGCCGCGGGGTGCTGCCGTAGCCCCTGGTGCAGGGCGGCGGATCGCTCGCGTTGAGCACCAGCCCGAAGTGCGCGGTCCCGTCTCCCGGCACGACCGTGTACCCGCCGGAGACGTTGACCGGGTAGGTGACGAGAACCTGCTCCAGGCCCCGCAGCCGGGCGACGGTCACCTGACCGGTGGTGAGCAGGTTCGCGAGCAGGGCGGTGATCGACGCCCGGTTGGTGCGCAGCAGCGTGTCGAGCTGCTGCGCGGCGGGCACGCCGTTGTCGAGCACCGCGCGAAGGTCGCCGTCGCTGCTGCGCAGCGTCGTGCTCAGCGCGGCCAGATCGGTGGAGAAGCTGCGGATGGCCGAGCCCGAGGCGCGCTGGGTGTCCAGGACCGTCGAGCCGTCCTCGATCAGCCGGATGGTCTCCGGCAGGTGGTCCATCGCCTCCTGCGTCAGCGCGTCGCCGGAGTCGATCAACCGCTGCAGGTCGCGCCCCGTGCCCGCGAACGCGGCACCGAGCTCGTCGATCACGATCGCGAGGTCCTCCCGGTCGACCGAGGTCACCAGGCGGTTGAGGTTCAGCAGCAGGGTCTCGGTGGCCAGCGGCGTGGCGGTGTCCCGCACGGCGATCCGGTCGCCGGCGCGCAGGTAGGGCCCGCCCGCCCGGCGCGGCTGCAGGTCGACGTACTGCTCGCCCACCGCGGACCGGTTCTCCACCACGGCCCGGGTGTCGGCCGGGATCCGGGTGCCGTCCTCGAGGCGCAGGTCGACGTGTACGCCGTCGCTCGCCAGCCGGAGGCGGTCGACCCGCCCCACGGCCACGCCGCGGTAGGTCACCTCGGCATTGGTGAAGATGCCGCCGGACTCGGCGAGGTCCGCGGTCACGACGTAGCCGCGACCGAGGAGCCGGTCGCCCAGCCCGACGTAGCGCGCGCTGACGTAGCTCACACCGACCAGGGTGATCAGCAGGAAGGCGACCAGCTGCAGCTTCGTGGCTCGCGAGATCATGCGTAGCCACCCATCAGGAGGGCGGCCAGGTTCGTGCTGTAGGCGCCGCCCCCTGCTGGCCCGGCCTGCGCCATCCGGGCCTGACCCGGGCCGCCCAGCGGCAGCGTGGGGATCGGCAGCCCGGTGGGCAGCCCGGTGGGCGGGCCGGTCGGGACCACCGTGGGCACGGCGGTCGGCAGCCCGCTCGGGAGCCCGCTGGGCAGGCCGCTCGGCAGCGGGACGGAGGGCAGCGTGGTGGGCACCGTCGTCGGCAGCGGCAGCGGCAGGGGCGGCAGGCCGGGCAGCGTCGGGGCGCCCGGCCGCAGGTTGGCCAGGATGTTGCGCAGGTCCAGGTCGGCCGTGATGCGCAGGTTGGTGAAGTCGCCCTGCACCGCGGTGGCGGCCTGGGCGGGGAACGGATAGGTGAAGGCCAGCTCGAGGGCCTTGGGCAGGTTGTCGCCGGCCTCGGCGAGCCGGCCGAGGACCGGCTGCAGCGCCTTGAGGTTGGCCACGGTGTCCGCCTCGGACGCGCGCACGACGCGCTGACCGACCCGGCCCAGGTCCGAGAGCGCGCTCAGCATCTGGGTGAGCGCCTTGCGCTGGTCGGCGAGCACGCGCAGCCCGGGACCGAGGTTGTCGATGGCGGTGGCGATGCCCGAGCGCTGGCGGGCCAGCGTGGCGGAGAGACGGTCGAGCCCGTCGAGGGCGCGCACGATGTCGGCCTTCTGCCTGTCGAGGCCGCCGACGAACGTGTCGAGCTGCTTGATCGCGCCGCGGACGTCGGACTCGCGACCCGCCAGCGCCTTGGTCAGCTCGACGTTGATGGTCTTGAGCTGGGCGACGCCGCCGCCGTTGAGGACCAGGGAGAGCGCCCCGAGCACCTCCTCGACCTCGGGGTTGCGACCGGAGCGCGCCAGCGGGATGGTGTCGCCCTCGCCGAGGCGCCCGGTCCCGGCGCGGCCCGTGGGAGGGCCGAGCGAGACGAACTTCTCGCCCAGCAGGCTGGTCTGGCGCAGCTCGGCGACCGCGTTGTCGGGCAGCCGCACCGAGTCCTCGAGACGCAGCCGGACGCGCGCGTGCCAGCCGTCGAGCGTCACCTTGTCGACGGCCCCGACGGTCACGTCGTTGACCTTGACCGCCGACTGGGGCACCAGGTCGAGCACGTCGGCGAACTCCACCGTCACGTGGTAGACGTCGCTGCCCCGGGCGGCGCCGCCCGGCAGCGGCAGGTCGAGGACCCCCTGGCAGCCGCTGAGGGCCAGCGAGGCGGCGAGCACGGCGGCGCCGGTGCTCACCGTCCGGAACCGGCGGGTGAGCCTCATCAGTGACCTGTCCCGAGGACGCCACCGAGGGTCAGGTCCGGCCCGCCGCCGGAGGGCAGGCGGGGCGGCTGCCCGGGCTCGGGCAGCCGGACGCCGTCGAGGACCTTGCGGACCTGGTTGCAGACGCTCCTCGGTTGACCGAGGGAGGTGAGCAGCGAGCAGAGGTACAGAGCGGGGTCGGCGAGCTGCTCGGCGTTGTCACGGGTGTCCAGCGTTCCCGAGGACGCGTTGTAGGCCAGCTGCAGGTTGGACAGCGCGACGGGTCCGGCGTCGAGCACCTCGGCGATGGCGTCCTTCTGCTTGGCGAGGGTGCCGCTGATGGCGGCCAGACCGCGGATGTCGCCGGTCAGGTTCTTCTCGTTCTCCTTGACGAACGCCGCGACCTCACCGAGGGCCACCGCGAGGTTCTTCAGGGCCAGCGCGAGCTCCTGACGCTCGCCGGCGAGCTGGTCGGCGACGCTGGCGAGGTCCTGGTTGAAGGCCGCCACCTGGCTGTCGCTGTGCGCCAGGGCCGTCGTGAACACCTGCAGGTTGTCGACGGTGCCGAACAGGTCCTCCTTGCCGCGGGCCAGCGTGCTGAGCGCCTGCGACAGGTCGGTGACGGTGCTCTTCATGGCGGCGCCCTCGCCGTCGAGGTTGTCGGCCCCGACCGCCAGCAGCCGCGACAGGGCGCCGTCCTTGTTGGCGCCCTGGGGACCGAGGGCGACGTCCAGGTCGTTGAGGCTGGAGAAGATGCGATCCAGCTCCACGGGCACCGCCGTCTGATGCAGCGGGATCCGCGCGCCGTCCGCGAGGACGGGACCCGTGGTGTACGCCGGCGTGAGCTGCACGTAGCGGTCGCTGACCACCGACGGGGAGATGATGACCGCCTTGGCGTCCGCGGGCACCTTGTACTTCGCGTCGTAGACGAAGTCGACCCGCACGCGGTCGCCTTCTGGCCGGACGCGGCGCACCTGGCCGACCTTGACGCCCAGGACGCGCACGTCCGATCCCTGGTAGAGACCGACGGCGCGGGTGAAGAACGCGGTGCCCGACCGTGTCTCGGCACCGGGCCAGAGCACCACGACGAGGGTGGCCAGCACCGCCACGGCAACGACCAGGGCGACGCCGCGGCGGCCGCTGCGCCCGACGTAGGAGGCGAGGCTGCGGCCGGCTCGGGAGACGGCGGCCCGGCCGGGCGGGCGGAGGCGGCTCATCGGGCGGGCCCGAAGGCGCCGGGGGCGGGCACGATGTTCTCGACGTAGGTGTCGAACCAGCGGCCGTTGCCCAGCGTATTGGCGAACACGCGCACGAACGGTGCGAGCAGCGCGATGCTGCGGTCGAGCTGGGCCTGGTTGGCCTCGAGCACGTCGAGGACCGAACGCAGGTTGGCGAGGGCCGGCCGGATCGCCTCACGGTTGTCGCGCACCAGACCGGTGAGCTGGTCGGAGAGCGTCGCCGTGCTCACCAGCAGGGTGTGGATGTCCGCGCGGCGCTTGCGCAGCTCCAGCAGCAGCTGGTCACCGTCGGAGAGCAGCGTGACGATCTCGGCGTTGCGCTTCGAGAGCACGCCGGTGACGCCGTTGGCGTGGTCGAGCAGAGTGCGCAGCTGCTCGTCGCGGGAGGCCACCGTGCGCGAGAGCCGGCCGAGGCCCTCGACGGCGGCGCGCACCTCCTCCGGCGAGTCGCGGAAGGTGGTGGCGACCGTGTCGAGGGCGTCGGCCAGCTGCCGGGTGTCGATGCGCGCGGTCGTGGTCGCGAGGTCGCTGAACGCCTCGACGACGTCGTAGGCCGACGTGGTTCGGGTCAGCGGGATCTCGCGGTCGAGGGTGCCCTTGCCGGCCGGGTCGAGCGCCAGGAACTTCTGCCCGAGGATCGTCTTGATGCGCACCGTCGCGCTCGTGAGGGTGCCCAGGTCGGTAGAACGGCTGACCTTGAAGTCGACCCGGACGTGGGCGCCCTCGAGGTCGACGCCGGTCACCTTGCCGACCTTGACGCCGGCGATGCGTACGTCGTCGCCCTCCTTCAGCCCGCCGGCCTCGCTGAACGCCGCCGAGTGGGAGCGGCCGGCCAGCAGCGGGAGCCGGTCGATGTTGAAGGCCAGAAGCAACATCGACACGATCACGCCGAGACCGATCGCGCCGACGACGACCGGGTTGCGCTCGCGGAAGGGCCCCATCAGCGGCACCTGGCCGCATCGGCGTGGTAGTTCGGGGAGTAGGCGACGACGTTCGACAGGGTGACCCGTCCCTCGAAGTCACACAGGTAGAAGTTGAACCAGGAACCGTACGTCGCCGTCCGGGTGATCGTGTTCAGCTTGTTCGGCATCCGCTTGAGGAACGTGTCGACGAGCGTGCGGTTGTCGTCGAGCGTGCCGGTCACGGCAGCCAGCTGCCGTACGTCGTCGCGGATGGCCGGCCGCGAGTCGCGCAGCAGGCCGGCGGTGGTGTCGGCCAGACCGGCGATGTTGGTGAGGCTGGCCCCGATGGCCGCGCGGTCCTGCGCGAGGCCGCTGACGAAGCGCTGCAGCTGCACCAGCAGCTGCGACAGCCGGTCGTCGCGGCGGTCCACGGTGGCCAGCACGGTGTTGAGGTTGTCGATCGTGCGTCCGATCACCGTGTCGCGGTCGGCGAGCGTCGTGGTCAGCGACGCGGTGTGCGCCAGCAGCGAGTTCACGTTGCCGGCCTCGCCCTGCAGGGTCTGGATGATCTCGAAGGCGAAGGCGTTGACGTCCTTGGGGCTGAGCGCCGCGAAGAGGGGCTTGAAGCCGTTGAACAGCACCGTGAGGTCGAGGGCCGGCTGCGTCTGCTCGGGCGGCAGCGTGCCGCCTGAGGGCAGGCGCCGGCTCGAGCCGGCCCCCTCGCTCAACGCGATGTAGCGCTGCCCGATGAGGTTGCGGTAGCGGATCAGGGCGTGGGTGCTGACCGCGAGCGGCCGGCTCCTGTCGACCGAGAACGTCACCTCGCCGAGGTCGCGGGCGCCACGCCGGGCGACCGCCACCTTGTCGACCTGGCCGACGCGGACACCGGCGATGCGCACGTCGTCGCCCTTCTGCAGGCCCGTGACGTCGGTGAACAACGCCTTGTACGACGCGCTGCCGCCGAAGCGGAAGTTGCCGATCGTCGCCGCCAGGGTGCCGGTGGCCAGCACCGTCACGGCGATGAAGATGACGAGCTTGACCAGAGCGGGGGTGGTCTTCATGACTGCCCCACCGCCGTCCCGCGGGCCATCGGGCCGAACAGGAGCGTGGCGATGTCGGGCACGTCGGCCGCGGGGGTGCCCATCACCGGGGCCAGCAGGGGGTTGACGACCATCCGCTCCTCCCGGGTGCCGGCCTCGCCCGCCGACGGGTCGAGCAGGTTCGGCACCGAGCGCCCGGCGTTGCCGCCCCCGGTGCCGTCGTCCAGCTTGGTCGGCGGGTTGGGCACCGGGGGGCGCGGCAGGCCGCGGCAGTTGGGACCGGACTGGTCGTCGAACCGCGGCTCGTCACCGGGACGGAACTTGTCCTGCGCGAGCACCACCTCGAGGGTGATGTGCAGCTCGCCGTGCGAGAACGCCTCGCCGAGGCTCTGGTTGGACTCCGCCAGCCCCTGGAGGAGGCACGGGTACTCCGGCGAGTAGCGAGCGAGCAGCTCGAGCGTCGGCCGGCTGACGGCCGCGAGCCGGATGATGCGGTCACCGTCCTGCTCGAGCAGGCTGCGCGTCGTCGTCGCGAAGCCCGCTGTCCCGGCGAGGAAGCCGGCGTACACCTGCTGCTTCGCGGCGATCGTCTGCGTGGTCACCGAGAAGTTGCGCAGTGCCCGCACCAGGTCGGGCGCGGCGTCGGCGTAGATGCGGCTCACGTCCGCGAGGCCACGGATGTCCTTGGTCAGGCTCGGCAGCTCGGGGTTGAGCCGGGCGAAGTAGCGGTTGACCAGCGCGAGGTTCTCACCGATCTGGTTGCCGCGTCCCTCCAACGCGTTAGCCAGCGCGCTCAAGGTGGCGTTGAGCTGCGCCGGCTTGACGGTCCGCAGCAGCGGCAGCAGGTTGTCGAGCACCGTCTCGAGCTCGATGGCGGTCCGCGACCGGTCCTGAGGGATGACCGCGCCCTCGGTGAGCCGCCGCGTCGCGGGCCGCGAGGGGATGACGAGGTCGACGTACTTCTCGCCGAAGAGCGTCTTGGGCAGCAGCCGCGCGCGGACGTTGGCCGGGATGAGGCCGACGGTCGGAGGAGACAGGGCCAGCTCGACGCTGGCCTTCGATCCGTCGGACCGCACGGAGCGGACCTCGCCGACGATGATGCCGCGCAGCTTGACGTCGGCGGGCGGCGCGAGCTGGTTGCCGACCCGGTCGGTCTCCAGCGTGACGTGGACGACGTCGACGAAGGCCTTGTCGTAGACCGCGACGGACAGTCCCACGAGCAGGGCGAGGACGAGCAGGAACACCACGCCGTAGGTCCGCAGCAGGAGCTTCTGCCCGAGGCGCCGGCGTCCGGCAGCAGTCATGAACATGACCGCTACCCCGCGATCCGCACGGTCGTGGTGGCGCCCCAGATCGCGAGGCTGAGGAAGAAGTCGACCAGGTTGATCGCCACGATCGACGTACGCACCGCCTTGCCGACGGCGAGACCGACCCCGGCGGGACCGCCGCTCGCGGTGTACCCGTAGTAGCAGTGGATCAGGATGATCACCACGGCGAAGACGAGCACTTTCGCGAACGACCACAGCACGTCGCCGGGTGGCAGGAACAGGTGGAAGTAGTGGTCGTAGGTGCCCTTGGACTGGCCGTAGTAGCCGGTCGCGATGAGCCGGGTCGCCCAGTACGACGAGAGCAGGCCGAGCACGTAGAGCGGGATGACCGCCACGAAGCCCGCGATCATCCGAGTCGTGACGAGGAACGGCAGGCTGGGGATGCCCATGACCTCCAGCGCGTCGACCTCCTCGCTGATCCGCATGGCACCGAGCTGCGCGGTGAAGCCGCAGCCGACGGTCGCCGCGAGGGCCAGGCCGGACACCAGCGGCGCGATCTCCCGCGTGTTGAAGTAGGCGGAGACGAACCCGGTGAACGCGCTGGAGCCGAGCTGGTTGAGCGCGGAGTAGCCCTGCAGGCCGACCTCGGTGCCGGTGAAGAAGGCGAGGAAGGCGATGACGCCGACAGTGCCCCCGATGACGGCGAGGGCGCCCGTGCCGAGGCTCACCTCGGCCAGCAGCCGCAGGACCTCCTTCTTGTAACGGCGGACCGTGCGGCCGCTCCAGCCGATCGAACGGGCGTAGAAGCGCAGCTGTCCGCCGAGGTCGTCCAACGCGGCGACCGGCTTCTTGAGGGTCTCCTGCAGGCTCACCGGCTCAGCCCAGCTTCTGCGGGACGACTTGGAAGTAGACCGCTGTCATCACGAAGTTCACGACGAACAGCAGCATGAACGTGATGACGACCGACTGGTTGACCGCGTCGCCGACGCCCTTGGGCCCGCCCCCCGCGTTGAGCCCCTTGTACGACGCGACGATCGCCGCGATGGCCCCGAACACCAGCGCCTTGAGCTCGCCGACGTACAGGTCGGGCAGCTGGGCGAGCGCCGTGAACGACGAGAGGTAGGCACCCGGCGTACCGCCCTGCAGCACGACGTTGAAGAAGTAGCCGCCGCAGACGCCGACCACCGACACCAGCCCGTTGAGCAGGACCGCCACCAGCATCGAGGCGAGGACGCGAGGCACCACGAGGCGCTGGATCGGGTCGATGCCGAGCACCTGCATCGCGTCGATCTCCTCGCGGATCTTGCGCGCGCCGAGGTCGGCGCAGATCGCCGAGCCGCCTGCCCCGGCGATGAGCAGGGCGGTCACGATCGGGCTCGCCTCGCGGATCACGGCGAGGACGCTGGCCGACCCGGTGAACGACTGGGCACCGAGCTGGCGGGTCAGGTTGCCCAGCTGCAGGGCGATCACCGCGCCGAACGGGATGCTGACCAGTGCCGTGGGCAGGATCGTGACGCTCGCGATGAACCACGCCTGCTGGACGAACTCCTTGGCCTGGAAGGGCCGTCGGGGCAGCGAGCGCAGCACGTCGAGACCGAGGGCGAACAGGTTGCCGCTCTGCCGCAGGGCGCCGACCGCGGGATTAGCCATCACAGCGCCCCGCTGCTGCCAGCTCCGTGCCGTCCACCGGGGTGCCGTCCACCGTGGTGCCGGCGATCGCCGGGGGGTCGTCCCGACCCGGGGTGGCGGTGGCGGTGGTGGCGGTGCTGCTCGACTGGAAGGAACCCGGCGGCGGGGTGATCCCGTGCTCGCGGCACCAGGCACCGGGCTCGCGCGCCGTGGCGCGGGTCGCACCGTCGGAGGGGCTGAGCTGGATCGGGATCGGCGGCAGCGCCGGCAGCTCCTGCCCGGACGCCTCCTCCTGCGCCAGCTCGTCGGCGTCCTTCTCCTCGGCCATGCCGATCGGGCCCTGCCGCTGGGCGTTGAGGAACTGGCGGACCACCGGCTCCTCGCTCGAGAGCAGCATCTCGCGGGGGCCGAACATCGCCAGGTGCCGGTGGTACAGCAGTCCGATGTTGTCCGGCACCGTGCGGGCCGTGTTGATGTCGTGGGTGACGATGAGGAACGTCGCCTCGATGGCAGCGTTCAGGTCGACGATGAGCTGGTTGAGGTAGGCGGTGCGCACCGGGTCGAGGCCGGAGTCCGGCTCGTCGAACAGGATGATCTCGGGGTCGAGGACCAGGGCGCGGGCCAGCCCGGCGCGCTTGCGCATGCCGCCGGAGACCTCCCCCGGCAGCTTGGACTCCGAGCCGATGAGGCCCACCATGTCCATCTTGTCCAGGACGATGTCCTTGATGGCCCGTTCGGTCTTGCGGGTGTGCTCACGCAGCGGGAAGGCGATGTTGTCGTAGAGGTTCATCGACCCGAACAGCGCGCCGTCCTGGAAGAGCACGCCGAAGAGCCGGCGCACCTCGTAGAGGTCCGCCTCCTTGAGCCGGGTCAGGTCCCGTCCCTCGATGGTGATCGAGCCACGGTCGGGCTTGAGCAGCCCGACCAGCGTCTTGAGGAAGACCGACTTGCCCGTGCCGGAGGGCCCGAGCATCACCGAGATCTCGCCGGCGGGCAGGGTGAGCGAGACGTCCTGCCAGATGACCTGGCGACCGAAGGACTTGGTCAGCCCCTCGACCCGGATCTCGACACCCACCAGCTCACCTCATCGCTCGAACGATGGTTTCCGACGGGTAACGAGTGCGCCTCTGGCGGGTTACGGCGAGCCCGCACGGCGACGCCGGTAAAGGGGGGCGCGGGACGACGCAGGGGCGGCCGCCCGACGTGGTGTCGGGC
>JAVEDI010000017.1 GCA_030841035.1 Actinomycetota bacterium
CCCGGCGCGATCGCCGCCGCGGTCATCTGGCAGCTGTTGCAGTCGTTCGGTGCCACCTACGTCGGTCACGTCGTGAAGGGCGCCAGCGCCACCAACGGTGTCTTCGCGCTGGTCCTGGGCCTTGTCGCGTTCATCTACCTGGCGTCCGTAGCGGTCGTGTTGTGCGCCGAGGTCAACGTCGTGCGGGTGGACCGGCTCTATCCCCGGGCGCTGCTCACCCCGCTCACGGACGACGTCGAACTGACCCAGGGCGACGAGCGGGCCTACACCGATCAGGCCAAAGCCGAGCGACGGAAAGGCTTCGAACATGTCGACGTGCGCTTCAAGAAGTAATTGCCCTGCCAGCACGTGGTCGCTGAGCGCGGCACCGGGTGTCGTGTCCCAGCTCGACGGCGGATGCATCGCGCTGGAGCGATGGCTTGGCTCAGTCGGCCTGATCACCCGTTCGTTGTGATCCCAGGCGGGAACCGGGCCCGAGCGAGATCCTGCGGGCGAGTGCCAGGCAGTTGTTCCACGAGGTGGCTGTTGCGCTGCGCGCATAGCCCTCCTGCCAACCAACGGCGGCTGTCGGATTGCGTATGCGAGGGAGTCGACCAGAGTCGTTGCACGGAATCGAGTCATGGCACCGTCCGGATGAGGAGATCGGGGGTAGATGTGAAGCCGGCGCGTTCGTACAGAGAAGCGGCGCCCTGATGGGAGTGGACCGTGACGTGCTCGAGATCGAGGGCCTTGGCGTGCTGCAGCACGCTACGTAGGAGGGCGATCCCAACGCCGCGGGACCGATGCTCCGGCACGACGAACACACTTTGAACGTCGCCGCTGCGGCGACTCATGCTCCCCGGCCGCGGAACCCTCGCCGTAACTGCCAGCCACGCCATGCCGACCGCGTCAGTTGATGGGAGCGTCGCGAGAAACGGCACATGGGAGTCGTTGTGCGCCCGCCACCAGCCGAGCAGGTCCTCCGCGAAGCTCTGCTCGACAGCAGCCGTGTCCCCTTCGTCACCGAATCGGACGAGCAATCCGGCCAGGTGTCGTATGTCTTCCTCGCCGGCAACCCTAATCTCCATACGCTGAACGTGCCGCAGACCCGCGGACGGTCGCAACTAGGCTCCTTCTCTGGGCGACACGTGCTCGGGCTCCCGTGTCACGGCATAGGCGCATGCGGAACTTCGATCCCGCTAGGGTTCGCCGCATGCCGCTCGCACTCATCACCGGAGCCGCCCGCGACAACAGCATCGCGGCAGGCATTGCGCCTCGGCTGGTCGCAGACGGCTGGGATGTTGCGACGAGTGACCTGACCGACGCCGACTACCCGTGCGACCTGGCGACCTCGGAAGGGCCGCAGGCCCTCATCGACGCGGTCGGCCGGGACAGGGGCCCGATCAGTGCCCTGATCCTTAGCCATGCCCACGACAACGCAACAGGGATTCTCGATACAACCGCCGAGAGTTTCGACCAGCACGTCGCTATCAACGCCCGAGCCTGCCTGCTGCTGATCGCAGCGTTCGCTCGCCAGGCCCTGCCTGACGGCGGAGCGATCGTCGCGCTCACCAGCGACGCCACCACCGGGAACCTTCCGTATGGAGCCTCCAAGGGCGCCCTCGATCGCATCGTCATTTCCGCAGCCCGAGAGTCGGGGTCGCTGGGGATCGCCGCCAACGCCGTCAACCCAGGCCCTGTCGATACCGGATGGATGAACGACGACATACGACGGGTCGTGCTAGCCGACCAGCCCCAAGGCCGCCTAGGAGAGCCCGCCGACATCGCCGCCGTCGTCGCGTTCCTGGTGTCCAAGCCTGGCCGCTGGGTATCAGGCCAACTACTTCACGTTGATGGTGGCTTCTCGGCACGCTTCTAGCCCCGCCCCCTCATCGGCGCGTCCGGATGCCGTTCTGCGCCATGTCCGTGCGCTGTTGCCGGCAGGCAGACCGTCTACTTCTGTCCTCGATCGGGATTATCCAAGATGACTGTGGCCCGCTCGTGTGGCCGGCAGGTTGCGAGATAGATCCGTTGCCCCTCGACGTAGCGCCTCATCGTCGGGTGCTCCGGGTCCGGCTGGCTGCCGTCCCTCTGCGCCAACCGACGAGCAGTCTCCGCGAACGGCACGTCGAGGAACACTGACCAATTCCATCGATCTGCGAGTTCGTCCCTATGTAGGAACATGCCCTCGACGATGACGACGATGACGACGGCGTCGACAGGCACTTCCTCTACCGGGGCATTGACCGCCGCGTTGGTGCGGTAATCGAACACTCGACGCCGGACAAGACGATCTCCACCGGCACGAAGTGGGTCCAGTACGTGTCTGACGCAAGCCGTCAGGTCGTAGGAATCGCGGAAGAAGCCCTCCGGTGGGTCCCGACCGAGGCGGTACCGGACTTCTCGCAACGCCAGGAAGTCGTCCTCGTGCACGGTGACTGGCTGTCTCCCGGCGCTTGCGATCGCGTTCGGGAGCCGGCTCGCGAACGTCGTCTTGCCCGCACCGTCAACGCCGTCCACTGCGATGACTGCGGGACCTCGGAGCGCAACTACATTTTGGGCGAGCTCCTGACAGCGTCGGTCGGCGGACGGGGCCACCACGGCATTATGCCTGCGGGACAACGCACAAACATCGGCACGCCCGCGCCCGGTCGGCGGCATGAGAGGACGCTCGTCCTGGCTGGCTCCTTCTGGCTCAACGCATACGAGCGAGATCCCGTCGGTTGGTCGACTCTCCGGGCGGCTGTGAGCATTGCCTCGAACTGGAGGTGGGTCAGCCCGAGGGTGGGCGACTGGGCTTGCGCGGATCTGGTCGATGACGCAGGCGCGTCCTATTTTATTATCGATGTGTAGACGAGTGCCGGGTGGGTCGGCGAGGAGCCACCGCTGCAGGTCAGCGCCTGGATTCGTAGTGGGACATGGTCACGCCGTCCGGGAAGGTTCTCGTCTCCACGAGGCGCAGGCTCACCCAGGTGTCCAGCGCGCTGAAGAACGGCGTGCCGCCGCCGACCAGCACCGGGTGCGTGACCACCTGGTACTCGTCGATCAGGCCGGCGCGCATCGCCGCGCCCGCGAGGACGGCGCCGCCGATTTCCATCGGGGAGCCCTCCTCGGCCTTCAGCCGGGTGATCTCGGCCACGGCGTCGCCGGTGACCAGGCGCGCGTTCCCGCTGACCTCGTTGAGGGTCGCGGAGAACACCACCTTCGGCGTCTTCTGCCAGACTCGAGCGAACTCGACCTCCACGGGCGTCGCGTCCGGCTGCTGGTCGGCGGTCGGCCAGTGCGCGCTCATCACCTCCCACAGCTTGCGGCCGTACAGCGAGACACCGATCTCGCGGGCTCGGTCGTTGAACCACTGGTGTAGTTCGGCACTGGGCACGCTCCAGCCGATGTCGTCGCCGCGCGCGGCGATGTAGCCGTCCAGGGTCGCGTTCATCGAGTAGATCAGTTTCCGCACGGTCTCAGCCTCCCATCAGCTGTGTCGGTCTCGTGTGTACCGACCGCGCCGACAACGGAAACTCATCGGTGCGCAATCTGCGCCCTCAGGCCGTTGGTTCAACGGGCATAACGGTCATTGTGTCGGGTGCGGGAGACAGGTAGTACACACATCTGCACGCAGATCGGCAACGCCGATCACCGGCATAACTCAGATGAGCAGACGTCCCCACATCGGCAGATCAGAGCGGATCGCAGCATGTGCGCGCAGTCGCGGATCAAGTGGGTCAGGTCGACAGTCCGCCACCGGACTCATGCGCCGGTCCTGCCGTCGACGCCCTCGCGAAGCAGGTCGACGTGCCCGC
>JAVEDI010000024.1 GCA_030841035.1 Actinomycetota bacterium
CGAGGGGACCTTCCACACGCCCAACCCGTCCGGGCCGCTGAGCGGGGGCTTCGACCGGGTGGCCGACCGCCCGAAGGCGTTCGTGATGGACATGTTCCCCTACCCCTCGGGCGCCGGGCTGCACGTCGGTCACCCGCTGGGCTACCTGGGCACCGACGTGACCAGCCGCTTCCTGCGCATGGACGGGTACAACGTCCTGCACCCGATGGGCTACGACGCCTTCGGGCTGCCTGCCGAGCAGTACGCCGTGCAGACCGGCCAGCACCCGCGGGTGACGACCGAGGCGAACATCGCCAACATGCGTCGACAGCTGCGCCGGCTGGGCCTGGCCCACGACCCGCGCCGCAGCATGGCGACGACCGACGTCGAGTTCTACAGGTGGACGCAGTGGATATTCCTGCAGATCTACAACGCGTGGTACGACGAGCGGACCGGGCGCGCGCGGCACGTCGACGAGCTGGTGGCCGAGCTGGAGTCGGGACAGCGGACACTGGCCGACGGCAGGCAGTGGGCCGAGCTGGGCGCTGTGGCACGGCGACAGGTCATCGACGAGCACCGGCTGGCCTACCTGAGCGAGTCGCCCGTCAACTGGTGCCCCGGGCTGGGCACGGTGCTGGCCAACGAGGAGGTGACCGCCGACGGTCGTAGCGACCGCGGCAACTTCCCGGTCTTCAAGCGCAACCTGCGGCAGTGGAAGATGCGCATCACGGCCTACGCCGACCGGCTGCTGGCCGACCTGGACACGCTGGACTGGCCCGAGCCCATCAAGCTGATGCAGCGCAACTGGATCGGCCGGTCCGAGGGAGCACGGGTCGTGTTCCCCAGCGAGGCCGGGCCCATCGAGGTGTTTACCACCCGCCCCGACACCCTGTTCGGTGCGACGTTCATGGTGATCGCGCCCGAGCACCCCTTGGTCGACGAGATGGCCTCCGGCGCCTGGCCCGCCGGCACGCCGTTGTCGTGGACCAACGGTGCGGCCACGCCGCGCGACGCCGTCGTGGCCTATCGCACGCAGGCCGAGCGCAAGACCGACCTGGAGCGGCAGACCGAGGGCCGCGAGAAGACCGGCGTGTGGACCGGCGCCTACGCGACCAACCCGGTCAACGACGAGCGCATCCCGGTCTTCGTGGCCGACTACGTGCTGATGGGCTACGGCACCGGCGCGATCATGGCGGTGCCCGGCCAGGACGAGCGCGACTGGGAGTTCGCGACCCGTTTCGGGCTGCCCGTCGTGCGCACCGTGGCGCCGCCGGAGGGCTGGGAGGGTGAGGCGTTCACCGGCGACGGACCGGCGATCAACTCAGCCAACGACGAGATCTCGCTGGACGCGCTGGGGGTCGAGGAGGCGAAGGCCCGCATCATCGACTGGCTGGAGAGCAAGGGACTGGGCACCCGCACGGTGACCTACAAGCTGCGCGACTGGCTGTTCTCGCGGCAGCGCTACTGGGGGGAGCCGTTTCCGATCGTCTACGACGAGGACGGCAACCCGTTGCCGCTGCCCGAGTCGATGTTGCCCGTCGAGCTGCCCGAGGTCGACGACTACTCGCCGGCGACGTTCGCCGAGGACGACGTCACCAGCGAGCCGCTGCCGCCGCTGGCTCGCAAGACCGACTGGGTCGAGGTGACGCTGGACCTGGGCGACGGACCGCGGCGGTACCGACGGGAGACCAACACCATGCCGCAGTGGGCGGGCTCGTGCTGGTACGAGCTGCGCTACCTGGACCCGACGAACAGTGAGCGCTTCGTCGACCGCGACGTCGAGCGCTACTGGATGGGACCGCAGGGTGAGGGCGACTCGGGCGGTGTCGACCTGTACGTCGGCGGGGCCGAGCACGCCGTGCTGCACCTGCTGTACGCGCGCTTCTGGCACAAGGTGCTGTTCGACCTGGGTGAGGTGTCGAGCAGTGAGCCCTTCCACCGGCTGTTCAACCAGGGCTACATCCAGGCGTACGCCTACACCGACCGACGCGGCTCGTATGTGCCTGCGGAGGAGGTCACCGAGGACGGTCACGGCGCCTTCCACTGGCATGGTGAGCCCGTCAACCGCGAGTACGGCAAGATGGGCAAGAGCCTGAAGAACATGGTGACGCCCGACGAGATGTGTGACACGTTCGGGGCCGACACCTTCCGCGTCTACGAGATGTCGATGGGCCCGCTGGACGCGTCCCGGCCGTGGGAGACCCGCGCTGTCGTGGGGGCGCACCGCTTCCTCCAGCGTGTCTGGCGCAACGTCGTCGACGAGTCGACCGACCAGGTGCGTGTCGTCGACGAGCCGGCCGATGACGAGACGCGCAAACTGCTGCACCGCACGATCGACCGGGTGACGCGCGACATGGATGCGTTGCACTTCAACACGGCGATCGCGCGGTTGATCGAGCTGAACAACCACGTGGTCAAGTCCGGTCGCACACCACGTGAGGTCGCCGACCCGCTGGTGCTGATGACGGCGCCGCTGGCCCCGCACATGGCCGAGGAGCTGTGGGCGCGACTGGGACACCAGTCCTCGCTGGCTCATGAGCCGTTCCCCGTGGCCGACGCCGCGCTGCTGGTGGAGGACACCGTGACGGCCGTCGTGCAGGTCGGCGGCAAGGTGCGCGACCGGCTCGAGGTGTCCCCCTCGATCGGGCAGGACGCGCTGCGCGATCTGGCCCTGGCCTCGGAGGCGGTGCAGCGGGCGCTGGACGGCCGGGACGTGCACACCGTCGTCGTGCGGCCTCCCAAGCTGGTCAACGTCGTGCCCGTCCAGGCGGGATAGCCTCGCGAGCATGACCGCTCAGTCGGCGCGCGTGGCGATCGTGACGGACTCGACGTCGTACCTGCCCGCCGAGCTCGTCGCGGCACACGGCATCCGCGTCGTGCCGTTGCAGGTGGTGGTCGGCGGGGTCGCCCACGACGAAGGCGGCGAGGCGACCTCCGCGATGGTGGCCGAGGCGCTGCGCAGCTGGACACCCATCACCACCTCACGGCCGTCGCCCGCTGCGTTCCTCGCCGCCTACGAGGCGGCTGCCGCGAGCGGGTGCGACGGCATCGTGTCGGTGCACCTGTCGGCCGACATGTCGGGCACGCACGAGTCCGCGGCGTTGGCCGCCCGCGAGGCGCCCGTCCCGACCCGGGTCGTCGACTCCCGTTCCCTCGGCATGGGGCTGGGATTCGCGGTCGTGTCCGCGGCGGAGACGGCCGCCGGTGGCGGCTCGGTCGACGACTGTGCAGCCGTGGCGAGCAAGCGGGCGGCCGCCTCGACGGCGGTGTTCTACGTCGACACGCTCGAGCACCTGCGACGTGGTGGACGCATCGGCGCGGGTGCCGCGCTGCTGGGCTCCGCTCTCGCCGTCAAGCCGCTGCTGCACCTGGTCGACGGCCGCATCGAGGCGCTGGAGAAGGTCCGCACGTCCGCCCGCGCCATCGCGCGGCTCGAGGAGATCGCGCTGCGCCACGCCGGCGCCGCCGAGGTGGACGTCGCCGTCGCGCACCTGGCCGCCCCTGACCGGGCGCAGGTGCTGGCCGAGCGCCTGCGCGCCCGGCTGCCGCGCCTCGGCGAGCTCTACGTCAGCGAGGTCGGTGCCGTCGTGGGCGCCCACGTCGGTCCGGGCATGCTCTCGGTCGTCGTCGCACCGCGCTGACCGTCGGCCGGTTCCCGTCTGTCTGTCTGTCTGTCTGTCTGTCGGCAGGTTCGGTCTGTCGGCACGTGGGCACGTCGGCCGGTTTCGGGTTCGTGGGGGCGTTTGATAGGCGGGTGGTCGTTGGTGGGCCGGCCGAGCGACCCTGCGCCTATCAAACGGCGGGCGAACCGGCTGGGCGGCCGCATGCCGGCGGTACGTCCGCCGGGCGAACCGGCATGGCGCCGTACGCCGGCCGCACGTTGCCCGCGGCTGCGTCCTCCACAGGGCGCGGTCGTCCACCGGTCCGGCGGTGACAGCGCAGCTGCGGGCGCACGACCTTAGCGTCGGCGGGTGGCTGATCGACGGACCCCGCGCAGCTCTCGGCACGGTCGGCAGCCCGGCGTCGACGAGTCGAGGGAGGCTGCCCGGCTGCGGCTGGAGCGGATGCGGGCCGCCCGCGCGTGGGCACGCTCCGTCCCTGCCTCGAACGACGTGCTGGGCGAGGACATCGTCGAGCACGGCGGCCCCGCCCGGAGCCGCGAGCTGCCCGAGCCGGCCGAGCCGCCCGGCGCGACGCTCGGTCGTCGCCGTCGCGTGCTCGACCTGTTGGGTGACCGGTTGCCGGTCGGTCTGCGCGCAGCGGTCGTAGCGCCCTCGGGTCCTGCTCTCGCGGCTCTTGCGGTCGTGCTCGCGATGGCGGTCGCGGTGGGCGCGGGCTGCGCCTGGCTGACGCGTCCGCAGGAGACACCGATCCCTGCCCTACGCCGCACCGGCGGCTCTTCCGGACTCGGCGCGGATGTCGCGGGCGGTCCCGCGGCGGCCGTGGACCCTCCTGCCGCGACGTCGACCGCGGTCGCCGTCCCGTCGGCTGCCGGGGGCGCTACCAGCTCGCCCACGGGCACCGTCGTGGTCCACGTCGTCGGCGCCGTGCACCGGCCGGGTCTGGTGACGCTGCCGGCCGGGTCGCGGGTGGCCGATGCGGTCGAGTCGGCCGGTGGCGCCACGGCAGGAGCCGCGCTGGTGAGCGTCAATCTCGCCCGCCTGCTGGTCGACGGCGAGCAGATCGTGGTGCTGCGCCACGGGCAGGTGGCCGGCCCAGGCGTGGCGGCCCCGGGGCCGCCGCCGGGAGGCGCCGGCCCGGGCGGCGGCCCGAGCGGCGCCGGGAGCTCGCTGCCGGTCGACCTCAACACGGCCACCCTCGAGCAGCTCGACGGGCTGCCCGGCATCGGCCCGGTGCTGGCCCGGCGGATCCTCGACTGGCGTACGGCGCACGGCCGGTTCGAGAGCGTCGACGACCTCGGTGAGGTGTCCGGGATCGGCGAGCGCACGCTGGCCGAGCTGCGCCCGCAGGTGCGGGTATGACGGCCGTGCAGCCGGCGGGATCGGCAGGCCCGCCGCCCGCGGGCCCGGACCTGCGGCTGGCGGTGCCGGCGCTGGGTTGCTGGCTCGGCGCCTTCCTGGCCACCTCACCACGCGCCTGGCGAGCCGTGTCGGGACCGATCGGCGCAGCCTCGGCGGCGGCACTGCTGGTCGCAGCCTGCGCGCTGCTGCTCCTGCGCGGGCGGCGGCGAGAGCGTCTCGTGGTCGCGGCGGCCCTGCTCGGCCTGCTGGCCGGCAGCGCGATGGGTGCCGTGCGGCTCGCCGCCGTGCAGGGCGGGGACCTCAGGGCGTGGGCGCGCGACGGCGCCTCGGCCCGGGTCGTACTGCGCCTGTCCGAGGACCCCCGCTCGGTGGCGGGCACCACCAGCGGCAGCAGCCGCCGCGGCAGCGACACGGTGCTGGTCCGCGGCCGGGTGGTGCAGTTGTCCGCGCGGGGTCGCGTGCTGCGGCACGGGCCGCCGGTGCTCGTCATCGCGCTGGACCGGGCCCAGCTGTGGCGGTGGCGCACGCTGCTGCCGGGTCAGACGGTGCGCACCAGCGGCCAGCTGCGAGCGGCCCGCCAGGGTGAGGCGGTCGCGGCGCTGATCCTGGCCCGGTCACCGCCGAGGCCGGTGGCCGACCCGCCGCGTGCCCAGCGTGCGGCGGGCCGGCTGCGGGCCGGCCTGCGCAAGGCGGCCGGTCATCTCCCGGCCGGGCCGCGCGGGCTGCTGCCGGGCCTGGTCCTCGGTGACACGTCGCGGATGCCGCCAGAGCTCTCCGACGACTTCCGCACGGCCGGGCTCACGCACCTGGTGGCCGTGAGCGGTGCCAACGTCGCGATCGTGGTCGGCTTCCTGCTGCTGCTGGGTCGGTGGTGCGGCGTACGCGGCCTGGGGCTGCCGGCCCTCGGCCTGCTCGGGATGCTGGCCTTCGTCGTGCTCGCACGTCCCCAGCCCTCGGTGCTGCGCGCGGCGGTGATGGGCGGCGTGGGCCTGCTGGCGCTGGCCACCGGTCGGCGCCGGGCAAGCGTGGCGGCACTGTCCGGCGCCGTCCTCGTGCTCGTCCTGCTCGACCCGTGGCTGGCCCGCTCCTACGGTTTCGTGCTCTCGGTGCTGGCCACCGGCGCCCTGGTACTGGTCGCGCCCTCCTGGGCCGACGGCCTGAGCCGCGGTGGCCTGCCGCGCGCCGCGGCCGCGGCGATCGCCGTCCCCCTGGCGGCACAGGCGGTGTGCGCGCCGGTGATCACCCTGCTCTCCGGACAGGTCAGCCTCGTCGCGGTCCCTGCCAACCTGCTCGCGGCGCCGGCGGTGGCGCCGGCGACGGTGCTGGGGGTCCTCGCCACCGCGGCGTCGGCGGTCAGCCCGCCGACCGCCCGGCTGCTGGCCACGGTGGCCGGCCTGCCGACATGGTGGGTGGTGGAGGTGGCACAGCGCAGCGCGTCCGCCCCGCTGGCTGCGCTCGGTTGGACCTCCTCGGTGACCGGCGCGCTGGTGCTCGCGGTGCTCACCGTCGTGGCAGCGGCGGCTGTCCGGCGGGTCAGGGCACACCCGCGGTTGGCGGCGGCCGTCGCTGTGCTGCTTGCGGTCGCGCTCGCCGTACCCGCGGCCTCGCCGGGGTGGCCACCGAGGGGCTGGCTGCTGGTGGCCTGCGATGTCGGCCAGGGTGACGCGCTGGTGCTCTCGGCCGGCCCGGCCGGTGCCGTGGTCGTCGACGCCGGACCCGATCCACGCCTGGTCGACCGGTGCCTTCGCGGACTCGGCGTACGCCGGGTGCCGCTGGTCGTGCTCACCCACCTGCACGCCGACCACGTCGAGGGGCTGCCCGGTGTCCTGCGGGGACGGCGGGTCGGCGAGGTGCTCGTCGGCCCCTACGACGAGCCGGCCGGCGAGCACGTGAGGGTGCTGCGGTGGTCGGCCGCCGCGCGGGTGCCCGTCCGCCGCACGACCGTGGGTGAGCGGAGGCAGGTCGGCCCGCTGCGCTGGGAGGTGCTCTGGCCGGCCCGGGTGATCGAGGGGGAGGGGTCCACCCCGAACAACGCGAGCATCGTGCTGCTCGTGCGCAGCGACCGGGTGCGGATGCTGCTGACCGGCGATGTCGAGCCCGCGGCGCAGCAGGCACTGCTGAGGCGCTGGCGCGCCGGACCGGTCGACGTCCTCAAGGTCGCTCACCACGGGTCCGCCCACCAGTCGGCGCGGCTGCTCGCGGCCCTCCGGCCACGCGTCGCGCTGATCTCCGTGGGCGTGGGCAACGACTACGGCCATCCCGCGCCGCGCACCCTGCGCGCGCTGCGCATGCTCGGCGCGCTCGTGCGGCGCACCGACCGCGACGGCACGCTCGCCGTCGTCGGGCCACGCGCGCACCTGCGCGTCGTCGCCCGCCGCCGGTAGCGTGTGCCGTGATGACCGACCAGCCGGCGAGCGCCACGCCACCTCCGCCCCTCACCCTCGTCACCGGCCCGGAGGAGCTGCTGCGCGACCGGGCCGTCGCGGCGGTGCTGGCCCGGGCCCGGGCCGCCGACCGGGAGACCGAGCTGCATGACCTCTTCGCCCCCGGGCTCGGCGCCGGGCAGCTGAACGGCCACGCCAGCCCCTCGCTGTTCGGCGAGTTCACCGTCATCGTGCTGCGCGACCCCCAGGACGCGTCCGACGACGTCATCGCCGAGGTCAGGAGCTACTGCGCTGCCCCCGCCGAGGACGTGGCGCTGGTGCTGGTGCACCCGGGAGGAGTCAAGGGCAAGGCGGTGCTCGACGCGGCCCGCAAGGCCGGCGCCGAGGTCGTCGAGTGCAAACAGCTGAAGTGGGAGAGCGACAAGGTCCGCTTCGCCCAGGCGGAGTTCGCGCAGGCCCGCCGCAAGGTCTCGCCCGACGCCGTGGCGGCCCTGGTCGACGCGGTCGGCAGCGACCTGCGCGAGCTGGCCGCAGCCTGCGCGCAGCTCGTCGCCGACACGACCGGCCTGGTGGATCGTGCCGTGGTGGAGCGCTACCACGCGGGCCGGGTGGAGGTCAGCGGCTTCAAGGTGGCCGACGCGGCGGTCGAGGGCCGGCCGGAGGAGGCGCTGCGGCTGCTGCGCCACGCCCTGGCCACCGGTGCCGACCCGGTGCCGGTCAACGCGGCGATCGCGGCCGGGCTGCGCAACCTGGCCCGCGTGGCCGGCGCCTCGCGCGGCGCCCGACCCGACGACGTGGCCCGCGACCTCGGCATCGCGCCCTTCCAGGTGCGCAAGGCGCGGGGCCAGCTGGCCGGGTGGAGCGCGGCGGGTGTGGCCCGGGCCATCGTGGCGGTGGCCAGGGCCGACGAGCAGATCAAGGGTGCCGGGGCCGACCCCGTCTACGCCCTGGAGCGGGCCATCGTCACGATCGGACGGGCCCGCGACCCGGGCTGACCGTTACCGCACGTGCGACAGGGGCGTCACCGGTACCGGCGGCGCCCCTGTCGTCGTACGTCGGGTGTGGCGGGCCTCAGAGCGCCGCGGCGCGCTTGGCCATCGCCGACTTCTTGTTGGCGGCCTGGTTGGCGTGAATGACGCCCTTGCTGCTGGCCTTGTCCAGCTGGCGCGACGCGACCTGCAAGGCCTCCAGCGCCGCCTCGCGCTCGCCGGCGTCGGCCGCCGCGCGGAACCGACGGATCGAGGTCTTCAACGAGGACTTGACCGCCTTGTTGCGCTGGCGGGCCTTCTCGTTCGTCTTGATGCGCTTGAGCTGGGACTTGATGTTCGCCACGAAGGAGCCTCAGATGCTTCTCGAGATCGTCAGGAGTGTTCGACGCACGCCTGGCGCACGCGACGGACGAGAGTACCAAGCCCGGCCGCTAGGGCCCAAACCGCAACGGTCAGTCGTGCCCGCGGTGGTCGTCAGCACGAACCGTCACGACCGCGTGCATCCACGGGTGGATGAGGCACTGGAACTTGTGCGGGCGGCCGGGAGAGAGGCCCGTGACGTCCAGGTGAGCACCCGGAGGGACACCGGTCGCGAGGAAGATGGCATCCCCCTGCTCGCACAGCGGGTTGACAGGCAGGTCGCCGTTGAGGAAGGGGATGCAGCCGCCGCCGAAGTCCGGCACCTCGGTGAAGGTATGGAACTCGCCGCCCTTGTTGACCACGTCGAGGGAGTCGCCGGCGTCCACGTGGAACACGTCGGGCTTGAACCGCCACTTGTCGACGCTGCCCTGTGCCATGAACTCGGCGACGAACTCGTCGAACGTGGTGTCGCCGTTCCCCACGCAGGCCTCAGGACCCAGGATCTCGTTGAAGGTCGCGGGGTCGCAGTCGTCGAGGATGCGCACCCGCTTGGCATCACCCCGGTGCCCGTCGTCGGCGCCGGCGGTGGGAGCGCTCATGAGAGCGGCCGCGACCACCAGGGCGAATGCTGAGAATGTGACCGCGAGCCTGGGTGTGCGCACAGGACCTCCCGTGTCGTGTGGGGTGGGGCTGCACGAAACGTAGAGCTGGTCCGGCCCCGCGACAACCCTTGGCGGGCAAGCATTTTTTGCGACGTCACAGACCCGACACAACGGACTCTCAGCATTGCGTGATAACAAGATCCGCGCACATCGGGACCTAGCGGGACGCATCCGACCTGGCGCCGCCCGGGGCTGCCCGGGGCTGCTCAGGACCACAGCGGGAGGCTCGGACGCCCGCTCACGGGCCGGTGGAGGCGACCCGGCGACGTACGCTCGCATGGGAGGATGGGTCCGGACGGCGCGCACACCCGCTCCGCCCCTGACCTCCTGACGACCTCGCCGACGAACCTGGAACCCGTGTGCCCCCGAGTCCCGCCCACGTCCCTCAGCCGGGCCAGACCGATCCGGCGCTGATCCGCAACTTCTGCATCATCGCCCATATCGACCATGGCAAGTCGACCCTCGCCGACCGGATGCTGCAGCTGACCGGCGTCGTCGACGACCGCGCGATGCGCGCGCAGTACCTCGACCGCATGGACATCGAGCGCGAGCGCGGCATCACCATCAAGAGCCAGGCCGTGCGCCTGCCCTGGGCGGTCGGAACCCGCCCCGGCGCACCGGCCCGCGGCGACGTCCATGTGCTGAACATGATCGACACGCCTGGTCACGTCGACTTCACCTACGAAGTGAGCCGCAGCCTGGCCGCCTGCGAGGGGACCGTCCTGGTGGTCGACGCGGCGCAGGGTATCGAGGCGCAGACGCTCGCCAACCTCTACCTGGCGCTGGAGAACGACCTCACCATCATCCCGGTGCTGAACAAGATCGACCTTCCGGCCGCCCAGCCGGAGCGCTACGCCGCCGAGATCGCGCACATCATCGGCTGTGACGTCGACGACGTGCTCAAGGTCAGCGCCAAGACCGGCCAGGGGGTGCCCGAGCTGCTCGACCGCATCGTGCGCGACGTCCCGGCGCCCGTGGGCGACCCGGACGCCCCGGCCCGCGCGATGATCTTCGACAGTGTGTACGACGTCTACCGCGGCGTCGTCACCTACGTGCGGGTCATCGACGGGCACCTCTCGCCGCGTGAGCGCATCCTGATGCTCTCCACGAGGGCCACCCACGAGCTGCTCGAGATCGGCGTCATCTCACCCGAACCGGTCCCCACGACGGGACTGGGCGTCGGCGAGGTCGGCTACCTCATCACCGGTGTGAAGGACGTGCGGCAGTCCAAGGTCGGCGACACGGTGACCAACAACAGCAAGCCGGCGAGCCAGGCGCTGAGCGGCTACAAGGAGCCGCGGCCCATGGTGTTCTCGGGCCTCTATCCCGTCGAGGGCTCCGACTACCCGGTGCTGCGCGACGCCCTCGAACGGCTCCAGCTCAACGACGCGGCGCTCATCTGGGAGCCCGAGACCTCGGCGGCGCTGGGCTTCGGCTTCCGCTGCGGCTTCCTCGGTCTGCTGCACCTGGAGATCGTCCGCGAGCGGCTCGAGCGAGAGTTCGACCTCAACCTGATAGCCACCGCGCCCAACGTCGTCTACCGCGTGGTGCTCGACAACGGCGCGGAACTGGTCGTCACGAACCCCAGCGAGTTCCCCAGCGGCAGGGTCGACGAGATCCACGAGCCGGTGGTGCGCGCCACCATCCTCGCGCCGAGCGACTACATCGGCGCCATCATGGAGCTCTGCCAGGGCCGCCGCGGCACGTTGCTCGGCATGGACTATCTCTCCGAGGACCGCGTCGAGCTGCGCTACACACTGCCGCTGGCCGAGATCATCTTTGACTTCTTCGACAACCTGAAGTCCAAGACCCGCGGCTATGCATCGCTGGACTACGAGGTCGAGGGTGAGCAGAGCGCCGAGCTGGTCAAGGTCGACATCCTGCTGCAGGGCGAGGGCGTCGACGCGTTCAGCGCGATCGTGCACAAGGACAAGGCCTACGCCTACGGCGTCCAGATGACGCAGCGGCTGCGCGAGCTGATCCCCCGCCAGCAGTTCGAGGTGCCGATCCAGGCGGCGATCGGCGCCCGCATCATCGCCCGCGAGAGCATCCGCGCGATCCGCAAGGACGTGCTCGCCAAGTGCTACGGCGGCGACATCACCCGCAAGCGCAAGCTGTTGGAGAAGCAGAAGGAAGGCAAGAAGCGCATGAAGATGGTGGGCCGCGTCGAGGTCCCGCAGGAAGCCTTCATCGCTGCACTGTCGACCGATGCGCCGGCCGACAAGGCCAAGAAGTGACGGCCGCGACCGGCACTGCGCACGTCGTCGCCGCCAACGTCGTCCACGGTCTGGTGCCCGACGTCCTCGGACCCCTCGACCGGAGCGCGATCGACAAGCGGCCCGTCGAGGGTCGCGTGCGGGTCGGCGAGCTAGGGCTCGACGGCGACCAGCAGGTCGACAAGAAGCACCACGGGGGCGTGGACCAGGCGGTCTACGCCTACGCGCGCGAGGACGCGCGATGGTGGGCGACCGAGCTCGGCTACGACATCACCCCCGGCCGCTTCGGCGAGAACCTGACCACCGACGGCGTCGACGTCACCGGTGCGGTGCTGGGGGAGCGGTGGCGGGTGGGCGACGACGGCCTGCTGCTCGAGGTCAGCAGCCCGCGGGTGCCCTGCAGGACGTTCCAGGGCTGGATGCAGGAGCCCAGCTGGGTCAAGCGGTTCACCGCGCACGGCGCCCCCGGCGCCTACCTGCGGGTGATCCAGCCCGGCACCGTCGGCGCCGGCGACTCCATCGAGGTCATCCACCGCCCGCGGCACGGCGTCACGATCGGCGAGGCGTTCCTGCCGCGTCGCGTCGACGACGACCTGCTTCGGCGGGCGCTGGAGGACCCCGGCGTGCGGGGTGCGATGGCCCGGGCCATCCGTCGCGACCTCGCGGCCCGGGCCCGCGGCCGATGAGGCCCGGCGCCCGCGACCGACCCGCCGTCGCCCTGCCTGGCTGAGCGAGACTGGCCGCATGCCCTCGACGCTGCCCGACGGCGAGGCGGTACCGCCCGACGGCGCCCTGCCGTCCTCGGCGTACGCCGGCGTGGGCCAGCGGCCGTTCGGCTTCTACCTGCACGTGCCGTTCTGCGCCGTGCGCTGCGGCTACTGCGACTTCAACACCTACACGGCCACCGAGCTGGGCAGCGGCGCGAGCCAGGCGACGTACGCCGACACCGCCCGTGCGGAGGTGCGCCTCGCCCGGCGCGTGCTCGGCGAGCGGGACCTGCCCGTGCAGACGGTGTTCGTCGGCGGCGGCACCCCCACCCTGTTGCCCGCCGGCGACCTCGGCCGTCTTCTGGCGGCGGTGCGCGACGAGTTCGGGCTGGCGACCGACGTCGAGGTGACCACCGAGGCCAACCCCGACAGCGTCAGCCGCGACTCGCTGGCGCAGCTGCGGGAGGCCGGGTTCACCCGGGTCTCCTTCGGCATGCAGTCGGCCGTGGGGCACGTGCTGGCGACGCTCGACCGCACCCACGACCCGGCCAACGTGGCGCGGGCGCTCGGCTGGGCGCGCGAGGCGGGCTTCGAGGGGGTGAGCGTCGACCTGATCTACGGCACGCCGGGGGAGTCGACGGCGGACTGGCAGGCGTCGCTGGACGCCGCGCTCGCCCTGCGCCCCGACCACGTCAGCGCCTACGCGCTGATCGTCGAGGACGGCACCCGGCTGGCCGGTCAGGTGCGTCGCGGTGAGCTGGCGGCCCCCGACGACGACGACCTCGCCGACAAGTACCTGCTGGCCGAGCAGGCGCTCGCGGCGGCCGGCCTGCAGTGGTACGAGGTGAGCAACTGGTCGGCGGGGCCGGGCCAGCGCTGTCGCCACAACCGCCTCTACTGGCAGGGCGCCGACTGGTGGGGCGTCGGACCGGGTGCCCACAGCCATGTCGGCGGCACCCGCTGGTGGAACGTCAAGCACCCGGCCGCCTACGCCGCGCGGCTCGCGCAGGGCCGCAGCCCCGGCCACGCCCGCGAGGTCCTCACCGACGAGCAGCGCCGCCTCGAGCGGGTGCTGCTCGGTCTCCGGCTGGTCGCGGGCCACCCGCTCGCCGACCTGCACGACGCGGGCCGGGCCGCCGCCGCCCGCGCGGTGGCCGCGGGTCTGCTCGAGCCCGCCGCCTACACCGAGGGCCGCGCCGCCCTCACGCTGCGCGGCCGGCTGCTGGCCGATGCCGTGGTCAGGGACCTCGTCGACTGACCGCGCGCCCCGGCTCTGTCACCGGCCTTCTACTTCACCAGCCGGATGTTGAACGGGTAGCGGTAGCGCTCGCCCTTGTTCGCCGCGACCGAGGCCATGATCGTGAACACCAGCCAGAGGAGGCCGATGATCGGCAGCAGGATGAGACCGACCAGCACGAGGATCAGCAGGACGCCGACGATCGTCGCGAGGTAGGTCGTGATCTGGAAGTTCAGTGCCTCCACGGCCTGGTCACGCACGAACGGCGACTTCTGGCCCTGGGTCAGCATGACGACCAGCGGACCGATGAAGGACAGGCCGACCACCAGGCCCAGCAAGGCGCTCAGGTGGGCGAGCATCGCCCACGTCCGCTCCTCCTGGGGGCTGAGCGTTCCTCCGCCGGGGTAGGCCGGCGGGCTGTAGCCGGGCGGGGGAGGCGCGGCGGGCATGCCGTAGCCGCCCGAGGGCGGGGGGTAGCCGCCGGACGGGGCGACGGGCGGCGGTGGGGCCGACGGTGGCTGGCCGGACGGCGCGACGGGCGGCGGCCGGTCGTCCGCAGGTGGTGGCGGTGCCTGGGTCATGAGGAGCTCCTCCTACGGTCGCGGCCCACGCTATGGCCCCGGGTCGGCGGCCGTGACGAAATCGATGACTTCCTCGACCCGGCCCAGCAGGCTCGGCTCGAGGTCGGCGTAGCTGTCGACCGCGGCCAGGATGCGTCGCCAGGCAGCCGCGGTGTCCAGCGGCCAGCCGAGAGCGCGGCAGACGCCCTCCTTCCACGGCAGGCCCGGGGGCACCGTCGGCCAGCCCTCGATGCCCAGCGAGGCGGGCCGGACGGCCTGCCACACGTCGACGTACGGGTGCCCCACGACCATCACGTGCCGGGAGCGGACCTCGCTCGCGATGCGCCACTCCTTGCTGCCCGCGACCAGGTGGTCGACGAGGACACCCAGCCGGCGGTCAGGACCGGGCCGGAAGTCGCGGACCACGGCGGCCAGGTCGTCGATGCCGCCCAGGGGCTCGACGACGACGCCCTCGATGCGCAGGTCGTCGCCCCAGACCCGCTCCACCAGCTCGGCGTCGTGTCGTCCCTCGACGTAGATGCGGCTCCCGGCGGCGACCCGGGCACGCGCGCCGGCGACGGCGACGGACCCCGACGCGGTACGTCGGGGCGCCGCGGGCGCCGCGGCGGGCCGCGGGCGCACCAGCACCACGGGCGCGCCGTCGACGAGGAAGCCGGGTCCCAGCGGGAAGGCGCGCAACCGGCCGTGCCGGTCCTCGAGGGTGACCGTGAGGCCGCCGGGCACCTTCTCGCAGCGCACGACGGCACCGCAGAATCCGGTCTCCGCGTCCTCCACGACGAGCTCGCGCTCGGCGGCGACCTCCGGCACGACCCGGGGCCGTCGCCAGTCGCCGGCCAGCACGTCACCGTCGTACCTGCTCACGGGCGCAGCCTGTCGCAGCGTCCCGCGGCCGCGCCAGGGGACGCGCCGGGACGGTGCGCCCGGTTCCCGCCCGTGGGCGGCAGCGCACCCGGGCGCTGAGCTGACCACGGGGTGGCGGGGCCGTCGGGCGACCCCGCGCCGGCCGGCGGCGTCGTACACTGGCACTCCTGCGAGGCGAGTGCCAGGGTGCCCCCACCGGGTGCGGCGGCACGAGCGCGACGAGGACCACGGCTGGAGGTGCGCGGGGTTGCTGGAGGACCGCAAGCTCGACGTCCTGCGCGCCATCGTGGAGGACTACGTCTCGACCCACGAGCCGGTCGGCTCCAAGACCCTGGTGGAGCGGCACAACCTCGGGGTGTCACCGGCCACGATCCGCAACGACATGGCCGCCCTCGAGGAGGAGGGCTACATCGCCCAGCCGCACACGAGCGCCGGACGCATCCCCACGGACAAGGGCTACCGGCTCTTCGTCGACCGGCTCTCGTCGGTCAAGCCGCTGACCAGTGCGGAGCGGCGGGCCATCCAGAGCTTCCTCGACGGGGCCGTCGACCTCGACGACATCGTCGGTCGCACGGTGCGGCTGCTGGCCCAGCTGACTCGCCAGGTGGCCGTCGTCCAGTACCCGTCGCTCTCCCGCTCCAGCGTGCGCCACGTCGAGCTCGTCGCGTTGACCTCCTCGCGGGTGCTGCTCGTGCTCATCACCAACACCGGCCGTGTCGAGCAGCGGACGGTGGAGCTGCCCGGAGACATGCCCGACACCCTCCTGGGCGACCTGCGGTCCCGGCTCAACACCGCGGTCGCCGGAGTCCGACTGGCCGAGGCGCCCGACCGGCTGGGCGGTCTCGTGGACCGGTTCACCGCCGACTTGCGACCTTCGGTACAGGCCGTGGTCGCGGCCCTGCTGGAGAGCCTGGTGGAGCAGCACGAGGAACGCGTCGTCATGGGCGGCGCGGCCAACCTGGTGCGCTTCGGTCCGGACTTCCCGCAGACCATCCAGCCGGTGCTCGAGGCGCTGGAGGAGCAGGTCGTGCTGCTGCGACTGCTCGGTGAGGCCAGCGACCCGTCGGTGCTGACGGTGCGGATCGGGCACGAGAACCCCTTCGAGCGGCTGACCGGCACGTCGGTGGTCAGCGTGGGGTACGGCACCGAGAGCGAGATGCTCGCCAAGCTGGGCGTGCTCGGCCCGACCCGGATGGACTACCCCGGAACGATGGGAGCGGTGCGCGCAGTGGCCCGGTACGTCGGCAAGATCGTGGCGGAGGCGTAGTGGCGCAGGCCGACTACTACGCGGTGCTCGGTGTGGAGCGCGACGCGACCCAGGAGCAGATCAAGAAGGCCTACCGGCGGCTCGCCCGTCAGCTGCATCCCGACGTCAATCCCGACGAGGAGGAGCGCTTCAAGGAGGTCACCAAGGCCTACGAGGTGCTCTCCGACCCGCAGAAGCGCGAGCTGCACGACCTGGGCGCCGACCCGTTCTCCACCGGTGGCGGGTTCGGGTCGGGTTTCGGCTTCTCCGACATCATGGACGCGTTCTTCGGCGGAACGGCGACGCGCGGTCCGCGGACCCGCCAGCGTCGCGGTCGCGACGCGCTGATCCGCCTCGAGGTCGACCTGTCCGAGGTGACGTTCGGAGCGGCGCGCGACATCCAGGTCGACACGGCGGTCGCCTGCACGACCTGCGGGGGTGAAGGCACCGCCACCGGTACGTCGCTGCGCACCTGCGAGATCTGCCGCGGCCGCGGCGAGGTCCAGCAGGTGACCCGCTCGTTCCTGGGTCAGGTCATGACGGCCCGCCCCTGCGCGGCCTGTCAGGGCTTCGGCACGGTCATCCCGCACCCCTGCGCCGACTGCGGGGGCGACGGGCGGGTCCGCACCCGCCGTACCTTGAAGATCAAGGTGCCGCCCGGCGTGGACACCGGCACCCGCATCCAGCTCTCCGGCGAGGGCGAGGCCGGTCCGGGCGGCGGTCCGGCCGGTGACCTCTTCGTCGAGGTCGTCGAGACGCCGCACGACGTGTTCCGGCGCGAGGGTGACGACCTGCACGCCACCGTCCGCGTGCCGATGACCGCTGCGGCTCTCGGCACGAGCCTGCGGATCGACACCCTCGACGGTGAGCAGTCGCTCGAGCTGCGGGCCGGCGCCCAGGCGGGCCACACCATGACGCTGCCGGGACTCGGCGTCGCCCACCTGCGGTCCGCGGGCCGCGGCGACCTGCACGTGCACGTCGACGTGCAGACCCCGACGCGCCTGGACCCCGAGCAGGAGGAGCTGCTGCGCAAGCTGGCGGCCCTGCGCGGCGAGGACGGCCCGGACGTGGGCACGGTCACCGGCCAGCGGCCGACGTTCTTCTCCCGGTTGCGCGACGCGTTCAACGAACGCTGACCGTGAGCGCGCCGGTCTTCCTGCTGGAGCGCAGCGCGCTCCGTTCGGGTACGACGGTCGTCGTCGACGGGGCCGAGGGGCACCACGCGGCGAGCGTGCGGCGGCTTCGCCCGGGCGAGGACGTCGTGCTGACCGACGGCGCCGGCTCGATGGCCCGCGGCGTGGTGGAGACGGTCGGCAAGGGCCGGCTCGTGGTGGCCCTCGGCCAGGTCACCGTCGAGCCCGCGCCGGCGCCCCGGCTGGTGGTGGTGCAGGCGCTTGCCAAGGGCGACCGCGGCGAGCTGGCGGTGGCCACGATGACCGAGGTCGGCGTCGACGTCGTGGTCCCGTGGGCGTCGTCGCGGTGCACGGTGCGCTGGGACGGTGAGCGCGCCACCAGGGCGTTGGGCCGCTGGCGGGCGACGGCCCGCGAGGCGGCCAAGCAGTCGCGGCGGGCCCGGCTGCCTGAGGTCGCCGACCTGGCGAGCACCGCGGACGTGGAGGTCCTGCTGCGCCGCGCGGCGGCGGCGTACGTCCTGCACGAGGAGGCGACCGAGCCGCTCGCGGGAGCAGCACCCCCCGGTGCGGGTGACGTGGTGCTCGTCGTCGGCCCCGAGGGCGGTCTCAGCCCCGAGGAGCTCGACCGGTTCGCCGCGGCCGGCGCGCCGGCGTACCGCCTCGGGCCCACGGTGCTGCGGACCTCCACGGCCGGACCCGCCGCCCTCGCGGTCCTGCTCTCCCGCACCGCTCGCTGGGTCTGACCCCGGCCCTCGGGGATGTGGCGGGCCGGACGTCGGCTAGCGCACCGTGAAGCTCTTGGTGTCGATGTGCAGCGGCTCCCCGTTCTCCGCCGAGCTCTCGAACGCGCTCAGCTCGTAGTCGCCGGGGTCGAGGGTCACCGTGGCGTGGAACTGCCCGAACTGGCCGTTGGCGCCGCCCTGCGCCGTTCCTTGCTGCACCACGGCGCCGGCCCTGCGGACCTCCCAGGTGATGGTCCCCTCGAAGGCGGTGCCGAAGCCGTCGATCGTGACCGGCGAGCCGACCACCGACCCCTGCGCGGGCGCGAGCAGCCAGATCAGGCCCTGTACGTCGACCATCGGTGCCCGGTGGACCGGCTGTGACCAGTCGCGGTGTCCCTGCGGCGCCTGCCCTTGCACCCGCAGGCGCACGTTCTTCACCGAGCGGTCGTTCGCCGTGACCGTGTAGACGATCTCCTGGACCGCGGCGCGTTCCAGCTTGCTGGGCACCGACACGAACGTCGAGAGCTCGACGGTCGCCGTGTCGCCGGTCCTCGTGTAGCCGCGCAGTCCGGTGTCGGCCCACGGCGAGGTGTAGTCGGGGTCCTCGGGCCGCTTCGCCATCATCCACCTCAGCGCGAGCGCAGCGAGCTCGCCGTCACCCGTGACCTGGTGCTGCTCGCGGAACAGTCGCGGGTCCTGGCCGTCGTCGTGGATGTAGTAGACGTACGCAGGGCGCGCCGCCTCGCTCCTGGTCGGGCTGGGCGACTCCGAAGGCGAGGCGGAGGTCGGGCTCGGCGTGCTGGACGGTTCGGACGGTGTCGGGCTCTGCGACTGGTCGGCCACGACGGTGGTGCCGTCGGAGCCGTCGCGCAGGCCGACGTAGACCCCGCTGACCGCCAGTCCGAGCACCGCCGCGGCCACCAGCGCGACCGCGGGGTGTCGCCACCACCAGCGGCCGCCGCCGGCCACCCCGTCGCGGATCTTCTGCAGGCCGTCTCCGGCGGGCTGGACCATGGCTGCCTCCGAGCTCAGTGCGTCGCGCAGTCGCGCGGCGATGCCGGCGTCGCCGGCGTCGCCGGCCCGGTCGTCGTGGTGAGAACGGTCGTCCTCGTGGTTAGAGGTCATCTCGGCTCCAGGCGGGTGCGCAGGGCGGCGAGGCCCCGGGAGGCGTGGCTCTTGACCGAGCCGCGGCTGATGCCGAGCGCCTGCGCGATCGCCGCCTCCGACAGGTCGGCGTAGTAGCGCAGCACGAGCACCTCTCGCTGGCGTCGGGGGAGCTGGTCCAGCGTCTCCATCACGGCGCGTCGCTCCAGCGCCTCGAGGGCGCCGTGCTCGGCGCTCGCGGCGTCAGCCGCCCGCACCGGGGCGTAACGTGCCTCGACGGTGCGCCGGCGCAGCGCCGAGCGCGACCGGTTGACCACCGAACGGTGCAGGTAGCCCAGGGCCCGGTCGGGCTCCCGCAGCCGCCGCCACGACCCGTGCATGGCGACGAACGAGTCCTGCACGACCTCCTCGGCCACTGCGACGTCGCGCAGCAGCAGCGTCGCCAGGCGCACGAGGGGGCGGTAGTGCACGGCGTACAGCTGCGTCACCGCCTCGTCAGCGTCCCAGAGGCCCACGGCCGGGGGCGCGTCGGCGGTGCCGTTCATCACTGCCTCGGGGGTTCGGGATGCGCGTCGCCGCGCGAGGACCGGTGCCGTCACATGCCTACGACGTCCGGCGGCCCGGTTCGGTTGTCCTGAGCCGGTCTACACGTCCCGGTCGACCACCGCACCCAGGCGCGCCGAGGGCCCGTGGACCAGCGGGGGGCGTCGCTAGGGTCAGCCCATGACCACCAGTCCCAGGACCACCGCTACGGAGCGGGTGGCCGACTGCCTGTTCTGCCGCATCGTCGCCGGCGAGGTCCCGGCCACCGTCGTCCACCAGGGTGAGCAGGTGCTCGCCTTCCGTGACGTCAACCCGCAGGCCCCCACGCATGTGCTGGTGATCCCCCGCGGTCACTACCCCACGGTCGAGGCCCTCGCGGCGCAGGCACCTGAGGTGTTGGCCGAGCTGGTGACGAGTGCGGCGGCCGTCGCGGCGGCCGAGGGGCACGACAGCTACCGCCTCGTCGTCAACACCGGCGAGCAGGCCGGCCAGTCGGTCTTCCACGTGCACGCCCACGTCCTGGCCGGCCGGGCGCTGGGCTGGCCCCCCGGCTGAGTCGCGGCGCCGCTGTGACGGGCGGTGCCGCGGGCCGCGCGCACGGGCGCGGGGCAGCCGGTCGCCCGCCCCGCGAATCAGGGATGGGCACGCGGGCCGGATCGCCTAGCATGGAGGGGTCAGGCACGGTGGCCCACTCGGGGGGCCGCCCACCAGCGAGACCGGAAGCAGGGCGAGCAGGCCACCTTCAGGCCGATTCATGGCAGAGTCCCCACAGGCCCAGTCCAAGATCGTCGTACCGGCGAGCCAGCCCATGGTCGCTGTGCTCGGTGCCGCTGACGAGTTCCTGAGGGTCGTCGAGAGAGCCTTTCCCACCACCGACATCCATGTCCGTGGCAACGAGATCACGGTGACCGGTGAGCCGGGCGAGGTAGCGCTCGTCGACCGGCTCTACGACGAGGTGGTGACCGTGCTGCGCGCCGGTCAGGGCCTGACGTCGGAGTCGGTCGAGCGGATGGTCACGATGCTGCGCACCGAGACCGGCGAGCGGCCGGCCGACGTGCTGACGCTGAACATCCTGTCCAACCGCGGCCGCACGATCCGACCCAAGACGCTCAACCAGAAGCGCTATGTCGACGCCATCGACAAGCACACCATCGTGTTCGGCATCGGCCCCGCCGGCACCGGCAAGACCTACCTGGCCATGGCCAAGGCGGTGCAGGCGCTGCAGGCCAAGCAGGTCAACCGCATCATCCTGACCCGTCCCGCGGTCGAGGCGGGGGAGCGGCTGGGCTTCCTGCCCGGCACGCTCTACGAGAAGATCGACCCCTACCTGCGCCCGCTCTACGACGCCCTGCACGACATGGTCGACCCCGAGTCGATCCCGCGGCTCATGACCGCAGGCACCATCGAGGTGGCACCGCTGGCCTACATGCGCGGCCGCACCCTCAACGACGCGTTCATCCTGCTCGACGAGGCGCAGAACACCTCGGCCGAGCAGATGAAGATGTTCCTCACCCGCCTGGGCTTCGGTTCCAAGATGGTGGTCACCGGTGACGTCACGCAGGTCGACCTGCCGTCGGGAACCCACAGCGGCCTACGGGTCGTCCAGGACATCCTCGACGGCGTCGACGACGTGCACTTCTCGCGGCTGTCCAGCCAGGACGTCGTGCGCCACCGTCTCGTGAGCGACATCGTCGACGCCTACGGCCGCTGGGACGCACAGCAGGGCGACGTACGGCGCGGCGCCGGCGGCCCGGGTTCGCCCGGCCGCAGGTGAGGCCCCCGTGACCGTCGACATCAACGACGAGTCCAGCGACGGCGTCGACGCGGCACGGCTGTGCGCTCTGGCCCGCTTCGTGCTCGACCGGCTGCGCGTCCACCCGCTCGCCGAGCTGTCGATCCTCGCGGTCGACGTCGCTGCGATGACCACGCTGCACCAGCAGTGGATGGACGAGCCGGGCCCGACCGACGTCCTGTCGTTCCCGATGGACGAGCTGCGTCCCGGCACCGACGAGCGCGATCCCGAGCCGGGGCTGCTGGGTGACGTCGTGCTGTGCCCGCCCGTCGCGCGCGCGCAGGCGGCCGTGGCGGGCCACTCGACCGACGACGAGCTCGACCTGCTGTGTGCCCACGGCATCCTGCATCTGCTGGGCTACGACCACGCCGAGCCCGACGAGGAGCGCCAGATGTTCGCCCTGCAGGGTGAGCTGCTCGGGTCCTGGCGCCAGACCCGCGGCGCATCCGCGTGAGCCCCGACGTCCTCCTCATCGGTACGGCGGTGCTGCTCGTCGCCCTCGGCGGCTTCTTCGCCGGCGCCGAGGCGGCGCTGTCGCGGGTGTCCCGCGTCACGGTCGAGGATCTCGAGCGGCAGGGCCGCCGCGGCGCCCACCGCCTGCAGCAGGTGGTCGCGGATCCCGCGCGCTACCTGAACCTGCTGACCCTGCTGCGCGTCGCGTGCGAGCTCGTCGCGACGGTGCTCGTCACGGTCGTCGCGCTCCACCACTTCGCCACCACGTGGCAGGCAGTGCTCGTCTCCGGGCTGGTGATGGTCGTCGTGTCGTACGTGGCCGTGGGCGTGTCGCCGCGCACGGTCGGCCGCCAGCACGCCCCCTCGGTCGCGTTGCTCAGCGCGCGGCTGGTCCTGCCGCTGGCGCGCGTCCTCGGCCCGCTGCCGCAGCTGCTGATCCTGGTCGGCAACGCGGTGACGCCCGGCAAGGGGTTCCGCGACGGGCCGTTCGCCTCGGAGGCCGAGCTGCGCGACCTCGTCGACCTCGCGCAGGAGAACCAGGTCATCGAGGACCGCGAGCGGATGATGATCCACTCCGTGTTCGAGCTGGGCGACACGATCGCCCGCGAGGTCATGGTGCCGCGCACGGACGTGGTGTTCATCGAGCGCCACAAGACCCTGCGCCAGGCCATCTCCCTCGCGCTGCGCAGCGGGTTCAGCCGCATCCCGGTGGTCGGCGAGGGCAACGACGACGTCATCGGCATCGCCTACCTCAAGGACCTGATCCGGCGCACCTACGAGTTCCGTGACGCCGAGTCGGTCGAGCTGGTCGACTCGGTCATGCGCCCAGCCGTCTTCGTGCCCGAGAGCAAGCCGGTCGACCAGCTGCTGCGCGAGATGCAGGCGCAGCAGACGCACATCGCGATCGTCGTCGACGAGTACGGCGGCACCGCCGGCCTGGTCACCATCGAGGACGTCCTGGAGGAGATCGTCGGCGAGATCACCGACGAGTACGACGTCGAACGGCCCCTGGTCGAGAACCTCCCCGACGGGGCGCTGCGGGTCAGTGCCCGGCTGCACGTCGACGAGCTCGCCGAGCGGCTGGGCATCGGCGGCCTGGAGGACGAGGACGTCGACACGGTCGGTGGACTGTTCGCCAAGCACCTGGGCCGGGTGCCGATCCCCGGTGCCCAGGTGTACGTCGACGGGCTGCAGCTGACGGCCGAGGGCACCCAGGGCCGGCGCAACCGCCTGGGCACCGTCGTCGTACGCCGCGTCGAGGACGCCGAGAGCCAGGAGCCGACCTACCACGTGGAGGCCCGCGATGGCTGACTCCTCGGGCGCCGTCGCCGCCCTCGACGCCGAGGACCAGAAGCTCGTGACGCTGGCCCGCTCCGCGCGGGCGCGGGCGCGGGGAGCCGAGGGTGCGGCCGTGCGCGACGACATGGGCCGCACGTATGCCGCCGGATCGGTCGAGCTGCCGTCGCTGCGGCTGAGCGCGTTGCAGGCCGCGGTCGCCGCAGCGGTGTCCAGCGGCTCGGACCGGCTCGAGGCGGCCGTCGTCCATGCCGACAGCGACGTCCTCAGCGACGACGACGCGGCGCTCGTCGCCGACCTGGCCCCCGGCGTCGTGCTGGTCGTCACCGCCGACGGCACGGTCCGCGCCATCGGTCGAGGGACGCCATCGAGCGCCGACCGCTGAGCCTCATCGCCGGCGGGCCCGTTACCGTCGCCTCATGATGCTGCGCTCCCGGCGCTCCACCACCCTGCCGCCCGCACCTGCCCACGTCGTCCTACGTCCCGGGCCGCCCGATGGCGTCGAGGTCCCCTTCGGGCTGCGCTTCGCCGCCGCATGGTCGTGGCGGCTGCTGCTGATCGTCGCGGCCGTCGCCGTCGCCCTGCGGCTCTTCTCGGTGCTGTCGGTCGTGCTCGTGCCGGTCATCATCGGGCTGCTGCTCTCGGCGGTCGCGTCGCCGATCGTCGACCGGTTCAGCACCTGGGGCGTTCCGAGGGCGATCGCGACCGTGCTCGTCATCCTCACGGGCCTGGTGCTGCTCGTCGCGCTCGTCACGCTGGTGACCCAGCAGTTCACCTCCGGCTTCGGCGACCTACGCGCCTCGTTCAGCGGAAGCCTCGACCGGCTGCAGCGCTACCTCGTCAACCTGGGCCTGAGCAAGCAACAGCTGAGCGACGCGTTCGACCGGGTCCGTCAGGCCGTCGGCGCCGGCGGCAGCGGCGACCTGGGTGGCACGGTCATCCGCGTCACCACGACGGCGGGCCACGTGGTCGCCGGCGTCTTCATCGCGTTCTTCGCGACCATCTTCTTCACCTACGACGGCCGCGGCATCTGGCGCTGGATCGTCGGACTGTTCCCGCAGTCGGCGCGCCCGCGGGTGCACGGCAGCGGCATGCGCGCGTGGGCGGTGCTCACCGCCTACGTGCGGGCGACGTTCCTCATTGCCCTCACAGACGCCATCGGCATCTCCCTCGTGGCGCTGCTGCTGGGGCTCGATCTCGTGCTGCCCATCGGTGTCCTGGTCTTCATCGGTGCCTTCGTGCCCGTCGTGGGCGCGACGGTGAGCGGGACCGTCGCGGTCGCGGTGGCGCTCGTCTCGCAGGGGCCGGTGGAGGCGCTGATCATGCTCGGCGGGGTCGTCGCCGTGCAGCAGGTCGAGTCCCACCTGCTGCAGCCGTTCCTCATGGGCCGGCTGGTCAGCGTCCACCCGCTGGCCGTCGTGCTGGTCATCGGGGTCGGCGGCTTCGTGGCCGGCATCTTCGGCGCGCTGATCGCCGTGCCGCTCACAGCCATCATCAACGCCGTGGGCACCTACCTCGCGGGCGAACGTCGCGGCCGCCTCGCGCAGGACGCCGGTGCCGCCGCCGACCCGGCCGTCGCCTCGTGACGGGGGACGGTACGCCGGGCGCGCACCGAGCCGGCTTCGCCTGCTTCGTCGGGCGGCCGAACGTCGGCAAGTCGACCCTGACCAACGCGCTCGTGGGGGAGAAGGTCGCGATCACCTCGAGCAAGCCCCAGACCACCCGCCGGGTCGTGCGGGGCATCGTGCACCGGCCCGAGGCGCAGCTCGTGCTCCTGGACACCCCGGGGCTGCACCGCCCGCGGACGCTGCTCGGCGAGCGGCTCAACGCCGAGGTCCGGGCGGCCTGGGCCGAGGTGGATGCCATCGGCTTCTGCGTGCCCGCCGACGAGACGATCGGGCCGGGTGACCGCTTCATCGCCGCCGAGCTCGCGCAGGTCCGGCGGACCCCGACGGTCGCGATCGTGACCAAGACCGACCGCGTAGGTCGGGAACGCGTGGCCGAACAGCTGCTCGCCGTGGCCAGGCTCGGTGAGCAGACGGGGCTGGACTGGGCCGAGATCGTGCCGGTGTCGGCGGTGGCCGGCGAGCAGGTCGAGCTGCTCGCCGAGCTGCTCGGGCGGCTGCTGCCCGAGTCGCCGCCGCTGTACCCGGCCGGCGCGCTCACCGACGAGCCCGAGCAGGTGATGGTGGCGGAGCTGATCCGGGAGGCGGCGCTGGAAGGAGTCCGCGACGAGCTGCCGCACTCCATCGCCGTCGTCGTCGAGGAGATGCGGCTGCGGGAGGACCGGCCGCCGGACCGGCCGCTGTTGGACGTGCACGCCTATCTGTACATCGAGCGGTCCAGCCAGAAGGCCATCGTCATCGGCGCGAAGGGGGCCCGGTTGCGCGAGATCGGCGCGCAGTCGCGACGGGCCATCGAGGCGCTGCTCGGGACTCCGGTCTACCTCGACCTGCACGTCACGGTGGCCAAGGACTGGCAACGCGACGCCAAGGCGTTGCGCCGCCTCGGCTTCTAGCGCACCCGTATCGGGGAGCGGCATCGCGGGGCCGGGGCCGCTGCCCACGGCTTCTCGCGGGCCTCAGGGCGTGGGGTTGTCGTCCACCCCGCCGCTACCGCCGCCACCCGAACCACCGGGGTCCGAACCGCCACCGCCCGAACCGCTTCCGGGGTCCGCGGCAGCGGGGGGACCGGATCCGGCCGGGGCCGGCTGCGCCCCGCTGCCACCTCCGCCGCCACCGTTGTCGGCCGGCGGTGCGCTCAGGGTCGGGTCCGGGGACGGCGCGTCCGACGGGTCGTCGACGCCGCCACCGCCACCGCCACCGCCGCCACCGGCGTGGCGACCGCCGGGATCAGCAGCGCCCCCGGCGCCGGCACCGGCGCCTGTTCCGGCTTTCTTGCCGGACACGTGCCCGGCGTCGTGGGTGGCGGGGTTGTCGGCGCCCTGGCCCTGGCCGGCCGTGGCGGGCGAGCCGGAACCCGCGTGGTGATGCTCCGCGGCCGTCGAACCGGACCGGGAGCTCTCGCCCGACGGGCCGGCGCCCGGGCCGGAGGAGGCGGCATCCCGGCCACGGTTGTCCGCGGCGGCGAGCGAGAGGCTCAGGCTGCCCAGCCCGTCGCCATCGAGGCGGCGGGGGCCGCTCGCCGGGCCTCGTGTCGTCGAGGCGGGCAGCGTGCTCGGCCGGCGATGCGCCTCGAGGTCCTGGCTGGTCGGCAGCACCCAGACGGCGGGCGCGCGAGGCGCCAGCGGGATATGCACGAACACCGCGCGGACCGTCCAGGCCGAACCGAGGCCCGCGGCGGCGGTCACCGCGCTCAGCGCCAGGATCCCGGCCTGGCGGCGCAGCCGGTGCCGTGGACGCCGGGGCCGCCCGCCGAGGACCGTGCGGATCGGCACGCCCTGCGTGGCCCGCCCCGCACCCTCGCCCGCGCCGACGCCCACCGGGCGGCGTCGGCCACCGCCGGTCGGGTCGAGCCGGCCCTCGACGGGCCCGCTCGGGGCGACGTCGAAGGGCAGCGTGCTAGGGGGGCCGGATGCAGCCATGCACCCATCGTGGGCCCCTACGCCGCCGCGGGGTAGTCGGACGATGGTCGTAGCACCTGGGGGTTTCGCTGACGAGCGACGCGCAGGCGGCCACAATGGGCAGCCATGGGACCCGTCGGTGAGTCGACTGTCGCCCGCGAGCAGGCACAGTCCTCGCGGCGAGTCTGGTCGCGCCCGCTGCGGCGCAGCCACCCGCTGCGCGGCGCCGGTGGGATGAACTCGGTCGTGCTGGGCGCGAGGCCGGTCTCCGTCTCGCGCCTGGTCTACCGGTTCAGCCTGGCCGGGTTGCTCGCGATGTTCCTGGTGGCACTCGGGACGGGGCTGGTCAGCCGGCAGGTGGGCACCGAGCAGGCGGTGGCGGACGCCCGCCGGGTCGGCTACCTCACCGGCAAGGGCATCGTGGAGCCGGCGGTGACCGACGGGCTGCTCACCCGCGACCCAGCGGCTGTCGCGGCCGTCGACGCGGTGATCCGTCGCTCGGTGCTGCTCGACTCGTTGCTGCGGGTCAAGATCTGGCGAGGCGACGGGACGATCGTCTACTCGGACGAGCCCCGGCTGATGGGCCAGCGCTTCCCGCTGGGCGAGGAGGAGACCGACGTGCTGCGCTCCTCGGGTTCCATCGAGGCCGAGGTCAGCGACGTCAGGCGGCCCGAGAACCACTTCGAGTCGCGCAGCGCCAAGCTGCTCGAGGTCTACCTGCCCATCGAGACGCCCAACGGCACCCATCTGCTCTACGAGACCTACTTCAGCTACCGCGGCGTCACCGACGCCGGCCGGAGCGCGTGGGTGAACTTCGCCCTCCCCACGCTGGGAGCGCTCCTGCTGCTCGAGCTGATCCAGATCCCGCTGGCTGTCTCGCTGGCCCGGCGGGTGCGCGACTCGCACGCCGAGCGTGAGCAGCTGCTGCGCCGCGCGGTCGAGGCCTCCGACACCGAACGTCGGCGGATCGCCAGCGATCTGCACGACGGGATCGTGCAGGACCTCACCGGCGTCTCGTTCGCGCTCACGGCCGAGGCGCGCAAGGGGACCAACCACCGCCGGGACGTCATCGCGGGCTCGGCCGGACAGGTGCGCGACAGCATCACCTCGCTGCGCTCCCTGCTGGTGGACATCTACCCGCCCAACTTGCAGGAGGAAGGCCTCGAGTCCGCGCTCGCCGACCTGCTCGCCAAGCCGCGCAACCGCGGTGTCAACGGCACGCTCGAGGTCGACCTCGATGCCCTGCTGGACCCGGCGACGGCCTCCTTGCTCTACCGTGCCGCTCAGGAAGCGATCCGCAATGTCGTGCGCCACTCGGCCGCGTCCACGGTGCGGATCCATCTGGGGAGGGAGGGGGACCGGGTGACGCTCACGATCGATGACGACGGCCGCGGTTTCGACCCCCAGGAGCTTGCCGCCGCGACCGACGACGGACACGTGGGACTGCGGCTGCTCGCCGGGCTGATCGCCGACGCCTCCGGCGAGATGGAGGTCTACTCCGGACCCGGAGCAGGCACCGCCGTCACCGTCTCGCTGCCCCTCTCATGATCCGAGTCGTCATCGTCGACGATCACGTGGTCGTCCGCGCCGGGCTGGCCCAGCTGCTGGCGACCACCGACGACATCGAGGTGGTCGGAGACGCCGACGACGGCAGCCTCGCGCTCAGCACGGTCGCCGAGCTGATGCCCGACATCGTGCTGATGGACCTCTCGATGCCCGGCATGGACGGCGTGGAGGCCACACGTGCGGTCAAGCAGGCCTACCCCGAGGTCCACGTGGTGGTGCTGACCTCGTTCGGTGACCAGGCGCGCATCATGGCCGCACTCGAGGCCGGCGCCGACGGCTACCTCCTCAAGCATGCCGACCCGGAGCAGATCATCGCTGCGATGCGTTCCGCGGTGGCCGGTGGTGCGCCGCTGGACCCGAAGGTCGCCAGGGTGCTGCTCACGGCCCGCTCGTCCGGAGCGAGCGGCGGCGGCGGGACCGGCGTGAACATGACCGATCGGGAGCGAGAGGTGCTGCTGCTGGTGAGCAGCGGGCTGGCCAACAAGCAGGTTGCCCGCCGCCTCGGCATCTCCGAGCGCACCGTCAAGGCCCACCTGACCAACATCTTCCAGCGCCTCGGCGTGCGCGACCGCACGCAGGCCGCGCTGTGGGCTCGAGAGCACCTCAGCGAGGACCACGCCTGACGATCGGCCAGACCGATCGCGCCTGAGCAGCGAGCCCGATCAGCCGCCTCAGACTCAGGCGAGCTGGTCGGCCGCCTCCGCGACGACGCGCGCGGCCGCTTCCGGGTCGGCCTGCAGCGCGCTCCAGCCGTGTGCGATCCGCAGCAGCGCGGCGGCGCGGTGGAAGCCGAGGGCGGCCTCCAGCGACGCTGCGCCGGCCGGCCGCCGGTCGCAGTAGCCGCGGAGGAGCTCGTCGCCCGCCCTCCAGGACGGCTCGGCTGTGCGCAACAGTGCGGTCGCCCAGTGCCAGGCACCCCAGTAGGCGACGTCGCGGGCCGGCGAGGCCAGCCGGAACCGGTCGAAGTCGATCAGCCGCAGGCCCCGCGAGGTCACCATCACGTTGCCCGGTGAGAAGTCGCCGTGCGTCGCCACCAGCTGCTCGTCCACCGGCGTCCGGGCCGTGGCGCGTCGTACGACGTCCAGGAAGGCCGGGCCGATCACGGTGGCGCGCAGGTCGGCGGCCTTGCGCTGCAGCGACCGTACGACGCCCCGCGCGCTGCGCGGGCGGCCCTCCCGGAGGCCGCAACCGTGCAGGTCGACGAGCAGGTCGACCACCAGGGGCAGGCGTGTGGCGGCCTGCCCCCTCCGGTCCGAGAGGGTCTGGCCGTCGAGGAGCTCCATGTGCACCGTGGTGGCACCCGGCTCTGCCGGCCGTGGCCTTGGTAGCCCCGGCGGCACCCGCACGGCCCCGAAGTCCGAGAGCCACAGCGCGGCCATCGTCGCGCTCGCCGACGCGGCGGCCTCGACGGTGGGGTAGCACTTGGCCACCAGCCCGTCGGCGGTGAGGAACACCGGCCGGTCCTCGTGACCGCCCAGCCGCCTGGGCTGCGCGGCTGCGACGCCCCCGTTCTCCGGCACCAGCGGCCGCAGGCTCACGACTGCGACCCTGTCTACAGAGCCAGCAGCGCGGCGTTGGGCTGCGACATCCGCCGGTAGGCCCCGTCGCGGGCGCACAGCTCGTCGTGGCCGCCCTCCTGAACGATTCCACCGCGGTCGAGCACGGCGATGCGATCGGAGTTGCGGATGGTCGACAGGCGGTGCGCGATCACCAGCGTCGTGCGGTCGCGCGGGAGGTTGGCGAGGGCGGCCGCGATGACCTGTTCCGTGGCACCGTCCAGCGCGCTCGTCGGCTCGTCAAGGATGAGGATGGGCGCGTCACGCAGGATGGCCCTGGCGATCGCGATGCGCTGCCGCTGGCCCCCTGACAGGTCCGCGCCGCGCTCTCCCACCGCGGTCTCCAGGCCGTAGGGCAGCCGGTCGGCGAACTCGTCGACCAGGGCCAGCCGCGCCGCGCGGCTGACCTCGGCGTCGGTCGCGCCGGGGCGGCCCATGGCGATGTTGTCGTAGAGGCTGCCGCGGAAGAGCACGCAGTCCTGCAGCACGAGCGACACCTGGTTGCGCAGCGAGGCGACCGTGACGTCACGCACGTCGCGACCGTCCACGAGCACCTGTCCGGACTGCGGGTCCATCAGCCGGGGGATGAGCGCGGCGATGGTCGACTTCCCTGCCCCGGTCGGACCGACCAGCGCGAGTCGCTCCCCGGGCTCGATGGCCAGGTCGAGGGACTGCAGAACCGGCTCCCTGCCGTAGGAGAAGGTCACGTCCCGCAGCTCCACCCGACCGCGCAGCCGGTGGGCCGGCAGGGTGCCCGGCTTGTCGGTGACGTCGGGCTGCTGCGACAGCACCTCGTGCACGCGCTCGGCCGACGCGAGGCCCTTGGACAGCGTCACGCTGAGCCGTGAGAGGGCCTTGACCGGCCGGTACAGCGAGCCGAGGTAGCTGAGGAAGACCAGCAGGGTGCCGACCGTCATCTCACCGCTGAGCACCCGCTGGGCGCCGACACCGAGCACCATCACGGTGGACAGCGCCGAGGTCGCATCGACGATGGGGCTGAACCGGGCCTGCATCCGCACCGCCTCGAGGCCGGCCTGCAGGCTGCCGGCGGTCAGGCCGGAGAACCGGTCGGCCTGGTGCTTCTCCAGCGTGAAGGCCTGCACGAGGTGGATGGCCGAGAGCCCTTCGTTCGTGGCCGAGGCCACCTCGCCGTCGGCCTTGCGGGCCCGCCGCGCCGCGGCCTTGAGCTGCACGGTGCTGCGGTACGTCGCGATCATCATCACCGGTGAGATCGCGACGGCCAGCGCCGTGAACACCGGGTCCAGCACGAGCATGACCGAGAACATGCCGATGACCATCAGCCCGTTGGGCAGCAGCGTCGCCATGGTCTGCACGGCCAGGTCCTGGGTCCGCTCGACGTCGCCGGTGACGCGGGCCGTCAGGTCGCCGACCCGGTTGGCGCCGTGGAAGCGCAGCGAGAGCCGTTGCAGATGCGTGAACACCGCGCCGCGAAGGTCGTTGGCCACGTGCAGCCCCGACGAGGACAGCAGGCGCGTGGACCAGTAGTCCAGCAACGCCCCTGCGCCCACCAGGACGAGCAGCGCGACCAAAGACAGGGTCAGGATGCGGTTGCCGTCCGCGCTGCGGTGGATCAGCACCTGGTCGACGATCGTCTTCAGCGGCCAGGGCTGGGCCAGCGTCAGGCCCACCTCGAGCGTCGCGAGGAAGGCACCGAGCGCCAGGGCGCGACGGTAGGGCCGCAGGAACGGCCGCAGCAGCCGGCGGGCCGATCTCATGGGACGAGCACCCGCAACCGGGCCTGGATGTGCGCGGCGGCGCGGGTCGCCCCGTCCAGCCGGACCCCCGCGGCGGTGACGGCCGCCGGGTCCAGCAGCCGCGGTCGGTCGAGCAGCCACGCCACCTCACTGGGATGCGCGTGCTCGTCGGCAGTGTCGGCAAGGCCCAGGGCCGAGAGCCGAAGCGCCCGGATGGCTTGTTCGCGACGCGGGCTGCGACGAGGCACGAGGATGGGTCGTAGGCCGCAGGCGATCGCCTCGGCGGTGGAGTTGTAGCCGGCCATCTGCAGCGAGGCGGAGGCTCGGCTCAGCTCACCGACGCAGTCGGTGGCGTTGCGCACGATCGAGATCCGCCGGTCGTGCACCAGGTCCGTGGGCACGTTGGCAGCGTAGGGCCCGGCGACCACGCAGCCCTCCCACTCCGGACGCAGCCGTAGGGCCTGCAGACCCAGCTGGTAGACCGCGTCGCCGTCACCGCCGCCGCCGGCGCTGATGACCAGGCGCGCGCGTGTGGGTCGTGCGCGCGCGACGGGCGGGCACACCCACCCGCAGTACGTCGGGCGCATCGGCAGGCCGTACTCCGCCTCGTGGTCGCACAGGCTGCGCTCGCCGTAGACGAGGATCTCGTCGAAGATCCGGGGCACGTCGCGCCAGCCTTCGCCGGCCAGCTCGGCACGCACGGCGGCCGGCTCGTCGATCACGTCACGCAGGCCGAGGATCAGCCGCGCGCCCTGCGCCTTGGCGAGAGTCAGGCCGAGGAGCAGCTCGCCGCCGGTGCCGAAGGGGTGGCGGTCGATGACGATGACGTCCGGGCAGATCCGCTCCACCGCTGCGCGGAAGGTCATGGCCCGGTCACGGATCGCCTGCTCGAAGGTCATGCCGGGGTTGCGGTAGGCACCGTCACCGTCCTTGAGCAGGGGCGGCACCGTGACGACGGAGATGCGCTTGTCGGTCAGCCAGCGGGGGCGCTTGGCGAGGCCGGTGACGATCGTGACCTGGTTGGTGGGGTCAGCGTCCAGCAGCGCGTCGGCGATCAGCGAGTTGCGCCGCACGTGCCCGAGGCCGTAGCCGTCGTGGGAGTAGAACAGGACGTTAACCACGTGAGAACAATGCGGCCTGACGAGTACGCGCCCGCTATGGGTCGATGGTGCTACGACGTCGGGGAGGTGTCGGTGGTGCGGGTGCCGGCGAGCGGCGCAGGGCGGACGAGTCAGCGGGTTTTCCAGCGGTCCGGGGGAGGCCCTCGACGTTCCACGATGCGGACCGCAACCGGCGTACGGCGAGACGCCGGCCATGACCAGGGCGTAGGGTGGGCCGCATGCGGCGTGACCTCCTTCTTGGCTGCCGCGGCGGGGCCTACTCCTGAGGCCGGTCTCCTCGCCGCGGGAGCTGCGCCTGCGTTCCGGCCGCCTCGAGCCGATGAGCCCACGCTCTCGGAAGATCCCGGACAAGGTGACCCGCCCATGACCTCCTCGCACGCCGCCCGCAACCCCCAGCAGCCCTCGGGCCTGCCGATCCACCGCTACCGCCCGTTCGTCCCCGTCTCCCTCGAGGACCGGTCCTGGCCCTCGACGGTCATGACCGAGGCGCCGCGCTGGTGCGCGGTCGACCTGCGCGACGGCAACCAGGCACTCATCGACCCGATGAGCCCCGCACGCAAGCGGCGCATGTTCGAGCTGCTCGTGCGCATGGGCTACAAGGAGATCGAGGTCGGCTTCCCGTCGGCCAGTCAGACCGACTTCGACTTCGTGCGGCAGCTGGTCGAGGAAGACCTCATCCCCGACGACGTCGTCATCCAGGTGCTGACCCAGGCGCGTGACGCGCTGATCGAGCGCACCTTCGAGTCGATACGTGGTGCCAAGCAGGCGATCGTGCACCTCTACAACTCGACCTCCACGCTGCAGCGACGAGTCGTGTTCGGGCTCGACAAGGAGGGCATCACCGACATCGCCGTCCAGGGCGCGAGGCTCTGTCAGAAGCTCACCGAGACCGTGCCCGAGACCGAGGTCTACTTCGAGTACTCGCCCGAGTCCTACACGGGCACCGAGCTGGAGTTCGCCGTCCACGTCTGCAATGCCGTCAACGACGTGTGGCAGCCGACGCCCGACCGCAAGGTCATCATCAACCTTCCCGCCACCGTGGAGATGGCCACTCCCAACGTCTACGCGGACTCGATCGAGTGGATGCACCGCAACCTCGCGCGCCGCGACGGCATCGTGCTGTCGCTGCACCCCCACAACGACCGGGGCACGGCGGTCGCCGCCGCCGAGCTCGGCTACCAGGCCGGCGCCGACCGCATCGAGGGCTGCCTGTTCGGCAACGGCGAGCGCACCGGCAACGTCTGCTTGGTGACGCTGGGCATGAACCTCTTCAGCCAGGGCATCGACCCGCAGATCGACTTCAGCGACATCGACGAGATCCGCCGCACAGTGGAGTACTGCAACCAGCTGCCGGTACACGAGCGGCACCCCTACGGCGGCGACCTCGTCTACACGGCCTTCTCGGGGTCTCACCAGGACGCCATCAAGAAGGGCCTCGAGTGGATGGACCGCGACGCGGCCGCGGCCGGCGTCGACGTACGCGACTTCCGCTGGGAGGTGCCCTACCTGCCCATCGACCCCAAGGACGTCGGGCGCAGCTACGAGGCGGTCATCCGGGTCAACTCCCAGTCGGGCAAGGGCGGCGTCGCCTACATCATGCGCACCGAGCACCAGCTCGAGCTGCCGCGCCGGCTGCAGATCGAGTTCTCCCAGGTCATCCAGGCGCGCACCGATGCCGATGGCGGGGAGGTCTCGCCGGCCCAGATGTGGGAGGCGTTCGACGCCGAGTACCTCGCCCGACGTGCGCCCGTCGCGCTGAACTCGCACCACACCTCCTCGGCCGACGACGCAGACGACGAGCTCTCGGTCAACGTCTACCTCGATGGGCAGAAGCGGGCGCTGACCGGTCGCGGCAACGGACCGATCGCCGCCTTCGTCGACGCGCTCTCGACGGTCGGCTACGAGGTCCGCGTGCTCGACTACGCCGAGCACGCTCTGTCCTCCGGCGGCGACGCCCGGGCGGCGGCGTACGTCGAGTGCGCGATCGGCGACCGCATCCTGTGGGGCGTGGGCGTCGACGCCAACATCGTGACGGCGTCGCTGAAGGCGGTGGTGTCGGCCCTCAACCGGGCCCAACCGGTCTCGGGCGGGTGACGCGCGGGCTCAGCCGCGCGCGATCAGCTTCGACGTCCTGGTCTCGTCCTTCAAGGACAGGCCCATCGTCGCGATGCCCTGGAAGCGCACCTTGTCGGGGGCGTTCTTCAGGCACGAGCGAGGGATCGTGACGGCCGTGGTGTCCCTGGCGGTCTGTCGTGCGACCTTCAGGCCCGCGCAGGCGACCCGCTTGGAGGCGGCGTTCTTGCTGGAGTAGTAGCGCAGCTCGCGCAGGCCGTTGCTGTTGAACACCTGGTAGCTCTTGCCGGTGCCCCATCGCAGGTAGAAGCTCTCGTTCTGCGCCAGCGCGATGTCGACGTAGGTCATCGACATCTTGATCTGCGACCTCGCGTTGGAATAGCTGACCTTGACGATGTCCGGCTCACCGTCACCGCGCGGGTCGGTGATCGTGCCGGCTGCGGCGTGCGCGGCCGGACCGGACAACAGCATGAACGCCACGGCGACGACCAGCGCGCAGCTCGAGCGGAGAACCGCCATCTGTCACTCCCCTGGGTGAGCGGGAGATCCATCGCCCCCCGTTGGGGGGAAAACCTAGATCATCAGCGAGGGGCTGCGGGGCCAACTCACGGATTCCGTACCACGATCTCACGCTTCGTAGCGATGTAGCCGGCTGGTGCCGGCGGCGTGGTGGGGGTGTCGGGTCGACCCGATCGACCACAATGGCGCGGTGGGCCTGTACCGGGACGAGGGTGTCGTGCTGCGCACCCAGAAGCTGGGTGAGGCCGACCGCATCATCACGCTGCTGACCCGTGCCCACGGGCGGGTCCGCGCCGTCGGCAAGGGCGTGCGGCGTACCCGGTCCAAGTTCGGGGCGAGCCTCGAGCCGTTCACCCACGTCGACCTGCAGCTCTACGCGGGCCGCTCGCTCGACGTCGTGCAGCAGGCCGAGACGTTGGCGCCCTATGGCGACCGGATCGCCGACGACTACGGCAGGTACACCTCGGGCACCGCGATGCTCGAGACGGCGGAACGGCTCACCGCGGAGGAGAAGGAGCCGGCCACCCAGCAGTTCCTGCTGCTCGTCGGTGGCCTGCGCACGCTGGCCGACGCCACCCACGCGCCGGGGCTGGTGCTGGACGCGTTCCTGCTGAGGTCGCTGGCCGTGGGCGGCTACGCCGCGTCGTTCCAGGACTGCGCGCGCTGCACGCGGCCCGGGTCGCACCCGTTCTTCAACGTCGCCGCCGGCGGGGTCGTCTGCTCGGCGTGCCGGCCCGCCGGGTCGGTGTCGCCCACCCGCCAGACGCTCGACCTGCTGGCTGCGCTGCTCACCGGCGACTGGGCGGTGGCCGACGCGAGCGAGCCGCGGCACCGCCGCGAGGGCAGCGGGCTCGTGTCGGCGTACCTGCAGTGGCACCTCGAGCGCGGGCTGCGCTCGCTGCCGCTCGTCGAGCGCACCTGACCGACCCCGGCACTGCCGCGGGTGGCCGCTAGGGTCGCCGCGTGGCACGACGCAAGGCCGTCCAGGCACCCACCCCCCACCCGTCGGGTGCCCGTCCGCCCCGGCTCCCGCCCGGCCTCGTGCCGCGGCACGTGGCGATCGTCATGGACGGCAACGGGCGGTGGGCCAAGGAGCGCGGGCTGCCCCGCACGACCGGTCACGAGGCCGGCGAGGCGGCACTGCTCGACGTGATCCACGGCGCGGTCGAGATGGGCATCGAGAATCTCAGCGCCTACGCGTTCTCGACCGAGAACTGGAAGCGCTCGCCCGACGAGGTGCGCTTCCTGATGGGGTTCAACCGCGACGTCATCCACCGACGACGAGACGAGCTGGACGCGATCGGCGTCCGGGTGCGCTGGGCGGGACGGCACCGGCGGCTGTGGCGCAGCGTCATCGCGGAGCTCGAGGACGCGGAGCGGCGTACCCAGGACAACCGCACCCTCACCCTGCAGTTCTGCGTCAACTACGGCGGCCGGGCGGAGATCGCGGACGCGGCCGCTGCCATCGCCCGTGAGGTGGCCGCCGGCCGCCTCGACCCTCGCACGGTGGACGAGCGCACCGTGGCCCGCCACCTCGACGAGCCGGACCTGCCCGACGTCGACCTGTTCGTGCGGTCCTCCGGTGAGCAGCGCACGTCGAACTTCCTGCCGTGGCAGTCGGCGTACGCCGAGCTGGTCTTCCTCGACACGCTGTGGCCCGACTTCGACCGGCGCGATCTGTGGCGCGCGGTGGAGATCTACGCGGCCCGCGACCGCCGCTACGGCGCGGCGCTGCCCTAGCGGGCGCAGACCCGACGAGCCCAGTCCAGGTAGGGCGCCGGCCGGTTCGTGATCACAGCGGCCACACCGTCAGCGGCCAGCCGCGCCCAGGTGGCCTGCCGGCCGACCGTCCACGGGTAGACCGAGATGCCGGCGCCGCGCCACCGGGCCACCGCGTCGGAGGTCACCGCGCCCACATTGGGCAGGTACGAGGTCCCCATCGCCAGGACGGCGTCGGGGGGCCGCGGGGTGGACGCGTCGATGAGTGCGGTGCGCATCGTCGGCTGGGCCGCGCGCACCGCGGAGAGGGCCTCCGGATGGAAGCTGGTCACCGTGACCCGGTCGCTCACGCCCAGCCCGTTGAAGCGCCCCAGGAGCCGGCGCAGCTGCTCCGTGGTCGGCACGACCTTCAGCTCCACCAGATAGCTCGCGTGGTAGCGCTTGCCGTCGCCCAGGACCTCCCAGAGCGTCGGCACCGTGGTGCCGCGGTAGGCGCGGGAGAACCAGGAGCCCGCGTCGAGGCGGCGCAGGGTGGCCAGGCTCATCGTCGCGACGGCGCCCCTGCCGTTGGTCGTGCGGGCGACCGTCGCGTCGTGGAGGACGACGGGTACGCCGTCGGCCGTGAAGCGGACGTCCATCTCGAGGATCCGCGCCCCGGCGGCCAGCGCCCGGGCGAACGCGGGCCGGGTGTTCTCGGGGGCGCCGGCCGAGGCGCCGCGGTGGGCGACCGGCGGTGGCACGCAGGCGGTGCTGCCCGCGGCCGGACCGGCGGCGAGGGCGGGGCCGGCGAGCAGGGCGAGCACAACGCCCGTCGTCACCAGAAGGGTCGCGAGGCAGGTCACGAGTCGTCGCGCAGGCACGGTTCCCCTGCTGGGTCCGAGGTTGCCGCCGTGCGTCGCGGCGCGGTCGGCTGTCCGAGGGCGACGCTACACGGGCGTGCGCCTAGTCTGCGCAGGTGCTGGTGGTGAGCCGTTACCGGGTGCCCGACCTGGACTCGGTCGAGTTCCGAGGGCGAGCCATGGATGCCCTGGCTGCGCTGGGCGAGCAGATCGGTTTCGTGCGGGGGCACCTGGGCCGCAACGTCGACGAGCCCGACCTGTGGGTCCTGAGCACCGAGTGGACCACGGTCGGCGCCTACCGGCGGGCCCTGTCCTCCTACGACGTCAAGGCCCGCGCCGTGCCCGTGATGTTGCACGCTCTCAACGAACCGAGCGCCTTCGAGGTGCTCAGCACCCGCGCGGGCGACTAGAGTCGCCTACTCACCTGACCACCGCCGACACCCAGCCGGATGGAGCCAACCGTGGCCAAGGGCAACCCCGACGCAGCGCGCAACGACACGATCGTCAGCCTCAGCAAGCGGCGGGGGTTCGTCTACCCCAGCAGCGAGATCTACGGCGGTACCCGTTCCGCCTGGGACTACGGCCCGCTCGGCGTGGAGCTGAAGGAGAACGTCCGGCGCCAGTGGTGGAAGTCCATGGTGCAGACGCGCGACGACGTCGTGGGCCTCGACTCCGCGGTGATCCTCGCGCGCGAGGTGTGGGTCGCCTCGGGGCACGTCGACACGTTCACCGACCCGCTTTCCGAGTGCCAGTCCTGCCACAAGCGATTCCGGGCCGACCACCTGGAGGAGGCCTACGAGGCCAGGCACGGCCGGCCGCCCGAGCACGGGCTCGCCGACGTGAACTGCCCCAACTGCGGCACCAAGGGCGCGTTCACGGAGCCGCGCCAGTTCAGCGGGCTGCTCAAGACCTACCTGGGCCCGGTGGAGAGCGAGGAGGGCCTGCACTACCTGCGACCCGAGACTGCGCAGGGCATCTTCGTCAACTTCCTCAACGTCATGACCTCGGCCCGCAAGAAGCCGCCGTTCGGCATCGCGCA
>JAVEDI010000097.1 GCA_030841035.1 Actinomycetota bacterium
GTGTCCGAGGGGGGACTTGAACCCCCATGCCCGATAAAGGGCACTAGCACCTCAAGCTAGCGCGTCTGCCAATTCCGCCACCCGGACGAGGGACCAGAGAGGCCGGCTGACCGGCTTCCAGGCGCGAACAACATTAGCAAACCTCCGACTGGCCCGGACACGCGCGGCAGGCGGGGCTGGGGGAGGATGGGCGGGCCACCGCCCCACCGCCGTCCCCGAGGAGGCGACGTGACCGACGAGCACCCGAGCGCGCAGGAGGAGGTCGTCGACCTCTGCCGTGAGCTGATCAGCATCGACTCGTCCAACTACGGCGACGGGAGCGGGCCGGGGGAGCGGGCCACGGCAGAGTACGTCGCCGGCAAGCTGAGCGACGTCGGGCTGGCGCCCGAGCTGCTCGAGTCGGCTCAGCGACGTACCAACGTGGTGGTGCGCTGGGAGGGCGAGGACTCCAGCCGTCCCGCTCTGCTCATCCACGGCCACCTCGACGTCGTACCCGCCGAGGCGGGCGACTGGGCACACGACCCGTTCGCGGGCGAGGTGATCGACGGCTGCGTGTGGGGCCGGGGCGCGGTCGACATGAAGGACATGGACGCGATGGTGCTCTCGTTGGTGCGCGAGTGGCGTCGCGCCGGACGCAAGCCGCCGCGTGATGTGGTGCTTGCTTTCGTCGCCGACGAGGAGGCCGGCGGCAAGATGGGCGCGCACTGGCTGGTCGACCAGCACAAGCACCTGTTCGACGGCGTGACCGAGGCAATCAGCGAGGTGGGCGGCTTCTCCTTCACCCTCCCGGGCGGCGAGCGTGCCTATCTCGTCGAGACGGCCCAGAAGGGCATCCAGTGGCTGCGCCTGGTCGCCCGGGGGCGCGCGGGGCACGGGTCGATGGTGGCCGACGACAACGCCGTCGTCACGCTCGCGGAGGCGGTGGCACGCATCGGCCGGTACGAGTGGCCGATGCGGCTGACGCCGACCGTACGTCGCTTCCTCGAGGAGATCTCCGAGGCGCTCGGCATCGAGTTCGACCCCGATCACCCCGAGGCCGCGCTGGCGAAGCTCGGCACGCTGGCTCGCATCGTCGGCGCAACACTGCGCAACTCCGCGAACCCGACGATGCTCAGGGCCGGCTACAAGCACAACGTCATCCCGCAGACGGCCGAGGCGTTCGTCGATTGCCGCTTCCTGCCGGGATTCGAGCACGAGCTGCTGGCGACGATCGACGAGCTCATCGGCCCCGACATCGAACGGGTTGCCGACGTCAGCGACATCGCCCTGGAGACGACGTTCGACGGTCCCCTCGTCGACGCGATGGTCGCGGCGCTGCAGGCCGAGGACCCGGGCTCGCGCGCCATCCCTTACTGCCTCTCCGGTGGCACGGACAACAAGTCGTTCTCACTCCTGGGCGTACGCGGGTTCGGCTTCGCGCCGTTGCGGCTGCCGCCCGATCTCGACTTCACCGGCATGTTCCACGGTGTCGACGAGCGGGTGCCGGTCGACTCGCTGAAGTTCGGGGTGCGGGTGCTCGACCGGTTCCTCGCGTCGGTCTGACGGGAGCAGGGATCACACGACCCAACCGCACCGGAAGCGGTTGTCCACAAAGGGAAAACGGCCGCTGGCACTGCGCGAGTTCTGTCGGAGGTGCCAGCTAGGTTCTGGGCATGTCCCTGACCACGGTCCCGCCGCGCATGCATCCCGCGATGGGTGCGGTGCGAGTGATCGCGCAGGGGCTGACGACGCTGCAGGAGGCCGACCTGTGGTCGCTCTCGGACAACGAGGCGCTGCAGTTGCGGGCCGAGATCGAGACCTTGACGTCCCGACTGGCCGGCTCACGGTTGCGCGCCACCCGTGAGGTCGACGTGCGCGGCGCGGCGGTCGGAGCCGCCGCGACCTCGACGACCGCGTGGCTGGTCGGGGCGATGCGCATGCACCCCGGCGACGCGCACCGCGAGGTGCGCCTCGCGAGGGCGTTGACCGACCACCTGCCCGCCACGGCGACCGCGCTCGCGGACGGCACCATCACACAGGCCGCGGCCGCGCTCATCGCCGACACCGACCGTCAGCTCGCGGCGACCGCCACGGCCGCTGAGCGCTCCGACGCGGAGACGCTGCTTGCCGAGCACGCCGCCCTGCTCGACCACCGCGGGCTGCAGGCCGCTGCGATCCAGCTCCAGCACCTCCTCGACCCCGAGCGCGGTGAGCGCATCGCCAGGGACGAGGCGCAGCAGGTCGCCAAGCGTGAGTTCCGGCTGCTCGTGCGGCCCGACGGCTCGTCCCGTCCCGACGGATACCTCGACAAGGAGGCCACCGCCTTCCTGCGCACGGCTCTCGACCCGCTCGCCAAACCGCGCCCGGGCGCGGGCGCGGAGCGCGACCGACGCACCTACGGCCAGCGGATGGGTGACGCCCTGCTCGATCTCGCCCAGCTGGCGATGCGCAGCACGGAGATGTCCCAGCAGGGCGGCCAGCCCGTGCAACTGGTCGTCGCCATCGGGCTCGAGGACCTCGAGGGACGGGTGGCCGCCGCTGCCGGCGAGCTCGACGTCGGCCTGCCCCTCAGCGTCGAGGCCGTACGCCGCCTCGCCTGCGACTGTCACGTCGTGCCTGCCGTTCTCGGCTCCCGGGGGGAGCCCCTCGACGTAGGGACCTCGCAGCGCACTGTTCCGCGATCCATCCGTCGCCTGGTCGAGCTACGTGACCGGCACTGCGCCTTCCCGGGTTGCGGGAGGCCACCCCGCTGGTGCCAGGTCCATCACATCCGCCACTGGAGCGCCGGCGGTGAGACGTCCTGCGCCAACTGCGTGCTGCTCTGCGGCGCTCATCACCGCACGGTCCACCACGACGGCTGGGACGTCGTCATCGCCCCCGACGGGCTGCCCGAGTTCCGGCCACCACCGTGGATAGACCCGCAGCGACAACCCAGGCGCAACATCACCACGGTGTTGCGCGCGCTACCCCTCACGCCGCACGGCTCCCGAGTGCTCACGCCGAAGTCGTCCGGCAGGTGACCGATGCCGCGCCGAGGTGTGCCCGGCCGGGCGAGGGGGCCCACGGTCGGCGGCGTACGCCGCCGGCCGAGGGGCCCACGGTCAGCCGCTGATGCCGCTCGACCTGGTCTCGCGCGACGTCGGCCCGGTCCGTGCCCCCTCGGTGCCCAGCCGACTGTGCCGGGCGCCGTAGAGCCAGTAGACGAGCAGCCCGAGCGCCATCCAGACGAAGAACCGGATCCACGTCTGCGCCGTGAGGTTGAGCATCAGGTAGAACGACGCGAGCACAGAGAGGATCGGCACGAGCGGCACCAGCGGCGTACGGAAGGACCGCTCGAGATCCGGACGCGTCCGGCGCAGGATCACGACCCCGATGGCCACGACGATGAACGCGAACAGTGTGCCGATGTTGACCAGCTTGGCCAGCTCCTCGAGCGGCAGCAGCGCGGCCATCACCGCCATCACGACCCCTGTCGTGACCGTCGTGCGCACCGGGGTGCCGGTCTTCTCCGAGACCTGTGCGAACACCGGCGGCAGCAGCCGGTCGCGGCTCATCGCGAAGAAGACCCGGCTCTGCCCGATCATCAGGATCATCATCACGGTCGTCAGGCCGGCGAGGGCGCCGATGGAGATGGTCGTGGCAATCCACGGCCGGCCGACCGAGCGGAACGCCTCCGCGAGCGGTGCATCCACGGACACCTTGTCGTACTTCACCATGCCGGTGACGACGAGCGACACGGCGACGTACAGCACCGTGCAGATGGCCAGCGAACCCAGGATGCCCCGGGGCATGTCTCGCTGCGGCTCCTTGGTCTCCTCGGCGGCCGTGGCGACGATGTCGAAGCCGATGAAGGCGAAGAACACCAGCGCCGCGGCGGTGAAGATCCCGGCGATCCCGAAGGGTCCGCCCGGAGCCAGCCCGATGTCCTGCAGCAGCGACGGCTCCGGTTTGGGGCCCTTGGCCCCGGCGGAACCGGCTGGTGGGATGAACGGCGAGTAGTTGCTCGCCTTGACGAAGAAGAGCCCGGCGACGATGACGAGCAGGACGATCGCGACCTTGACGGCGACGATGACCGCGTTGATCCGGGCCGAGACGTTGATGCCGAGGCAGATGACGCCGGTGAGGGCCAGCACGATCGCAGCGGCCACCAGGTTGTGGCCCTCGCCGTAGACGGCCTCGGGCAGCGTGATGCCGGCCTGCTTCGCCAGGTCCGCGAAGTACGTCGACCAGCCGCTGGCCACCGTCGCACCGCCGAGCGCGAGCTCGAGGATGAGGTCCCAGCCGATGATCCAGGCGAAGACCTCGCCGAGTGTCGCGTACGAGAACGTGTAGGCGCTGCCCGCGACGGGCACCGTCGAGGCGAACTCGGCGTAGCACAGCGCCGCCAGCGCACAGGCGACGCCGGCCACGACGAAGGACAGCGCAACCGCCGGCCCCGCCTCTACTCCCGCCGCCTCGCCGGTCAGCACGAAGATGCCGGTGCCGATGACGACACCGACGCCGAACACGGTCAGGTCGAGAGCAGACAGCTCGCGGCGCAGCTTGTGGCCCGGCTCGTCGGTGTCCTCGATGGACTGCTCGACCGGCTTGGTCCGCAACAGGTTCATGGGGGTCCCGTCCTCGGTAGGCGCACCGTCCACGGCGGCTATGCCCGGGAAGGTCTGCTGCCAACCACGGACTCAGACGGTGCGGACCGCCTTGATGACCTTGCGGCGCAGCGTCACGCGCCGCGATCCGTCGGCGAACAGCCGCAGCCGGGCCAGTTCCCAGTGGCCGTACTCGGCCTGGTCGGTGAGCACGCGAGTTGCTGCCCGGCGGCTGGTCCCACGGGGCAGGTACAGGTTCTGGAACTCCCACTCACCCATCGCAGACATTGTGCCCGCTCGGTCCGCCGCGGGCAGCAGGCGGGCAGCAGGCGCCACGATCAAGCCTCGGGGTAGCCGCGCTCGGGTGCCGACACGTCGTCCAGTGCCGCCCTGATCTCGGGCGGCAGCGTCAGGCTCTCCGCCGTCAACGACCCTCGCAGCTGGGCCGCTGTCCGTGCCCCGACGATCGGTGCCGTGACCCCGGGGGCGTCGCGCACCCAGGCAAGAGCCACCTCGACGGGGGTCGCGCCCAGCCCCTCGGCCGCCGTGGCGACGGCATCGACGATGCGGCGTCCCCGCTCGTGGAGGAACCGCTCGACGAAGGCCGCGAAGTGCGGCGACGCGGCGCGCGAGTCGGCCGGAATGCCGCCGCGGTACTTCCCGGTCAGCACCCCGCGCCCGAGCGGCGACCAGGGCAGGACGCCGAGCCCGAGCGCCGCGGCCGCCGGCAGCACCTCACGCTCGATACCGCGCTCCAGGAGGGAGTACTCCATCTGGGTCGACACGATCGGTGCCCGCGCGGGCCAGCCGGCCTGCCAGGTCACCGCACGGCCGGTCTGCCAGCCGCTGTAGTTGGAGATGCCCGCGTAGCGCGTCCGGCCCGACGACACCGCCGTGTCGAGCGCACCCAGGGTCTCCTCGAGCGGCACGCCGTCGCTCCACGTGTGCACCTGCCACAGGTCGACGTACTCCGTGCCGAGCCGCCTCAGCGACTGGTCGAGCGAGTCGAGCAACGCCTTGCGCGAGGTGTCGACGACCCGTTCACTCGTACGGCGGCTGATGCCCGCCTTCGTGGCCAGCACGACCTCCTCGCGCTCGACCACAGAGGCAAGCAGCCCGCCGATGACGCGCTCGGACTCGCCGTCGCCGTAACCGGCCGCGGTGTCGAGCAGCGTGCCGCCTGCCTCGAGGAAGGCCTTGAGCTGGTCACCCGACTCGTGCTCATCCGTGTCGCGTCCCCAGGTCATGGTGCCGAGACCGAGCCGGCTGACCTTCAGCCCGGACCGCCCGAGCGTGCGTTGCTCCATGGCCGCGAAATGTATCGGGCCGGCGCCTGCGGGGCCGAGGTCGCCAGCCGCTAGGGTCGCCAATCATGCGGCTGGCGGTGAACCTCGGCTACTGGGGTGCGGGCAACGACCGCGACAACCTGGCGCTCGCGCGGGAGGCCGACCGGCTCGGCTACGACTCCGCCTGGGCCGCCGAGGCCTACGGTTCGGACGCCGCGACGGTGCTCGCCTGGGTCGCCGCGCAGACCACGAACCTCGATGTCGGCTCGGCGGTCTTCCAGATCCCCGCCCGCAGCCCCGCGATGACGGCCATGACGGCGGCGACCCTCGACACGCTGTCCGGCGGCCGGTTCCGGCTCGGGCTCGGAGTGTCCGGACCGCAGGTCTCCGAGGGCTGGCACGGGGTGAAGTTCGACAAGCCCCTGGCCCGCACCCGGGAGTACGTCGACATCGTCCGGATGGCCCTCGCCCGCGAGACCGTCCGCTACGAGGGCCAGTTCTGGACCCTGCCGCTGCCGGAGGGACCAGGTAAGGCTCTCCGGCTCACCGTCCACCCGGCTCGGGAGAACATCCCGCTCTACCTGGCGGCCATCGGCCCGAAGAACCTCGAGCTCACCGGTGAGATCGCCGACGGCTGGCTGGCAATCTTCTTCTCTCCCGAGCACGGCGCCGGGCCGATGGACCACATCTGCACCGGCCGGAAGAAGGCCGGCAAGGCGATGTCGGACTTCGACGTGGTCGCCACCGTCCCGGTCGTGGTGGGTGACGACCTCGAGGCCTGTGCCGCGCCGCTGCGCGGCTACGCGGCGCTGTACGTCGGCGGCATGGGCAGCAGGGAGCAGAACTTCTACAACCGGCTCGCGGTGAGCATGGGGTACGACGAGGCGGCCGCGCGCGTCCAGGACCTGTACCTGGCTCGCCGGCCCCGCGATGCCGGCGAGGCGGTGCCGTTCGAGTTCATCGACCGCACCTCGCTGATCGGGCCCCCGGAACGGATCCGGGACCGGCTCCATGCCTATGCGGAGAGCGGCGTGACCACGGTGTCCGTGGCGTCGTACGGCGCCACTCTCGACGAGCGCGTCGCCGCGCTGCGCACACTCGCCGAGGCACTCGACGCCTCCGGACTAGGGGAGTAGCACCGCGTGACCGACATCAGCCTGCTGGACTCCCTGCTCCTCGGCGTCGTGGAGGGGCTCACCGAGTTCCTTCCGGTGTCCAGCACCGGGCACCTCACCATCGCGGAGAAGGTGCTGGGCCTGCCGATCGACGACAAGGGGGTGACGGCCTTCACCGCGATCATCCAGATGGGTGCCATCGCCGCGGTGCTCGTCTACTTCTTCCGCGACATCATGCGCATCGTGTCGGCCTGGCTGCGGGGCCTGGTCAAGGCGGAGGTGCGCGGATCCTTCGACTACCGGTTCGCGTGGTTCGTCATCTGGGGGAGCGTGCCCATCGCGGTGGTCGGCTTCCTCGCGCGCAACGTCATCTCCGGTCCGCTGCGCAGCCTCTGGGTCGTCGCTGCCGGGCTGCTGGTGTGGAGCGTCGCGATGTGGTTCGCCGAGTCCCGTGCGACGCAGGCCCGCAACGAGCAGCAGACGACGCTGACCGACGTGCTCGTGATCGGCGCGGTCCAGTGCCTCGCGCTGGTGCCGGGTGTCTCGCGCTCGGGTGCCACGATCAGCGCCGGTCTGCTGCGCGGGCTCGACCGCGTCACCGCGACCCGGCTGTCGTTCTTCCTGTCCATCCCTGCACTGGTCGGCGCCGGTCTCTACGAGCTCAAGGACGCCGTGAAGGAACAGGTCCCCGTCGGCGCGCTGGCCGTCGGCACCGTGGTGTCGTTCGTCGTGGCCTACGCCTCGATCGCCTGGCTGCTGAGGTTCGTTGCGGGTCACCGCATCACGGTGTTCGTCCCCTACCGCGTGGCGGTGGGTCTGATCCTGGTCGTGCTGCTCGCAGCCGGTGTGATGCAGCCGACCTGACGGGACGGTCAGTCCAGCCAGGTCATCGGGTCCTGCACGGCGCCGTCGTCCCGCACCTCGAAGTGCAGGTGCGGCCCCGTGGCCCAGCCGGTCGACCCGATGGCGCCGATGACCTGCCCCTTGCGTACCTCCTCGCCCGGCTGCACGAGGAACCTGGCCTGGTGGGCGTAGGCGGTCGTGATGTGCCGGCCGTCGATCGTGCCGTGGTCGATGACGGTGAAGTTGCCGTACGCCTCGCTCACGACGGTGAACAGGACGCGCCCGTCGTCGGCGGCATGGGCCATCCCGTCGCCGACAGCGAAGTCGGTGCCGGTGTGCAGCTTGGTGTAGTGCAGGATCGGGTGGAACCGCATCCCGTAGGGCGACGTGACGACACCGGAGGACGGCCGAACGAACTGACCGGTGCCCTGCACGGTGCGCCCGCTCGCCGCGAGGTTCGCCGACGCCGCCCGGATCTCTGCCCCCAGCCGGCCCGACTCGAGGATGCCCTGCCGGTGGCGGGCCAGGTCGGCACCCGCTGCGTCGCGCGCGGCCGTCAGGGCGACCCCGCGCTGCGCCGCGAGCGCCTCGAGCCGCCGGTTGATGCCCGCCAACCGGTCCTTGGCCTGGTTGTACGTCGCCGCGTAGCGCTCGAACCCGGTCTTGGCCCGCTGTTGCGCGGCCAGCAGCTCGCTCACGCGCAGGTCCGCCCGGGCGGCGGCGTCTTCGGCCCGGCGCGCGGCCGCCGCGAGCGCGCGGATGCTCTGGTCGTCGGTCGCGAGCCGGCCGGTCTGGTAGCTGGTGCGCACGTCGTCGAGGATCGTGCGCTGCAGGAGGCCGTGCCGGGCGTGCAGGCCGCGGGCCTGGTCCCGGGCCGCTGCCGCATCGACGCCGAGCGACCGGTAGGACGCGGCCGCTCGTGCCGCGCCCGTCTGGGCTCCCGCGATGGTGTCGCGCAGCCGGGCCAGGGCCGCGATGCGCTGATCGGCCCTCAGGAACGCCTTGGTCGCCTCGTAGACGGCGGGCGTCGACTCGTCGTCGACCACGTCCGCGGCCTCCGGCCGGCCCGCCACCATCGGCCCGATCGGCTTGGTCGCCGTGCCCTTCTTCCCCCGGGCCCCCGCGGCCCGCGCGGCCGCGCCCTCCGGGCCCGCGGCCGCGACGCCTCCTGCGGGAGCCCCCGCCGGCGTACCGCCGAGGCCGTTCCCGGCCGCGGCCCCGCCGGCCGACCCCCCGCCGGCCGACCCACCAACGGTGCCGATCCCTCCATCGGCACCGGTGGTCGGGGCAGCCGGGGTGTTGGGCGCCGGAGCCGCTACCGGACCGGAACCGGCCGGCGGCGCAGGAGGCAGCGGAACCGGCGTCACGCTGACCGTCGGCAACGGCGGCAGGGTCACCGTGGGCGTCACGCCGTCGGCGGAGGCCGCGCCGGAGCCGACACCGAGCAGAGCCACGGACAGCGCAGCGGCGGTCCCTACCAGCACCATCGGCGCCCGCACTGCTCACTCCTTTGCCGAGTCCCTGACCGGCAAACGAGCACCGTGCGCTCAGGTCACGCTTCGCAGCCGCGCAATCGGGCTCGGCAGGCCGGCGGGCAGCGGCGCTGCCTCGATCCACGGCGCCGGATCGGTCGGCCGGCCGTCGATGCGCACCTCGAAGTGCAGGTGGGGGCCGGTCGCATAACCCGTGGCACCGATGAGGCCGATGACCTGGCCCTTGCTGACCCGGTCGCCGGGAGCGACGGCGAACGCCGACTGGTGGGCATAGAGCGTCGTCACGTGCAGGCCACCGATGGTGCCGTGGTCGATGACGGTCATGTTCCCGTAGGCGACGTTGTACTCCGTGAGCAGCACGACGCCGTCGTCCGCCGCATGCGCGACACCGTCGGCCGCGGCGAAGTCCGTGCCGGTGTGCAGCTTCACGTAGTGCAGGATCGGGTGGTAGCGCATGCCGTACGGCGAGGTCACCTCGCCGCGACCGGGCCGCATGAACTGCCCGGTCCCGTGCGGCGGGCGGCTGGTGTTCGCCAGCTTCGCGGCTAGCTGCTGGATGCGCTGGCTGAGCGCGCCCGACTCGACGAGCATCGCGCGGTAGTGCTTGCGGTCCGCGGCGACGGCGTCGGCCGCGTCGGCCAGGGCGTCCTGTCGGGCGGCGACGACGACGCCGACCTGCTTCTCGGCGGCTGCCGCGGCGCGCTCCTTGCCGACGGTGTCCGCCAGCGCCCGGCGCGCCTGCGCCCGGACCTCTTCCTGGTGACGGCGGGCGGCCGCCAGCTGGGACTGGGTGTTCTCCAGGTCGGCGCGGTCGTCGTGCAGGTCGGAGATCACGGCGTTGCCGGCGCTGGCGACGCTCTGCATGGCGGCCAGCCGGTCGGCCAGCTGGTCGGGGCTCTGCAGCTCGAGCACGAGCTGCCAGTCGCCGAGCGGCCCGCTGGACTGGTAGGTCGCCCGCGCCAGTCGCCCGAGGGCGGTCGTGTGCCCGAGCATCCGCGCCTCGAGCAGCTGCAGGTCGCGGGTCACCTGCGCCTCGGCCATGACGGCGGCCCTGAGGTCGGACTGCGCCTGGGCCTCCGCGGCGCGGGCGGTGGCCAGCTCCTCGCGGGCACTGCTCAGGCTCGCGCGAGCGGTCACGAGGTCGTCCTGGGCCGCCTGCAGCGCCCGGGCGGCGGCGACCAGGGCGGCGTCGTCGTGCGGGTCGGGTGCGGCGGCTGACGTGCCGCCGCCGGGCTTCGCGGCGTCGCCGGTGCGGCTCGGTGAGGGCGACGCCGACGGCTCGGGCTTCGTCGTGGGGGTGCCGGTGGACCGGGGCGGGGCCGAGGACGAGGACCGGGTCGGGGCCGGCGAGGGGGTCGGCGTCAGCGTGGCGCTCGCCGGCACCCCGACGGTGAGCAGCGTCGCCACCGCGACAGCCACCGCTCCCGCGGTCGTACGGCGCACCACGTCGTTCCCCCAACCCGTCTCACGTCAGCTCATGGAGCCCTCCCCGTCCGCCGCGTGGCGGGCCCGGTCGCAGGCTGTTACCCATTCTGTCCTGCATTGTGCGGGCGCGGGGATGGATCAAGAAAATCGGTGCGGCGGGCGACGTGGCGCTCAGAGCCAGCCGCTGCGCTTGAAGGCGCGGTAGAGCATGCCGCAGAACGCCGCCATCAGGGCCAGCGCCATCGGGTAGCCGAGGCGCCAGTGCAGCTCGGGCATGTACTGGAAGTTCATGCCGTAGATGCCGGCGATCATCGTGGGAACGGCCGCGATCGCGACCCAGGCCGAGATTCGCCGCATGTCCTCGTTCTGCTGCACCGAGACCTGCGAGAGGTTGGCGTTGAGCACCGAGCTGAGCCGGTCGTCGAAGCCCGCCACCTGCTCGGAGACCCGCAGCGCGTGGTCGGCGACGTCACGGAAGAACGGCTGCATCTTCGCGTGCACGTGCGGCACGGCACCGGTCGCCAGCTTGGCCATCGGCTCGACCAGCGGGACGACCGCGTGCCGGAACTCGATGACCTCGCGCTTCAGGTTGTAGATGCGCGAGGCGAGGTTGGCGCGCACCGGCGAGAACAGGCGCTCCTCGACCTCCTCGATGTCCTCCTCGACCTCGAAGGCGATCTCGGTGTAGTCGTCGACGACGCGGTCGCAGATCGCGTACATGACGGCGGACGGACCGCAGTCGAGCAGCTCGCGGTCGGACTCCAGGCGCCTGCGTACGTCGGTGAGGGCGAGCCCCCTCCCGTGGCGCACCGACACGATGAACGCGTCACCGACGAAGAGCATGACGTCGCCGAGCTCGATCTGTTGGGTGTCCTCGTCGTAGAACACCGTCTTGAGCACGATGAACAGGGTGTCGTCGTACTCCTCCACCTTGGGCCGCTGGTGCGCCTTCACCGCGTCCTCCACCGCCAGGGCGTGCAGCTTGAACTGCTCGGCGACCGTCTGCAGCTCCTCGCTCGTCGGCTCGTGCAGCCCGATCCAGATGAAGCTGTCACCCTGCTCACGGGCGATCGCGAGGGAGTCGGCGAGGTTGTCCCCTGCCTCCTCCCGGACGCCGTGGTGGTAGAGGGCGCAGTCGACGATCACCGCCCCATTGTGTCCCCGGCCACGCCGCAGCGCCGCCCGGGCGCACGTACAGTTGCCCGTCGTGACCACCGTCCTGCTCGTCCGGCACGGCCGGACGACCGCCAACACCGCCGGGGTCCTCGCGGGCTGGACGGAGGGTGTCTCCCTGGACGAGACCGGTCAGGCACAGGTCCAGGCCCTCGCCGAGCGGCTGCGCGGCGTCCCGCTCACGGCCCTCGTGACCAGCCCGCTGCAGCGCTGCCGGGAGACCGCCGACCTGCTGCTCGAGGGCCGTGACGACGTCACGCGGCACGAGGACCCCCGGGTGGGAGAGGTCCGCTACGGCGACTGGTCGGGGCGCGAGCTGAAGAAGCTCGCCAAGGACCCGCTGTGGAAGGTCGTGCAGGGCCATCCGTCGGCAATGACGTTCCCGGGGGAGGGCGGCGAGTCGATGACCGCGATGGCGACGCGGGCCGTCACCGCCGTACGGCAGTGGAACACCACGCTCGGCGACGACGCGGTGTACGTCGTCGTCTCGCACGGCGACGTGATCAAGGCGGTGCTGGCCGACGCGTTGGGCATGCACCTCGACCAGTTCCAGCGCATCGTGGTCGACCCCGCGTCGGTCAGCGTCGTCACCTACACCCCGCTGCGGCCGTTCGTCGTGCGGGCCAACGACATGGGCGGCGACCTGAGCTTCCTCGCGCCGAGGAAGGGGCGCAGCCGGTCGCGCGCCAGGCGCCGCGACGGCGTGACCTCCGACGCGGCCGTCGGCGGTGGTGCCGGCACCGCGACGGGCTGAGGACGGAATAGGGTCGTTCCGTGCCGCGCCTCCTCTTCGAGTACGACCCGCCCGAGCGCTTCGTCGCCGGCACCGTCGGCGAGCCCGGCCAGCGCACCTTCTTCCTGCAGGCCCGGGGTGGCGGCCGGACGACCAGTGTCGCGCTGGAGAAGCAGCAGGTGAGCGTCCTCGCGGAGCGCGTCGAGGCGCTGCTGGACGAGGTCGTCCACCTCTCGGGCGGAGAGGCCAGCGTGCCTGCGCTCGCGCCCGTCGACGTCGAGGACACCGAGCCGCTCGACACCCCGATCGAGGAGGAGTTCCGCGTCGGCACCATGGCGCTGGCGTGGGACTCCGACGACGAGGTCGTGGTGATCGAGGCACAGGCGGTCACCGACTCCGACGACGACGACGAGGCCGAGGACGAGCCGCTGCTGGTCGAGGGCGACGAGGGACCACCGCTGCTGCGGGTGCGCCTGACCGGCTCGGCGGCCCGCGCCTTCGTCCGGCGGGCCTCGGTCGTGGTGGCCGCGGGCCGACCCCCGTGCCCGTTCTGCGGCGGTCCGCTCGACCCGGGCGGCCACGTCTGTCCGCGCGCGAACGGCTACCGGCGCTGAGCGACCCTCATCCGCACCACCGCATGGGACGCGGCGCGCCCGTCCCATGGGTCAGGATGGCCGGGTGAGCGAGCTCGACGTCGGCAGCGCCCTGGAGGTGCTGCGCCACGGGGAGATCAACGTCGAGGGCCGGCTGGTCGACGCCTCCAACGCGACGCTGTTCTGCGAGATCCGCCAGGACGGTGTCCGGGCGCGGTGCGTCTACAAGCCGGTCGCCGGGGAGCGGCCGCTGTGGGACTTCCCGGAGGGCACCCTGGCCGGGCGCGAGGTGGCCGCCTACGCCGTCTCGGCGGCCTCCGGCTGGGGCGTGGTCCCGCCGACCGTGCTGCGTGAGGGGCCGTTCGGACCCGGCATGGTGCAGCTGTGGGTCGACACCGACCCGACGGTGGAGCTGATCGACGTGGTCGACCCCGACCGCGTCCCGGGGGGCTGGCTGCGCGTGCTCGACGCGCTCGGCAGCGGCGGGCGGCCCGTGGTCCTGGCGCATGCCGACGACGACCGGTTGCGCCGGATGGCCGTGCTCGACAGCGTGCTCAACAACGCCGACCGCAAGGGCGGTCACGTGCTGCCGCTCGCCGACGGGACGGTGCACGGCGTCGACCACGGCGTGACCTTCCACCGGGAGCCGAAGCAGCGCACGGTGCTCTGGGGCTGGGCGGGCGAGCCGTTGCGGGCCGAGGAGACCGAGGTGCTGCAGGGGCTGCGTCGTCGGCTCGACGACGACCTCGGCCTGGCCCTCGGCGACCTCATCACCCGTGGTGAGGTGAGCGCGACGCGGCGCCGCATCGACCGGCTGCTGGCCGAGGGCCGGCTGCCCTTCCCCGCCGAGGGATGGCCTGCCATCCCGTGGCCGCCCTTCTGACCTGCGCAGGTAGGCTCGCCGATCGTGCATGCCTGGCCCGCTCCCGATGTCCCCGCGCTCCCGGGCAGCGGTCTGACCCTGCGGCTCTTCGACACCGCGACGGGTCAGGTGCGCCCGACTGCCCCGGGGCCGACAGCCCGCATGTACGTCTGCGGCATCACGCCCTACGACGCCACCCACATCGGCCACGCCGCGACGTACGTCGCCTTCGACCTGGTGGGCCGGGCGTGGCGCGACGCGGGTCACGACGTGCACTACGTGCAGAACGTCACGGACATTGACGACCCGCTGCTGGAGCGGGCGATGCGTGACGGGCAGGACTGGCAGGAGCTCGCCGACCGCGAGATCGCGCTGTTCCGTGAGGACATGACCGCCCTGGCCGTGGTCCCGCCGCAGCAGTACGTCGGCGCGGTCGAGGCCATCCCGCAAATCGTGGAGGCGGTCCAGGCGCTCCGGGAGAAGGGTGCCGCCTACGACGTCGACGCCGACACCTACTTCGCGGTGCAGACCGACCCACGGTTCGGAGGTGTCGGGCACCTCGACGAGCCGACCATGCTGCGGCTGGCCGGCGAGCGGGGCGGGGACCCGGACCGGCCCGGCAAGAAGCACCCGCTGGACTGCCTGCTGTGGCAGGGCGCCCGGCCGGGGGAGCCGGCGTGGGAGACCCCGCTCGGCCCGGGCCGCCCCGGGTGGCACATCGAGTGCACCGCGATCGCGCTCGAGCACCTCGGCAACCACATCGACGTACAGGGCGGTGGCAACGACCTCGTCTTCCCCCACCACGAGATGGGCGCGTCCGAGGCCCACGTGCTGACCGGCGAGTGGCCGTTCGCGAGCCACTACGTGCACGCGGGCATGGTCGGGCTCGACGGCGAGAAGATGTCGAAGTCGCGCGGCAACCTGGTGTTCGTCTCGGCGCTGCGCCGCGACGGGCACGACCCGGCGGCGATCCGCCTGGCGCTGCTGGCGCGCCACTACCGCAGCGACTGGGAGTGGACGGCACAGGACCTGACGTCGGCGCAGGTGCGGCTGGCCCGCTGGCGCGACGCCGTCGCGCTGCCCAGCGGCCCGCCGGCCGAACCGGTGCTCGCCGGCGTACGCCGACACGTGGCCGACGACCTCGACGCCCCCGGGGCGCTCGCGGTGGTCGACCGCTGGGTCGACGAGGCGCTGCGCCACGGTGGTCCTGACGAGGGCGCCCCCGGCGAGGCGGCGCGCACGGTCGACGCCCTGCTCGGCGTCCGCCTCTAGTCAGCGGCCGAGACGCGCGTACATCGCCTCGCTGCGTTCCTTGGCCGCGCGCCACCATCCCTCGTTCCTGCGGTACCAGTCGATCGTCTGTGCCAGTCCGGCGCGGATGTCCTGGTAGCGCGGGGACCAGCCGGTCTCGGCACGCAGCTTGCTGGAGTCGATGGCGTAGCGCAGGTCGTGGCCCGGCCGGTCGGTGACCAGGTCGAACCAGTCGGGAGGCTTGTCCATCAGCTCGAGCAGCAGCGCCACGATCTGGCGGTTGTCCCGCTCGCCGTCGGCCCCGATCAGGTAGGTCTCGCCGGGCCGGCCGTTCTCGAGGATCGTCACCACCGCGTCGTTGTGGTCGTCGACGTGGATCCAGTCGCGGACGTTGGAGCCCTGGCCGTACAGCTTGGGCTTGATGCCCATCAGGACGTTGGTGACCTGTCTCGGGATGAACTTCTCGACGTGCTGGTAGGGCCCGTAGTTGTTCGAGCAGTTCGACAGGGTCGCCTCGATGCCGAACGACCGGATCCACGCGCGCACCAGCAGGTCGGCCGATGCCTTGCTGGCGGAGTAGGGGCTCGACGGGTTCAGCGGCGTGGACTCGGTGAACCGCGCAGGGTCGTCGAGCTCCAGGTCGCCGTAGACCTCGTCGGTGGAGATGTGGTGCATCCGCACCCGGTGCCGTCGCACGGCCTCCAGCAGCCGGTAGGTGCCGATGATGTTCGACTCGATGAACGGCCACGGATCGTCGAGCGAGTTGTCGTTGTGCGACTCGGCGGCGAAGTGCACGACCGCGTCCGCGTCGCAGACCAGCGAGTCCACCAGGTCGGCGTCGGCGACGCTGCCCTCGACGAAGGCCACGCGGTCGGCCACGCCGTCGAGGTTGGCCCGGTTGCCCGCGTACGTCAGTGCGTCGAGCACGGTGACCTGCCAGTCGGGCCGGGTGCTGGCCGTCCGCAGGACGAAGTTGGTGCCGATGAAGCCGGCGCCTCCGGTGACGAGCACCTTCATGGGGAGGTCTCCTCGGGTCGTGGGCGGGTCATGCCGTGCGGGCCGCGGCCGGCAGCGCGCGCAGCCCGGGGGTCTCGGTGGTGGACGCGACGGGCCAACCGCGGAACTCGACCTCGAGGCTGAACCGGTGAGCCAGGTAGCGGTGGTCGGACAGGGCCAGCTGCCCTCCGTCCTGCCCGAGCGCGAGGCGGCGTACGAGCAGCAGCGGGCTCCCGGTGGCCACGTCGAGCAGCTCGGCGTCGCCGGGGCTCGCCAGCCCGGCACTGATGGTCTGCCGTACTGAGGAGACGCGGTAGCCCTGCCGCTGCAGGGTCGCCCAGATGCCCAGCCGCTCGGCGTCCGCGCGGCTGACCCGGTCGGCCACGAGGGCGGGCACCCACTCCTGCACGAGGTCCAGCGGCTCGCCGTCGACGGTGCGGACCGACCGGCTGTAGAGCGCGTCGGCGGAGTCCAGCCCGAGCGCGTCCGCGACCGGCTCGGGGGCCGGCCGGTAGCCGAAGTCGACCACCCGGCGCACCACGGTCTTGCCGGCAGCGGCGACCGCCGAGGAGGCATGCCGGAAGGTGCCGAGCGCGAGGGTCTGGTGGAACGACGTAGCGCTCACGAACCAGCCGGCGCCGGGCCGGCTCTCGACCAGCCCCTGCTCGCGCAGCTCCTCCAGCGCCTTGCGGACCGTGACCCGGCTGACGTCGTAGCGGCGGCCGAGCGCCGCCTCGCTCTCCAGCGCGCCGGACTCGCCGAAGTCGCCGAGGGAGATGCGCTCCCGTAGCTCGTGCGCGAGCTGGCGGAACCGGGCACCTGTCATAGACCTGTATTTAACAGGTAGGTGACCGGTGCGGCAAGCCAGGATCAACCGCGGCTCAGCCGCGCGGCCCGTCGTCGCCGCGGCGGCGCAGGTAGCGCTCGAACTCCTTGGCGATGGCCTCGCCGGAGGCCTCGGGCGCCTCGGAGAGGTCCTTGGCCTCCTCGAGCGAGCGCACGTACTCGGCCACCTCGGAGTCCTCGGCGGCCAGCTCGTCGACGCCGCGCTCCCAGGCGCGGGCGTCCTCGGGCAGCTCGCCGAGAGGGATGGGCACGTCGAGCAGGTCCTCGATGTGGCGCAGCAGCGCCACCGTCGCCTTGGGGCAGGGCGGCTGGGCGACGTAGTGGGGGACCGCCGCCCAGATCGAGAGGGCGGGTACGCCGGCGCGGGTGCACGCGTCCTGGACGATGCCCACGATGCCGGTGGGTCCCTCGTAGCGCGACGGCTCGAGGCTCAGCGAGCGGGTCAGCGTCTCGTCCGACGACGTCCCGGTCACCGGCACCGGCCGGGTGTGCGGCGAGTCGGCGAGCAGCGCGCCCAGCGTGACGACCATCTCGACGCCCAGCTCATGGCAGAAGCCGAGGATCTCGGCGGCGAAGGACTGCCAGCGCATGTTCGGCTCGATGCCGCGGATCAGCACGACGTCACGTCCCAGCTCCGGCAGGCGGGCGTAGGAGATCCGGGTCGTGGGCCAGGTCACCAGCCGCTCGCCGTCATCGGAGAGGGAGATCGTCGGCCGGTTGACCTGGTAGTCGTAGTAGTCCTCGGGATCCAGGGTCGCGAGCAGCGTCGAGGACCACACCTGCTCGAGGTGCTCCACGGCGGCCGTCGCGGCGTCACCGGCGTCGTTCCAGCCCTCGAAGGCCGCGACGAGCAGCGGGTCGACAAGCTCGGGCACACCCTCGAGCTCGATCACTACGCGACCCTCGCCTCTCCTCGCCGGCACCGTCCCGCGCTCCTGCGGGCAGCATGGACCGCTGCCCACGCATCGGTCGCCGCCAGCCTACGTCGTCACCAGCACCTAAACTCCTCCCGATGAGCAACACGCCCGAGTCCCTGCGCAGTGCCCTGTCCCAGCGTGTCGTCGTCGCCGACGGCGCCATGGGCACCATGCTGCAGGCCGCCAACGACGGCCAGGGGCCGAGCCTGGACGACTACCAGGGCCTCGAGGGCTGCAACGAGATCCTGAACATCAGCCGGCCCGACATCGTCCGGTCCGTGCACGAGGCCTACTTCGACGTGGGCGTCGACTGTGTCGAGACCAACACGTTCGGCGCCAACCTCGGCAACCTCGCGGAGTACGACATCCAGGGCCGCGTCGAGGAGCTCGCCGAGGCGGGTGCGCGCATCGCCCGCGAGGTCGCCGACGAACGGTCCACCGCCGCTTCCCCGCGCTGGGCGATCGGCTCCGTCGGCCCCGGCACCAAGCTGCCGACGCTGGGCCACGTGCCGTTCGCGACGCTGCGCGACGCCTACGAGCTGCAGACCCGCGGCATGCTGGCCGGCGGGGTGCACGCCGTGCTGGTCGAGACGGCGCAGGACCTGCTGCAGGCCAAGGCCGCCCTCATCGGCGCGCGGCGGGCCATCACCGCAGCCGGCGCCGACGTACCGCTGCTGTGCCAGGTCACCGTCGAGACCACCGGCACCATGCTGCTCGGTAGCGAGATCGGTGCGGCGCTGACGGCGCTCGAGCCGCTCGGCATCGACTTCATCGGCCTCAACTGCGCCACCGGTCCCGCGGAGATGAGCGAGCACCTGCGCCATCTTTCGCGGCATGCGCGCATCGCGCTCTCGTGCATGCCGAACGCCGGGCTGCCCGAGCTCGGCAAGCACGGCGCGACGTACCCGCTGACGCCCGAGCAGCTCGCGGACGCACACGACCACTTCACCCGCGACTTCGGTCTCGCCCTCGTCGGCGGCTGCTGCGGCACGACGCCCGAGCACCTGCGCCAGGTGGTCGAGCGGGTCGGCGGTCGCGGTCTGGCGTCGCGCCGGCCGCGGCCCGAGGCGGGGGTCGCGTCGCTCTACCAGCACGTGCCCTTCCGCCAGGACACGTCGTACCTGTCCATAGGCGAGCGCACCAATGCCAACGGCTCCAAGGCGTTTCGCGAGGCGATGCTCGAGCAGCGCTGGGACGACTGCATCGAGATCGCCCGCGACCAGACGCGCGACGGCGCCCACCTGCTCGACGTCTGCGTCGACTACGTCGGTCGCGACGGCGCGAGCGACATGCACGAGATCGCGAAGCGGTTCGCCACCGCCTCGACGCTGCCGCTGGTGCTCGACTCGACAGAGGTCGCGGTCATCGAGGCCGGCCTCGAGACCCTCGGTGGCCGATCGGTCATCAACTCGGTCAACTACGAGGACGGCGACGGGCCCGAGTCGCGCATCGCGCGGCTGATGCCGATCGTCCGCGAGCACGGCGCCGCGGTCGTCGCCCTGTGCATCGACGAGGAGGGGCAGGCACGCACCGCCGAGTGGAAGGTGCGGGTCGCGACGCGGCTCATCGAGGACCTCACCAACAACTGGGGCATGGCCGTCGAGGACATCGTCATCGACGCGCTGACCTTCCCCGTCACCACCGGCCAGGAAGAGACCCGCCGCGACGCCCTCGAGACCATCGAGGCCATCCGGGCGATCAAGAAGGCCTATCCCGCCGTGCAGACCACACTCGGTCTGTCCAACGTGTCCTTCGGCGTCAACCCCGCCGCCCGCACCGTGCTCAACAGCGTCTTCCTCCACGAGTGCACCAAGGCCGGTCTCGACTCGGCGATCGTCCACGCCGCCAAGATCCTGCCGATGTCGAAGATCGACGAGCAGCAGCGCAACGTCGCCCTCGACCTCCTCTACGACCGACGCCGGCCCGCCACGGACGACGCGCCGGCCTACGACCCGCTGCAGAGGTTCCTCCAGCTGTTCGAGGGCGTCGACGTCACGGCGATGCGTCAGACGCGCGCGCAGGAGCTAGCGGCGCTGCCGCTGGGGGAGCGGTTGGCGCGCCGCATCATCGACGGAGAGCGGGGCGGCCTCGAGGCCGACCTCCAGGAGGCTCTCGACACCGGCCGGACTGCACTCGACATCGTCAACGAGGAGCTGCTCGGCGGCATGAAGGTCGTCGGCGAGCTGTTCGGCAAGGGCGAGATGCAGCTGCCCTTCGTGCTGCAGTCGGCCGAGGTCATGAAGGCAGCCGTCGCCTGGCTCGAGCCGCACATGGACAAGACCGACGAGGAGGGCAAGGGCACCATCGTCCTCGCCACCGTCAAGGGTGACGTCCACGACATCGGCAAGAACCTCGTCGACATCATCTTGACCAACAACGGCTACACCGTCGTCAACATCGGCATCAAGCAGCCGGTGTCGGCGATCCTCGACGCCGCCGACGAGCACCGTGCCGACGTGATCGGCATGTCCGGCCTGCTGGTCAAGAGCACGGTCATCATGAAGGAGAACCTCGAGGAGATGAACTCCCGAGGCGTCTCCCAGCGGTGGCCGGTGATCCTCGGCGGCGCGGCGTTGACCCGGCCCTACGTCGAGCAGGACCTCGCCGAGATGTACGAGGGCGAGGTGCGCTACGCGCGCGACGCGTTCGAGGGCCTGCGCCTGATGGACGCCGTCGTTGCCGTCAAGCGTGGCGTGCCCGGGGCCGAGCTGCCGGCACTGCGCCAGCGACGCGTCAAGCCCCCGAGCGGGCGGCCCGACGTCACTGAGGCGGCCGACATGCCGGCGCGCTCCGACGTGGCGGTCGACAACCCGATCCCGACGCCGCCCTTCTGGGGGACCAAGGTCGTCAAGGGCATCGCGCTGGCGGAGTACGCCGCGCTGCTCGACGAGCGCGCGACCTTCATGGGGCAGTGGGGCCTCAAGGCCTCCCGCGCCGCGGACGGGCCGACGTACGAGGAGCTCGTCGAGACCGAGGGCCGGCCGCGGCTGCGCGCCTGGCTCGAGCGCGCGCAGGCCGAGCACATGCTCGAGGCCGCGGTCGTCTACGGCTACTTCCCGGTTCAGAGCGAGGGCGACGACGTGATCCTGTACGGCGACGACGGCGCCGAGCGATACCGGTTCACGTTCCCGCGCCAGCGGCACGGCCGTCACCTGTGTCTCGCCGACTTCTTCCGGCCGGTGGAGTCCGGAGAGACCGACGTGCTCGGCCTGCAGCTGGTCACGGTCGGCCCGCGCATCGCCGAGGTCACCAGCGACCTGTTCGAGCGCAACGCCTACCGCGACTACCTCGAGCTTCACGGCCTGTCGGTGCAGCTGACCGAGTCGCTGGCGGAGTACTGGCACAAGCGGATGCGCGCCGAGCTGGGCTTCAGCGCCGAGGACCCGGACAGGACCGAGGACTACTTCGACCTCGCCTACCGGGGGGCGCGGTTCTCGTTCGGCTACGGCGCCTGCCCGAACCTCGAGGACCGGGCCAAGCTGGTCGACCTGCTCGAGCCGGAGCGCATCGGGGTCAAGCTCTCGGAGGAGTTCCAGCTGCATCCTGAGCAGTCGACCGACGCGCTCGTCCTGCATCACCCCGAGGCGACGTACTTCAACGCCAAGTGACGGAACGTGACCAGCAGGCCGCCCCGGCGTTGGCGGGGGTCTTGTTCGACATGGACGGGCTGCTCGTGTCGACCGAGTCGACCTGGTTCGCCGTCGAGTGCGAGATCATGGCCGGGCTCGGTGCAGCCTGGGGCCCGGAGCACCAGGCTGCACTGGTCGGCGGCCAGCTGCGCCACAGCGCGCAGTACATGCTGCGCGTGGCCGGCGATCCGGACCTGCCGGTCGAGCAACTCGAGCAGGCCCTGATCGAGGGCATGGTGAGTCACCTTCGACGGGAACCGGTCGGCTGGATGCCGGGGGCAGCCGAGCTGGTGGCCGACGTCACGGGTGCGGGCCTGCCGGTGGCCCTCGTCTCGTCGTCGCTGCGCGTCGTCGTCGACGCCGTGCTCGACTCCATCGGCCATGAGCACTTCGCGGTGACGATCTCGGCGGACGACGTGGTGGCGACCAAGCCGCACCCGGAGCCTTATCTGAGCGCGGCCCGCGCCCTGGGGGTCGAGGCCGGCGACTGCGTGGCGCTGGAGGACTCGGCGACGGGGTCGGCGTCGGCGCGGGCCGCCGGCTGCGTCGTCGTCGCGGTGCCGAGCGTCGGGACGGTCGACCCCGACGAGGTCGACGCGGTCGTCGGCTCCCTGACCGGGGTCGACGTGGGCTGGCTGCGAGCCCTGCTGCAGGCCCGGCAGGGCCGCGGCCCCGCCGTCGGACTTACTCGGCCGTGATGGCTCGCAACACGTCCAGCCGTGCGGCCCGCCGCGCCGGCCACACCGCCGCGACCACCCCGATCACGATGCCGACCAGCAGGTAGACCACCAGCTGCCCGAAGGGCACGACGAGCTGGTCGATCCCCTGGTCGTTGAGCGCCCTCACCAGCGCGGCGCCGAGGACCACGCCCAGCGCGAGCCCCAGCAGCGTGCCGAAGATCGCGATCACGACCGACTCGAGCCGGATCATGCGGCGTACCTGCCGCCGGCCCATGCCGACTGCCCGCAGCAGCCCGATCTCGCGGGTCCGCTCGATGACGGACAGCGCCAACGTGTTCACGATGCCCAGCGCCGCGATGAGCACCGCCAGGGCGAGCAGCACCAGGATCAGGCCGAGCAGCTTGTTGATCTGCGTGCGTTGCTCGGCCTTGAACTGGCTCTGGTCGCGCACGTGCAGGTTCGAGGCGTCGGCCGCCGCCGTGACGTCCTTGCGGACCCGGGCGACGTCGGCATGCGGGCCGACCGTCATGGCGACGACCTGGTCGAGCCGCTGGGTGTAGTTCCGGTCGTACGTCGCCAGGTCGATCAGGTAGTCGCCCGCGACCTGGTTCTCGGCGTAGGTGCCGCCGAGGACCAGCCTGGTCGCGCCGGACCTCCCGAAGACCACGGTGATCCGGTCGCCGACCTTCCACCTGTGCTTCCCCGCCTGCTTGTCACTGGCGAGCAGCTCGCCCTTGCCCAGGGCAGCGAGGTGCCCGGTGACGACGTGCAGCTTCAGGGTGCGGTCCACGGTGGCGGCCGTCACACCTTGCAGCGCGGCGACACTCCCGTCGATCTCCGCCTGCCCGCTGCGGAACGACGTCACGGCGTCGATGCCCTGCACCTGACGGATCCTGTCCGCGACGCCGCCAGGGATGGGCAGGTAGTTCTTCGTCGAGACGATGAAGTCGGCGCCGACGCTGCGGTCGATGGTCGCGTTGGTGCTCTTGATCAGCGATGCGGACAGGACGCCGCCAGCCGACACGAGGGCGAGCCCGATCATCAGGGCCGAGGCGGTGGCCGCCGTACGGCGCGGGTTGCGCCGCGCGTTCTCCCGCGACAGCCGGCCGGTCGATCCCCAGAGGCGGGGCAGCAGGCTGCCGATGGCCCCCACGACCGGACGGCTGAGGAAGGGGCTGAGCATGGCGACGCCGAGGAAGACCGCGAGCGCTCCCGTCCCCACCCAGAGCAGGTCGGCACTGCCGGCGAGGCCGCCGGCCATGGCCGCGACGCCGCCGGCCAGCACCAGGCCCCCCAGGACGGCACGACGGTGCAGCGACGACTCGGGCAGCGCCACGTCGTCGCGCATGGCGGCCACCGGCGGGATCTTCGTGGCTCGGCGGGCCGGCACCGCGGCCGCGACGACCGTGACGACGACCCCGGTCAGGTAGGACCACAGCACCGTGGTGCCGTGGAACACCAGTCCGTTGGCCGGTAGGTCGCCGACGAACACGCCGACGAGTGCCTTGAGCCCCAGCGACAGCAGCACCCCGAGCCCCAGCCCGAGCGTGGAGCCGAGGACTCCGACGGCCGCAGCCTCGATGACGACCGCACGGTTGACCTGTCCTCGGCTGGCACCGAGTGCGCGCAGCAGTGCGAGCTCACGGCTGCGCTGGGCCACCAGCATGCTGAAGGTGTTGAAGATGATGAACGAGCCGACGAAGATCGAGATGACCGCGAACACCAGGAGGAAGACGCTGAAGAAGCGCAGCGCGTCCTTGATGTCTCCGGACTCCGAGGCCGCGATCTGGCTGCCCGTCAGCGTCTCGAAGCGCGGTGGCACCACCGTGCCCACCCGGTCGCGCAGTGTCTCGTCGCTGACGCCACCGTCGCCCACGGCCACGATCTCGGAATAGGTACCGGGGGTCCCCAGCAGGTGCTGTGCGGTCACCGGGTCGAAGAGGGTGACGGTGGCCCCCGCAAGGCTGCCACCGTTGCCGAAGCGGACGATGCCGGTGATCTGCTCCTCGTGGCTGCCCGACTGGGTCAGCACCCTGACGTGGTCGCCGACCACGAGCTTGTTCTGGTCGGCGCTGACCTGGTCGATCGCTACCTGACCGGCAGACCCCGGCGCCCGGCCGTCCTGCAGCGTGTACGGGTTCAACGGTGAGCCACCCAGCCACGACCCGCCGAGGGTGGGTGCGCCGGCGGTCTCGACGGCCTTCCCGTCGGGACGCACGATCTGGGCGAAGCCCGACGAGTCGCCCCTGGCCTCGGCGACGCCCGGGACGGCGCGAACCCGCTGGAGCACGGACGCAGGAACGGGTGGCCGCGACTGGGAGGGGTCGCCGCCGCCGGTGGCGCTGACAGCGAAGGCCGACTTCCCGCGTACGGCGACGTCGGTGCCGGAGTAGGCGGTCGTGAACAGCTTGTCGAACGTGGAGTTGACGGTGTCGCTGAGAACCAGCGTCCCGGAGACGAAGGCGACACCGAGGACGACCGCGAGCGCGGTCAACAACAGGCGCACCTTGCGCGCCAGCAGGCTCTTCACAGTGATGCGCAGCACGGCTCAGACACCTCGCTGGGCGGGCAGCTCGAAGCTCTTCAGGCGCTCCAGGACGGACTCGGCACTCGGGTCGGCCAGCTCGTCGACGATCCGACCGTCGGCGAGGAACAGCGCTCGGTCGGCGAAGGACGCCGCGGCGGGGTCGTGGGTCACCATCACGATGGTCTGCCCCATGGTGCGCACGGATTCGCGCAGGAAGGAGAGGATCTCCGCGCTGGCGCGCGAGTCCAGGTTGCCCGTCGGCTCGTCGGCGAAGATCACCGTGGGGCGGCTCGCCAGCGCGCGGGCGCACGCCACCCGCTGCTGCTGGCCACCGGAGAGCTCGGAAGGCCGGTGCGAGAGGCGGTCGCGCAGGCCGACCGTCGTGATCACCTCCTCCAGCCACTCGCGGTCGGGTGTCGTGCCGGCGAGGTCCATCGGGAGCGTGATGTTCTCCATCGCGCTCAGAGTCGGCACCAGGTTGAAGGCCTGGAAGATGAAGCCGACCTCGTCGCGTCGGAGCCGGGTCAGGCTCTTGTCGCTGAGACCGGACAGGGCCGTGCCTCCCACCCAGATCTCGCCGGAGGTCACCGCGTCGAGACCGGCCAGGCAGTGCATCAGCGTCGACTTGCCAGAGCCGGACGGCCCCATCACCGCGGTGAACTCGGCTGACGGGAACGCCACGCTGACGTCGTCGAGGGCTACCACCCGGGTGTCTTCGGAGCCGTAGATCTTGGACACGTGCTCCGCCCGTACCGCGGCCGTGATCGTCGACTTCTCGGCCGACGAGGTTGGTGCAGTCACAGCAAACTCCTTGTGAGGCGCAGTCTTGGCTCCACCACCTTGACAGCGCGACCAAGGTTCTTCCACGACGTTCCGGGGGAACTCAGGGTGTCCTCCGGCACATCTCAGGGTGGCCCGCAAACTGCGCGCGGCGTCCGCACGGCGCGATCCCGGTGCCTGCCGCGGCAACCGGTCGCGCGGGCCAGCGGCCGAGGAGTCAGACCTCGTCGCCAGGGGTGCTCGGTGAGGGCCGCTCGTCGGACGCGCGCGCCGCAGGGACCGGCGGGACCGCCAGCACCGGCAGCTCAGGCGGCGTACCGCCGAAGGCCGGGCACAACGCCTGGTGATCGCACCAGTCGCACAGCTTGCTCGGGCTCGGCCGCCAGTCGCCGCTCTCGGTGGCCCGGCTGATCGCGGCCCACAGCGCGCCCAGCTTGCGCTCGGTCGCGCGCAGGTCGGCCTCGTCGGGCTCGTAGCGCAGCACCTCGCCGCTGCCGAGATAGAGCAGCTGGAGGACCTGCGGGATCTCACCACGCAGCCGCCACAGCACCAGCGCGTAGAACCGCATCTGGAACATCGCCTTGGCCTCGAACCCCTCGCGGGGCGCCCGGCCCGTCTTGTAGTCGACGACCCGCACCGCACCGGTCGGCGCGACGTCGAGCCGGTCGACGTACCCACGCAGGCGCAGACCCGACTCGAGATCGCACTCCACGAACAGCTCGCGCTCGGCCGGCTCGAGGCGGCGCGGGTCCTCGAGCGCGAAGTAGGACTCCAGCAGCTGGTGGGCCCCCTGCAGCCACTCGTCGCGCGCCGCGTCGTCGGCGAACAGCTCGCCGACCTCGGGCTCCTCGTCGAGCAGCCGGTCCCACTCGGGCCGCAGCAGGACCGCGGCCTGCTCCGGCGTGCGCTCGGCCGACGGCAGGTCGAAGAGCCGCTCGAGCACCGAGTGCACGACCGTGCCCCGGGTGGCGGCGAGGCTCGGCCGCTCGGGCAGCCGGTCGATGACCCGGAAGCGGTAGAGCAGCGGGCAGTTCATGAAGTCGCTCGCGCGTGAGGGGGACAGTGAGGCCGCGGGGCGCGCAGGGGCGGCACCCGGACCGAGCGGATCGACCGGGCCCGGCGGCGCGATCAGCGGCTGCGAGGTCATGCCTGGAACTGTAGGCGGGACCACCGACAGCGGCGGGCCTGCCGCGCCGCCTAGCATCGGGCACATGAGCTCGCAGCAAGCCCGTCCCTCGCGTGACGACTCGGGAGGCCTGCTGATCGGGCGGCCGTTCGGCGTGCCGGTCTACGTCACCCCCACCTGGTTCCTGGTCGCGGCCCTGATCACCTTCGGTTTCGCCGGTTCCGTGGAGAGCAGCGTGCCCGGCATCGGCCAGTGGAAGTACGCCGTCTCGCTCGCCTTCGCCGTCCTGCTGTACCTCTCGGTGCTGGTCCACGAGCTGAGCCACACGGTCGTCGCCCTGCGCTCCGGGCTGCCCGTACGCCGCATCAGCCTCTACCTGCTCGGCGGCGTGTCCGAGATCGAGAAGCCCGCGGCCACACCGGCTCAGGAGGCGGGGATCGCGGTCGCCGGGCCGTTCGTCTCGCTGGTGCTCGGCGCGCTGGCCTACCTCGTCCAGGGCATGCTCGACCCCTCCACGGTGGGACGGGTGCTCGCGGAGGCCCTGACGTACAGCAACATCGTGGTCGGCATCTTCAACCTGCTGCCCGGCCTCCCCCTCGACGGTGGGCGGGTGCTCTCCGCAGGGGTCTGGAAGGTCACCGGCGCGCGGCACACCGGCTCGGTGGTGGCGGCGTGGTGCGGGCGCGGCGTCGCCGTCGTGGTGCTGCTGGTCCCCGCACTGATCAGTGTGCGCAACGGGGGGTCGCCCGACCTGTTCGATCTGGTGTGGGGCGCCATGCTGGCCTCGTTCATCTGGATGGGGGCGAGCCAGTCGCTGCAGGTCGCCCAGGTGCAGCGGCGCATCCCGGCGCTCTCGGCCCGGGCGCTGACGCGGCGGGCGATCCCGGTGCCCTTCGACGTCCCGCTGGCCGAGGCGCTGCGCCGGCTGCACGAGTCCGGTGCCCGCGGGCTGGTCGTGATCAGCGCCGACGGGACCCCGATCGGCATCGTCAACGAGGCGGCGGTGCGCGCCACGCCGGCGACACGCCGCCCCTGGGTCCCGGTCGGTGACTTCTCCCGCCGCATCCAGGCGGGACACGTCGTCTCCGCGGCGCTCTCGGGGGAGGAGCTCGTCGACGCGCTCACCCGCCTGCCGGCCAGCGAGTACCTCGTCGTGGAGCCCAACGGTGACATCTACGGCGTGCTGGCCGCCGAGGACGTCGACCGCGCCGTCGCGAGATCGTGAGGGGAACCGGCCCTCTCCCCGGTGATCGTGAGGGGAACCGGCACGGAATGGGTGCCGATCCGCCTCACGATCACGAGAGCGCGGGTCCGGGCCGCCCCCGGCGCTGTCTGTCCGGCGCTCGGGCTGCTCCTAGACTCGCCCCTCATGTCCGACGCCACAGAAGAGCCCGCTGCCGCGCCGGAGACGGGCGAGGGATCCCCGTCCGACCCGGTGACGCCCCGACCCACCGAACCCGGGCCGAGCGGGCCGACCGGACCGACCGGGCCGAGCGGGCCGACGGGCGCGGCGCACCGGCGCGGGCCGTTCACCACCGGCGACCGGGTGCAGCTGACCGACCCCAAGGGTCGCATGCACACGATCACGCTGGTCACGGGCAAGGAGTTCCACACCCACAAGGGTTCCATCCAGCACGACGTCCTGATCGGTGCTCCTGAGGGCTCGGTCGTCGTCACGACCGGGAGCATCCCCTACCTGGCGATGCGGCCCCTGCTGGCCGACTACGTGCTCTCGATGCCGCGGGGTGCCGCGGTGGTCTACCCGAAGGACGCCGCTCAGGTCGTCCAGATGGCCGACATCTTCCCGGGCGCCCGGGTGGTCGAGGCGGGCGTCGGATCTGGCGCGCTGACGATGTCCCTGCTGCGCGCCGTCGGTGACGAGGGGCAGGTGTCCTCCTACGAGCGACGTCAGGACTTCGCGGACATCGCCCGGGAGAACGTGCAGACGTTCTTCGGTGGTCCGCACCCGGCCTGGAAGCTGACCGTCGGGGACCTCTCCGTCGAGCTGACCGAGACCGACGTGGACCGGGTCGTGCTGGACATGCTGGCGCCGTGGGAGTGCCTGGATGCGGCGTCCCGCGCGCTGGTGCCCGGGGGAGTGCTCATCTGCTACGTCGCCACGGCGACCCAGCTCAGCCGCACCGCGGAGGACGTGCGCGCGCACGGCACGTTCACCGAGCCGCATGCCTGGGAGTCGCTCGTACGCGGCTGGCACCTGGAAGGGCTCGCCGTCCGTCCTGAGCACCGAATGGTCGGACACACCGGGTTTCTGATCACCTCCCGGCGGCTGGCCGACGGGGTTGCCCCGCCGTTGCGCCGTCGGCGCCCGGCCAAGGGCGCGCAGGGCGAGGCCGAGGCCTGAGTCGCCGGGGGACAACCCGCACGACCCTGGAGCGATCACGCAAATCGTCGACACGCGACGATGCAGGACACAAGCCGACCTGCCGAAGGTAGGGTCTGACATACCGCTCCCGCTGGGGGCGCCTCGAGGGAGGTGACCGCCGTGCCAGCCATGGACCGTCCCGGTCAGCCGGGCGATGATCCGCGCGGTCGCACCGGTCGCCGGGCCGAAGACCTCTCGGCAGAGGTCGGCGCGCTCCAGGACGAGGTCGAGGTACTGCGGCGCCGGCTCACCGAGTCCCCCCGCCACGTCCGCGCCGTCGAAGAGCGCGTCACCGAGCTGCAGGCCAACCTCGCCGCCGTCACCACCCAGAACGATCGGCTCGTGGCCACCCTCAAGGAGGCGCGTGACCAGATCGTCACGCTGAAGGAGGAGGTCGATCGGCTCGCCCAGCCGCCCGCCGGCTTCGGGGTCTTCATCCAGCGCAACGACGACGACACGGTCGACATCTTCACCGGCGGGCGGAAGCTGCGCGTCGCTGTCAGCCCCGCGATCGAGCTCGACTCGCTCACGCGTGGCCAGGAGGTCATGCTCAACGAGGCCATGAACGTCGTCGCCGCGCTGCAGTTCGAGAGCGTCGGCGAGGTCGTCATGCTCAAGGAGGTGCTCGCCGACGGCGAGCGGGCGCTCGTCGTCGGGCACACCGACGAGGAGAAGGTCGTGCGGCTGGCCGAGCCGCTGCACTCCGAGCACCTGCGGGTCGGCGAGTCGCTGCTGCTCGAGCCGCGGTCCAACTACGTCTACGAGCGCGTGCCCAAGTCCGAGGTCGAGGAGCTGGTCCTCGAAGAGGTCCCCGACATCGACTACACGCTGATCGGCGGGCTGGCCGCGCAGATCGAGATGATCCGCGATGCCGTCGAGCTGCCGTACCTGCACCCGGAGCTGTTCCTCGAGCACCAGCTGCGTCCGCCCAAGGGCGTGCTGCTCTACGGGCCGCCCGGCTGCGGGAAGACGCTGATCGCCAAGGCGGTCGCCAACTCGCTCGCCAAGAAGGTCGCCGAGGTGACCGGAAAGCCCGAGGGTCGCTCGTTCTTCCTGAACATCAAGGGTCCCGAGCTGCTCAACAAGTTCGTGGGCGAGACCGAGCGGCACATCCGGTTGATCTTCCAGCGGGCCAGGGAGAAGGCTTCGGCCGGCACCCCGGTGATCGTGTTCTTCGACGAGATGGACTCCATCTTCCGCACTCGGGGGTCGGGCGTGTCCTCCGACGTCGAGACGACGATCGTGCCGCAGCTGCTGAGTGAGATCGACGGTGTCGAGGGACTGGAGAACGTGATCGTGATCGGTGCCTCCAACCGGGAGGACATGATCGACCCGGCCATCCTGCGACCGGGTCGGCTCGACGTGAAGATCAAGATCGAGCGGCCGGACGCCGACGCGGCAGGGGACATCTTCTCGAAGTACCTGACCGACACGTTGCCGGTGCACGCCGACGACATCGCGGAGTTCGGCGGCAACCGCGTCGCCTGCATGGAGGCGATGATCCAGCGGGTCGTCGAGCGGATGTACTCCGAGACGGAGGAGAACCGTTTCCTGGAGGTCACCTACGCCAACGGTGACAAGGAGGTCCTGTACTTCAAGGACTTCAACTCCGGCGCGATGATCCAGAACATCGTGGACCGGGCGAAGAAGGCGGCCATCAAGTCGGTGCTCGAGACCGCCCAGCCCGGCCTGCGCGTGCAGCACTTGCTCGACGCGATCGTCGACGAGTTCGCCGAGAACGAGGATCTTCCCAACACCACGAACCCGGACGACTGGGCCCGGATCTCGGGCAAGAAGGGCGAGCGGATCGTCTACATCCGCACGCTGGTCACCGGCAAGAGCACCGAGTCCGGACGGGCGATCGACACTGCGTCCAACACCGGTCAGTACCTGTAACCGGTGGCGTCCCGGCGGGTCGGCGATCACCTTTAGCGCCGCCGGGACAGTAGGCTCGGGGTCATGACTGCTCGGC
>JAVEDI010000053.1 GCA_030841035.1 Actinomycetota bacterium
GAGCGTGGGCGTGGACAGCTCCGGCACCCGGGAAGCCGCCAGCGCCTCGGCCACCTCCGGGTCCTTCCGGAACGCCTCCGCCTTCGCCTTCAGGATCAGGTACGTCCGCATGTTCGCCGCGGCGGAAACCCAGACGTCGTCGGGGTCCTCGGTCCGCAGCGGCTTGTAGTCGAAGTGCCGCGGCCCGGCGTAGCCACCCTGCTCCAGCAAGTCCACCAAAAAGAACGCGCTGGTCAGATCGCCGTGGCCGAAGATCAGGTCCTGGTCGTACTTCGGCCCGTGCTGGCCGTTGAGGTCGATGTGGAACAGCTTTTCCTGCCACAGGGCCTGCGAGATGCCGTGCACGAAATTGAGGTTGGACATCTGCTCGTGGCCCACCTCCGGGTTGACCCCGACCATGCTGTGGTGCTCGAGGGTGGAGATGAATGCAAGCGCGTGCCCGACGGTGGGCAACAGGATGTCCCCGCGCGGCTCGTTCGGCTTGGGCTCGATGGCGAAGCGCAGCCCGTAACCGCGGTCCACCACGTACTGCGCCAGCATGTCGATGCCCTCGCGGTAGCGATCCAGCGCAGCCCGGACGTCCTTTGCCGCGTCGGTCTCCGACCCCTCGCGGCCTCCCCAGAACACGTACGTCGACGCGCCGAGCTCGAACGCGAGGTCGAGGTTCCGCATCACCTTGCGAAGTGCGTAGCGCCGCACGTCGCGGTCGTTGCTGGTGAACGCCCCGTCCTTGAACACCGGATGGGTGAACAGGTTGGTCGTCACCATCGGCACCACCAGGCCGGTCGCGTCCAGCGCCGTGCGGAACCGCTTGACGTGCTCGTCACGCGCGGCCTCGTCGCTGCCGAACGGGATGAGGTCGTCGTCGTGGAACGTCACTCCGTGGGCGCCGAGCTCGGCGAGACGGTGAACCGATTCCACCGGGTCCAGCGCCGGCCGGGTCGCGTCGCCGAAGGGGTCGCGCGCCTGCCAACCCACCGTCCAGAGCCCGAAGGTGAACTTGTCGGCGTGAGTAGGCTGCGCGGCCATCCGAGTCTCCATCCTGGGTGTCCATCAGATGTTGGTCAGCACAACATATGTCGAGATCGGTGCCGCGAAGTCAACGAGACCACCGGCTGCGCGGTGCGCTCAGACCGGCTGCTGGGCCAGCACCTCGGACAGCTTGGCTCCGGCCGCGCAGACGATCTGCGCGTGCAGTCGTCCCGGCTGACGGCTGAGCCGCTCGATCGGACCCGAGACGGAGACGGCTGCGACGACCCTGCCGCCGGGACCCCGCACCGGCGCTGAGACCGAGGCCACGCCCGGCTCGCGCTCCCCGACGCTCTGCGACCAGCCGCGACGACGTACGGCGGACAGCGCGGTCGCCGTGAACCGCGCGTCGCGCAGCCCGCGGTGCAGCCGCTCCGGCTCCTCCCAGGCCAACAGGATCTGGGCGGCCGACCCGGCCTTCATCGTCAACGTCGCGCCGACCGGCACGGTGTCGCGCAGACCGGTCAGCCGCTCGGCGGCCGACACGCAGACCCGGCTGTCGCCCTGACGTCGATACAGCTGCGCGCTCTCGCCGGTGATGTCCCGTAGCCGCGCGAGCACGGGGCCGGCAGCCTCCAGCAGCCGGTCCTCACCGGCCGCCGACGCGAGCTCGCGCAGCCGCGGGCCGAGGACGAAGCGGCCCTGCAGGTCACGGGCGACGAGTCGGTGGTGCTCGAGGGCGGTCGCCAGCCGGTGGGCCGTCGGGCGGGCCAGTCCGGTCGCCGCCACCAGCGAGGCCAGGCTGGCCGGACCGGCCTCCAGGGCCCCGAGAACGACGGCGGCCTTGTCCAGAACGCCGACTCCGCTAGAGTTGTCCATGTACCGATACTGCCGTCTCAGAGACTGAGACGCAAGTCCGGAGGAGGCGTCTCAATGGGGAGAACGCTCGCGGAGAAGGTGTGGGACTCCCACGTCGTCCGGCGCGCTGATGGTGAGCCCGACCTGCTCTACATCGATCTGCACCTCGTGCACGAGGTCACCAGTCCACAGGCTTTCGACGGGCTCCGGCTCGCCGGCCGACCGGTCCGCCGGCCCGACCTCACGATCGCCACCGAGGACCACAACGTACCGACCGTCGACATCGAGCGGCCGATCGCTGACCCGGTCTCACGCATCCAGGTCGAGACGCTGCGGCGCAACTGTGCGGAGTTCGGCGTCACGTTGCACCCGCTCGGTGACCGCGACCAGGGCATCGTCCACGTCGTGGGTCCGCAGCTGGGGCTCACCCAGCCGGGCATGACCGTCGTCTGTGGTGACTCGCACACCTCGACCCACGGCGCGTTCGGCGCGCTGGCGTTCGGCATCGGCACCAGCGAGGTCGAGCACGTACTCGCCACCCAGTGTCTCGCCCAGCAGCCGCCCAAGGCGATGCGGATCCGCTACGACGGCGCGCTCGGGTTCGGCGTCACGGCCAAGGACCTGATCCTCGGCACGATCGGGCAGATGGGCACCGACGGGGCGGTGGGTCACGTCGTCGAGTACGCGGGGCCGGCCATCGAGGCGCTCACGATGGCGGGGCGGATGACGATCTGCAACATGACGATCGAGGGCGGCGGACGCGCCGGGATGATCGCTCCCGACGAGACCACCTTCGCCTGGATGAAGGGCCGGGTGGGCTCGCCGGAGGACCTCGCCGCCGCAGTCGAGCAGTGGCGCGAGCTGCACACCGACGACGGCGCCGAGTTCGATCGCGAGATCGTGGTGGATGCGGCCGCGCTGTCACCGCAGGTCACGTGGGGCACGAACCCCGGCATGGTGGTTCCGGTCACGGAGGCCGTGCCCTCGCCGGATGATTTCGACGCGCCGGCCGACCGCGAGGCGGCGGAGCGCGCGCTGCGCTACATGGACCTCGAGCCCGGCACCCCGATGCAGGGAATCGGGCTCGACAGGGTCTTCATCGGCTCGTGCACGAACTCGCGCATCGAGGACCTGCGGGCCGCCGCCGAGGTGGCCGAGGGGCGGCGGGTGGCAAGCGACGTGCGCGCGATGGTCGTCCCCGGGTCGCAACAGGTGAAGGTGCAGGCCGAGGCCGAGGGGCTGCACGACGTCTTCAGCGCGGCCGGCTTCGAGTGGCGCGGCGCCGGATGCTCGATGTGCCTCGGCATGAACCCCGACATCCTCGCTCCGGGCGAGCGCTGCGCCTCGACCTCGAACCGTAACTTCGAAGGCCGTCAGGGCCGCGGCGGCCGCACGCACCTCGTCTCGCCCCAGATGGCGGCGGCGGCGGCGGTCGAGGGCCACTTCGTCGACATTCGTGAGTGGGGCTAGGGCGCCATGGACCCCATCACCATCGTCCACGGCGGCGTCTCGGTGCTCGACCGCTCCGATGTGGACACCGACCAGATCATTCCCAAGCAGTTCCTCAAGCGCGTCGAGCGCACCGGGTTCGGCGAGTTCCTGTTCTACGACT
>JAVEDI010000056.1 GCA_030841035.1 Actinomycetota bacterium
GCGGTTCAGGGTGACCCGGGCCGCCGGAACGTCCCCCAGCGCGCATGAGGCGTCGCAGATGGACCGGGTTGATGCGAGCGCACATGGGTTGACCACCTGGCGCTCAGCATGCTGCCGAACCATCTACTGGCACAGGCCTTGCGGCACCCGACCAAGCATAGGCGTCCCCGGATGTCGTGGGTCGGGAGCGCCCACCGTGGTCCACCACGTGGTCATCGACAAGATCAATACCGCGCCCGGCTCTGAAACGCGACTGGGTGGCCGGGAAGCCGAGACGGGCCGGCTTACCGCTTCTGCGCGCCACTGGCCGATGAAGTCGACCGGATGGCCTGCCTGGAGGGACACGGACTCCGCCGGCAGCGCCAACTCGGCGAGCCTGCGTTCTTTGCAATGCGGGGTGTGCCGAAGGGCCCGCGGCGGGGGGCGTGCCGCGGGCCCTTCGGTGTCTGTTACCCGAGCTGCTGCCCGGTGTTCAGCCTCAGTATCTTCGCTGGGAGACTCGAGCCTTGTTGCGGTCGATGAGCCTGGCCGTGTCGTGCCTGTTCCAAAGGTTGATCTTCTTCTTCAGGAAGATCCGTGACGCCGAACGCACGCCACGGCCGGTGTAGATCCGCACGGTCGCGCTGGGCTTGAGAGTGTGCCTGGGCAGCAACACCGTTGTGCCCGAAGCGTCGCGCAGCTTCCAGCCCGCGAGGGTGATGGTGACCTTGCCTGTGTTCTTGATCGTGACGAACTCCCGCCCGGCGGCATGCACCGAGATGATCTTCGCCCGGTAGACGGTCAGGGTCCGGCCAGGGCTCACGCTGCGCACCAGTCCGGGCGCCGTGGCGGCGACCGAGTAGCTCGATTTGCCGCTCGTCCTGGTGGCTAGGTTGAAGGAGTAGCGGCCGCTGGCGGCCGAGAGCGGGATCACCTTGGTGCTGGTGGTCTTGGCGGCGCCCGTCCCGACCCGCCGGGTGAGTGTCAGCGTCACACCCTTGAAGGGAGTGACCTGCCCGTTGAGGGTGACCTTGGTGCCCACGTTGACGGCGGTTTTGCTCAGCGTGCTGCTGAGATTGGGCCGTATGGCGACACCGGGAGCGGTGGTACCGGCCGGAACGCCCGCCGGCGTGGTCGTCGTTGCCGCTGCCGCTGCCGCTGCCGCTGGTGGGGTCTGCGGGAGGAGCAGCTCACATGTGGGCTCGGCGGGTGCGGCTGGGGCGGCGACGGCAGGGGTGATGGTCGCCGCAACAGGAGCGGCCATGGTGGTGGCCCCGGATCCCGTGGGAATGGTGACGTCGTCGGTGAGGACGGTGGGGGTTCCGTTCTGGAAGGTCAGCGACTCGACGTTGCGCAAGGTGTCGACACCATCGGTGGCCGTGGTGTCGGTCACGGTCACTGTCGGGGTGTTGAGACCAGTGATGGTGTAGTCCGTCTGCGCTCCCGAGTACAGGGCGGTGTCGATGTCGGTCCCGGCTGTGCCGGTCGTCTGGATTGATCGCACGATGGTGATGTCACCCGGATCCAGTCGACCGGCGAACACGTCCTCCTGCAGCGAATGATGCGGACCGGCCCCGTCGGGGTCGGTCTCCATGTCGGAGAACAGGAAGCTGTCGTTGGGTGCGGCTGTCGTCAGGTCGGGGCCCTGGAGCTGAACGCCCAACCAGGCGTCGCCGTCGATGATGTCGTCGGCGCCTCGGCCCTCGATGAGGTCGCTGCCGGGGCCGCCGAGCAGGATGTTCCCCTTGCCCCAGGTGACCGCTGGTGTTGTTGGTGTCGCATCGGCTGTGGCACCGGGTGGAAGCAGGTCACCGAGCCCGGCGATGAGTCGGACGCTGTCTTGGGTGATGATGTCGTTTCCGGTGAATCCGGCTCCGCCTACGGCGCTGGGGACCACGTCGTCGCCGCGGAGGATGTCGTCGAGCTTTCCTCCAGACAGGGCCTCGACCTCCTGGAACCGGTCGCGGAAGACGCCGGCCGGCAGCGGGACCCCGATGAGGGACAGGTTGAGGTCTGTGTCCGCCTTGACGGTGTCGCGCTCGTGGGTGGACCAGTCGAACCCGCCGGCCCCGGCGTTGCGCTCGATGCCGGCGTCGGCGATCAGGATGTCGTCGCCCCCTTCGGCGTCGTAGTCCTCTTCGCCGTTCTGGCCGATGAGCACGTCGTTGCCGGGCTTGTTCGGGTCGTCGAAGAAGGGCGCCCCGCTGTCGCCTTGCAGGAGGTCCTGCCCGTCGCCGCCCTCGATCCAGTCGTCGCCACTGTCGCCGAACACCGTGTCGGTGCCGCCGCCGGCGATGATCATGTCGTTGCCGTCGCCGCCGAAGGTCTCGTTCGCGTTGAGCCCGCCGTTGGTGAAGTCCTTGCCGTCGCCGGCCATCACGATGTCCGCTCCTGGACCCGCGTCGATGGCGTCGTTGCCGGGACCGCCCTTGAGGACGTCGTCACCAGCGAGGTCGGTGATGACGTCGTTGCCGTCGCCGCCGATGCTGACGTCTGCTCCGTCGTCGCCCTCGATGACGTCGTCACCGGCATTGCCCAGGATCGTGTCGTTGTCGACGCCCCCCCAGATGCGGTCACGCTTCTCCGTGCCGTTGTAGACCGCCTGCCCGTTGATGCCGGGCGGGTCGACGCTGTTCCTCGCGCGGTAACGGATCGTCCCGTCGGGCATCCGCAGCAGCAGCGCGGGCTCGTTCACGTCGGTGGTGAAGGGGTCGTCGGGGATGGGGCCCGTCGTCCCCAGGTTGCCGAGGCAGAACTTCGCGTCGGCCGTGCCGAATGCGTCCGCCTTCAGACCGGTCGCGTTGGTGTTGCGCTCGATCAGTTCGGCGAACGAGTTGCCCTCGAGCTGCGTGCGTAGGTTCATACCCGGGGTCCGGGCCAGGTAGTAGAGCCGGTCGCCGTTCTGCAGATCGGTCAGCTGCTTCTCGAAGACGTAGTTGAAGGTAGAACCCAGCAACCCGCCGAACAGGTTGGTCTTCTCGGCCAGACCCCCGACCCACAGGTCGACGTTGTCAAGGCCCGTCGTGGACCTGCCTGCGGCGGTGTTGGACCATGTCGGTCCGGTGCTGTTCATGAAGTCCGCGGCATCCGCCGGGATCGCGGCCGGGTCCGTTCCCAGCGGGGGGTCGACGAGAAGTGTGGCCGCCGCCCTCTTGGCCGCCACGGTAGCCGCTGCCCGGATCGACGGGTGCAGGCCATAGGCGGCGACGAAGTTGATCAGTGACTCGGGGTGCTTCAGGCCGATCCCGTAGTCCGCCCAGCTGGAGTAGGGCTTGAGCTGGGAGTCGTTCGTGGTCGCGAACAGGCTCTTGCGCAGGACGTTCAGCGGCGGCACTCCTGCCTCACGGGCTCGAGCCATGTTGATCGTGGCCAGGTCCAGGGGCAGACCCAGCAGGTTGTTCCGCAGCGTCTCGGTGACGAACTCGTCGAGCTCGTTGCCGACCTGGTCGGACATGCCCATGAAGATGGAGCCGGCAGCCTGACGCGAGGTGAGCGCGCCGGAGGGTCCGCCAGGGGTGCGCTGGGTGTAGGACGGCGGGTTGAGGAAACCGTCCAGCAGCGGGATGTCGTTGTTGGAGCCGTCCGCGTTCAGGCGCGAGATGGTCTCGGTGAGCATCGAGTGCCCGAAGCGGTAGACCGCGTGCGCGTACTCCGCCTTGATGGCCGCGTTGACGTTGTCGTGGTAGACGGTGAACGGCTCTATCGCCGGCTGGATCTTGCGCGCGAACTCCTCGAAGACCAGGTGCTGGTACTCCATCTCCGTGACGAACCGGACCGCCTGGAAGAGTCGCTCGCCGTTCCAGCCCGCCGCACCGCCGCCTTGCGCGGCGGTGAGCTGCCACTCCGGGAGCGCGGCGACGCCGGTGGCCGAGGTGTCGGTGGCGAGCACGTTCTTGATGTAGCCGACGAGGCGGTCGTGCTCGGAGTGGAAGATCTGGTGGATGGCGGTCAACCCGATGTTCTCGTTGCACCGACCGTCGCCACAGGCGAAGTGCGCGTCGAGCATCTCGTCGTCGTAGGTCCCCGGCGGCTGGTGCGCGAAGTCCGCTGATGCTGTGCTGTCGGCATCCGGGACCGGGGCCACCGGCGGGGTCGCCGGGTTGTTGTCGGTGTCCTGCGGCGACGGGTCGGCGTTGTGCGCGATGTCTGTGAGGAACGGTGTGTCGAAGTGCCGCACGTTGGGCGGGACGGCCACCGGCGAGGCAGTGTTCCCCTCGACCAGGCCGGTCGCGGTCACATACTGCGGCAGCCCCCGGGCCGGCCCAGGGATGAACTTCCCGTAGGGGTCGACCGCGATCATCGGAATTTTCGTCACGTCGCTGTCCACCAGCTGCAACCCCAGCAAGGTCCGCGCCTGCGCCTTGACGTCCGCCCAGGTCCCGATCCCGCCATCGGCCGTGCTCAGCAGCCGTCCGCTTGACACCGGTCGACCCAGGTTGTTCTTCACGTACTCGCGCAGGAACACCTGGTGCGAGGCGTGGGAGGTATAGGTCTGGCTCTGGTCCACGAACGGGGTGTCGGTGTTGGTGGCGTCCTGCACGTCGTCGGCGTTGCCGAGGACCCCGTCGGGGCCTGGCTGGTTCTGGGCACGGGTGAGCACCATGAACCGCTGGCTGGCGGGCAGATCGTCGGCGTTGCCCAGGACGTGGTCCGGCCCGGCGATCAGCGGGTCGTCAGCCTTGAGCGGCACGAACACCGTGGCGCCGCTCTTGACCGTTTGGTCGACGCCGTGGTCGAAGAACTGGCCGAAGAGGGTGAACAGCGAGTTGTACGGCGGAGAAAGCCCGACGTCGGTGGTGACGTTGGGAATGAAAAGGGTCTTGTGTGCAGGCACGCAGTCGATCGGGACGCCCGGCGAGGTGCAGGGCACGACTCCGGGGTTGCCCTGGGTCCGGACCGGATGACCGGCGGCCTCCACCGCCGCCGGGTTGGTAGAGGTCTGGTCGACGATCAGGTTGCTGATGACCCGCGGCTCCGAGTCGACCACGTTTCCGGTCTTCTGCGCGTAGCTGGTCGGACCCAGCGGCCCGACCGGCAACCCGGCCGTGATCGGGTCCGCGTCGCGGAACACCGGCGTACCCAACCGAGGAAAGACCTGATCCGACGCGGCGAAGGTGTCGCGGCCGGGCTGCAGGTTGTTACACGAACCGTCCACGGTGCGCAGGCCGAAGGACAGCAGCGGATTGGGGATCTGGTTGGGGCCGTTGCCGAGCATGGCACCGCAGGGACCGGTGGCAGCGGTCGTGTTCGCCACGTGCGCCTCAGCGATCTTGATCTGCTTGAGGATGAATGCCAGGTCGGATGGCGTCACGGTGAAGCCCTGACCTACCGGCGCGGCCTGAGCGACCGGGGAGAGGAGGGTAAGCGGTACGAGAGCCGCGCCCAGTAGCAGCGAGCTCGCCGCTGCGACAACTTTCGTGCGGCGCGTCCGCCGAACGGCGAGTTCGGCTGAGTGCGTTCGAGACATTTGATGTCCTCACCGCCGCCACTGACGCGGCTCGAGTAGCAGGATGATCGGGCGCTAGAAGGGACGGGCACACCGGTCGAGCTGCAGCTGGAAACCTTTGTAGGAACGACAGGTTCCGGCTGTCGAGTCGGCCTCTCGTCCCCCCTTTGACGGCCAGTCCAGGAAGGGTGAGGCGCCAACCTTCCAGCAACCTGTCGCTGTCGATGAGCGGCCGGCAGGCCCGATCAAGGCCCGTTGGCAAAAACTTTTAAGGTTTGTCTGCCGTGGGTCCGTCCGCTGCCCGTAACGGATGACTTGCTCTGCGAGAAAACTTTCAGCGTCAGGTCGCCGGCGAACCTGTGGAAACCGCCGGTGAGATGCAGGGTTGGCGATGAGACGCGGCCACGCGGGAGGCAATCTCCAGGCCAACTCGCGGGTGGCGGAGTTCTTGCGGCGGGCGGCCCGCCGCGCGACAGCCTCGTCACGGTCGACGATCCGCAGCGGCTGCCAGACTGCCTCCCATGACCCCGTCGCGCCCGGCACCGGCCGTTGGCGCATCGTGCTGCTCACTGCTGACCGTCGTGCTCGGCCGGGCGCGCCCGGCCTCGGCCGCGTCGAGCAGCGGTCTTGGTGCAGCCGGAACTTGCGTCGCGGACGAGGTCATCCTGTGAGCTCGCCGCATGTGGGCGAGGCGTCGCTGGGCCGGCCACGTCCCCGCATCCACTTCACCCCGGGCGACGGCTGGATCAATGACCCCTATGGCATCGGCTGGGTCAACGGCCGATACGAGCTCTACTACCAGGCCGTGCCGGGCAGCGTCACCTGGGGCCCGAACTGCCATTGGGGTCATGCCACCGCGCCTGACCTGGTGCAGTGGTCAGAAGGGCCGCTCGCCCTGGCCCCTCAGGACTACGAGGTCGGCTGCTGGTCGGGCAGCGTCGTCCACGAAGCCGACCCACCCACGATCTTCTACACCCGTGTGGCCGGCGACGACTGGGACCTCGGGAAGGTCGCCACGGCAACCCTCGACGCCACGACCGGCAGGTGGACCACCAGATCCGGCGACGTGATCGTCGATCAGCCACCCGCGCATCTGGACGTGCGCTGCTTCCGTGATCCGTATGTCTTCCGGCATGGCGACGGCTGGACCATGCTGGTGGGCGCCGCCCTGGAGGGTGGCACGGCCGCGGTGCTGCAGTATCACTCGCCGGACATGCTGACCTGGGCATATGACGGGATCCTGTGCTCACGCCAGTCGGACCGCACCGATGCCGTCTGGACCGCATCGATGTGGGAGTGCCCGCAGCTGTTCCCCCTTGGAGACGAATGGGTTCTGCTGGTGTCGGTCTGCGAGGCGGGCACGTTGCAATACGTCGCGGCAGCCATCGGGGGCTACGACGGTCACGCGTTCCGGGCCCGGACCTGGCAGCGGCTCACCTATGGCAACTGCGCCTACGCGATGGCCGCGTTCCTCGACCGTGACGGCCGACGCTGCGTCATGTCCTGGCTGCGTGAGGAGCCGCAAGGCGATGAGCCCCTCGCCGAGCGGGCGGGGGCGCACTCCGTGGCAAGCACCATTGAGCTCGACGAGGGTGGTCGGCTGGTCCTGCGACCACACCAGGACGTCGTGGCGCTACGAGCGAGGGCACTGGCAGGACACACCGACGGGACGGGCACCAGCTACGAGGTCGTGGACGCACCCGTCGAGATCAACGCCGTGACCCGACCAGGCCTCGAGGTCACCATCTCCGACGATGCGCAGAGTCGGGCGACCCTCACCGTGGGGGCGGATCGCGACGTCCTCGTCATCGATCGTGGCGGATACGGACGCGAGACCCTGCCGCTTCGCGACTCGGGGGCCAGCGTGCGCATCCTGCTCGACGCGGACATCCTGGAGGTCTTCACCGCTGGCACCTACGGCGCTTACCGCATCGCCCCCTCCTGCTCGTCCGGTACCCGGGTGGTTCGCATCGACCACGGCGGTGCCGGCAGTGACGGGCAGAACATCGTCTGGCCACTCACATCCCGGTAGCTGCCCGTTCGCCGGGTCCGCCGTCCCAGCGAGCCGCGGCAGCTCACCCGCCGGAGCGGACTGTCTTACGTCAACCACGGTGTACGTTAGAAGCGTGACCGTCCCGGACGACTTCGACGCGCAGGTCAGCGGCGTGGCGGCGCTGGCCGAGCCGGCCCGGCGTGCGCTCTACATGTACGTCGGCGCGCAGCCGGACGCCGTCAGCCGTGACGACGCCGCCGAGGGCGTCGGCGTACCGCGCCATACCGCGAAGTTCCACCTCGACAAGCTGGTCCGCGAAGGGTTGCTCACGACGGAGTTCCGCCGCCTCGGCGGGCGGCGAGGCCCCGGCGCGGGCCGACCCTCGAAGCTCTACCGGCGGAGCGACACCCAGCTGTCGGTGTCGCTGCCCGACCGGACCTACCAGCTGGCCGGCCAGCTGATGGCCAAGGCGATCGACGCCTCGCAACGCACCGGCGCACCGGTTGTCGAGGCGCTGCACCGCGCCGCCGCCGACTTCGGGACCGCGCTCGGTGATCGCGAGCGGCCGGCGGCGACGACCACCCCGGTCGACGTACGCGTGCTGACCTGTCGTGTGCTGGCCGGACAAGGCTACGAGCCCCGCGCGGAGGGGCAGCAGATCACGCTGCGCAACTGCCCGTTCCACGCCCTCGCCCAGGACCACACCGAACTGGTGTGCGGCATGAACCTCGTGCTCGTCGGCTCGCTGACCGAACGCCTTGACCCGCGCCTTGCGCCGCGTCTCTCACCCGCCGGTGACCGCTGCTGCGTCGTGATCGACGTCCAGTAGGCGCGCTACTGCAGGGGGATGGGGGCGCCCGCCTCGGACCGGGGGCGGGCGCCGAAGATCCGCCGATCCTGCCCAGAGATAGCGACGTCGTTGATGCTCGCCTCGCGCCGGCTCATGTAGCCCTCGGCGTCGAACTGCCAGTTCTCGTTGCCGTAGCTGCGCCACCACTGACCCTCTGCGTCGTGCCACTCGTACTGGAAGCGCACGGCGATGCGGCTGTCGGTGAACGCCCAGAGGTCCTTGCGCAGCGCGTACTCGAGCTCCCGGTTCCACTTGCGCACGAGGAAAGCCTCGATCTCCTCGCGGCCGGTGAGGAACTCCGACCTGTTGCGCCACACCGAGTCCGGGGTGTAGGCGGCCGCGACGCGCTGCGGGTCGCGGGTGTTCCACGCGTCCTCAGCTGCCTGGACCTTCGCGCGAGCCGTCTCTTCGGTGAACGGTGGGACCGGAGGGCGTGTCATGGTCGCTTCCTTTCGACGCGTGCAGGACCGGTGAGCGGCGAGGCTACGGAGCCGGCCTCAACGCCCGCGGACCCGCACGCAGCAGGTGGTCTCGCTCGGACCGCCCTCCGCGTGCAAGGAGGTCAGCTCAGCGCCGTCGAGGACACCGGCGACGAGAGCGGCGTTCATGCCACACACGAGATCGCGGTGTGAGGCGGTCAGGTCGGCGAACGCGCAGTTGCGCAGCACCAGCTCGTCTGCGCCGGCTTGCTGTGGCTCGAACCCCAGGTCGGCCAGGCTCTGCGTCACGGCCGCGCGCCGGGCCCGCTTGCTGCGGAACCGACCGCGGATGCCCTCGCCCACCCGCCGCCCGAAGGCGGTCGCGGCCCGCTCGACCGCGACCTGGCCGCTCTCGGTCGGCGTCTTGCTCGTGAGGCTTGGCGAACCGGCTCGGCGAGGAGAGCCAGAGCGCTCAGATCGTCGATGCCGTCGCCAGCCACCGACGGCTGCGTGGGGTCATCCACGCGCTGGAGTGTATGCCGGGGTGCCGGCCTCAGTCCCCACGCCAAGCGTCGGCGCTCCCGGTCAGGATCCTCCCGCCGACGTGGTGCGTGGCCTTGGCCCCGTCCCAGTGCAGACCGGCCTCGCTCAGCAGCACCGCGTCCTGGACCGTCGGGTCGTCGAGCCACACGAGCAGTCCGGCCTCGGGAAAGGTCGGGGTCCCCTCGTCGAGGGTGAAGCGCAGACGCCGCTGGTCGTCCTGCTGCACCTCGAGGTCGCGTGGGGAGAGCGTCGGCGTCCGGTAGCACAGCAGCTGGGCGAAGACGTCGCTGGCCGCCACCTCCAGGAGCAGGTTGGCGGCATCGAACGCGGCGGCGTACTCGGCCGCGGCACCGGCCAGCGTGGCGAGCTCCTGGTCGACGACGACCTGGCGGTACTTGGCCCGTTCCAGCGCGAGGACGGGCTCGAAGTCGTCCACCCTGGCCGGTGAGAGCCGCTCCCGCAGACGTTTCCGGGCTGCGGTGAGGTCGACGCGGGCCGCATCGTCCAGCGCCGCCGTCGCGGCGTCGAGTCGTTGCCACTCCGGGGTGCCCGCGAAGGCGGCGGCGACCGAGCGGGCGGACTCGTCGAGGGCACGACGTTGCGCGTCCGAGACACCGAGGGCCTCGGCGACCTCAGGACGCGGATCAGCGAACTGCAGACCCATGCCGCGCTCGCCGGGAGACCAGATCAGCCGGTGCGTGAACTCGCTGGTGGTCAACGGTGATCCCGCTGTCAGCTGGGGTGCAGGCATCCCCGGATAGCCGGCCAGGCGGGCCCGCAACCAGGCGATGGTGCTGCGGTGTGCACCTTCGATCTGGATGGCGGCGGTCAGCCACGCGGGGTGGTCGGCCTGCACCGTCTTCGGGTCGACGTCGTCCATGACCTCGAGCGCCAGGCGCAGGTTGGTCGCGAGACGCAGGGGTTGTGCATCGACGAAGCCAGCACCGCCCTGCACCCGCCGCAGCAGTCCCGGCAGTCCCTTCGACCGTTGGGCGGCGTTGCGCGGAAGCTCTCGGGCGAAGACGCCCGCGGTCGGTGTCCGTGCCCACACCGCGGCCTGTTCGCCTACAGCCCGCCACAGGTCGACGGTGCTCATGCCACCAACTCCAGAAGGTCAGGAAAGGGCCGGTCAGCTCCCGAGGCTAGGGCCCGTGGGACGGCGGCGTGGCGGCCTTCGTCCACGACCTGGTCCGTTGTGGCTGTCCGGTATCGACGTGGCGAGGCCGTCGAGGACCACGGTGAGGCCGAATTCGAACTCGTCGCCGAAGTCGTAGCCGGGCTTGAGGACGTGCCCGGCCGTGAACTCGACCAGGTGCGGGTAGTCGAGGGGGGAGAACAGCTGCATCATCTGTCCGGCAACCTCGGGGACCGTCTCGGGTCCGTTGATGGGCAGCGCGGCCTCGGAGAGGGCGAATCCGAGCACGTAGCTGTCCATCAGGGCGTAGGCGTGGGCGGTCATCTCCAGCGAGAAGCCGGCCCCGCGCAGGGCGGCGATGATGGAGTCGTGGTGGCGCAGTGTCGCAGGACCCGGGTGGGTCCGCGACTGCATGAGCGGGATCGCCCAGGGGTGGCGCCGCAGCACGCTGCGGGCTGAGATCGCACGCCGACGCAGCTCGGCGCGCCAGTCGCCCTCGGTCGACGGCAGGTCGATCTCGCCGAAGACCCGGTCGACGATGCCGTCGAGGATCTCGTCCTTGCTCGCGACGTAGTGGTAGACCGACATCGGCTTGACGCCGAGCTCGTGCGCCAGCGAGCGGATGGTCAGCGACGCGAGCCCGCCCGCATCGGCGACCGCGAGGGCGCCGAGCAGCACCCGTTCTCGGCTGAGCGGTTCGCGTCCCGCAGCGCCACCGCCGGCTTCCTTCGCCACCGTCTGCTCCCAGTCTCTAGCCAGACCGTACTAAGTACGCTACCGTCCGTACTAAGTACGGCGGGAGCGACCCGCCGGTAGGAGAGTGAGCGGTCATGGGACCTGCAGGGCAGCACGGCGGGATGGACCAGGACCGGAGCGCTCCGGCAACGGGGCAGGCCACGATGAGAGCCATCGTGGGGCGGACGTACGGCTCGGCCGACGTCCTGCACCTCACGCAGCTCGCGCCTCCGCAGATCGCCGACAACGACGTACTCGTGAAGGTGCACGCCGCAGGCCTCGATCGGGGCACGTGGCACCTGATGACGGGTCTGCCCTACCTGGGTCGGCTCGCCTTGGGGCTGCGCGCGCCGAAGCAGCCGGTGCCCGGGCTCGACCTCGCCGGCACGGTGGTCGCCGTCGGCGCGGCCGTGACGAGATTCGAGGTGGGTGACGCGGTGTTCGGCATCGGCCGTGGCTCGTTCGCGCAGTACACAGCCGCCCGCGAGGACAAGCTCGCCCGCAAACCGGCGAACCTCACCTTCGAGCAGGCCGCAGTCGTCCCGGTGTCCGGCCTCACCGCCCTTCATGGAGTCTGTGACGCGGGCCGAGTGGCGGCGGGCCAGCGGGTGCTCGTCATCGGAGCGTCCGGTGGCGTCGGCACCTATGCGGTGCAGCTCGCCAAGGCGTTCGGCGCCGACGTCACGGGCGTGTGCAGCACGGCGAAGGTCGATCTGGTGCGCTCGCTCGGTGCCGACCACGTCCTCGACTACACGAAGGACGACTTCGCGGACGGCGCGCAGCGCTACGACCTGGTCCTCGACATCGGTGGGCGCTCCAGGTTGGCCCGGTTGCGCCGCGCGCTGGTCTCTCAGGGGACGCTCGTCATCGTCGGGGGTGAAGGGGGTGGAAGGCTGACCGGTGGATTCGGGCGCCAGCTGCGAGCCCTCGCGCTCTCGCCCTTCGTCAGTCAGCGACTGACCATGCTGCTTCCGAAGGAGCACTACGCCGACCTCGAACGGCTGAGCGACCTCATCGAGGCGGGCACCCTGGCGCCGCGCATCGACCGCACCTACCCGCTGGCTGAGGCACCCGACGCGATGCGTCACCTCGTCGCCGGGCAGGCCCGAGGGAAGATCTCCATCACCATCGATGCGTGACCGGGGGCAGGCCCGAGCACCGGGTCGCTCGGTCACGGGCCGCAGCCGCCCGACCCTGACGCCGCGACCTGCACCGGGGCAGAGGTACCTGGCCGGCGTCGCCGGGTGGCGCCCGCTGCTGCCCTGACCTCGCGGACCACCGGCGTCGCAGCGTGCGCCCTGCGACACGCCGAGGGGCGGGCAGCACTTGATCCCTAGTTTCTCCAGTGACATAGTCGTCAATATGTACGACGTCTCGACCTGCCGGCCGGTGCGCCGGAGAGCCGCACCCTCCCTCGCCGTCCTGCCCCGGCTGCCCGGGCACACCACCGGTGCGCTCTGCCGGCTGGCACAGGACCTCTCCCGCCGCACCGACCTGTGGGGCTCCCGGGTCCGGTTCGCCCGGGACACCCGCTACGCGGTCCGTGTCGCGGCCAGCGACGACTACGAGGCGTGGCTGCTGACCTGGTTGCCCGGCCAGTCCACCGGCTTGCACGACCACGGCGGCTCGGCTGGGGCCTTCGTCGTGCTCGAGGGGGTCGTGCGCGAGGCGGTCGCCGTCGCCACCCCGTCCGGTTCACCGCCCAGGCTGGTGAGCCGCACGCTGGGCCCGGGCCGCGTCCGCGCGTTCGGCGAGGGCTACCTGCACGACGTCATGAACACCGGCCACCGACCGGCAGTCAGCCTGCACGTCTACGCACCGGCGCTGGAGACGATGCGCCGCTTCGTGCTCGACGAGCAGGGCCGGCTGCAGGTGGTCTCCGAGGAGCGTTCGGGAGCGGACTGGTGAGCGCTGCGGCGTTCCTTTCCGTCGACGACCTGCTCGCCGCGGCGCGAGCGGCACTGGAGCGGCTCGACCCCGTCGTCGCCCATGCCGCGTGGCGGGCGGGCGCGACGCTGGTCGACATCCGGCCCGCGGCCCAGCGACGACTGGAGGGGGAGGTCCCCGGGTCGCTGGTCGTGGAACGCAACGTCCTCGAGTGGCGGTTCGACCCGGCCAGCGGGGCGCGGCTGCCCGAGGCCTCCTACGACCTGCAGGTGTTGATCCTGTGCTCGCAGGGATACACCTCGAGCCTCGCGGCGTACGCGTTGCAACAGCTGGGCGTACGTCGGGCCACGGACGTGGTCGGCGGGTTCCAGGCCTGGGTCCGGGCGGGCCTCCCGACGACCGGCACGTCGCCGTTGGTCCTTGCCCCGGACCGGGTTGAGGGCGACCCTCACGCTGCTGAGCAGCGCCCGGCCCGTGACGCCCTCCAGGTCAACCGTGACTACCGAACCGCGTGGGTGGGTGACCGTGAGCTCGAGCTGACGCGGATGGAGTTCGACGTGCTGGCTCACCTCGTCGGGTCGCCACTGCGGGTGCACACCCGTCGCCAGCTCCTGGCCGCGATCTGGCCGCCGACGTACGACGCGAGCACGCGGACCGTCGACGTACACGTGCACCGGCTGCGCGCCAAGCTCGGGGCGCCATGGGCACGGTCGCTGGTCACGGTGCGCGGCGTCGGCTATCGCTGGGCCCCGCCGGCGTGCTGAGCCGACACCCCGTCGCGGGGACCGCAGCCGGCCCCGCCGCGCCGGTCCTGGCCGTGGTCGGCGCGGGGGCGGCGGGCACGCTTGTGGCGATCCACCTGCTGCGGGAGCTGCGCGAGCGCGCAGCCCATGCCGACGTCGTGCTCATCGACCCCGCTCCCGAGGTCGGGCAGGGGGTCGCCTTCTCCACCACCGACGAGCGACATCTGCTCAACGTCCCGGTGGGTCAGCTCAGTGCACTGGCCGAGAAGCCCGAGCACCTGCTCGACTGGGCACGATGTCGCGTCGATCCGGACGTGAGTGCGGCGGACTTCCTGCCCCGTCGCTGTTACGGGGCCTACCTCGCTCACACGCTCGATGCCGAGGCCGGTCGCTGCGAGGGGGCGCGGCTGCAGCGCCGCCGTGCCCGGGCTGTGGCCCTCCAGCCCGGCGCGGACAACCGCGACCGGTTGCAGCTGTCCGACGGTACGACGCTGCTGGCCGACGGGGTGGTCCTCGCGCCAGGCATCTTCGCCCCCGGCACGGCGTGGGCCCCGCCCGCTCTGCTGAGCTCACGCCGCTTCGTCGCCGATCCCTGGGAACCGGGTGTCCTGGACGCAGTCGCGCAGGGGGCGGGCGACGTGCTGGTGGTCGGCACCGGGCTGACCATGGTCGATGTCGCGCAGAGCCTGTGCAGTGCGCGAGGCACCGTCCACGCGGTGTCCCGGCACGGCGAGCTGCCCAAGGTGCACGCCGCTCACCGCCGTCCGGCAGCCGAGCCCGCCGAGCTGCCCGAGGACGTCGATCTCGACATCGCCGCTCTCCGCCGAGCTGTGGAGGCGCACGTGCGCGACACGGTGCGCAGGTACGGCGACTGGCGTCCCGCCATGGACGGCCTCCGCCCGCACATCGCCCGACTCTGGGCGAGACTCTGCGACGACTGCCGCGCCGAGTTCCTCGTCCGCGACGGGCGACGCTGGGACGCGCACCGGCATCGGATGCCGCACCGCACGGCTGAGCAGATCGGCCGGCTGCGCTCCAGCGGTCAGCTGTGCGTCACCCGCGGCGCGGTCACGGCGGTCGACGACGACGGCAGTGCCCTGCTCGTGCACCTCTCCGCGGGCGACACCCGTCGGGTCACCCACGTCATCAACTGCACCGGACCGCTCGCCGACATCACGCTGTCCGGCGATCCGTTGCTCACCGGTCTGCTGGCCGACGGGCGGGCCGTGACCGGCCCGCTGCGCATGGGCGTCGCCACCGACGGCGACGGGCGGGTCCGGGCCGTCGACGACTCCGTCGGGTCGCTGTGGACGCTCGGCGCCATGCGACGCGGGCAGTTGTGGGAGTCCACGGCGATCCAGGAGATCCGCGCGCAGGCGGCTTGCATCGCAGCCCACCTCGCTGTCCAGTGCGCCGCGACGGACCCCGGCCACCGCCGGCGTACCGTCCATGACCCGCCGCTCCGCCGTCGCGGCGTCGCGGAGGTCCAATCAGTAGTTGTCTAGTTGACAAACTCTAGAACGTGGTCTGGGATGGCTGCCATGACGGTGATCGACGAGCTCCTGTCCAACAACGCGCGGTACGCCTCGACGTTCGAAGGTCCGCTGCCCCTCCCGCCGAGCAAGCGCCTCGCGGTGCTCGCCTGCATGGACGCCCGGCTCAACGTCTATGCGCTGCTGGGTCTCAGGGAAGGCGAGGCGCATGTGATCCGCAACGCGGGCGGCGTCGTCACGGACGACGAGATCCGTTCACTGGCCATCAGCCAGCGGTTGCTCGGTACGGAGGAGATCGTCCTCATCCACCACACCGACTGCGGCATGCTCACCTTCACCGACGACGCCTTCAAGGCCGGCATCCAGGCCGAGACCGGCATCAAGCCCCCGTGGGCGGCTGAGGCCTTCAGCGATCTCGCCGAGGACGTGCGTCAGTCCGTCGCCCGCATCGTGACGAGCCCGTTCATCCCGAGGACCGATGCGGTGCGAGGGTTTGTGTTCGACGTCGCGACTGGCAAGCTCGACGAGGTCGCGTGATGCAGGCTCCTCGACGAGGTCGGCTGCGGGAGGTAGGTGGGCGGTGACCTCCACTGTCGCCGCCGCTCCTGCGACTCCGGTCGAGACCGACGTGTCGTTCGACGACATCACCGACGCCACCGTCGTCGTGTCGCCCGGTGGCGCTGGACCGGGGTGGTGGGCGGGGGCTCCGAGCGCGGTGCTGGTCGAAGGCGAGATCTACCTTGCCTATCGGCTCCGGCGTCCGGTCGGTCGGGGCCGCGGCTTCGCCAACGTGGTAGCGCGTTCCTCCGACGGCGTGCACTTCTCGACGGTGGTCACCGTGGGCAAGGCGACGTTCGGCGGTGAGTCGCTCGAACGACCCTGGCTGGTGCTGAGCGAGGACGGGCGGTGGCGGCTCTACGTCAGCATCGCGACGCCCGGGACCAAGCACTGGCGGGTCGACCTGCTCGAGGCAGCGACACCCGAAGGCCTCGCGGCGGCCACGCCGCGCACGGTGATGCCCGGCGGCAGCCGGCTCGCGGTGAAGGACCCGGTGATCGTGGCGCACGAGGGGCGCTGGCATGCCTGGGTGTGCTGCCACCCGCTGGAGGACCCTGCCGCGACCGACCGGATGAGCACCGAGTACGCGACCAGCGAGGACGGGGTCGACTGGACGTGGCACGGCACCGCCCTCGCCGGGCGGCCGGGCATGTGGGACGCCCGGGGCGTGCGGGTGACGGCTGTCCGGCTGGACGGCCCGGACCCGGTCGCCTGGTACGACGGGCGCGCCACCGCCGAGCAGAACTGGGAGGAGCGCACGGGGCTCGCGACGATCGGTTCGCCCGGTGCCCTCTCCGCCATCGGCGACGCGGCGGTGGGTGTCTCGCCGTACGGCTTGGGCGGTCTGCGCTACGTCACCTTCGTGCCCACGGACCGTGGAACTCGCTTCTACGTCGAGGTCACGCGAGCAGACGGCGCGCACGACCTGCGGACGTTCCTGGTCCCTCCCACCTAGCGCAGTCCCTTCGAGACCACCCGGACTCCTGATGCCCCTTCCTGACTTCTTCGTCATCGGTGCACCCAAGGCCGGCACGACCGCCCTGCACGTCGCCCTCGCGCAACACCCGGGGCTGTTCATGTCGCGCGTCAAGGAGCCCAAGCACTTCCTCACCGACGGTCCGCCGCCGACCCGCGGCGGGCCGGGGGACGCCAAGACGTTCCGTGAGTACGTGTGGCGGCGCGAGGACTACGAAGCGCTCTTCGACGCCGCTCCGCAGGGCAGCCTGCGGGGCGAGTCCACGCCGTTCTACCTGTACGACCACGAGGCACAGAAGCGCATCGTCGAGACCGTGCCGCGCGCCAGGATGGTCGCGCTGCTGCGTGACCCGATCGACCGGGCGCACTCGAACTGGACGCACCTGTGGTCGGCAGGCCTGGAGCCCGAGGGCGACTTCGTCAAGGCCTGCGGCCTCGAGCAGGAACGTGCCGGACGTGGGTGGGCGCAGTTCTGGCGCTACCTCGAGCTCGGCCGCTACGGCGAGCAGCTCGAACGCCTCTACCGGGTCGTGCCGCGGGAGCAGGTCCTGCTGCTGCGCTACCGCGACCTTCGCGAGAACCCCATCGAGACCCTCGATCGGATCTTCGGCTTCCTCGGTGTCGAGGCCGGGGCGGTGGACACGGTCCCTCCCGAGAACGTGACGACCCACGTCACCAACAGCCCGCGGAACCGAGTCGTGTCGGCCCTGCTGCGCGCGGGCGAGGCGGTGGAGCACCGGTCGCCGCACGGGGTGTGGCCGCCGGTCCGCTCCTGGCTCTCCCGCCAGCTGCAGCGGGAGCAGAACTTCCGCGACCCGCTGCGCCCGGAGCAGCGCGAAGCGCTCCTGCCGCTCGTGGCAGACGACGTACGCCGGCTGGCGGATCTGACGGGAGAGTGCTTCGACCAGTGGCTGGCGCCGCATCCGGTGCAGCGGTCCTCGTTGCGGCCGGCCGGCAAGTTCGGCACCGGCTTCACCAGCATCGACGACCCCTTCGGAGAGGCTGCGGGCCAGCGCACAGGCGGTCGGCGCGGCTGACGCCCGATGAGGCCGACGTGGCCCTCCGGGTCGAGGAACTGACCGGGAGTCGTCTGGCCCATGACGCGTCGGGACCGAAGGCCCTAGGCTCTCCTGGTGATTTTCAATGTCAGTGCGGACGCCTACGACCGGTTCATGGGTCGTTTCTCCGAGCCGTTGGCTGTGCACTTCGCGGACCTCGCGCAGGTGCAGGCGGGACAACGGGCGCTGGACGTGGGCTGCGGCCCCGGGGGACTGACGCGCGTGCTGGTTGCCCGGCTCGGTGCAGATGCCGTCTCGGCCATCGATCCCTCCGCCTCGTTCGTCGCCGCCGCGCAGGCGCGCTTCCCTGACGTCGACGTGCGCCACGGGGCGGCCGAAGAGCTTCCCTTTGCCGACGACTCCTTCGATGTCGCCCTCGCCCAGCTGGTCGTTCACTTCATGGCCGACCCCGTCTCGGGGCTTGCGGAGATGGCACGAGTCACCCGGCCGGGCGGCCTGGTAGCTGCCAGCGTGTGGGACCACGGCGGGGACCGCGGGCCGCTCTCCCCGTTCTGGGCTGCCGTGCACGAGGTCGATCCAGGCGCACGCGACGAGGGCACCCTCGTCGGCTCGCGTGAGGGAGACCTCGCCCGAGTGTGCACATCGGCCGGTCTCGAGCACGTCGAGGCCACGTCGCTGACCGTTACGGTGCGGTTCCCCACGTTCGGGGACTGGTGGGAGCCGTTCACGCTGGGCGTCGGACCGGCGGGGGCCTACGTGGCCGCGCTGGATGACGCGCGCCGCGATGTCCTGCGGGCGCACTGCGCACAGCAGCTGCCCCCGGCGCCGTTCGAGATCGCCGCGTCAGCCTGGTGCGTCACGGCTCGGGTCCAGGCCGCAGGCCCGATGTCATAGACCCTCCCGATCCCCGCCGGGTCGTCACGTCGGCGCTGGCGCTGGCACCTGCAGGCTGACCCGGCGCGCCCCCCCCGCGCGCCGCCCCCCGCCCCCCCGCGTCCTGCCCGTCCTGGTGATCGTGAGGAGCAACGGCACCGTTGGCGTGCCGATCCCCCTCACGATCACGGGTGGGGGTCGAGGTCGAGGTCCCCCTCACGATCACGGGTCGGGGTCGGGGTCCCGGTCGGACGGCGGTGGGCGCCGAACGGTGGCACAATCACAAGCCTGGACAACAGCGAAGGCCGATGCGGAGCGGGACAACTGATGCGCGCAGGAAAGCTCGTGGTCCTCCTCGCGGCCACCGCGATGCTGACGGCAGGCTGTGCATCGTCGGGCGCGAGCCAGCTGGCGCCCGCCACGCCCCGGAGCAAGGACACCGGCGTCGCGGTGGCCCACACGAGCGGGAGCGGCGGGCCGTCCGCCAAGGCCAGGATGGTCTGCAGCGACGAGGTCGCCGACGCCGTGCGGCTCACCTTCTCCCTCCCGCAGCGACCCGCGCGCACCCACGCCTGGTCGGACCAGGTCTTCAGCTGCTCCTACCAGCTGCCCGGCGGGTCCTTGACCGTCAGCGTCAAGGACGCGACAAACACGAAGGCGGGCAACGCCTACTTCGCCGCGCAGTACTCCACGATGGCCGGCGCCACACCGATCCGAGGCGCGCAGAACTTCGGGTTCCCCGCCTTCGAGACGAGCACCGGCAACGTGTTGTTCCTCAAGGACGGCAAGACACTTCAGGTTGATCCAAGCGCGCTGCCCGACTCGGTGTTCTCGGCTAGGCTCGGCCGCCGGGATGCGGCGTACAGCGTGGCCTCCGCCGTGATCGCTTGCTGGAAGGAGTGAGGCGGCGCATCACCGACCGGGCTACCGCAGTCAGCGACGTGGGGGGATGTGCCGATGCCCGTCTGGGAGCCGAGTAGTCGGCTGATCGCGACGGCCGCCCTGTTGCTGTCCGGGTGCGCCTCGGGCGCTGCCGGACCCGGCCCCGCGTCCGACCCGCCCGCGGCGGCGGCGAGTTCTCCCGAGGCGCCGGCGTCCCCGTCGTCCGCTGATCCCTCCGGCGTCGTCGGGCCGATGGCCGCGACGCAGACCGCCAGTGCGACGCCGTCCGCCTCTCATTCAGCGGGGTCGCACCTCAACGTGCTCCCCCAGGGATTGATCAGCGGCAACCTCGGTGTCGTCGACCAGGTCGGGGACGGGACGCGATTGCGTCTCTCCGCCGAGATCGACGGCACAGCCGGCTGGGTGGTCGTGCAGGCCGACCGTGGTGGCCGACCGGGGCGGGTCCTCGGCACGGTCCACCGGGGCGACGGCGTACACGACGACATCGTGGTGGTGCGGCTGCGACCGCGCGTGGCCAGCACGCGGTTGTGGGTCACGCTCTACCTCGACCGCGGCCGCCCCCGTGTGTTCGAACCGGGTGGAGCGGACCGGCCGTTGCAGTTCAACGGCCGTGACCTTCGACGGCCGGCCCGGCTGACCGTCACCACCACTCGGTAGGCCTGCTGCACCCGGTGCGGCGACCGACCGGACGTGTGCCCAGTGCAGCGACCGGCCCCTCGTGCGTGATCGTGAGGAGCAGCGGCACCGATCGGGTGCCGATCGCCCTCACGATCACGGGAGGGAGGGGGAGAGGAGGGTCAAGGCTCGACTGGCGGGGGGTCGGCAGCAGAGACTACTATGACGGGCATTCGGGACGCCTACGTGTGACGGCTGAAGAAGCCGTTCGTCACTGGCTCGACGTTCCTCCCTCTGGGCAGAGAGCGTCGCTGTGTCTTCTTGTGATTCGTCCGGCTATGACGCCATTCACTCGTTGGTGGAAGAGTTCGCCGACATCGCGCGTCACTTCCACACCTACGAGGACTTCCACGGCAGCCTGGCGCGGATCACTGCCACTGCTCGAGACGCCATCGGCGGCTGCCAGTCAGCCAGCATCAGCCTGCTGACCAAGGACGGGCCGGTCACTCACGGCGCCACGGACGAGCTCGCCGACCGAGGTGACCAGATCCAGTACGAGGAAGGCGAGGGCCCCTGCCTGGACGCCGCCATGGAGGAGCGGTGGGTCTATACCGCTGATCTCGACCTGGAGCCGCGCTGGCCACGGTCCGCAGCGCGGCTGACCCGTGACGTCGGTGCCCGCAGCATGTTCTCCTGCCGGTTGGCGCTGGATGCCTCAGCCGACCGGACGCTGGGCGGGCTGAACCTCTACGCGACCACCCCGAACGCGTTCACCACCAAGGACCAGATGCTGGCCATCCTGCTGTCCTCGCTCGGTGCCGTGGTCATCGACGCGGCCCGCCAGCAGGAGCACCTTCGGGCCGCCATCGCGTCGCGTCAGGTCATCGGGGAGGCGATCGGCATCCTTCGGGCGCAGTCGAGCCTGAACAGTCAACAGGCGTTCCAGATGCTGTCGCGGGCCTCCCAACGGACCAACATCAAGCTGCGCGAGCTGGCTCAGCAGATCGCGGACGGCTCACGCACCGGCCGGGAGCCGGTCTAGGGCAGAGCCGACCGTCGAAGCGGTGCCTCGGTCAGGGTGGTCCCGCTAGGCGGGGCCGACCGTCTGCGCGACGATGTCGCGCATGACCCTCGTCCGAGGCCTCGAGCAGTGGGACGCACGCGTCGGTGACGGGATAGAGGCGTTGCTGCGCCACCATCACCGGCGAAGACTGCGTCGCCTCGGTTGGCTCGACGCCCTGGAGCCGGCCCACCCGGAGCAGTGCTGGTCGGCGCGTGCACCGGTCCGTCAGGGCAACAGCGTCGACGTGTTCATCGACGGTTCATGCGCGTTGCCCGAGATGGAGAAGGCGATCCGCAGCGCTCAGCACTCGGTGCATATCGCCGCCTGGCACGCCAGCCCTGGCTTCAAGCTGACTCGCGAGGCGCGGTCGGTGCCGTTGCGTGACGTGCTGGCCGAGGTGTCCCAGCGGGTTCCGGTGCGTCTGCTGATGTGGGCGGGGCCGCCGCTCCCGGCGTTCCGACCCACCCGCCGGATGGTCCAGGCGGCCGCCGCCGAGTTCGGCCGCGGCAGCCGGGTGGTGTGCGCTCTGGACAAGCGTGAGCGCACGATGCACTGCCACCACGAGAAGATCATCGTCGTCGACGGCACGCTCGCGTTCGTCGGGGGTATCGACCTGACGGACCTGCAGGGTGACCGGTACGACACCCCGGGCCACTCACCGCGACCACCGCTCGGCTGGCACGACGCCGCGCTCCGGCTGCAGGGACCTGGTGTCGCCGATGTCGCTCGACACTTCACCCAGCGCTGGGGATCGGTGACCGACGAGCAGCTGCCGTGGCCCGCGGAGCCGCCGCCCGCGGGCAGCTCAGCCGTTCAGGTGCTGCGGACCGTGCCGGAAGCGACGTACTCGTTCGCCTCGCGAGGCGAGTTCACGATCCTCGAGGTGTACCTGCGTGTGTTGGCCTCCGCGAAGCGCTTCATCTACCTGGAGAACCAGTTCCTCTGGTCGCCCGAGGTGGTAGACGTCCTGGCCGACAAGCTCAGGAACCCGCCCCGCGACGACTTCCGGATGCTGCTGCTGCTGCCCGCCAAACCCAACAATGGCGCCGACACGACGCGAGGTCAGCTCGGCCGGCTGATGGACGCCGACGGCGGTGCCGGCCGGCTGCTTGCGACGACCATTCGCGCTCATCGAGACGGCACGACGACCCCCGTGTACGTGCACGCCAAGGTCGGCATCGTCGATGACCGTTGGCTGACCATCGGGTCGGCGAACCTCAACGAGCACTCGCTGTTCAACGACACCGAGATGAACGTCGTGACCGATGACGCCCGGCTGGCGCGCGAGACCCGTCTGCGGTTGTGGTCCCAGCACACCGAGACCCCGATCGAGGCGCTCGATGGGGAGCCGTCGTCCGTCATCGACACGCTCTGGCGGCCCACGGCGCAGGAGCAGGCACGCCGCGATCGCGCGGGACTGCATGCCACGCATCGGCTGACGGTCCTGCCCGACGTGTCGCGTCGGGTCGCCCGGCTGGAGGGACCCTTGCGAGGACTGCTCGTCGACGGCTAGACGAGGTGGGTGTTGAGGGTGTCCCCTCTCGACGTGGGGGGCGCATGCATACGGCGGCCGGGCCAGGGGCACGCTCGCGTCATGCCCGTGAGTCACACCATGACCGAGACGTCCGCGCCTGCCGGCGCCCGCTTCGGCGTACGCGCGGTCCTCGCCGCCGTCGGGCTCGTGCTCGTCGCGGTGCCGTTCGCACTGCTGCTGTTCCTGGTGCAGGACGGGTGGCGGCCGCTGCTGCGCGCGGACGAGGGTGCCCGCGACGACCTGCACGGCTACGCCGTCGCGCACGGCGGCTTCGTCACCGCGATGCGCACCCTGGCCTTCCTCGGCTCCGCGCCGGTCTACCTCACGATGTTCGCAGTGGTGGCGGGTTGGCTGCTGTGGCGCCGGCGGCCCCGGCTGGCGCTGTACGTCGTGGTCACTGTCGCCGGCAGCTCGCTGCTGAACACCGTCGTCAAGCATGCGGTGAACCGGGCGCGTCCGGTGCTGCCGGATCCGGTGGCGCACGAGAACGGGCTCAGCTTCCCGAGCGGTCACGCGCAGTCGGCGATGGTCGCCTACTCGGTTCTGCTGTTGGTGTTCTGGTCGACCCTGAACGGTGCGTGGCGCCGGTTGGCGGTCACCGCCTCCGTGCTGATGGTGCTGGCGATCGGCTTCAGCCGGGTGGCGCTCGGCGTGCACTTCGTCTCCGACGTGCTGGCCGGCTACGTCCTCGGTGCGGCCTGGGTGGCGGCCATGACGGCCGCGTTCGGCGCGTGGCGGCAGGAACGAGGAAAGCCTCCCACGACGGCCGCGACCGCGCCGGACTGACGCTGGAGGGTCCCGGACGACCCCCTGGAGACGGTCACGAGCCACCCCCGTCCAGGCCCTGAGCCATGTCACGGTCAATACCGGGTCAAGACCGATGGGGCGAATGCCGACACACAGGACATGCAGCGACCGGGAACGTGGGCCTATGCGGCCGTGGTGCTGACGGGGATGGTGAGCTACCTCGCAGTTCCCGGCGACTTCAGCAGGCTTGGTTATGAGCTGGTCTGCCTGGCAACCCTCATCGCCGTGTCGCTCGCCTTCCGGCGGGTTCCGGCCCGGGCGCGCCGCAGCTGGGCCCTGATCGTCGCGGCGCTGGCTCTGTGGCTGCTGGCCGCGTGCATCATGGACTTCAACGCGCTCGTCCTGGACCGCCCGCTGCCGGCCTTCTCGGCCTATGACGTGACGAACATCGCGGCCTACTTCCTGCTGCTGGCGGCCTATCTGGACCTGTTGGTCGTGCGGCGCTCCCGCGTGGACCGGGAGGCGCTGCTCGACGCGGCCATCTTCGTCGTGGCCGTCGGCGCCGCGATGTACGAGCTCGTGGTGCAGCCGATGTGGGCGATCCCCGGCCTGTCGACCATGACCAAGACCATGTACTCCACCTACCCCGTGCTCGACCTGTTCGTCCTCGCCCTCTCCGCGCAGATGCTGCTCGCCGGCCGTCGGCCGCGAGCGCTGAGCCTGCTGATCGGCGGGGGCATGAGCGTCTTCGTCGTGGACCTCGGGGCCGCCACGGTCGGCGCGGCGGACCCCGCCTGGATGCACTGGCTGTTCTTCGGCTACCTGGTTGCCACCTTCTTCTACGGCTTCGCGGCGCTCGACCCGACGCTGCCCGCCATCGCCGACCCGGCCGTGCCGCTGCGCACCTTCGGCGTGGTCCGGATGACCTGTGTCGGCGCCGCGCTCGCTCTGGGACCCTTCCTCGCCGCGGTCCAGGCGATGACCGGAATGAAGCCAGACCTCGTGGGTCTCGCCGTCGTCGGCGGGGTCGTCACGGCCCTGGTGCTGACCCGGATGTGGCTGCTGGTCCAGCAGGAGCGCCGTCGGCTGCTGCTGGAGCAGCGGGAGGAGTACTTCCGCACCATCACCGAGAAGACCAGCGACCTGATGCGGATCTTCCGCAGCACGGGGGAGGTCACCTACGACAGTCCCGCGCTGTCCTCGCTGCTCGGGCTCGACCCCGGCGCCGACCAGGCGTCGTACGCCGCGGGTTTCCACCCCGAGGACCACCCGCTGCTGGCCGCGGCAGTGCAGGACTGCCGCAGCCAGCCGGGGGAGCTGGTCGAGCTGGAGCTGCGTGTCGCGGGCGAGGGCCACGAGCGGTGGCTGGCCGCGCGCCTCGTCGACCTCGCCACGGTGCCCAGCGTGGGTGGCACGCTCATGGTGCTGCAGGACGTGACGGCGCGAAAGATGCTCGAGCGCGAGCTCACCCACAGCGCGTTCCACGACTCCCTGACCGATCTGCCGAACCGCGCCCTGCTGCGGGACCGGCTGGAGACCGCGATCGCCCGCTCCACCCGGACCGGACAGGGCCTGGCGGTGCTCTTCTTCGACCTGGACAACTTCAAGACCGTGAACGACGGCCTCGGTCACGGCGTCGGGGACGAGCTGCTCCGGACGCTGGCCGAGCGCTTCCGCACCGTGCTGCGACCCGAGGACACCATCGCCCGGATGGGCGGTGACGAGTTCGCCGTCGTCGCCGAGGCGCTGCTCGACCCGGAGATGGCCTCGGGCGTCGCCGAGCGTCTGCTCGCCGTGCTCGCCGTGCCGCTCCCGGTGGGCGGCACCGCCGTACACGTGGGGGCGAGCATCGGCATCGCGATGGCCACCAGTGGCTCGACCGCCGAACAGTTGCTGCGTGACGCCGACGCGGCGATGTACGCCGCCAAGGCCGCGGGCAAGGGCCGGTTCCAGATCTTCGTGCCGGCCATGCACGAGCGGGTGGTGCAACGGCTGGAGATGGAGGCGGACCTGCGTGCCGCGCTGGAGCGTCACGAGTTCACGCTGGACTTCCAGCCCACCATCGCCCTGCGCGACGGTGCGGTCACCGGGTTCGAAGCCCTGTTGCGATGGAGGCACCCCGACGGTCTGGTACGGCCGGACCAGTTCATCCCGATCGCCGAGGAGACCAGGCTGATCGTGCCGATCGGCCGTTGGGTGCTGCGTGAGGCCTGTATGGAGGCGGTGAGCTGGCAGCAGCCCGGCAAGAGCCTCAGCGTGGCCGTGAACGTCTCGGTCCGCCAGCTGGAAGACCCGGACCTGCTCAACGACGTGCGACACGCCCTGGTGGCCAGTGGTCTCGAACCGGGTCTGCTCGTTCTCGAGATCACCGAGAGCACGCTGGTGAGCAACCCGTCGGCGGTGGCCGAGTGCCTCGGGCGGGTCAAGTCGCTCGGCGTGCGGATCGCGGTCGACGACTTCGGCACGGGATACTCGTCGCTGGCCTACCTGAGGCAGTTCCCTATCGACATCCTCAAGATCGACCGATCGTTCGTGAACGGAATCAGCACGGACACCGCGGCCGACGTGCTGGTCCGAAGCCTGGTGGAGCTGTCTCGCTCGCTGTCGCTGGAGACCGTGGCCGAGGGGATCGAAACGCTGCAGCAGGCGGAGAAGCTGCGTGCGGACGGTTGCCAGAGCGGGCAGGGCTTCCTCTTCGCCCGGCCGATGCCCGCCGACCGGGTGCCGCGCTTCCTCGCCGAGGATCGTGGCCTCCCGTGGGCGGCCTTCGTGGCGCCCGGTCGGAGCAGCGCGCACTGAGGGCCGGCCATCGGAAGATGACCGGCCCTCCCCTCGTGCCGTGCGGAGCTGCCGGGTTCAGCTCACCTCGCGACGACCGTGTTGGACAGCGCCGAGCGAGGCGAGGTGCCCCGTGCGTTCACGGCTGCGACGTAGAACCGGTAACGGGCGTTCTTCACCAGCCTCGTGAAGGTCAGGCTGCGCGCCTTTGCCGACACCGTGCGGGTCAGCACGACGCTGCTGCCCACCCTGCGGACGCTGACCCGGTAGCCGGTGATCGACGATCCACCGTTGCCGGCCGGTGCCTGCCACACGATCTTGGCCGTGACCTGGCCGCCCTTCGTGCCGCCCAGAGCGACGAGGGACCGAGGTGCCCCGGCCACTGTCGCCTTCACCGGCAGGACCGGGACGGAGGGCGCAGCCGGAGGGACCGGCGCGACCGGGGGTGCCGGCGCGACCGGGGGTGCCGGCGCGACCGGGGGAGGTACGACCACTGCCGGGACGACGACCACGGGTGCCGGCGGGCCGGTGATCGTGTAGGTGTGCGTGACGACAGGGCTGGCGTTGCCGGCGTCGTCGAAGGCGCGCAGCTTCAGGGTCTGCGAGCTAGTGATGGACAGCTGGCCAGTCACCGGCAGGCTCCCGGTGGTCGGGTCCGGGATGCCGGCGGCCCCCAGGGAGAACCGAGCCCCGGCTGCGGGCGTGACGGACACGCTCTGCGCGCCGACGTAGGTGCCACCCGGCGGATTCGGCGTCGGAGCGCTCGGTGCGACGGTGTCCTTGACGACCGTCCTCGTCCGGGGCGGTGGCGCACCGGCCTTGGTGAAGGTCGCGGAGACGGTCAGCGTGCCATCGCCCAGCTGCCGGATCTCGGACATCGGAACGGTCGTCGACCAGGTACCGGCACCCGTGAGCGGGGCCGGTATGACGGTCGACGAGATCGCAGGTGTGGCAGCGTCCTCGTCGTCGATCGAGACGGCGACCTCGGAGGCGTCGAAGGACACGCCGGAGACGGTGAGGTTGCCGGTGCCTTCGGCCGTGGCCTTGTTGATGACGTCGGGCGTGGTCGTGGTGACCGCGTCGAGCGCAGCAGGCGGGCACGGTGGTGTGAATCCCGGGTCGGGGCCGCCCGTGAGACCGGCCTCGTAGATGGTGACGCCCAGGCGATTGGCCGCAGCGTCAGTGGTGACCCAGGCCATCGCACGGGTTTCGCCCGCTTCGGCCACCGCGGCGACGTCCTCACCGACATCCTTGTAGATCGCGGTCCAGCCGGTCGGGCCGAAGGCAGGGTCCCACACGATGGTTCCGGTTGACCCCGCGCCGAAGGTGGCTCGGATGTCGCGCTTTCCCACGACGGCCAGGAAGTCGGGGTTGATCATCCGCTGCTCGATGTTGGCTTCGGGGATCCTGTTGCCATCGGCCGCAGTCGCGGTCCCGTGGACGACGAAGTCGTCCTTGAGACCGTCCAGGTCGAGGGCGACCGCTGTGCCGTGCTCGGCCGTGACGTTGATGGTCGCCTGTCCCTCAGGGGCTTGGCCGGGCTCGAACGCCACGACCTCGTCGCCGGGAAGTAGATCCGGTGTCGAGCCGTCCCAGCAGACCCCGCCCGGGTGGTTCACCTCCAGCAGCCCTACGTGGGTCTTGGCGTCCTCTCCGACCGTGCCGGACGCGCCCCCGATGAGCACACCCCCGCGCCACACCTGGAAGGTCAGGGTCTTACCCACGTCCCAGCCCGAGGCAGAGACGAAGTCCCGCTGCGGGAAGATGATGAGGTCATGCGGCAGTGTCGGCAGCACCGCGGCGGCCTGAGACGAGGGCACCGCGGTGGTCATGAGACCGCCGACGACGGCGGCGGCTACCACGGCGGCGCTGAGGCGGCGCCGCCGTACGCCCCGCAGGGAACTGTTGGGACGGCAGTGCCGGCCGATCTGCTTGGTCTGCATGGAGGCTCCCCCAATGACGCGCCGCGGCGGTGGCAGGGGAGAGACCAGGTTTCCCCCGATCATCCGACGCAGAGCGGATCTCGGTGCCGGGTACCTGTGCACTCGGCCCCCTCACCATCTCCGATGCGGTATCGGAAATCTGTGGTCAACCTGCCGAAATGCCTGATAGATCAAGGGGTTCTGCGGTCGCGAGCCCAGCCCCTCTCAACACATTCTGAGCAACGCCTGAGATGGGCGAGGGCCCGATCGGGTTTCGCGCCGGGCCCAGGGGCGCACAAACATCACATGCAGCCGCGTGAGGCGTCGTCCCGCAGCGAGGAAGCTCCCGCGGCTGAAGCCGGCTCGACGCTGGCTGACGTGCACGCTGGCGACGTGGCGGTCGCCGGTCGCCCGTGGAGGCTGGCCGCGATCACGGCCCTGAGTCTCGTCGTGCTGCTCGGCGCCGCGGGCCTCTTCGGGGTGCGCTCGCGCACCGTGAGCGCCAGCGGCGGGGGCTACGACCTGTCGCTGACCTACCCACGGGTCGCGAGGGCCGGTCTGGACGTCCCGTGGCACGTCACCTTGCGGCACGAGGGGGGCTTCCAGGGACAGCGCGCGATCACCCTGGCAGTCACCGCCCGCTACTTCGACATCTATGAGACCCAGGGCTTCCACCCCGAGCCCGACACCGAGACGCGCGACGGCGAATTCCTCTATCTGAGCTTCACCCCGCCCCCCGCCGGGGACGTCTTCGAGCTCGACTTCGACACCTACGTGCAGCCGTCCAGCCAGATCGGGCGTCACGCCGACCTGTGGCTGGTCCAAGGCGGGCGGCACCGTGTCGTCGGGGTGTCGTTCTCCACCTGGCTGGTGCCCTGATGGAGATCGTGTTCCGCGCCACGTTCATCTTCTTCTTCCTGTGGCTGATCACCCGCGTCGTCGGCCGGTCGACGCTAGGCGAGCTGAGCACCTTCCAGCTGCTGCTCTACGTCACCATGGGCGACCTGGTGCAGCAGTCGGTGACCCAGCAGGACTACTCCGTCTCCTCCGGTGTCCTGGCCGTGGGTGTCTTCGCGTTGCTCACCGTCGGGCTGACCTACGCCAAGTACCGGTGGCCCCGCACGCGCCGGGTCATCCACGGGACGCCGCTGGTCGTCGTGAAGGACGGTCAGCCGGCGATGGAGGTGATGCGGGCGGAGCGGCTCACCCTGGACGACCTGATGGCCTCCGCGCGCGAGAACGGCATCGCGAGGTTCGCCGACATCACCCTGGCCGTGCTCGAGGCGGACGGGAAGATCTCGTTCTTCACCCGTAGCAGCGAGAGCAGCGGTGCCCCGGAACGCCCGGCCGCCGCGTCGTGACGCGACGCGTCAGGACGGCTTCCCACCCGGCAGGAACTCCTGCACCTTCGTCTTGACCCCTTCCTTGATGACGTCGATCCGGTCCGAGTCGCCGCGCACGATGGACTGGAGGGCTTTTTCCAGCTGGTCCCACGTGGCGTGCGGCGGGATCGGCGGCACCGCGGGATCGGTGAGGAACTCCACGACGCACGGCCGGTCGGCGCCGAGCGCCTCGTCCCACGCCGGCGCGACCTGCTCGGGTGTCTCGACGAGGATGCCGGGCAGCCCGAGGGTGCGCGCGAAGCCCGCGTAAGGGAAGTCGGGCAGCTGCTGCGACGGTAGGAACTGTGGCGAGCCGCCCATCGCACGCAGCTCCCAGGTGACCTGGTTGAGGTCGTTGTTGTGCAGCACCGCGACGACCAGCCGCGGGTCGGTCCAGTCCCGCCAGCAGCTCGCCACCGTGATCAGCTCGTTGATGCCGTTCATCTGCATCGCGCCGTCGCCGACCAGTGCATAGGCCGGCCTGCCCGGATGGGCGAACTTCGCGCCGACGGCGTAGGGCAGGGCGCATCCCATCGTCGCCAGCGTGCCGGACAGGGTGCCACGCATGCGTCCGCGCATCACGATGTGTCGGGCGTACCAGTTGGTCCCGGAGCCGGAGTCGGCGGTCACCATCGCGTCGTCGGGCAGCCGTGGCGAGAGCTCATGGAAGACGCGCTCCGGGTTGATGGGGTCGGCGCTGACGGCTGCGCGCCGGTCCAGTACCTCCCACCAGCGGGCGACGTTCTTCTGCACTGTCTCCTGCCACGTCCGGTCGGTCTTGCGGTCCAGCAGCGGGAGCAAGGCGCGCAGCGTCGACTTCGCGTCGCCGACGAGATTGACCTCGAACGGGTAGCGCAGCCCGACCATCGTCGGGTCGATGTCTATCTGCACGCCGCGGGCGCCCGGCCGGTCACCGTCGTAGGGCGGGAGGAACTGCGAGTAGGGAAAGTTGGACCCGATGACCAACAACGTGTCGCAGTCGGTCATCAGCTCGTAGGAGGGCCGGGTCCCGAGCAACCCGATGGCGCCGGTCACCCACGGCAGCTCGTCGGACAGCACGTCCTTGCCGAGCAGCGCCTTGGCGACGCCGGCGCCGAGCAGTTCCGCGAGCTCCTTGACCTCCTCCGCGGCGCCGCGCGCCCCCTGCCCGACCAGGACGGCGACCCGCTCACCGCTGTTCAGGACGTCGGCGGCCCGCCGGAGGTCATGGTCGGCCGGGACCGTCGCGGGCCAGGTCTGGTCAAGGCTGGACGGCACCATCTTGAACGCGTGCGCGGGCGGCGTGTACTCGAGCTCCTGTACGTCGGCGGGCAGGATCACCGCCGTGACGGTACGTCGGCTCGCAGCGATGCGCATCGCCCGGTCGAGGACGTTGGGCAGCTGCTCCGGCACGGTGACCATCTGGCAGTAGTCCGCTGCGACGTCCTTGAAGAGGCTCAGCAGGTCGACCTCCTGCTGGTAGGCGCCACCCATGGCCGACCGACTGGTCTGGCCGACGATCGCGACGAGGGGCACGTGGTCGAGCTTGGCGTCGTACAGCCCGTTGAGCAGGTGGATGGCACCCGGCCCGCTGGTGCCCACGCAGACGCCGGTCCGGCCACTGAGCTTTGCGTAGCCCACGGCCTCGAGCGCGGCCAGCTCCTCGTGCCGTGCCTGGATGAAGCGTGGCCGGTCGCCGGCGCGCTCCCAGGCGGCGAGCAGCCCGTTGATCCCGTCCCCGCCGTAGCCGAAGACGTGCTCCACCTGCCAGTCGCGCAGGCGCTGCAGGACGTGGTCGCCGACCGTCGTGCTCATCGGGGCTCCTTCTCGGGGCTGCCATGACCGAGGCATGACCTCGGCCGGGGTGGGAACGTGCGGTCCAGCCCCACACCCGTCGGAACCTGCCCCGTGGAGGAGCGACCATGCGCCTGGGCTATTTCCTCAGCTGTGAGGAGTACGACCCGCAGCAGCTCGTCGAGCAGGCCCGGTTGGCCGAGGAGGCCGGCTTCGAGGGACTGTGGATCAGCGACCACTTCCACCCGTGGAACGACCAGCAGGGGCAGAGCCCGTTCGTATGGGGCGTGATCGGCGCGATCTCGCAGGTCTGCAGGCTGCCGGTGACCACAGCGGTCACGGCACCGACCATGCGCGTCCACCCCGCCGTCGTGGCGCAGGCCGCGGCCACCGCCGCCGTACAGCTGGAGGGTCGCTTCACCCTCGGTGTCGGCACGGGCGAGGCGCTCAACGAGCACATCCTGGGAGCTGCCTGGCCCAGTGAGCCGGTGCGCCTGGAGATGCTCGAGGAGGCGGTCGGCCTGATCCGCGAGCTGTGGCAGGGCGAGTTCACCTACCACTACGGGAAGCACTACACCGTGGAGAACGCCCGGATCTACACGCGCCCTGCCGAGCCCCCGAAGGTCTACGTGTCCGCGTTCGGCGACAGGTCCTTCGAGCTGGCGCTGCGCATCGGCGACGGTTTCATGACGACGCAGCCCGATGCCGGGCACGTCAAGGAGTGGAAGGCCGCAGCCGGTGCCGACAAGCCGACCCAGGCCGGCTACAAGGTGTGCGTCGCCGACACGGAGGACGAGGGTGTGGAGATCGCGCACCGCCTGTGGGCCAATGCCGGCCTCCCGGGCGAGCTCTCGCAGGTGCTGCCCTCACCGAAGCACTTCGAACAGGCAAGCGAGCTGGTGACCGAGGAGATGACCCGCGAGTCGACGGTCTGCGGCAAGGACGTCGACCGGCACGTCGAGGCGTTCCAGCCGTTCTCGGACGCCGGCTTCGACGAGGTGTACATCGCCAACATGGGCCCGCACTACCGCCAGTTCTTCGACCTGTACCGCGACGAGGTGCTGCCCCGGCTCAGGGGCTGACGGCGCCGCGCCTCAGCGTCGTCCGCGCGGTGCGAGCACCTTGCTCCGGGTACCGGCTCCTCGTCGCATGCCCTCCAGCAGCTCGGCGAGCGCGGCTCTCGCGTCGCGGTGCGCGTGCCAGTCGAGCTCGTCGCGGGCGCGGCCGGTGGCCATCACGGGCGCGCACATCGCGAGGTCGACCCAGCCGGGGTCGGTCGGTTGCAGCCGGGCGCGCCACGTCAGGCTCGCGGCGAGTCGCACGACGCGCGGCGGGACCGGCACCCGACGACCGCCGAGCGCCTCGGCGAGCAGATGCGGTGTGATGACCGGCGTCCCGGCCAGGTTGAACGCGCCCTGCGCCTGACGAGCCAGCATCCGCACCACGGCATCGGCCACGTCCTCGGCGTGCACGACCTGGAAGACCGCGGCGTCGGGCACCGGCACCACCGGCAGGTGGCGTGCCCCCAGGAGGCGGCTCGGCACGAGCGGGCCGAGGAAGTAGCGAGCGACCTCGCTCCCGGCGTCCTGCTGAAAGATCAGGCCGGGTCGTAGCCGGGCGACGACGGCGGCGCCGGGGCGCTGCGCGTGGTCGTCGAGCAGTCGCTCCACGGCCACCTTGTGCCGTGAGTAGGACGAGGTGGGTACGCCGTCCGTCGGCCAGCTCTCGTCCACGACCTCGGTCTTCGGAGCCGGGCTGTACGCGCCCACCGAGGACGCGTGCACCAGGTGTGGCACCCGGCTGCGCGCGACGGCATCGAACACCTGCCGGCTGCCCCCGACGTTGACCCGCTCCAGAAGGTCTTCGTCGCGCGCGGGCTGGATCAGCCACGCGAGGTGCACGACCGCGTCCGAGCCGGCCATCGCCTCGTCCAGCGCCGCCGACGCGTCACCCGCCAGGTCCGCCGTGACCCAGCGGACCCGGTCGTACGCCGGCTCGCCGCGCTCGGGGCGTCGCCGGGCGACCCCGACGACCTGCCAGGTCGGGTGATCGACGGCCAGGCGCCGCAGCAGAGCGGTTCCGAGGTTGCCGCTGGCACCGGTCACCGTCACCTGCATGGTCGGTCCATCCGCCTCCTGTGACCCGCGTCGGCGACGGCGAAACCTCCGGGGGCGGGCGTGACCGCATGGGAGAGCCGCCACCGGGTAGGCCGGGCGACACCATCCTGAACCGCAAGGGAGACCGCCGGTGTTCGACTCGGTACTGCTCGACGTGGACGGCACACTGGTCGACAGCAACTACCAGCACGCGCTCGCGTGGTATCGCGCGTTCCGAGCGCATGGCCATGTCCTGCCGGTGTGGGCGATCCACCGCAAGATCGGCATGGGCGGTGACCAGCTGGTCCCCTCGCTGATCGGGCAGGAGGCCGATCACGAACGCGGCGACGCGATCAGGTCCGCGTGGCAGCAGCGGTTCGAGACGATGATCGAGGAGATCGCGCCGGTGCCCGGCGCGGCCGACGTGCTGCAGCGGCTGGCTCAGTCGCCGGCCCGCGTGTGCCTGGCCAGCTCCGGCAAGAGCGAGCACCTGCAGCACTACCTGGACCTGCTGGAGGCCCGCGAGCTGCTCGACGCCTGGACCACCTCCGAGGACGTCGAGAAGTCCAAGCCCGAGCCCGACATCCTGGCGGTCGCGCGGGACCGGATCGGGGGCCGACGTCCCGTCGTGGTGGGGGACTCGACCTGGGACTTCGAGGCCGCCGGGCGGCTGGGCCTCGAGGGATGGGCGTTGCGCACCGGCGGCTTCTCGACCGAGGAGCTGCGTGGGGCAGGGGCCAGCGAGGTCTACGACGACCTGTACTCGCTCGGCCAGGACCTGCTGCCCCTGCTCGGAGCGCGCTAGCCGCCTCGATGGCCGCGTCCGGATGAGGGGCGCCTTGACGTGAGCGATGTGACGGGTGTTATCTAGCGGGACGATTGTGACTTCAGTTGCCCTCCCAGGGCGTCGAGACCAGGTCGTGGGTTCCCGAGCCGTCGGGTCCGTCCCCTCCGTGCCGGCGGGTGCGTCGACCCGGCAGCCGCCGGGGGACCGCGAGAGGAGAGCCGGTGGGGAGGCAGCAGTCCGTCGCGCGCGCCCACCGACGTACGTCGCGGCTCGCGCTCGCCGCCGTGCTGGGCGCTGTCACCCTCGCCGGGCCCGCGCCGCACGCCTCCGCCGCCGCCGACCCCGGTGTCTACCCGAGCGCGTCGCAGGTCGCGGCCAGCAGGGCACGGGTCACCAGCCGCGCGGCCCAGGTCGGTCGCATCGAGGCGCGGCTCGCCGCCGCGACGGCTCGCTCGGCGGCGCTCGCCACCCAGGTCGCCGTCGCGGTCGAGGCGTACAACGGGGCGCGGTACCGCCTCCAGTCGGCCGTCGCCGGCGCGAAGCGGGCTCAGCGGCGCGCGGCTGCCGCCCGGACCGGCGTGGCCACGTCGCGCCGGGAGGTCGGAGCGTTCGCCGCGGCGGCGTACCGCACCGGTGGCGACCTCGGCGGGTTGTCGGCGTTCCTGAGTGCGCAGGGCCCCCGTGACCTGATCAGCCGGGCGGCGGCGCTCACGGCCATCGGGCAGCACCGCGACAACATGCTGGACGCCCTGCGGTCGGCCCAAGCCGTCTCCGGCGTCATGGCGCACCGCGCCGACGTGATGGTGGCCGAGCGCCGCCGGGCGACGCTCGCGGTGGCCAGGGCGAAGCAGAGCGCGCAGAGCGCCCTGGCCGGCCAACGGCAGGCGGTCGGCGAGATCAGCGCCGAACGAGCCTCGCTGGTGCGCTCCCTGGCCGCGGCTCGGCACACCTCCGTGCGCCTCGAGCGGGCGCGCCAGGCCGGTCTGGAAGCAGCTCGCCAGGCCGCGGCCCGGCGGGCGGCGGCGGCCCGCGCCGCCCGGGCGGCGCGGGTCGCGGCGGCGGCCGCGGCGGCGGCCGCCAGTGCGCGGGCGGCAGCGGCGGCGCAGGCCGCGGCGGAGTCCCGGCGACAGGCCGAGGAGGCAGCGGCCGGTCAGGCGCGGGCACCTGCCGACGAGCGCGGCGGCGGCTCGTCGGGCGGTGGCTCCGGCGACACCGGTGGCGGTTCCGGTGGTGGCTCCGGCGACCCGGCTCCGGCGCCGCCGGCCTCCTCGGGCTCCTCGGGCGCAACGGCGTCCGGCGCCTCCGCGGCGATCGCGTTCGCCCGCGACCAGATCGGCAAGCCCTACGTGTGGGCGGCCGACGGTCCGGGGTCCTTCGACTGCTCGGGGCTGACCATGCGGGCCTGGCAACAGGGCGGCGTGTCCCTGCCGCACTACAGCGTCGCCCAGTACCAGCAGAGCCAACCGGTGGCGCTGGGCGACCTGCGTCCCGGCGACCTGGTCTTCTTCGCGAGCAACAAGTCCGACTACCGCAGCATCTACCACGTCGCGCTGTACGTCGGCGACGGTCAGATGATCGAGGCACCCTTCACCGGTGAGGACGTGCGCGTCTCGAGCATCTGGCGTGACAGCCTCTTCGGCGCTGCGCGGCCGTGACGGGCTGATGGCCGGCGACCTGGCCGGTCCATGACCGGCTACCTCGACCGCCGAGGCGGCAGCTTCGGTGGGTGGCTGGTCCTGCTGGCTCTGGGCTACGGGTTCTTCCACCACGTCGGCATCCTGTTGCGCGGTCTCGGCGAGGTGGGGGACACGCACACCCGGTGGGCCGACTGGATCGACCTGGCGACGCCGTACGTCGTCACCGGTGCGGCGGCGGGCGCGCTGCTCGCCGCGCACGCCACTCGCCGCGCGTGGGTGGTCTTCTGGTTCGCCGCGGTGCTGTACACGCAGGGGCACGGGATCCACCTCGCCGCGAACTCGGTCGGCAACGTGGTGCCCGGCGAGCCGGCGCACCTGTGGGACGAGCGGGTCGGGCACTACCTGTTCTACGCCGGCTTCTGGCTGCTGGTCGCGGTGCTCGCGGCGACGCTGTCGGAGCGCCGTCCTCGGGGCGGGCCGGGTGCCCATCTCCTCGCGCTGGTGGTCGGCTTCACCCACTTCACCAACTCGGTAGAGGGCCAGACGGCGTACGCCGGCATCGGGGTCGCCGTGCTGTTCGTGCTGTGGGGACTGGTGACGCGCCAGGGCCTCGGCCGGGTGCTGGTGACGGCGTACGGGTTCTCGCTGCTGCTGTTCGCCGCCTACGCCGTCTGGCAGGGCGGCCTGCCGGAGTTCACTGAAGTGGGCCTCGTCTGAGCGCCACGACCGGCGAGGGTCAGTAGCGGTGCGCGGTGCCGTCGGCGCGAGCCTTCGCGAGCCGTTCGGTGGACGCGTCGATCTCCGCCTCCGCCTCGACGCGCCCCACCCAGGTGGCGCCCTCGACCGACTTGCCGGGCTCCAGGTCCTTGTAGACCTCGAAGAAGTGCTGGATCTCCAGCCGGTCGTACTCGGACACGTGATGGATGTCGCGCAGGTGCTCCCAGCGGGGGTCGGTCGCGGGCACGCACAGCACCTTGTCGTCGCCGCCGGCCTCGTCGGTCATGCGGAACATGCCCAGCGCCCGCGCCTTGATCACGCAGCCCGGGAAGGTCGGCTCCTCCAGCAGCACCAGCGCGTCGAGCGGGTCGCCGTCGAGCCCCAGGGTGTTCTCGATGAAACCGTAGTCCGACGGGTAGCGCGTCGACGTGAACAGCATGCGGTCCAGCCGGATCCGGCCGGTCTCGTGGTCGACCTCGTACTTGTTGCGGTTGCCTTTGGGGATCTCGATGAACACGTCGAACTCCACGGCGGGGCTCCAGTCCTCGGCGATCACGCGGTCGACCGGCCCGAGCGCTCCGGGCGAGCTCGCACACGACCGCCGGATAGTCTCACGAGCACGAGAAGCACGCCGTTCCGCGCCCGCCCGTCGCCCGGCCACGCCCGACCACGCCCCGAACTCTGCCGACCACCGCCCGACTACCGCCCGACCACCGCCCGACCACCGCCCGACCACCGTTGATCGTGAGGGGGATCAGCACCGAAAAGGTGCCGGATCCCCTCACGATCACGAGAAGTTTCGGGTAGGTACGGCGGGCGCGGCGGGCGCGGCGGGTACGGCGGGCGCGGCGGGTACGGCGGGTACGGCGGGCGCGGGGGTGGACGAAGCGAGGTGACGGTGCGGGTGGGCGGACGGCTGCACCGGCAGGGTCGCGGGCGGGTGGTCACAGTCGTCGTGGCCCTCGCCGTGCTGCTCGCCGGCGGCGCCGCAGCGGGGCTCGCGAGCACCGACCGGCTCCCCGGCCAGCAGCGGCGCGCTGCCCCGACACCCACGCCCAGCACGTCGCCGCTGCCCGAGGCGGCGCCGGTGCTGGCGCCGGTCACGGGGCAGCCGTCGGCGACCGCCGGGGTCGCGCTCGGGCGGCTGCAGGCGCTGCTCGAGAGCCGCGCGCTCGGCCGGAACACCTCGGCGCTGCTGCTCGACGCGGACAGCGGCCAGCCGCTGCTCGACCGCGCCTCCACCGTGGCGCGCACCCCCGCGTCGGTCGCCAAGCTCGCGACCACGACGGCAGCTCTCGTCGCCCTGGGGCCCGACACCCGGCTGACCACCCGCACGGTGACCGGCGCCCGCGCCGACGAGGTCGTCCTCGTCGGTGCCGGTGACGCCACTCTGACCGTGCGCCGCGACCCGCGCGGCAGCTATCCGGCGCGGGCCAGCCTCGCCGCGCTCGCCGACGCGACCGCCGCCGCGCTGCGCCGGACACCGAGCCCGCCGCGCGTCGCCCGGGTCCGCGTCGACGACTCCCTGTTCGCGGGTCCGGCCGTCTCCCCGGCCTGGCCCGCCACCTATGTCCGCTCGGGGGTCGTCAGCCCGGTGAGCGCGCTCTCCGTCGACGCCGGGCGGGTCCGACCCGGCGCCAGCGGCCGGGAGCCGGACCCGGCGCTGGCCGCCGGCCGAGACCTGGCCCGGTTGCTCGACGCCCGGGGCATCCGGGTCCGCGGACCGGTCACCCGCACGACCGCCCCGGCCGCAGCCACGACGCTGGCGCAGGTGCGCTCGCCGACGGTGGCCGAGATGGTCGAGACCGACCTGCAGACCAGCGACAACGACCTCGCCGAGGCGCTGCTGCGCCTCGTCGCCCTGGCGCGCCACCAGCCCGCCACCTTCTCCGGCGGTACGTCGGCCGTGTTGTCCGTCCTGGACGAGCTCGGCCTGCCCACCGACGGTGTGACGCTGCGTGACGGCAGCGGCCTGTCACGCGAGTCGGTGATACCGGCCAGCACCCTGGCCGGGCTGCTCGCGCTCGCCGCGACCGACCTACGCCGCCCGTGGCTGCGCACCGTCGTCACCAGCCTGCCGGTGGCCGCCTTCTCGGGCACGCTCGCCACGCGCTACGGGGGCGCCGCCACCCGGCCCGGTGCCGGTCTGGTCCGTGCCAAGACCGGCACGCTGACCGGGGTCAGCACGCTGGCCGGTGTGACGACCGACGGATCGCGCACGCTGGTGTTCGTGGTGATGTCCGACCGCGTGCCGGCCGGCGGCACGCTGGCCGCACGGGAGGTGCTCGACCGCTTCGCGGCGACGGTCGCCGGCGCCGCGCCACGCTGAGGAAGACCTCGCAACTCACCGGATTCGGCGAGGTTGAGCCGGCAGGGCCGGGGAATCATGGGCCTCGGAAGGAGGCACACCATGGCAATGTTGCTTTGGATTCTGGCAGTGCTGATCGGTATCTGGGGCGTCGTCACGCTCGTGCGTGGTCAGGTCCTGTTGGGCATCATCCTGATCATCGTGGCGTTCCTCGTCGGCCCCGGCGGCGTCAGCGTCTTCGGCTAGCGGCCGAGACAGCGCGGCACCGCCCGCATACCGCACGTTCGACGACCCGCGCGATCCCGCGATCGCGCGGGTCGTCGCGTTACCGCCGCAGCCAAGACACCCGCAGCCATGACACCGCGACCGGCCGCCCGGCCCGCGCGCTCCCAACGACGTACGGTGAAGAGATGAACTCTGTGATGGTCGACTGGGACCTCGCTGTGTCCACCGGCAAGCGGCTGGTGCGTCCGGGTCCCGAGATCACCGCGACGGAGGCCCGCGAGGCGGTCGCCGCGCTGCGCGACTACGCCGCCCAGGCCCACGAGCACGTGCGTGGCTACACCGGCCTGCAGGCGCCGACCGAGGGCGCCAGCGTCGCGGTCATCGACCGGCCGGGATGGATCCAGGCCAACGCGGCCGGCTTCCGCACCGTGATCGAGCCGCTGGTCGAGAAGCTCGTGAGCAACCGCCCGCCGACGCCCGTCGCGTCGGCCGTCGGGTCGCGCGTCACCGGCGTGCAGACCGGCACGCTGCTCGCCTTCCTGGCCACGAAGGTCCTCGGCCAGTACGAGCTCTTCCCGCCGTACGGCGAGGATGCCGGCGAGCGTCCTGGCCGGTTGCTGCTGGTCGCTCCCAACATCGTCGCCGCCGAGCGCGAGATGGGCGTCGTGCCGGCCGACTTCCGGCTGTGGGTGTGCCTGCACGAGGAGACCCACCGCGTGCAGTTCGGCGCGGTGCCGTGGCTGCGCGGGCACGTGATGAGTGAGATCCGGGCCTTCGTCGCGGCCACCGATGTCGACACCGCCGCCATGGCGCAGCGGCTGCGCTGCGCCGCGTCGGCCGCCTACGAGGCGATCAAGGACGGCTTCGACCCCGACGCCTCGACCGAGGGCGCCTCCCTCGTGGAAGCCGTGCAGACTCCCGAGCAGCGCGAGATCCTCGACCGGATCACCGCGCTCATGTCGCTGCTCGAGGGGCACGCCGACTTCGTCATGGACGGCATCGGACCCGAGGTCGTGCCTTCGGTGGCCGACATCCGGCGCAAGTTCCAGCAGCGCCGCAAGGAGGCCGGCCGGGTCGAGCTGGTCGTGCGCCGGCTGCTCGGCATCGACGCCAAGCTGCGGCAGTACCGCGACGGCGAGCGCTTCGTGCGCGGCGCGGTCGAGCGGGGGGGCATGGTCGGGTTCAACCGGGTCTGGGAAGGGCCCCACCAGCTGCCGACCAAGGAGGAGATCGCCCATCCCGACGCGTGGGTGGACCGCGTCGTGGGGCGCCGCGAGCTCGCCTGAGCAGCGCCGGCACCGACAGCGCCGGGCAGGCGCCGTACGGTGCGCGTGTGGGACCCAGCCCGGCCGTCGCCGACGTACGCCGCGCAGTGCGCGCCGCCGTCTCCGACCTCGCGCCGGGTGACCTGGTGCTCGTCGCGTGCAGCGGCGGGGCCGACTCGTTCGCGCTCGCGGCGGCGCTCGCCTTCGAGGCACCCCGCGCCGGGCTCGCCGCCGGAGCGCTGACCGTGGACCACGGCCTGCAGCAGGGGTCGGCGGACCGCGCCGGCGAGCTGGCCATGACCCTGCGCGGCCTCGGTCTCGACCCGACCGAGGTGCTCACCGTGACCGTCGGCGCGGCCGGGGGGCCGGAGGCGGCGGCGCGGGCGGCGCGGTACGCCGCACTGGCCGCCGCCGCCGACCGGCTGGCGGCCGCCGCCGTGGTGCTCGGGCACACCCGCGACGACCAGGCCGAGACCGTGCTGCTCGGGCTGGCGCGGGGTTCGGGGGCTCGTTCGCTGGCCGGCATGGCAGCGGTCACCGGACGCTGGCGGCGTCCCCTGCTCGGGCTCGACCGGGCCACCACCAGGCGCGCAGCCGCCGGCCTGCCGGTCTGGGAGGACCCGCACAACACCGACCCCGCCTACGCCCGGTCCCGCGTGCGGCGCGACGCCCTCCCTGCCCTGGAGGCGGCCCTCGGTCCGGGCGTCGCCGCCGCGCTCGCCCGCAGCGCCGACCTGCTGCGCGCCGATGCCGACGCGCTCGACGTCTGGGCGGCATCGGCGTACGCCGCCTGCGGTGGCGGGAACGGGCTCGACGTGCCCGCCCTGGAGGCCCTGCCGGCCGCCGTGCGCTCCCGGGTGCTGCGCCGGGCCGCGCTCGAGGCGGGTGCGCCGGCCGGCGACCTGACGGCAGGCCACGTCGGCGAGCTCGAGCGGCTGCTGCGCGACTGGCACGGTCAGGGGCCGCTGCACCTGCCGGGCGGGGTCCGCGTCGAACGGCGATGTGGCAGGCTGCTGCTCACCCGTGGCCAGTGACCGGGATCGACCTCCAGCGAGGCAGGAGCGGGAGCACGCGTGGACGAGAAGGACCTGGGCACCGATCTCGAGAAGGTGCTGATCTCCGAGGAGCAGATCAGCCACCGCCTGCGGGAGATGGCAGCCGAGATCGACCGTGACTACGAGGGCCGGGACCTGCTGCTGGTCGGCGTCCTCAAGGGCGCCGTGATGGTCATGGCCGACCTGGCCCGGGCCCTCGGCTCGCACATCGAGATGGACTGGATGGCGGTGTCGTCCTACGGTTCCGGCACCAAGTCCTCGGGCGTGGTGCGCATCCTCAAGGACCTCGACCGCGACATCACCGGACGTGACGTGCTCATCGTCGAGGACATCATCGACTCGGGGCTGACCTTGTCCTGGCTGATGTCCAACCTGTCCTCGCGCGGGCCGGCCTCGGTAGAGGTGTGCACCCTGCTGCGCAAGCCCGACGCCGCCCAGGTGGCCGTCCCGGTCCGCTACGTGGGCTTCGACATCCCCAACGAGTTCGTCGTGGGCTACGGCCTCGACTACGGCGAGCGCTACCGCAACGTGCCCTTCGTGGGCACCCTGGCGCCGCACGTCTACACGGCCTGAGTCCCCGGAGATCACCCCGGTAGCCCGGCGGACCGGCGCCCTCCGCGGGAACGCCTCACGGCCCCGCGGCGTTGTGGCTGACGTCGGGCAGCGCCCGGTTAGGCGGGCAACGTCCGCATCTGGGCGCGCCGCGTAGTACCGTCAAGGTCCGACTTCCCACGTTCGGCAGGAGGGACGGGGCGACCCGCCCCGGTTCGATGGACGTCAAGCGCTATTTCCGCGGCCCCTTCTTCTGGGTCGCCCTCATCATCGTCGGCGTGCTGCTCGTCACGTCGATCTCGTCGGCCACGGGCGGCTTCAAGAAGGTGGACACCTCGGTGGCCATCCAGGCGATCGAGCAGCACCAGGTCAAGGAAGCCAAGATCATCGACCGCGACCAGCGGCTCGAGCTGACCCTCAAGGACTCGGCCAACGTCGTCGGCGCCAGCGGTGCCAAGAAGATCCAGACCGACTATGTCGAGGCGCGCCAGCGCGACATCGTCGACCTGCTGCGCGAGAACCCGCCGAGCCAGGACTACACCGACAGCGTGCCGAAGCAGAACCTGCTCGTCACCCTGTTCGTCAACTTCCTGCCGATCCTGATCCTGATCGTGCTCTTCCTGTTCTTCTTCAACCAGATGCAGGGCGGCGGCTCCCGCGTCATGCAGTTCGGGAAGTCGAAGGCCAAGCTGATCAGCAAGGACACGCCCAAGACGACGTTCAAGGACGTCGCGGGCGCCGACGAGGCGGTCGAGGAGCTGCAGGAGATCAAGGAGTTCCTGGAGAACCCTGCCAAGTTCCAGGCCATCGGCGCCAAGATCCCCAAGGGCGTCCTGCTCTACGGCCCGCCCGGCACCGGCAAGACGCTGCTCGCGCGCGCCGTCGCGGGGGAGGCCGGCGTGCCGTTCTACTCCATCTCGGGCTCCGACTTCGTCGAGATGTTCGTTGGTGTCGGCGCCTCGCGCGTCCGCGACCTGTTCGAGCAGGCCAAGGCCAACGCGCCCGCCATCGTGTTCGTCGACGAGATCGACGCCGTCGGGCGCCACCGCGGCGCCGGCATGGGTGGTGGTCACGACGAGCGGGAGCAGACCCTCAACCAGCTCCTCGTGGAGATGGATGGCTTCGATGTCAAGGGCGGCGTGATCCTGATCGCCGCCACCAACCGGCCGGACATCCTCGACCCTGCCCTGCTCAGGCCCGGCCGTTTCGACCGCCAGATCGCCGTCGAGCGGCCCGACCTGCTCGGCCGCCACCAGATCCTCCAGGTGCACGCCAAGGGCAAGCCGATCGACGAGGGCATCGACCTGATGTCCTTCGCTCGGCGGACGCCGGGCTTCACCGGCGCCGACCTGGCCAACGTGCTCAACGAGGCCGCGCTGCTGACCGCCCGCAACAACAAGAAGCTGATCGACGCCGGTGCGCTCGACGAGGCGATCGACCGAGTGATCGCCGGGCCGCAGAAGCACTCGCGGCTGATGAACGAGAAGGAAAAGAAGATCACGGCCTACCACGAGGGTGGCCATGCGCTGGTCGCGGCGGCACTGCCGAACACCGACCCGGTGCACAAGATCACCATCCTGCCGCGTGGGCGGGCGCTCGGGTACACCATGGTGCTGCCCGACGAGGACAAGTACTCCACGACGCGCAACGAGATGCTCGACCAGCTGGCCTACATGCTGGGCGGCCGCGCCGCCGAGGAAATCGTGTTCCACGACCCGACGACCGGTGCGGCCAACGACATCGAGAAGGCGACCGCGGTCGCCCGGGCGATGGTGACCCAGTACGGCATGACCGAGCGGATCGGTGCGATCAAGCTGGGCTCGGAGAACGCCGAGCCGTTCCTCGGCCGCGACATGGGCCACCAGCGCGACTACTCCGAGGAGGTCGCCGGTGTCGTCGACGAAGAGGTCAAGAAGCTGATCACGGTCGCGCACGACGAGGCGTGGGAGATCCTGGTCGACAACCGCGACGTGCTCGACGAGCTGGTGCTCGCCCTGCTCGACCGCGAGACGCTCGACAAGAGCGAGGTCGCCCAGATCTTCACCAACATCCGCAGGCGCCCGCCGCGTCCGGCGTGGACGGGCTCCGACAAGCGGGCCCCTCAGCCCGGTCCGGTCATGACGCCGAAGGAGCTCGCCTCTCCGGGCACCAACGGCAAGGACAGGGAGCACAGCATGGGTGTCACGGGGCCTACCGACGTCCCCGACTCGCCCCTGCCATCCGAGGAGATCCCGGGTCGGCCGCTGGGCTTCGAGGGCTGATCCCGTGGTGGAGGTCCACCGCAGCGAGCCGTCCGACGCGGCCGTCGCGGACCGCCGGTGGCCGGCAGGCGGGTACGACCACGAGGCGGTCAGCCGTGCCGTGCACGACCTGCTGGTCGCCATCGGCGAGGACCCCGAGCGCGACGGCCTGCGGGACACGCCGCAGCGGGTCGCGCGGGCCTACCGGGAGATCTTCGCCGGCATGTGGCAGGAGCCCGAGGACGTCCTGACCACCACCTTCGACCTCGGCCACGACGAGATGGTGCTGGTCAAGGACATCGAGGTCCGCTCGATGTGCGAGCACCACCTCGTCCCCTTCACCGGGGTGGCGCACGTGGGCTATATCCCCTCCCACGAGGGTCGCATCACCGGCCTGTCCAAGCTGGCCCGGCTGGTCGACGTCTTCGCGCGGCGCCCGCAGGTGCAGGAACGCATGACCACGCAGGTCGCCGACTCGCTGATGCGCATCCTCGAGCCACGGGGCGTCATCGTGGTGGTCCAGTGCGAGCACCAGTGCATGTCGATGCGCGGCATCCGCAAACCGGGCGCCACCACCGTCACCTCGGCCGTGCGCGGTCAGCTGCGTGACCCCGCGACGCGGGCCGAGGCCATGAGCCTCATCGTGGCCCGATGACGACGGTGTCAGCACCGCAGCAGGCCCGCCCGCGCCGCACCCGGCCCGCGGGGCTGCCGACGCAGCTCACCACGGTGGACAGGTGCCTGGTCATGGGCGTCCTCAACGTGACGCCCGACTCGTTCTCCGACGGCGGTGCCTATCTCGACACCGATGCCGCGGTGGCCCACGGCCTGCGGCTGCGCGACCGGGGCGCCGACCTGGTCGACGTCGGCGGCGAGTCGACCCGGCCCGGCGCCCGGCGGGTGTCGGCGGAGGAGGAGGCGCGGCGCGTCCTGCCGGTGGTTCGTGCGCTCGCCGAGCAGGGTGTCGTCGTGAGCATCGACACGATGCGCGCCTCGACCGCCTCCGCAGCCGTGGAGGCCGGCGCGCAGGTGGTCAACGACGTGAGCGGTGGGCTCGCCGACGCCGACATGGCTGCCGCGGTAGCCGACTCCGGCCGACCGTTCGTGGCGATGCACTGGCGGGGACACAGCGCCGACATGGCCTCCCGGGCGACGTACGACGATGTCGTGCGCGACGTACGCGAGGAGCTGGCCCGCCGCCTCGACACCCTCGAGTCCGAAGGGATCCCGCGCGACCGTCTGGTCGTCGACCCCGGCCTCGGGTTCGCCAAGGACGCCGGGCACAACTGGGCGCTGCTCGCTCACCTGGACGGACTGCTCGACCTGGGTCGACCGGTGCTCATCGGTGCGTCGCGCAAGGGGTTCCTCGGCGCGCTGCTCGCCGACGGGTCCGGCACGCCGCGACCAGCCGCCGCGCGCGACGACGCGTCGGCTGCCCTCACGGCGCTCGCGGCCGCGCGCGGCGTGTGGTGCGTCCGGGTGCACGAGGTGGCCGCCAGCGCCGACGCCGTGCGCGTGGTGGCCGCTCTCGAGTCCGCTGTCGAGTCCCGATGACCGACCGCATCGGGTTGCGCGGACTGCGCGCCGTCGGTCACCACGGTGTCTACGAGCAGGAGCGGGTCGAGGGTCAGCCCTTCGTCGTGGACGTCGAGCTCGACGTCGACACCCGGCCGGCCGCGGCGAGCGACGACGTCGCCGACACCGTGCACTACGGCGAGCTCGCCGAGCGCGTCGTCGCCGCTGTCCGGGGCGAGCCGGTCAAGCTCCTCGAGACATTGGCCGCGCGCATCGCCGACATCTGTCTCTCCTACCCGCTCGTGCACAGAGTCGAGGTCACGGTGCACAAGCCGCAAGCCCCCATCACGGTCGCCTTCGACGACGTGGCGGTCACCGTCGTGCGGGCGCGCGCATGACCGTCTCCCGGGCTGTTCTCGCGCTCGGCAGCAACGTGGGCGACCGGCTGGCGATGCTGCAGTCCGGAGTCGACGCCGCGGCCTCTGCCGGCTCCGTGACGGCCGTCTCGCCGGTCTATGAGACCGATCCGGTCGGGGGGCCGGACCAGGAGGACTTCCTCAACGCGGTCGTGGTGGTCGAGACGGCGGCGCGCCCGAGCGCGCTGCTGCAGCTGGCCCATCAGGTCGAGCGCGCGCAGGGCCGCGTCCGCGGCGCGCACTGGGGCCCGCGCACTCTGGACATGGACGTGATCGCCGTCGGCGACCAGGTCGTCGACGAGCTGGAGCTGACCGTCCCCCATCCCCGCGCACACGAGCGGCCCTTCGTGCTGGTGCCCTGGCTGGCCGCCGACCCCGATGCCACGCTGGTGGGCCACGGCCGCGTCGACGCGCTGCTGGACGGCCTCGACGTCCGCGGCGTGCGCCTGCGCAGCGACCTCCGGCTGCGTCCGCCGGCTCTCACGGAGCGCGCGTGAGGCCTACCGCCGTCACCTCGCTGCTGGCGCTCTTCGCCGGTCTGGCGACGGCCACCTGGGGTTTCCTCGACCTTCTCGAGAGCCGTGGCGCTGTGCTGCCGCCGATCTCCTGGACCGCGCCAGCGGGCCTGTTCGCGCTGGGCCTGGTCGTGCTCATCGCGGCGCTGGCCCTGCGCAGCCGGCTGCGCAGCGACGACCGGCGGCCCCATCCCCTGGCGGTCGCGCGGATGGCCGTGCTCGGCAAGGCCAGTGCCCACGTCGGACCGATCGTCGGCGGGCTCTACGCCGGCTACGCGCTGGTGCTGCTGCCGTCCCTCGACTTCTCGAGCCGGCGCGAGCGCGCCGTCCTGGCCGGGCTCGCGGTGCTCGCCGCGCTGCTGCTGACCGGGGCCGGACTGCTGCTGGAGCGCCTGTGCCGGGTCCGCGGCGGCACCGACGAGGACCCCTCCGCGCGCGCCTGACCGGACACCGCGCCCTCCCGGCTAGTCAGGCTCGACCGAGTGGCGCAGCGCGGCGTGCACCCCGGTCGGGGTCAGGACGCCGATCGGTCCTGCGTCGTCGGTGACGACGACGAAGCCCTGGTCGTGGGCCAGCATCAGGGCCAGCGCCTCGCGCAACGAGCTGCCGAGCGGCACACTCGCCGGGCCCTCGGGCAACGGCTCGGTGGGCCGCTGCACGTCCTCGCGGCGGATCGAGGTGACCGCGAGCCGCTTGAGCGACCGGTCGGCACCGACGAACTGCGCGACGAAGGAGGTCGCCGGCGCGGCGAGGATCCGGGCCGGGGTGTCGTATTGCTCGAGGTGGCCGCCCTGCCGGAACACCGCGATGCGGTCACCGAGCTTCACCGCCTCGTCGAGGTCGTGGGTGACGAACAGGATCGTCTTGCGCACCTCCTTCTGCAGACGCAGGAACTCGGCCTGCAGGCGGTCACGCACGATCGGGTCGACCGCACCGAACGGCTCGTCCATCAGCAGGACGGGCGGGTCCGCCGCGAGCGCGCGGGCCACCCCGACCCGCTGGCGCTGACCGCCGGAGAGCTGGTGCGGATAGCGTCCGGCGAACTGGTCCGGGTCGAGCCCGACCAGGTCGAGCAGCTCTCGCACCCGGGTCGCCGTACGTCGCTTGTCCCACCCGAGCAGGCGGGGCACCGTGGCGACGTTGGCCGCCACGCTCTGGTGCGGGAAGAGTCCGACCTGCTGGATGACGTAGCCCATCCGCCTGCGCACCTGGACCGGATCGGTCGTGGTCACGTCCTCGCCCTGCAGCAGGATCCGGCCGCTGGTCGCCTCGATGAGCCGGTTGACCATCTTCAGGGTCGTCGACTTGCCGCAGCCCGACGGGCCCACCAGCACGACCAGCTCGCCCTCCGGTACGTCGAGATCGAGCTCGTGCACCGCGACCGTGCCATCGGGGTAGCGCTTGCCGACGCGCTCGAGCCGGATCATCGGCTGTTGGCTACCGTCCATCCATGGATCCTCTCGCAGCCGGTTGTCTGGCACGCAACCAATGGCTTTGCGGCGAATACCTCAGCAGCCGCAGGACCGACCTGGTCGACGCGCTGGTCCAGCACCTCGAGCTCACCGTGGTCTCGGTCCTGATCGGGCTGATCGTGTCGGTGCCGCTGGCCGTGACCGCCCGGCGGGCGCACCTGAGCCAGCTGCTGCTCGGCGCGTCCACCGTCATCTACACGGTTCCCTCGATCGCGTTGTTCTCCCTCTTCATCCCCTACACCGGCATCAGCGCCGAGACCGTCGTGGTCGGCCTCGTCCTCTACTCGTTGACCGTGCTGGTGCGCAATGTCCTCGCGGGTCTCGACGCCGTCAGCAGCGAGGTCAAGGAGGCGGCGCGCGGCATGGGACTGGGGCCGACGCGCCTGCTGCTCACGGTGGAGCTGCCCCTCGCTCTGCCCGCGACGATGGCCGGGCTGCGGATCGCCACGGTCTCCACGGTCGCGCTCACCACGGTCGGCGGCATCATCGGCTACGGAGGCCTGGGCAACCTGATCTTCGACGGCCTCTCGACGCAGTTCAAGGCGCAGGTGCTCACCGCGTCGCTGCTGTGCGTGGTGCTGGCGATCCTCGCCGACGTGACCCTGCAGGGGGCGCAGCGGGCGCTCACCCCGTGGCAGCCGCGGGGCGGCCGCTGATGCCGCCGATGAGCGCGTTCGGTGACGTGGCCGCGTGGCTCACCGACGGTGCGCACTGGCGCGGTGCCGACGGCATCCCGACCCGCACCGCGGAGCACCTCGTGCTCTCGGGGTCCGCCCTGGCCATCGTCTGCGTGCTCGCCCTGCCGCTGGCCCTGTGGCTGGGCCACATCGGCAAGGGTGGGGCCCTCGCGATCAACCTCACCAACATCGGCCGCGCGGTGCCCGTGTTCGCGGTGCTGGTGCTCCTCGCGATCGGTCCGCTCGGCCTCGGTGCGAGGTCCACGGTGCTCGCCCTGGTCCTGTTCGGCATCCCTCCGGTGCTGACCAACGCCTACGTCGCAGTCCGCGAGGTCGACGCCGACACGGTGCAGGCCGCCCGGGGCATGGGCATGTCGGGCTGGCAGGTCCTGCGTCACGTGGAGCTGCCGCTGGCCCTGCCGCTGATCCTGACGGGCGTGCGCCTGGCCGCCGTGCAGATCATCGCCACGGCCACCCTCGGGGCGTTCGTGCTCGGCGGCGGTCTCGGACGGTTCATCAACGCCGGCTTCGGACGGCAGGACCAGGCCGAGCTGGTCAGCGGCGCGGTCCTGGTGGCCGGGCTCGCACTGCTGGTCGAGGGGATCTTCGAGGTGTTGCAACGACGTCTCGATCCGGTACGGCGGGCTGGTCGCCTGTCGGGGCTGCGTGTTTGACTGCTGCCACGCGGGTGTGCAGCGCACTCGTCAGACACGCGCACCACGGGGATCCGGGAGTGCGGGACACAGAAGGCGGGTACCGACGTGCGTTCCACGCGCGCTTCGACCGGTGTGGCACTGGTCGTGGCTCTCTGTACTGCCCTCACGGGCTGTGGTGGCAGCAGCAACAACCTGAGCGGCAGCACCAGCAGCGGCAGCTCGTCGGCCGCGAGCAGCTCCGGTGGCGCCGGCGGCAGGTCGCTGGTCATCGGCTCAGCCGGGTTCACCGAGATCCAGCTGATGGCCGAGATGTACAAGCTGCTGCTGGAGAAGGCCGGCTTCCAGCCGACGATCAAGGTCGTCCAGAACCGAGAGGTCTACGAGCCCGCTCTGGAGAAGGGCGACATCGACGTCGTGCCCGACTACGCCGCCACGATGACGGAGTTCCTGAACATCAAGGCCCATGGTCAGAGCGCGGCGCCTGTCGCGACCTCCGACAAGGACACCACGGTCGCGGCGCTGAACAAGCTCGGCGAGCCGCTCGGCATCAAGGCGCTCGATGCCGCAGAGGCGGTCGACCAGAACGCGTTCGCCGTCACCAAGGCCTACGCCACCAAGAACCGCCTGACCCGGATGTCGGACCTCCACGGGCGGTCGGTCGTCATCGCGGCGACCGAGGAGTGCCCTGACCGGCCCTTCTGCCAGCCGGGCCTGGAGAAGACCTACGGCATCAAGGTGACCAAGGTTCTGCCGCTCGGCTTCGGCACGGCCCAGGTCAAGAGCGCCGTGACCAGCGGCAAGGCACAGCTGGGCCTGGTCGGCACGACCGACGCGACGCTGCCCGACCTCGGCCTGGTCCTGCTGCAGGACGACAAGCACCTGCAGCTGGCCGACAACCTGGTGCCGGTCGTCGGCAAGGACTTCCTCGGCGACACCACGCTGGCAAGCGCGCTCGACGCCCTGGCCCCGACGCTGACCACCGAAGATCTCACGCAGCTGAACAAGAAGGTCGACGCCGAGCGGCAGAAACCGGCCGACGTCGCGAAGGAGTACCTCACCAGCAAGGGCATGCTCTAGCAGCCGCCGCTGCCGTACAGCTCGCCGCCCCACACCGGGGCGGCGAGCGTGTTGCCGGCCGGGGCCAGCGGGCACGCCCATGCCGGGTCGTAGGCGCACGACGGGTTGTAGGCGAAGTTCAGGTCGACCACCAGGCTGCTGCCGAGCACGCCGCCGCCCAGGTCGGCGCCCTTGGCGGTGTCGAGCACGTAGCGCCCACCGCCGTACGTCGCGGTCCCGGCCGTCGCGTCCTTCAGGGGCAGGAACACGCCGCCGCCGTACGTCGCCAACCACCACACGTCGAGGTCACCCAGGCCGTCGAGGTGCGCCACGCCGATGCGCTGGAACGGTACGACGCCGTCGGTGCCCGTCTGGACCTGCATCCGCTGCGGCGCGACGTCGGGGTCCACCTCGACGGTGAAGCGCAGCGCCGGGTCGTAGGGCGCGTAGGGCAGGCCGGTGAACACCGCTCGGTCGGGTGGCAGCAGGGGAGTCTGCGGGTGGCCGGCGAACAGCTCGTCGCGCCCGCGGCGCCACAACCGGTGGCCGTCGGCGGGGTCGGTGGCCGCACGGACCTCGGCGTAGAGCGCGCCCACCCGGCGACGCCAGTCGAGCAGGCTGAGGCTCATGTGACTAGCGTGACACGAGTGACTGGATGGGCGCGCCTCCCCCACTCGGCGATCTGCGGCGTCTACTGTCCGGCTCATGGCAGGACGGCACCGTAGACCCCCGGCCTGGCGCCGGCTCCTCCTCCGGCTCCGGCGCAGCGACCGTGCTGCCCGGATGGCGGCTCTGCAGGCCGAGCTGGTGGTGCTGCGCGCCACGGTGGCCGCGCTGCGCGCCGATCTCGGGGCGGCTCGCGCGCTCGCGGCTGCCCAGGCCGACGCGCACGCGATCGAGCGGGCGGCCGTGCCGCCGGGCACCGCGCTGCGCTGGCTGTCGATGGACCTGCCGGTGCTGGCCGGCGCGGCCCCGGGGGACCGCGAGGTGCGCCAGGGCGGGGTGTCCCCGGTCCTCGAGCTCGCCCTCGACGACACCGGCGAGATCGAGATCGTGCTCAGCGGCCTGCCCGAGGCGGCTCTGCTCAGCCCCAGGCACGCCCGTCACCAGGAAGTGCTTGAAGCGGACGCGCTCATCGACCTCACCGGCGAGCCCGCGGCCGCCCGCCGCACTGCCTGACCGCCCGTCGCGACCCCGACGCCCTCGCCGACCGGGCGGCGACCTCACTTGTCGATGTCTCCCACGACGAAGAACATCGACCCGAGGATCGCCACCATGTCGGCGACCAGGGCGCCCGGCAGCAGCTCGGTGAGCACCTGGATGTTGTTGAACGAGGCCGAGCGCAGCTTGAGCCGCCACGGCGTCTTGTCACCCCGTGACACGAGGTAGTAGCCGTTGAGCCCCAACGGGTTCTCGGTCCAGGCATAGGTCGCGCCCTCGGGCACCTTCACCACCTTGGGCAGCCGGGTGTTGATCGGCCCTTGCGGCAGCGTGGCGAGCCGGTCGAGGCACGCGTCGGCGAGGTCGAGCGAGACCTTGGTCTGCTCCAGCAGGCACTCGAACCGTGCCAGGCAGTCGCCCGCAGTGCGCGTGACGACGGGTACGACCAGCTCGCCGTACGCCAGGTAGGGCTCGTCACGGCGCAGGTCGAGGTCGACGCCCGACGCCCGAGCGATCGGTCCGCTCACGCCGTAGGCATGGACCTGCTCCTGCGACAGGACTCCGACACCCCGGGTGCGGGCGCGGAAGATCTCGTTGCCCAGCACCAGGTTCTCCACGTCCGGCAGCCCGCGGCGTACGTCGTCGACGGCGCGCCGCGCGCGTTCGGTCCAGCCGGCGGGCAGCTCCTCCTTGAGCCCGCCCACCCGGTTGAACATGTAGTGCATGCGCCCGCCGGAGACCTCCTCCATGACGGCCTGGATCGTCTCCCGCTCGCGGAAGGCGTAGAAGATCGGCGTGATCGCCCCGAGCTCGATCGGGTACGAGCCGAGGAACATCAGGTGGTTGAGCACACGGTTGAGCTCCGCGAGCAGCGTGCGCACCCACACGGCCCGCACCGGCACGTCCATGCCGAGCATCCGCTCGACCGCGAGCACCACCCCGAGCTCGTTGGCGAAGGCCGACAGCCAGTCGTGGCGGTTGGCCAGCACGATGATCTGGCGGTAGTCGCGCACCTCGAAGAGCTTCTCGGCCCCCCGGTGCATGTAGCCCACGATCGGCTCGGCGTGCACGATGCGCTCACCGTCGAGGGTGATCTGCAGGCGCAGCACGCCGTGGGTCGAGGGATGCTGCGGGCCGATGTTGAGCACCATGTCCGCCGTTGCCAGACCGTCGGTCCGCGGCGCGCTCAGCCCCTCGGCGCCGGAGCCCAGGGAGACGGTGCGTTCGGTGGTCACCTGCGCGAGTCTGCCAGGCTGGGCGCTGTGAGCGAGCCCTTCGACCCGCCCGGCCAGCCGTGGGTGCGGGTGTCCCCCCGGCTGGCGACCCTGCGCCGGCTGCTGCTGCTGGCGCTCGGGGTGCCGGTCGCCGCCGCCGCTGCCGTGCTGGTGGGCCTCCTGCACCGGTCCCTCGGGCTGGCGGTCGGCATCGTCGCGCTGGCCGGGCTGGCCTGGGGCTTCGTCGTGCTCGGTCGGAGGGTGCGCTCGTGGGGCTACGCCGAACGTGACGACGACCTCCTGGTCACCCGCGGCGTCCTGAACCGCCAGCTGGTCGTGGTCCCCTACGGCCGCATGCAGTACGTCGACGTCACCGCGGGCCCGCTGGACCGCCGGTTCGGTCTGGCGACCGTGCAGCTGCACACCGCCGCGGCCGCGACCGACGCCCAGATCCCCGGCCTGGTCCCCGCCGAGGCGGCCCGGCTGCGCGACCGCCTGGCCGCCCGCGGCGAGGCCCGCTCGGCGGGGCTGTGACCGAGAACGGGGCGGTGAGCGACACCCAGCGGGCAGACCAGTTCCGCCGGCTGCACCCGCTCACGCCGGTGCTGCGGGGGTGGAAGGTGTTCGCCGCCGCCGTCGCGCTCGGCGCGCAGCAGGCCTACGGCCGTGACACACCGATCGGCTGGCTGCTGCTCGCCGTCGCGGCGAGCATCCCGATCGGCGTGGTGTACGGCTTCGTGTCCTGGCGGACCACGCGCTACCGCATCGACTCCGAGGACCTGAGGCTCGACACCGGCGTGCTGTTCCGCCGCTCGCGGCAGGTGCGGCTGGACCGCCTGCAGGCGGTCGACGTCGTACGCCCGCTCGTCGCCCGTGCGCTCGGGCTCGCCGAGCTGCGCCTCGAGGTGGCGGGCGGCTCGTCGGCGGAGGCGCCGCTCGCCTATCTCAGCGAGCCCGCGGCGCAGCGGCTGCGGGCCGAGCTGCTGGCTCGCGCCGCGGGGCTGCACCACGAGACCCCCGAGGCGCCGGAGTCGGTCCTCGTCAAGGTGCCGCTGCGCCGGCTCGTCGAGGGTCAGGTGCGCTCGGTCGGGCTCATCGCGGCCATCGTGGTGCTCGTCGCCCTGATCGCGGTGGCGGCGACGACCGGCCAGTGGTCGGTGCTCGGCGTGTTCGTCCTGCCCGCGTTGTTCGGCATCGTGCCCGCGTTGGTCCGGACGGTCATCGTGCACTTCGACTTCACGGTGGCCGAGTCGCCGGACGGGCTGCGGCTGCGCCACGGGCTGCTGGAGACCCGGGCCCAGACCGTGCCCCCGGGACGTGTGCAGGCGGTGCGCCTCGTGCAGCCCCTGCTGTGGCGTTCCCGGGACTGGTACCGCCTGGACGTGAACGTCGCGGGCTACGCGGGGGACGGGCAGTCGCAGACGAGCGTGCTGCTGCCCGTCGCGACCCGCGACGAGGCCTTCGCCGTCCTGCGCCGGGTGCTGCCCGACGTCGACCTGGGCGCCGTCGCGACGTACGGCGTGCCGGGCCGGGCCCGGTGGGTCGACCCGGTGTCCTGGACGGGGAACGCCGCCGGTGCCGACGACAAGGTGTTCGTCGCGCGTCGCGGGCGGTTGCGTCGGGAGACCGACGTGGTGCCGCACGAGCGGGTCCAGAGCGTGCGGCTCACGCAGGGCCCCATCCAACGGCGGCTCTCGCTCGCGACCGTCCACGTCGACACGTCCCCCGGACCCGTGCACCCCACGGCGCACCACCGGGACGCCGCCGACGCCCGGGCCCTGCTCGACGCCGAGGTGACCCTGGCGCGACGGTCGCGCGCAGGCGCGCGGCCAGATCGGTGGATGCGACCACCTGAACGACCGGCGGGCCCTACGGTGGCGCGGTGACCGCCGCCCTCGACCTCACCGACCCCTCGTTCGTCGCGGATCCCTACCCCACCTTCGGGCGCCTGCGCACCGCGTCACCCCTGCTGTGGCACGAGCCGACGGGCCAGTACCTCGCGTTCTCCTATGCCTTCTCCAACGCCGTGCTGCGCGACCGGCGGCTCGGCCGGCTCTGGCGGGACAAGGAGCCGGTCGAGCGGTTCGAGCCGTTCAACAACCTGCACCGCAACCAGATGATGGAGACCGAGCCACCCGACCACACGCGGCTGCGGTCTCTGGTGGCCAAGGCGTTCGCGCGCGGACACGTCGAGCGGCTGCGGCCCAGGGTGCAGGTGCTCGCCGACGAGCTGCTCGACGCGGTGCAGGGCGACACGTTCGACCTGATCGAGGACTTCGCGGAGCCGCTGCCGGTGGCGGTCATCGCCGAGCTGCTGGGGGTTCCCGAGGCGGACCGTCACCTGCTGCGTCCGTGGTCGCAGTCGATCGTGAAGATGTACGAATACGGCCGCACACCGGTCACCGAGGAGGCCGCGATCGCCTCCTCGGAGGCGTTCGCCGACTACATGCGCCGACTCGCTGCCGAGCGGCGCGCCCATCCGCGGGACGACCTGGTCAGCCACCTCGCGCTCGCCGAGGAGCGCGGGCAGACCCTCACTCCCGACGAACTGGTCGCCTCGGCGATCCTGCTGCTCAACGCCGGCCACGAGGCCTCGGTCAACGCCTTCGGCAACGGCGTGGTGACGCTGCTGCGCCACCCCCACGAGCTGCACCGGGTTCGTCGCGACGAGGGGATCGTGCCCGGTGCCCTGGAGGAGATGCTCCGCTACGACTCCCCGCTGCAGCTGTTCGAGCGCACCGCCCAGGTCGACGTCGAGCTGGGCGACGTGACGGTGCGCGCGGGGCAGCGCATCGCCGCGCTGCTCGGGTCGGCCAACCGCGACGAGGTGATGTTCCCCGACGCCGACCGCTTCGACGTCGAGCGCACACCCAACCACCACATCGGTTTCGGTGCCGGTGTGCACCACTGCCTCGGCGCTCCGCTGGCCCGCATGGAGCTGCAGATCTCGCTGCCGACCCTGCTGCGCCGCTTCCCGCACCTGCAGCTGGCTGCCGAGCCGGTGCGCCGGCCGACGTTCGTCCTGCGGGGCTACGAGTCCGTGCGGCTGGCTACCTGAGCCAGCGGCGCCGGCACGGCTGTGCCGACCCCTTGCACCAGCCAGCCGAAGTCACCCAGCCCGCCGCGAGCGACCAGCTCGCCCGCCTGGCTGGCGCGCGACAGGGCCGCGACGTAGCCGGCAGGGTCGCTGCGCGCCGTCGCCAGGTCGGGGAGCGAGGCGTCGACGCCCAGGGCCCGCAGCGCCGCGCGCTGCGTCGCCAGCAGTGTCCAGGTCGAGCCAGCGCCCTGCCCGGCCGCGGCGCAGGCGTCGAGCGCGACGTGGCTGGTGACGTCGCACGAGCCGTCGGGCACCGGCGCGACCTGCGACCCGTGGGCGTAGCCGGTCAGGGTGGCGGACCGCGGGCGGTCACCGCGCAGGTGGTCGTAGTCGACGGCCACCGCGATCCCGCGCCGGAGTCGACGTACGACGGCTGCCCACGCCTCGTCGCGCGGCCGGCCGACCTCGGCCCGGTCACCGGTCCTGCTCAGCGGCCACCACCGGTCGAGCCAGCTCAGGTCCGATCCGCTGGGCGGCGGCCCGAGCCGCTCATGGCCGGTGGCCGGGTCGACCTCGACCAGGCGGGGCCCGTCGACGGTGAGCTCGACGACGTCGAGGGGCACGTCGTCCAGCCACTCGTTCGCGACCACCAGAGCCTCCACGCCCTCGGGCATGGCGCTGAGCCAGTCGATCGGCTCGGGCAGCCCGGCCGGCCGCGCGGCGCGCTCGACGCCGACCAGGCCCAACCCGGGGCGGAGGGCGTGCAGGGCACGGAGCAGCTCGCCGCGGCCGCTGCCGACGTCGACCACCGTGCGCAGGCCCGCGGCGCGGGCCAGGCACAACACCGCCCCGGCGAACAGCGGCGAGGCATGGACGGAGGTGCGGAAGTGCGCGGCCGGACCCGGCGGACGACGGTAGAAGCCGTCCTCGCCGTACAGCGCTCGCTCGGTCGCCACCCGCCAGGTGGCCCACTGCGGTCCCGCTGCCTCGGCCATCCCCTCGATCCTCGGTCATCGTCCCGTGGCGTACGGCAGGAGGGCCGGGAGGGCGCCGCGGCACCCGCCGCGATCACCGATGCTGTCGGCTCGCTACGCTGAGAACGACCGTCCGGTACCCGCCCGATCGAGGACTGGAACGAAACCTATCGTGACCGACTCCGTCACCCAACGACCAGCTCGGCTGGCGGTCGGCGTCATCGGGGTGGGCCGGGTCGGGGCCGTGCTCGCGGCGGCGCTGCGCACGGCCGGCCACCAGGTCGTCGCGGCCTCGGCGGTCTCCGACGCGTCACGCGCCCGCGCTGCGCAGCTGCTGCCCGGGGTCCCGGTGCTGGACCCGCCCTCGGTCGTGGCGGCAGCTGAGCTGGTGCTCCTCACCGTCCCCGACGACGCCCTGGCAGGCCTTGCGGAGGGGCTGGCGGCGGCAGGCGCGGTGCGCCCGGGCCAGCTGCTCGTGCACACCAGCGGTCGGTACGGCGTCGCGGTGCTCGAGCCGGCGACCCGGGCCGGTGCGCTGCCGCTGGCGCTGCACCCGGTCATGACGTTCACCGGCCGCCCGGAGGACGTCGCGCGCCTGGACGGCTGCTCCTTCGGGGTCACCGCACCCGACCCGCTGCGGCCCATCGCGGAGGCGCTCGTCCTCGAGATGGGGGGCGAGCCGGAGTGGATCGCGGAGCAGCGCCGCCCGCTCTACCACGCGGCTCTGAGCAACGGCGCCAACCACCTGAGCACGCTCGTCAACGAGTCGATCGACCTGCTCGGGCGGTGTGGGGTCGAGCACCCGGCTCGGATGCTCGCGCCGCTGCTGGGGGCCGCGCTGGACAACGCCCTGCGTTCCGGCGACGCGGCGCTGACCGGACCCGTCGCGCGCGGCGACGCCGGCACCGTGGCCGCGCACCTGCGCGAGCTGCGGGCGGTGTCCACGGAGGCCCTGGCGGCGTACGTCGCGATGGCGCGGCTCACCGCCGACCGGGCGCTGGCCGCGGGGCTGCTCAAGCCCGAGGCAGCCGAGGCGCTGCTGGACGTCCTCGCCGAGGGGGCCACGCCTTGACCAGCCCCACCCGACTCGTGCACACGCGTGAGGAGTTGCACGCCGTCGTCGCGCAGCGCCGCGGCCGGCGCGGTGACGTCGGCGTCGTGATGAGCCTCGGTGCCCTGCACGACGGGCACCGCGCGCTGATCAAGGCCGCCCGGCTGCGTTGCCAGGTCGTGATCGTGACGGTGTTCCTGAACCCGCTGCAGTTCGCGCCGGCCGAGGACCTGTCGCGCTATCCGCGCACCCTCGAGGCCGACGTCGCGCTGTGTACCGAGGAGGGCGTGGACGCGGTCTTCGCGCCCGACGTCCACGAGGTCTATCCCGAGGGTCCGCCGACGGTGCGGATCTCGGCCGGCCCGCTCGGCGACGTACTCGAAGGAGCGTCTCGCGCGGGGCACTTCGATGGCGTGCTCACCGTCGTGGGCAAGCTGTTGCACATCACCGCGCCCGACGTCAGCTTCTTCGGTCAGAAGGATGCCCAGCAGGTCCTGCTGGTGCGCCGGATGGTTGCCGACCTGGACTTTCCCTGCGAGGTCGTCACGATCCCGACCGTGCGTGACGCCGACGGGCTCGCGCTCTCGAGCCGCAACATCTACCTCTCCGACGACGACCACCGGGTCGCGCTGGCGCTGTCGCGGTCGCTGTCCGCTGCCGCCGGGGCGGCGGCGGGCGGCGCGGCTGTGAGCCGCAAGGCCGCGCGCGGCGTACTGGACGCGGAGCCAGACCTGGGCCTCGACTACGCGCGCCTGGTCGACCCGCTGACGCTCGAGGACGTGCCCGACCATTTCATCGGCGAGGCGCTGTTCGTCGTGGCGGCGCGCGTCGGCTCGACCCGGCTCATCGACAACGCGCCCCTGGTCGTCGGGACCGGGCAGTGACCCCGCCGGGACTGTCCGAGGACACGACCGCCCGGCTGGCCGCGGCCGGGCTCGAGCCGGACGCGGTGTCCGACCTCGTCCAGCGGGCGTTGCAGGAGGACCTGGCCGGCGGCGTCGACGCGACGAGCGTGGCAACCGTGCCCGCCGAGCAGCAGTCGAGCGCCGATCTCGTCGCGCGGGCCGACGGCGTCGTCGCGGGGCTCGCGGTCGCCGCTGCAGTCTTCGACCTCACGACCGGCAACCGGGTCACGACCACGTGGCACGTCGAGGACGGTGCCGGCGTCGTACGAGGTGACCTGTTGCTGACGGTCACCGGCGCGACGCGCGCCCTGCTCACCGGCGAACGAACTGCCCTCAACCTGCTGTGCCGCATGTCCGGCATCGCGACGTCGACCCGCCAGTGGGTCGACGAGGTCGCCGGCACCGGGGCACGGGTGCGCGACACCCGCAAGACGACGCCCGGCCTGCGGGCGCTGGAGAAGTACGCCGTGCGGTGCGGCGGTGGCGTCAACCACCGCTTCTCGCTCTCGGACGCGGCGCTGGTCAAGGACAACCACGTGATCGCCGCGGGAGGGGTGGCCGAGGCATTCCAAGCGGTGCGCCGGGTGTTCCCCGACCTGCCCGTGGAGGTGGAGGCAGACACGGTCGAGCAAGTCGTCATCGCCGTCGAGGCGGGCGCCGACCTGGTGCTGCTCGACAACATGTCACCCGAGGAGGTGCGCGAGGCGGTGCAGCGGGTGGCCGGCCGGGCCCGCCTCGAGGTCAGCGGCGGGCTCCGGCTCCACATGGCGCGAGCGATGGCGCAGACGGGCGTGGAGTTCCTCTCGGTCGGGGCGCTCACCCACTCCGCCCCCATCCTCGACATCGCCTGCGACCTGAGGGAGGTCGACTGATGCTGCTCGCGATCGACGTGGGCAACACCAACACCGTGCTCGGCGTGTTCGAGGGCGAACGGTTGGTCGACTCGTGGCGGGTCAAGACCGACTCCCGTGCCACGGCGGACGAGATGGCCCTGCTGTGGCGCGGCCTGCTCGAGGACATCGACGTCGACGGCATCTCGGTCTGCTCCACCGTGCCCGCGGTGCTGCACGAGGTGCGTGCCCTGCTGCGCCGCTACTACGACGACGTCGCCTCGATCATCGTCGAGCCGGGAGTCAAGACCGGCGTCTCCCTGCTCTACGACAACCCGAGGGAGGTCGGCGCCGACCGCATCGTGAACACGCTGGCGGCCTTCCACCTCTACGGCGGCCCTGCCATCGTGGTCGACTTCGGTACCTCCACCAACTTCGACGTGGTGTCGGAGAAGGGCGAGTTCCTCGGGGGCGCGCTGGCACCCGGTGTCGAGATCTCGATCGACGCCCTCGCCGCCCGGGGCGCGCGGCTGTTCAAGGTGGAGCTGGCCCGGCCGCGCTCGGTCATCGGCAAGTCGACGTCCGAGGCGCTGCAGTCGGGCCTGCTCTACGGTTTCGTCGGGCAGGTCGACGGCATGGTGCGGCGCATCACCGCCGAGCTGGGAGGGGTCGCGACGGTGATCGCCACGGGTGGTCTCGCGTCGTTGATCCTCGACGAGTCGCAGACCATCCACCACCATGAGCCGGACCTGACCCTGATCGGGCTGCGTCTCGTCCACGAGCGCAACACGGCGGCCTGACGCCGGGCGCAGCCCGCCGGTCGGCCGCCGGTCAACCGGCCGGCGCTGCCTCGGTAGCCTGGCAGCGTGAGCACGCAACCGCCGACCGGCCCGCCGGCCGAGGACATGCCGGAGCAGATGCGGGTACGTCGCGAGAAGCTCGACCGGTTGCGCGAGCGCGGCGTCGACCCCTACCCGGTCAGCGTCTCGCGCACGACGTCCATCGGCGAGCTGCGTGCCGCCTACCCCGACCTCGCGCCGGACACCGCGACCGGTGAGCGCGCAGCGGTCGCCGGACGGGTTGTGCTCTCCCGCACCGGCGGCAAGCTGTGCTTCGCGACGCTGCGCGATGGCACCGGCGAGGTGCAGGTCATGCTCTCGCTGGACAGGGTCGGCGACCAGCAGCTCGCCGACTGGAAGTCCGACGTCGACCTGGGTGACCACGTCGGCGTCGAGGGCGAGGTGGTCTCGTCGCGGCGCGGAGAGCTCTCGGTGCTCGCCGACAGCTGGACCATGGTCGCCAAGGCGTTGCGGCCGCTGCCCGACAAGCACAAGGGGCTGACCGATCCCGAGGCCCGGGTCCGGATGCGTTACGTCGACCTCGCGGTCAACGCCGACTCGCGCCAGATGGTCCGCAACCGGGCGACCGTGCTGCGGTCGGTACGCGACACCCTCGACCGCCACGACTTCCTCGAGGTCGAGACCCCACTGCTGACGCCGCTGCACGGTGGCGCGGCGGCCCGGCCGTTCGTCACGCACCTCAACGCCTTCGACCAGCCGATGTACCTGCGCATCGCGATCGAGCTCTACCTCAAGCGGCTCGTGGTGGGCGGTCTCGACCGGGTGTACGAGATCGGGCGCAACTTCCGCAACGAGGGCGTCGACGCGACCCACAGCCCCGAGTTCACGATGCTGGAGGTCTACGAGGCCTACGGCGACTACGGCACCATGGCCGAGCTCACGCGCGAGATCGTGCTCGACGCCGCGCGGGCGCTCGGGAGCACGACCGTGCCCGACGGCCGCGGTGGAGAGATCGATCTGACGGCGCAGTGGCCTCACCTGCCGATCCTCGACGCCGTCTCCGCGGCGGTCGGGGAGCAGGTGGACGTCGACACGCCGGCCGAGACCCTGCGCAAGCTCGCCGACCGCCACGGGCTCGCCTACCAACCGTCGTGGGGGGCAGCCGAGCTGGTCGTCGAGCTCTACGAGCAGCTCGTGGAGCACACCCTGATCGCGCCGACCTTCGTCACCGACTACCCCGCGGCGGTCAAGCCGCTCGCGAAGCCGCACCGCAGCAAGCCGGGGCTGGTCGAGGCGTGGGACCTGATCGTCAACGGGGTCGAGCTGGCACCGGCCTACTCCGAGCTCAACGACCCGGTGGAGCAGCGCCGCCGGCTGGTCGAGCAGTCGCTGCGCGCCGCGGGCGGCGACCCCGAGGCGATGCAGCTGGACGAGGACTTCTTGCGGGCCATGGAGTACGGCATGCCGCCGCAGGGCGGAATGGGGCTGGGAATCGACCGGCTCCTGCGACTTCTGACCGGCGTGCCGTCGCTGCGCGACACGATTACATTTCCACTGCTTCGGTCCGAGGTCACCTCGTGAACGCACTGGCTGCCCTCGCACCGCCCCTCGTGGTGGCTGCGGCATTCATCGCGGTCATGCTCGCGGTGAAACGTCACAACGACCGCGACGTCGCCCGGGACCGCGCCGAGAACGGCCCGCCCAGCGACCCCCGCGCCCCCCGCTTCCCGGCACCGGGCCCGCCCGTGCGGGTCGTCCCGGTGACCGACGGCGACGAGGACGGCCCGGCCGAACCGGCCCCGCCTGCCCGTGGCGCAGGCGGGCAGGACGAGCCGTCCGGCGCCCCCGACGCGTCGCCGGGACGCCCGGGACCCGGTGCGCCCTAGCCCGTGAGCCCGGCATTTCCGGGAAAGCAATACCGCTCGACAATGGTCGCCGGTATTCATGCGGTGCCCATGATTGAATGAGGACTCGTCCCCCGATGGCAGGAGCAATAGAATGGCCCAGAAAGTTCAGGTAATTCTCGTCGACGACCTGGACGGGGGGCCTGCCGAGGAAACCGTGTCCTTTTCCCTGGACGGCGTTTCCTACGAGATCGACCTCAGCGGCGAGAACGCCGCGACATTGCGCGACGCGTTCGCACCGTACGTCGGGACCGCCCGGCGGGTCGGCGGCCGCGCCTCGTCGAGCCGCGCTCGCCGCGGTGGGGCCGGGCGGGACAACCGCACCGCCGAGATCCGCGAGTGGGCCCGCGCCAACGGTCACCAGGTGAACGAGCGCGGCCGCATCGCAGCCGACGTCGTCGCCGCCTACGACAAGGCCCACGGCTGACCGCCCCGTAGCACCCGGCCCCGCCCTCGCGCCGGCGTCCTCGCCGGCCGCTCAGTCCGTGACGAGCACGACGGCCAGCGTGCGGGGGCCGTGCACGCCCTCCACCCGCTGCAGCTCGATGTCGCTGGTGGCGGACGGGCCGCTGACGAAGGTCAGCGCGCGCGTCGGGTCGAGGCGGGCGAGCAGCTCGGGCACCGTCTGCACGACCTGTCCGGCGCGCACGACGCACACATGTATGTCGGGCACCAGCGTGATCGCCCGGCGGCCCTGGTCGGGCGCACCGTCCAGGGCGATGGTGCCCGTCTGCGCCGCCGCCGCCGCGCACCCCGTCACCACGGCCGCGAACCCGTCCAGCGTGGGCGCGTCGAAACCCTCGTCGGTGCTCGCGTCGGGCACCCAGTCCGGGGGCAGCCCCGCGGGGACGAGGACCCGCCCGCCCTCGGGCAGCAGCGCGGCGAGGACCTGGCGGACCGTGCCGGCGAGGTCGGCGGACGCCGTGCGGTGCACCGAGGCCTTGTAGTCGACCAGCCGGTCCTCCAGCAGGTCGAGCACCGCCGGGCTGCCCGGCTCGTCACTGCCGTGCGTGCGGTAGTCGCGGGGAACCACCGTCGGAACACTCCGGCTCTCGCCCAGGGCGGCCCGGATGCGCCCGAGGATCTCCTCCTTGGCCGAGGTCATGACGTGGCACCGCCGCGCCCGGCCCACCACTCGCGGAAGCTCTCCCGCGGGGGCAGCGGCACGTCACGGCTGGCCGACCACCCGGAGAACGGCGGCGGCAACATGGTGATGCGGCCCCTGCGGGCACCGAGCAGCCGCCCGATGCGGCTCGCCTTCTCGGCCGCCGAGAACCGGGTGCTCGTCGACATCACCCAGGAGGCAGCCGCCATCGACAGCGCCTCCGCGCTCGGCAGGCGGTGGTCCTCGCGCTGCTGCTCGACGTGCTTGGCGCGCAGGTGCACCAGCACCGACGGGATGTCGATGCGCACCGGGCAGGCGTCGAAGCAGGCGCCGCACAGGGTGGAGGCGTAGGGCAGCGACGCGTTGTCCTCGATGCCGGTCAGCTGTGGCGAGAGGACCGCGCCGATCGGACCGGGATAGACCGAGCCGTACGCGTGGCCGCCGGTGCGCTCGTAGACGGGGCAGACGTTCATGCACGCGCTGCACTTGATGCAGTTGAGGACCTGCCGTCCGATCTCGTCGGCCAGCGTCGCGGTCCGCCCGTTGTCCACGAGCACGAGGTGTACGTCGCGCGGGCCGTCGCCCTCGTGGCGGCCGGCCCAGGTCGAGGTGTAGGGGTTCATCCGCTCACCGGTCGACGAGCGCGGCAGCAGCTGCAGGAACACCTCGAGGTCGGTCCAGGTCGGCACGAGCTTCTCGATGCCCATCACGGTGATCAGCGTCTGCGGAAGGGTGAGGCACATCCGCCCGTTGCCCTCCGACTCGAGCACGACCAGCGTTCCCGTCTGGGCGACCGCGAAGTTCGCACCGGAGATGCCGACCTTGGCGGAGAGGAACTTGCGCCGCAGGTGTGCGCGCGCGGCCATCGCCAGCATCCGCGGCTCGTCGGTCAGCATCGGATCCACACCGGCCATCTCGCGCAGAAAGATCTCGCGGATCTCCGAGCGGTTGCGGTGGATCGCCGGCACCAGAATGTGCGACGGCGTGTCGTGGCCGAGCTGCACGATCAGCTCCGCCAGGTCCGTCTCGTAGGCCGCGATACCCACTGCCTCGAGAGCCTCGTTGAGGCCGATCTCCTGCGTCGCCATCGACTTGACCTTGACGACCTCCCGCTCGCCGGTCGCCTGCACCAGCCTGGTGACGACCTCGTTGGCCTCGTTCGCGTCGCGCGCCCAGTGCACCGTGCCACCACGCGCGGTGAAGGCCCGCTCCAGCTGCTCGAGGTGCTCGTCCAGCCGGGTCATCGTGGCCGTCTTGATGGCCTCCCCGGCGCGCCGCAGCTCCTCCCAGTCGTCCAGCTCGCTGACCACCGCTGCCCGCTTGGCACGGATCGTCGCCGTCGCGTGCCCGAGGTTGCGGCGCAGCTGGGTGTTGGCCAGCGCCGTCCTTGCAGCCACCGGGAACGGCTCGGCGCCACGCAATGCGCCGACTCCGCGCGGCGCGTGCACCGGCATGCCGAGGAAGATCCCGCTCACGCGACGACCTCCTCGGTGGAGGCGAGGATCTCGGCGAGGTGCAGGGTCCGGGTGCCGGCCCGCAGCCGGCTGAGCCCGCCGCCGATCTGCATGAGGCAGGACGCGTCTCCCGCGGTGGCGACCTCCGCCCTGGTGTCGAGCACGTTGCGCATCTTGTCGGCGAGCATGGCCGTCGACGTGTCCGCGTTCTTGACGGCGAACGTCCCGCCGAAGCCGCAGCATTGATCGGCATCGGGCAGCTCGACCAGGTCGATCCCGCGCACGTTGCGCAGCAGCCGCAACGGCTTGTCACCGACCCGCAGCATGCGCAACGAGTGGCAGGTCGGGTGATAGGTGACGCGGTGCGGGAAGAAGGCGCCGACGTCCTCGACGCCGAGCACGTCGACGAGCAGCTCCGACAGCTCGTAGGTGCGCGCCCCGACTCCTTCGGCGCGCGCTGCCAGCCGCTCCTCGCCGTGGCGGCGCGCGACCATCGCGTGCTGGTGGCGCACCGATCCGACGCACGACCCCGACGGCGCCACGACGACGTCGTACGGCTCGAAGACCTCGACGTGGTGGCGCACCAGCGGCAGCGCCTCGTGCTGGTAGCCGGTGTTGACGTGCATCTGCCCGCAGCACGTCTGCCGGTCGGGGAAGACCACCTCGTGACCGAGCCGCTCGAGCAGCATGACGGTGGCCTTGCCGACGTCGGGGAACAGCGCGTCACCGAGACAGGTGACGAACAGGGCGATGCGCACCCGCCCATCGTTCGGGGCGGGCGGCCTCCGGTCAATGCCGGCACCCGGGTGCAGCCGTTCACCGGGGCGCGGCGGATGCCCGGCCCGGTGAGCAGCCCGTCCGACATGCGGGTAACCGGGCCGGGCCTCGTCCGGGGAAGGTACGGTCAGCACCCGGACGAGAGGAGTCGCGGTCACCGTGCGGTTGTTGTTGATCGGCGCGCCGGGATCCGGCAAGGGCACGCAGGCGGTGCGCCTCGCCGAGCGGTTCGGCATCACCCACATCTCCAGCGGCGACCTGCTCCGCCAGCACGTGCGCGACCAGACGTCGCTCGGGCAGAAGGTCAAGCAGTACGTCGACGCGGGCGACCTGGTGCCCGACTCCGTCGTCATGAACATGCTGCGCAAACCGGTGCTCGCGGCGACGGAGAGCGGCGGCTACGTGCTCGACGGCTTCCCCCGCACGGTCGAGCAGGCCCAGGCGGCGTACGAGGTCGCCAAGGGTCTCGGCGCCCACGTGAAGGCCGCGATCCACCTCGACGTGCCTCCGAAGCAGCTGGTCCTGCGCTTGCTGGCCCGCTCGCGCGGCTCTGAGGACAGCCAGGAGGTGATCGAGCACCGGCTGCAGGTCTACCTCGAGAAGACCGTGCCGCTGCTGGAGTACTACCAGCAGCGCGAGTGGCTGGTCACCATCGACGGGTCGCGTCCCGTCGACGAGGTGCACGAGTCGATCGTGAGCCGGGTGAGCGCGCTCTCGACATCCTCGACCGCCTGACCTTGCCTCACCCGGGGTGGGTCACCTCAGCGGTCCACTGCTCGCGCGGTCGGGTGTGCACGCTCCAGTAGCGCTCGGCGATCTCGTCGAGGTCCAGCGCCTTGGCACCCGAGAGCACGCCGCGGATCGTGACGGTCACCGCCTGCACGCCCTCGGGCTCGAGCTCCCGGTGCAGGGACAGCGCCAGGTTGCGCAGCCCGGCCTTGGCCACGCCGACGGTCGCGGCAGCCACCGAGGGCCGGTCCGCCGCGACGCTGCCGGTCAGCATGATCGTCCCGCGACCGGCCGCCCGCATCGCCGGTGCGACCGCCTGAGCGGCCACCAGCGCGGCACCGATCCCGACCTCGAGCCCGTGCATGAACGCGTCGTGGTCGACCTCCGTGGGCCGGCCCTCGACGTACTGCGAGCCGTTGAACACCAGCACGCTCGGGTCGCCCAGCGACTCACGCAGGGACACGAGCGCCCCGCGCAGGGCCGCCGGCCCGGCGACGTCGGCCTCGGCCACCCCCACCGTCGCGCCGAGGGACCGAAGCTCGGTGGCGAGCGGCGCGAGCCGGTCGGCGGAGCGGGCAAGCAGGCCCACCGAGGCGCCTTCCCGGGCGAAGCGGCGGGCCACCGCGGCCCCCAGCCCGGGTCCGGCGGCCACCACGACGAGGATCTCGGTCATGTCATCGCCCTCCAGCGTCCGGTGTCCGGCGATCGGGAGACCGGGCGGTCATGTGGGCCGATCATGGCCGAAGAACCGCTGGTCAGGAAGGCGGCCCGTTCGCTGGGGGCGTAGGCGTGACGGAATCCCACGGGGGCACTGTGCAGTTGTGACTGATCAGTACCGATGCACAAGTAGCACGAGCGGTCAATCGGGCTCTGGGTGCGGACTAGCATGCTGAGAGACAGGTGGTCGGGGCGCAGGCCCCGGTCGCACGACCTGCCCGACCGCTCTCTAAGGAGCGAATAGATGTTCGAGAGGTTCACCGACCGCGCGCGGCGGGTTGTCGTCCTGGCTCAGGAAGAGGCCCGGATGCTCAACCACAACTACATCGGGACCGAGCACATCCTGCTCGGCCTCATCCACGAGGGCGAGGGTGTCGCCGCGAAGGCGCTCGAGTCGCTGGGCATCTCGCTCGAGGCGGTGCGCAGTCAGGTCGAGGAGATCATCGGCCAGGGCCAGCAGGCCCCGTCCGGCCACATCCCCTTCACCCCCCGTGCCAAGAAGGTCCTGGAGCTCAGCCTCCGCGAGGCGCTGCAGCTGGGCCACAACTACATCGGCACCGAGCACATCCTGCTCGGGCTGATCCGCGAGGGCGAGGGCGTGGCCGCCCAGGTGCTGGTCAAGCTGGGCGCCGACCTCAACCGGGTCCGCCAGCAGGTCATCCAGCTGCTCTCGGGTTACCAGGGCAAGGAGACGGCCGCGGCCGGCGGCCCCGCCGAGGGTGCGCCGTCGACGTCCCTGGTGCTCGACCAGTTCGGCCGCAACCTGACCCAGGCCGCGCGCGAGGGCAAGCTCGACCCGGTCATCGGGCGCGAGAAGGAGATCGAGCGGGTCATGCAGGTGCTGTCCCGCCGCACCAAGAACAACCCCGTGCTGATCGGCGAGCCGGGCGTCGGCAAGACCGCCGTCGTCGAGGGCCTCGCCCAGGCCATCGTCAAGGGCGAGGTGCCCGAGACGCTCAAGGACAAGCAGCTCTACACCCTCGACCTCGGCGCGCTGGTGGCCGGCAGCCGCTACCGCGGTGACTTCGAGGAGCGGCTGAAGAAGGTCCTCAAGGAGATCCGCACCCGGGGCGACATCATCCTGTTCATCGACGAGCTGCACACGCTCGTGGGTGCGGGCGCCGCCGAGGGCGCGATCGACGCGGCGTCGATCCTCAAGCCGATGCTGGCCCGCGGCGAGCTGCAGACCATCGGCGCCACGACGCTCGACGAGTACCGCAAGCACCTCGAGAAGGATGCCGCCCTCGAGCGGCGCTTCCAGCCCATCCAGGTCGCCGAGCCGACGCTGGCCCACACGATCGAGATCCTCAAGGGTCTGCGCGACCGCTACGAGGCGCACCACCGCGTGTCCATCACCGACAGCGCGCTGGTCGCCGCGGCGACCCTCGCCGACCGCTACATCTCCGACCGGTTCCTGCCGGACAAGGCGATCGACCTCATCGACGAGGCGGGCTCGCGCATGCGGATCCGTCGCATGACCGCGCCGCCGGACCTGCGTGAGTTCGACGAGCGCATCGCCCACGTGCGGCGCGACAAGGAGTCGGCGATCGACGCGCAGGACTTCGAGAAGGCCGCGTCGCTGCGCGACCGCGAGAAGACCCTCGTGCAGGAGAAGACGCACCGGGAGAAGGAGTGGAAGGCCGGCGACATGGACGTCGTCGCCGAGGTCGACGAGGAGCTCATCGCCGAGGTCCTCGCCACGGCCACCGGCATCCCGGTCTTCAAGCTGACCGAGGAAGAGTCGCAGCGGCTGATGCGCATGGAGGACGAGCTGCACAAGCGCGTCATCGGCCAGGAGCAGGCCATCAGGGCGCTGTCCCAGGCGATCCGGCGCACGCGGGCCGGCCTCAAGGACCCCAAGCGGCCCGGTGGCTCGTTCATCTTCGCCGGCCCGTCCGGCGTCGGTAAGACCGAGCTCTCCCGCACGCTGGCCGAGTTCCTCTTCGGTGACGAGGGCGCGCTCATCCAGCTGGACATGTCGGAGTTCAGCGAGAAGCACACCGTCTCGCGGCTCTTCGGCTCACCGCCCGGTTACGTCGGCTACGAGGAGGGCGGCCAGCTGACCGAGAAGGTGCGGCGCAAGCCGTTCTCGGTCGTGCTCTTCGACGAGGTCGAGAAGGCGCACCCGGACATCTTCAACTCACTGCTGCAGATCCTCGAGGACGGTCGCCTGACCGACTCGCAGGGCCGGGTGGTCGACTTCAAGAACACCGTGATCATCATGACCACGAACCTCGGTACCCGCGACATCTCCAAGGGCTTCAACCTCGGTTTCGCCGCGAGCGACGACACCGAGACGGGCTACCAGCGGATGAAGGCGAAGGTCCAGGACGAGCTCAAGCAGCACTTCCGGCCGGAGTTCCTCAACCGGATCGACGACATCATCGTCTTCCCGGCGCTGACCGAGGAAGAGATCGTGCGCATCGTCGACCTGATGCTGGTCAAGCTCGACGAGCGGCTCAAGGACAAGGACATGGGCCTCGAGCTCACGACCTCGGCCAAGGCACTGCTCGCGCACCGGGGCTACGACCCGGTCCTGGGTGCCCGGCCGTTGCGTCGCGCCATCCAGCGCGAGATCGAGGACGTGCTGTCGGAGAAGATCCTCTTCGGCGAGGTGCGCCCGGGCGAGATCGTGCTGGTCGACACGACCGGCGAGGGCGACGAGGCGTCGTTCACCTTCTCCGGTGCGCAGAAGTCGACCCTGCCCGACGCCCCGCTGGTCGAGGCCGCCGTGCCACCGGTCGCCGGCACACCGCGGGCAGCGGACAACGAGTAGGTAGGCCGGCGTCAGCCCGACTGACGCACAAGGGGCGGCGCGCCGGAGATGACCCGGCGCGCCGCCCCTTGCGTCAGCTGCGAGCGCTCGTGGTGGCGGCGACGGGCGGGCGAGGTCCCCCCTCGTCACCTCGCCGCACCCGTCGCCGCACCGGTCCCCCCCGGTTACGCCGTCGCTCGCGGCTTGCCAGCGCCCCCCGACGCACAGCACCAGTCAAGCGTGCGGGCGCCTCGCGCAACAGGGCCGTTCGACCCGATCCGGGTTGCCGAACGGCTGATCTGGGGCCGGTCACCCGCCGGAGAGGTACAGCCGGCGTACGACGTCCTCGATGTCGGGCTCGGTGATCGCCAGGTCGCGCAGCTGCACCCGGCCGGCGACCGCCGCCACCACCGCGGCCGCCGTGGTCTGCTCCGGGCGGAACGCCAGGTGCTGGCGCAGCCCGCCGGCCTCCACCGTGCGCAGCACGGTGCCCGGTACGTCGGCCAGCGGTGCGGCGGGCTCGACCAGGTCCACGACGAGCACCCGCTCGGCGCCCACCCGCGAGACCAGCGCCGGCAGCGTGCCGTCGAAGGCCAGCCGCCCATGGTCGATGACCAGGATGCGGTCGGAGAGCCGCTCGATGTCCGTCAGGTCGTGGGTGGTCAGCAGGATCGTCGTGCCGCGCTCGGTGCGTTCGCGCGCGAGGAAGCCACGCAGCCGTTCCTTGGACAGCAGGTCGAGCCCGATCGTCGGCTCGTCGAGCACCAGCAGCTCGGGGGAGTGCAGCAGGGCGGCGGCCACCTCCCCGCGCATCCGCTGCCCCAGCGACAGCTCCCGCACCGGCGTCGGGAAGAGCTCGTCGAGCTCGAGCTGGTCGGCGCACTCCCGCAGGCGGCTGCGCCACAGCGCCTCGGGCAACCGGTGGATCGCCCCGAGCAGCCGGAAGGAGTCGGCGAGGGGCAGGTCCCACCACAGCTGGCTGCGTTGCCCGAACACCGCGCCCACCCGCCTGGCGAGGACCGTCCGCTGGGCGACGGGCTCCAGGCCGCAGATCCGCACGCGCCCCGCCGTCGGCAGCAGGATGCCCATCAACATCTTGATGGTGGTGGACTTGCCGGCGCCGTTGGCGCCGATGTAGCCCAGGCATTCACCGGGCGCGATCGAGAACGAGACGTCATCGACCGCGGTCACGACGTGGCGGGTACGGGCGAACCGGCCCGCGCGGCGACGTACGACGTAGTCGCGGCGAAGGTGTTCGACGTCCACGATCACGAGCCCGCCCCCACGTAGTGACGCAGGCCGGTGCGCCATACCAGCCCCGCGACGGCCGCGGCGAGCAGCGCGACGAGTGGCCCGGACCACGAGAGCCAGGACGGCAGACCCAGCGGGTCGTCGCGACCCAGCAGGGCGAGGGCCGGGAGGTACCCGACGAAGGCGGCAGGCACCACGAAGGTGAAGAAGCTGCGCACCGCGCGGTCGAAGATGGTGAACGGCATCGAGGACAGGTAGTTGCCGCCGTAGGTGAAGGCGTTGGCGAACTCGGTGCCCTCCACCAGCCAGAAGCTCACGGTGGCCGTCGCCACGAAGATGGCGCAGAAGATCACCGCTCCGGCGACCGGCGTCACCGCCAGAAGCCCCACGCGTGCGGGCGTCCAGTGGATGTGCGCGCGGCTCACCGAGGCGGCGAGCACGACGAGCGCGAAGGCGAAGCGCCCTAGCCGTCGCAACGAGAAGTCGGAGGTGACGAGCTGGCCCAGCGCGGGGAGCGGGCGCAGGAGCATCGCGTCGAACTGCCCGCTGCGCACGTAGTCGGGCAGCCGCTCGACGTGTCCCACGGCGATGTCGCCGAGGGTGAACGCGCAGGTCGCCAGCCCGAACATCAGCGCCACCTCGGCGAAGCGGAAGCCGCCGAACGCTCTCACCTGGTGGAAGACGACGTAGATCTCGCTGAAATCGACCAGGCCGATCGCGAACTGCCCCACCACCTCGAACGCGAAAGAGCCGCGGTAGGCCGTCTGGGCGGCGACCCTCGAGCGGATCACGGCGCCGTAGGCGCGGGCCACCGACGGTGCGGCCGGCGACGCCCTCGAGGACGTCTCAACCACCCTGCACCACCAGCTTGCGCGTCGCACGAGCGAGGACCAGGCGGCCGAGGGCGAGCAGTGCCAGCGACCAAGCCAGCTGGGCGGCGACGGTGCCTGCGGCAGCCCAGCCTCGGCTCTGTCCGGTGGCCAGGTCGCACGGTGCCTGCAGCAGCCAGGGGAACGGCGTCGCATAGGCGAGCACCTTCAGCCAGGTGGGGAACAGCTGCACCGGGATGATCAGGCCGCAGAGCAGGTTCGTCGTGAGCACGTAGATCGTGAGCGGCCCGCGGATCTCCACGACCCAGAACGCGGCGAGGTTGACCAGGAACCGGCACGCGAAGGAGACCACGACCGCGAGCAGCACCGCCGGCGCGAGCAGTGCCACCGCCGCCGGGTCGGTGGGGAAGGAGAAGCCGAACAGCGCCCCGCCGAGGACCATCGGCAGCACGCCGCGCGCGAAGACGGCGTACGCGGCGCGTCCCAGGTCGGTCGCCAGCCAGCTCAGCTGCAGGTCCAGCGGTCTCGCCAGGTCGACCGCGATGTCACCGGTGCGCACCCGCTGGGCGAGGTCGCTCGAGCCGAACACGGCCACGACGGCGATCAGCGCCTGGGACATCCACACGTACGTCGAGAGCTGGTCGCGGTCGTAGCCGGCGACGGTCCCACCGGTCTGCTTGATGATGGCCAGCAGCACCGAGAGCTTGATGACGCCGAACACGGTGTTGGTGAACATGCCGGCCAGCGCCGCCTGGCGGTAGGTCGCCCACCGGGCGAAGCCGGCGCGCGCCAGGGCCAGGGCCGCCGCAGCAGGCAGCGCGACGGCCGGGCGTCCAGGCTGGGCGGCGACCGGCACCTGCGGCACCCTACCGAGCGCGGTGCGCAGGCCGGTCCTGGCGCATCGGCTGCCGAACGGTCACCCGCGCGCAGCGGCGGGAGGCACCGCGGCCGAGCCGGGCAACGTCAGGCGGCCGTCGGGCTGCTGCACCGCGAGGCCGTCCTCGATCAGCCCCGCCAGGGCCCGCTCGCGCTGGTCGGCGTCGCTGCAGAGCGGCTCCAGCGAGGCGACCGGCACCGGTCCGCCCGACTCGCGCAGCGCCGCCATGATCAGGCCGCGCACCTGCCGGTCGGTGCCAGCGAAGCCCTGCGGCCTGCGGCGCGGACCGTCGTACCGCGGGCGGCCCGCTGCCCGCCAGGAGCACCGATCGGCCACGGGACAGTCGCCGCAGCGCGGGTCGCGGGCCGTGCAGACCAGGGCGCCGAGCTCCATGACCGCGACCGCCCAGCGGGCCGCGGCTGCAGCGTCGTCGGGGACCACCGAGTCGGCGGACGCCCGCTCGGCCGTGCTCAGGTGCGGCGCCGGATGCTCGGCACCCGCCACGGACCGGGCCAGCACCCGGCGGACGTTGGTGTCGAGCACGGCGTGGCGGCCACCGAACGCGAACGAGGCGACCGCCGCCGCGGTGTAGGACCCGACGCCGGGCAGCGCGAGCAGGTCGGCGTAGGACGAGGGCACCTGACCGCCGTGGTGTGCGGTGACGGCGCCGGCGGCCGCGTGCAGCCGCAGCGCCCGCCGCGGGTAACCGAGCCGGCCCCACATCCGCACCGCGTTGCCCGGGGAGTCGGCCGCGAGAGCGGCCGGGGTCGGCCACCTCTCGAGCCAGGCCAGGTAGACCGGCAGCACCCGCGCGACCGGTGTCTGCTGCAACATGACCTCGCTGACCAGGACGGCCCACGGCGACGCGTCGGGAGCCCGCCACGGCAGCTCCCGGGCGTGGGTCTCGTACCAGTCCAGAACCGGGGCGTGCAACGGTGAGGAGGGCATGGCACGGCGATCCTCGCACGCCTGTCGGCGGGCCGGCCCCCTCAAGTGCGGCGACGCCGATGACGACATGAGGGGGAGGGACGCCGCCGGGCCGTGCTGCACCGCCACGAGCTGCATCAGCACCAGACGAGCCTGACGAGAGGGGTGTCGTGACCGAGCAGAGCGGCTCCCACCCCCCGGAGGGCGCCCCGCAGCCGGCGGCCTTGTCGGTCCTGCTGGTGGGCCACAGCCGGTCGCGGACCCGCGCTATGGCCGACCTGCTCACCGCTCCCGGCTTCTCGGTCGTGGCCGAGGTCACGACGGCGGCGGCGGCCGAGGCTGCAGTGGTCGAGCACGAACCCGCCGCCGTGCTGCTCGACCTCGACCCGTCGGCCGGCGGCATCGAGGCGATCGAGCGGATCATGGGCACCCTCGCGACGCCCATCGTGATCTGCGGCGACCTCGCACCGCACGTGCAGGCCGCCCTTGCCGCCGGTGCCGTCGACGTGATCGGCGCGCTCGACGCGCTGCCCGACTCGCCGCAGTACGCCACCGCCGTACGCCGTCACCTGCGCATCGCCTCCCGGGTCCGAGTGATCACCCACCCGCGCAACCGGCTGCGGGCCCGCGGTCTCGAGCCGAGCGCACCGCCGCAGGCGGCTCAGCCCAGCGGGTGGTCGGCGCAGCCCTCACGGGTCCGCGTCGTCGTCATCGGGGCCTCCACGGGCGGTCCCCCGGCGCTGGCGACCATCCTCGCGGACCTGCCCCCCGACCTCCCGGTGCCCGTGCTGGTCGTGCAGCACATGGCCGACGGCTTCGTCGAGGGCCTGGCTACGTGGCTCGACGGCCTCTCCCCGCTGCCGGTCGTGGTCGCCGAGCACGGCCGGCGGCTGCAGGCCGGCACCGTCTACGTGGCCCCTGCCCGCCTCAACACCGTGCTGCGCCACGGCATGCGCATCGACCTGTGCCCGCCCGAGGAGGGCCAGTTCCACGTCCCCGCGGTGGACGCGGCGTTCGCGAGCGCGGCATCGACGTACGGCGCCCAGGCCATCGGCGTGCTGCTGACCGGCATGGGGCGCGACGGCGCCGTCGGCCTGCGCTCCATGCACGACCGCGGCGCCTTCACCATCGGCCAGGACGAGCCGACCAGTGTCGTGTGGGGCATGCCCGCGGCCGCGCAGGCGCTCGGCGCGGTGGAGCACGAGCTGCCCCTCGCGGCGATCGCCGGGGCCATCGTCACGCGGCTGCGCCAGCACGGCCCCGTGCGTGGCGGCACCGCTGACCCGGTCCGCTCGGCGGTGCGCGGATGAGGGCGACGCTGCAGGACGAGGACTACGACCTGCTGCGTGACTATCTCGCCAGCACCGCGGGCCTGGTCTTCGCGGAGCACCGTCGTGACACCCTGGCCGCCATCGTCGCGGACCGGCTGGCGGCCACGGGCATGGCGGACCTGCGCGCCTACGTCGCCAGCCTCGGCGAGCCGGGCGGCGAGCGCGAGCGGCTGCTCGACGCGGTGACCGTGCAGGAGACGCAGTTCTTCCGCAACCTTCCGCAGATGGATGCCCTGCGCAGCACCGTGCTGCCCGAGCTGGCACGCCGCACCGCGGGCCGCCGCCGGCCGCTCACCGTCTGGAGCGCCGGCTGCTCCACCGGCGAGGAGGCCTACACGCTGGCGATGCTGCTGATCGAGACCTACGGCCGTACGTCGCCCCCGGTGCGGGTCATCGGCACCGACGTGTCCGCCTCGGCGTTGCGGACGGCACAGCACGCGACGTACTCCGGTCGCACGCTCGCCGCCGTGCCACCCACGACCCGCGAGCGCTTCTTCCGGCCCGGTCCCGGTCGTGCGCTCGTCGTGGGCGACGACGTGCGTGCGCTGGTCGAGCTGCGGGCGCACAACCTGGTCACCGACCCGCCGCCGTTCGGTCCCGGCGAGGTGGACCTGCTGGTGTGCCGCAACGTGACCATCTACTTCTCCCGTCCGACGACGCGCCGCCTGATCGGGCGGTTCCACGACGCCCTCGGCGAGGACGGCTACCTGCTGCTCGGGCACTCCGAGACGCTGTGGCAGCTCAGTGACGCCTTCACCCTGCTGCCCGTCGGGGATGCGTTCATCTACCGCAAGGGCGCGGCGGCGGCCCGGACCCCGCGGCAGGCCGCGGCCGCCGGGATCGCCCTGGTGACGCCCCGGGGGGCCCGCCGGCGGCCACGTCCGGCGCGGGCCGTCCCCCGTCCCGCCACGGCCTCCCTCGCGCCCGCGCCGGTGTCCCCGCACCGCGCCGTGGCAGCGCCGGGCCTGCTCGACGCGGCCCGCAGGGCTCTTTCGGCGGGGGACTACGCCGACGCGGCCCGGCTCGCGCAGGCGGCCTGCGCCGGGGAGCCGTTGCTGGCCGAGGCGTACGTCGTCCTGGGCCACGCGCTGTCCACGATGGCCCTCGACGAGGCAGCCCTCGACGCGCTGCGCAAGGCCGTCTACCTCGAGCCGGGCCACGGCATCGCCCACTTCCTGCTCGGCGGGGCGCTGGCCCGACTGGGGCAGCACAGCCTCGCGGCGGTCTCCTACCGGGCAGCCGCGGCCACGCTGCCCGGCACCCGCCCGGCCACCGTCGAGGCCTATCTCGGCGGCCGGGCGGTCGCCGATCTCGTGGAGGTCTGTGAACGTCTGGCACGATCGTCGGCGGAGCTCTCGGCGGCAGAAGGCCCGGTGTCCAGAGGAAGGAGCGCCTCATGAGCGGCTACGTGACGTTCATGATGGGCGGGCGGGAGATGGCCGGCCGGCTGGCCGAGGTACGCGAGGTCGTGCGAGCCGTCGGTATCGAACCGCTGCCCGGCGCCCGGGCCCCCGTCACCTGCCTGCTGACGCTGCGCGACGTACCGCTGCCCGTGGTCGACCTGCGCAGCGGCGCGGACGCGCGCGACGTCGGCGACGTGCTGGTCCTGCTCGCCGATGCGACGCCGGACCAGGAGGTCCTGGGGCTCGCGGTCGATCAGGTCCTGGCCGTGCTCGGCCCCGAGGACCTGGTGCCGCTGGGCGGCGACGCGCTGACCTGGCGGTCCCTGCCGTCCTACGTGCTCGAGGTCCGGCGCAACGAGGCCGGTCGCGCCGTCTTCGTGGTGTCGTTGCGCGCCCTGGCCGGGCTGGTCACCGTCTGAGCGTCGACGAGCGAGCCGGGACGGGGTCGTCGGCCGTCGGCCGCACGGACGACGTGGCGTCGGGCGCCTGCTGCGCTCGGTCGGGACGGTGCGTGTCGGCGGCGTTGGTCACGACGGCGCAGCCCTTGCCGGCCGCCTTGGCCATGTACATCGCCCGGTCGGCGGCCGCCACCAGCTCGCTGACGGTGACCCGCTGAGCCGGTTCCCCGGGGTCTCGGCGTTGCTCGACGTAGGCGACCCCGACGCTCGCCCCCACCGGTACCGCGACCCCCTCGATCGAGGCGTGGGGCTGCATCGCCTCGACCAGCCGCCCGGCGACCGTGGCGGGCTCGTCATGGTTGGCGTCGAGCAGCGCGGCGAACTCGTCGCCCCCGAGACGGGCCACCGTGTCGACGGCGCGCAGTGCCTGGCGCAGGCGCCTGGCCACCTCGACGAGCAACGCATCGCCCGCGCTGTGCCCCATGCGGTCGTTGACGTTCTTGAAGTCGTCCAGGTCGATGAAGAGCACGGCGACGCCGGTCCCTTCGCGGCGGTGCCGCGCGACGGCCTGTTCGGCCCGGTCGAGGAACAGCGCCCGGTTCGCCAGGCCGGTCAACGGATCGTGGAAGGCCTGGTGGGCCAGCTGCGCCTCGCGCTGGTGCAACGCCAGCATCAGGCGTCGGTTGTCGGCGAGGACCAGGAACTGGCGCACGAGGACCAGCACGACCAGCGAGAGCGCGAGAGCGGTCTCCACGGCCGAGACCCGGTGCCCCGTGACGACGCGCACCCCCAGCGCGCCGCACGCAGCCACCAGGGGTAGGTAGGGCAGGCTCAGCCGCAGCCACGACGGCCGGTCGTCGTCGGTGACCAGCGCTGCGGGCTCGGCACCGGTCTGGAAGGCGGCTGCCGCGATGAGCAGGAAACCGGTCACCCAGCCCGAGCTGATCAGGTTGCCCGTGGCGTAGACGCCCTCGCTGATCAGGTAGACGTAGGCGCTGTCCGCGGCGGCGAGACCACCGAGCCCGGCCGCCAGCAGTAGCAGCGGTCCGCGCGCACCCGCACTGGTACGGGCAACGGCCAGCAGCACGAGGGTCGCCGTGACGACGTCCCCGATGGGGTAGGCCATGGCGAGGGTGAAGCTCAGCGGGTCGGGCGCCCCCGCGGCGTACACCGAGCCGAGGGCGGTGACCCAGGACAGCACGAGCAGCGAGCCGGCGATGACGGCCCCGTCCAGCACGTCACGGATGCCGCCTGCGACCCGGCGGCCCGCGGACAACCAGAGCACCAGACCGGCAGCGGTCGCGAGCGGCGTCAGCAGGAAGCCGATGTCGGAGGCCGACGGGAACGGCACCTCCTGGTCGAGCACCAGCTCGTAGAAGCTCCACACGACCTGCCCGCCTGCCCAGGCGGCCATGCCGACGGCGATCCACAGCCAGGCCCGCCGGCGAGTCCCGCTGGAGCGGTAGGCGGCCCGGGCCGCGGCGACGGCGGCAAGCGTCGCGGCCGCCAGCTGACCGAGGTCGTCCACGGTCAGCACGGTGCGGCGGCTGCCGGGCTCCCTCCACAGGACGACGGCGAACAGCACGCCGACCAGCAGCGCGACGCCGCCGCGGGTCCAGCCCTGCGAGACCCGGCGGCCGCGCGGGATCGGTGCGGACGTCATGCTCGACCTATCGGCAGGGATCCTCGCTCACCAAAGGAGAACTGTCATCATTTGCCTCCCGCACCCCCGCCGGACGTCGCTGCTGCGGGGGCTGCGGCGGCGGTCAGCCCTGCCGCTCCCGCTGGTGGTCGGCCCAGCGGACCGGGGGACGACCGGCCGCCTGGTCGATGAACTGGTCCAGGAACCACCGGCGGTAGGTGACCAGCTCGTCGGGGGTCGCCAGGGTGAGCAGGTGACGGCCCGCCCGGCAGTACTCGTCGGCCTCGTCGAGGATGTCGCTGAGCGCTCGGGCCGCCAGCGCGACAGACGCCGGGACCTCGTAGACGAGGTCGACGGTCTCCAGACCCGCCGCGACGGCGTCCACGAGCTGCTGCTCCTGGGCGACCGTGAAGCTGGAGTAGCGGCCGGTGAGCTGGTCGATGAGGGCGACGAGGCGGACCGGCAGCTCACCGGAGCTGCCTTGCTGATGCAGCCGGATGCCGATGAGGGTCAGCTCGCGGGTCAGCTCGCTGTTCTGTTCCTGTGCCTGCTCCTGCAGCGCGAGGGGGAGGCCGAGAACGTGCACGGTGATCAGCTCGGTGGCGGAGGTGCCGGCAGAGTCGGCGCCTTCGGTGACCGGCTCCTCGGACGTCATGCGACCGCCTTTGTTGATCTCGCTGGTGCTCCCGGAGGGGCGCTGACCCCGCACGCAGGGCAGGGTACCGCCACCTGCCGCCGGCGTGGCGGACTGCTAGGGGGTGTGACCGGCGTCCTCGGGGGAGTCGCCCCCGGCTGCCCGTGATGCGAGGCGCTCCACCTCGACGACGGCCGTGCGACGGATGCTGTCCAGCACGCCGGTCGCCCCGAACAGCAGCACGCGCCCGGACAGCACGGGGCTGTCGACCAGGACGTCGCGAGCGTCGGACCCGACGGTGAACCCGCTGGCTTGCCACGGTGTCCCGTGCAGGGCAGGCTGCGGGGGCAGGCGGTCACCCGGCTCGATGCGGGCTGCCGCGAGGCGGCAGTGCAGGACCTCAGTAGCCCGCCTGGTGGCGCTGCGGGGGTGGGACACGGTCCCGTTTCCTCTCGGCTGCTCGGCAGTCGTGCGGGTCACGTCTGTTATCGGCCGCAGCGGCCGATGACTTCAGCCACGACGGGTCCGAAGCGCGTCAACCGGCGCGTGCCGCCAGCCGCGTGGGCTCCTCGGGCGCGTGCGGTCGGCGGCTGCTGAGTCCCGCCGCCTCGACCGCGACGGCGCGGGCCGGCTCTGCGGCCCGCCACGGCTGCGGGACGAACGTGTAGCCCACCCGACGGACGGTGCCGATGTGGTCGGCGTGCTCGACGCCGAGCGCGCTGCGCAACCGACGTACGTGGACATCGACGGTGCGGCAGCCGCCGACGTAGTGGTGGCCCCACACCTGGCTGAGCAGCTCGGTACGGGTGAAGACGCGACCGGGGTGCTGGGCGAGATGCAGGAGGAGCTGGAACTCCTGATACGTGATGGTGAGCTTCCGGCTGCCGAGCGTCACGGTCCGCGTCGCGGGGTCGATGAGTATGGCGCCGTGCCGGATCCCTGAGACGGGCTGCGCGGTGCCTGTCGCTGACAGCCGAGACTGCGCGAGCCGCAGCCGGGCATCCACCTCCGCGGGGCTCGCGGTGTCGACGATCACGTCATCGATCTCCCAGTCGCCGTTCACCCCGGCGAGGCCGCCCTCGGTGACCACGGTGAGCACGACGTGGTCACCGTCACGAGCGCGCAGCTGTCGGCACAGCGCGCGGGCGCCGGGCAGCTCGCTGCGGCCGTCGACGATGACAATGCTGCTGCGGGTCAGGTCGGGTACCGCGGCCGTGTCGGCGCAGGTCACGCGGAAGTCCTGGCGCAGCAGGGCCAGCGCCGGAAGAACGAGGCGCGCATCGTCGCGGGTGTTGGTCATCAGCAGTACGTCGGTCAATGCCGGCTCCCGTGCGTCGATCGCTACGGCCCCCCTCGTGGGCACCGTCCCACCGATTGTGCGGGCAGCGTGTTTCGCCGTGGTTTCTCCACGATTGACACACCGAGTCGTTCGCGGAAACGACGGGCCGGCGGCCGCCGGAGCGGCTAGACGTAGCGCTCGAGGATCGAGGACTCGGCCAGCCGCGAGAGGCCCTCGCGGACACTGCGAGCGCGCGACTCGCCCACACCGTCGACGGCCTGCAGGTCGTCGATGCTGGCGGCCAACAGCTTCTGCAGGCTGCCGAAGTGCTCGACCAGCCGGTCGACGACGAGGCCGGGCAGGCGCGGCACGCGAGCGAGCAGCCGGTAGCCGCGTGGGCTCACCGCGGCGTCGAGGCTCTCGCCGCTTGCGTAGCCGAGCGCCCGGGCGACCGCGGCCATGTCCAGCAGCTCGAGGGCGTCCAGCTCGTCGAGCTCGGTCAGGACCTGCTCGACCGTGCGGGCCCGGCGGCCGGTCGCCGCGGGCAGGTAGTCGCGGGCGATCAGCTCGCGGTCGGGGTCGACGCCGGCGATCAGCTCGTCGAGCTGGAGGGTCAGCAGCCGGCCGTCGGTGCCCAGCTCGACGACGTAGCTCTCGATCTCACCGGCGATGCGCCGCACCATCTCGAGGCGCTGCGCCACGGCCGACACGTCGCGCACGGTGACCAGGTCCTCGATCTCCAGTGCGGACAGGGTGCCGCTGACCTCGTCGAGCCGCAGCTTGTACCTCTCCAGGGTGGCCAGCGCCTGATTGGCCCGCGACAGGATCTGCGTCGAGTCCTCGATGACGTAGCGCTGGCCGACGACGTAGATCGCGATGATGCTCATCGACTGGCTGACCGAGATGACGGGCAGCCCGGTCTGCTTGTTCACCCGGTCGGCCGTGCGGTGGCGGGTGCCGGACTCGTCGGTCGGGATGGTCGGGTCGGGCACCAGCTGCACCGCAGCGCGCAGGATCTTGGTGCAGTCCTTGTCCACGACGATGGCGCCGTCCATCTTGGCCAGCTCACGCAGCCGGGTGGAGCTGAACTCGACGTCGAGCACGAAACCACCGGTGCACAGGGCGTCGACGACCTTGTCGTAGCCGAGCACGATGAGCGCCCCGGTGCCGCCGCGCAGGATCCGCTCGAGCCCGTCGCGCAGCGCCGTACCCGGCGCGAGGGCGGCGAGGGTCGAACGCAGCCGGTCGTCGAAGCGCTCGCTCGGTGCCACGATGCCTCTCCCGACTGGTGGTGCGCGTGCCTGCTGCCGGTGCAGAGTCTAGTGGCGGGCCACGTCGGCGGTCGTGAACCGCGCACGTCATGACGCGCCGACATCGGCTGCACCTCTCGTGGCGGCGGCGGTCACCCCCGACGGTTGGCGAACGGGATGACCTCGGCACCGGGGAACGCCGCGCGCAGCGCCTGTCCCAGGTCGGCCACCTCGACGACCTGGATGCCGGGCGGGACCCTGCCGGGATCGGGCGGCACGAGGGCGTGGGTGAACCCCAGCCGCGCCGCCTCGGCCAGCCGGCGCGAGAGCGCGGTCACCCGCCGGATCTCCCCGGCCAGGCCGACCTCGCCGATGGCGACGACCCCGGTCGCGAGCGGGTCGTCCTGGGCGGAGCCGGCGACCGCCAGGGCGACCGCGAGGTCGGTAGCGGGCTCGGTGAGCCGTACGCCGCCGACGGTGGCGGCGTAGACGTCGGCCGTGGCCACCGCGACCCCGGCACGGCGCTGCAGCACCGCGAGCACCATGGCGACCCGGCCTGAGTCGAGCCCGCTGGTGGTGCGCCGAGGACTGGCGAGACTCGATGCGGCCACCAGCGCCTGCACCTCGGCGACCAGCGGGCGCTTGCCCTCGACGGTGACGGTCACGCAGGTGCCGGGCACCGCGTCCGTCTGCTGGGAGAGGAACAGCCCGCTCGGGTCGGCCAGTCCCGTGATGCCGTCGTCGGCCAGGTCGAAGCAGCCGACCTCGTCGGAGGGGCCGTAGCGGTTCTTGATGCCGCGGACCATGCGCAGCCGCGAGTGCCGGTCACCCTCGAACGCCAGCACGACGTCGACGAGGTGCTCGAGCAGGCGAGGGCCCGCGATGGAGCCGTCCTTGGTGACGTGTCCGACCAGGACCGTCGCGATGGCGCGCTCCTTGGCCACCCGGATCAGGGCGGCAGCGACCTCGCGCACCTGGCTCACGTTGCCCGGTGAGCCGTCGACCTCTGCGCTGGCGATCGTCTGCACCGAGTCGACCACGAGAAGGTCGGGCCGCACCTGGTCGACGTGACCCAGCACGGCTGCGAGATCGGTCTCGGCAGCGAGGTAGAGCGAGTCGCGCAGGGCGCCGATGCGGTCGCCGCGCAGCCGCACCTGGGCGGCCGACTCTTCGCCGGTGACGTAGAGCGCACGCATCGCACCGGGGCCGCCGCCGGCGTACCGCGCGGCCACGTCGAGCAGCAGGGTGGACTTGCCCACACCCGGCTCGCCGGCGAGCAACACGACCGATCCCGGGACCAGGCCACCGCCGAGCACCCGGTCGAGCTCGTCGACGCCCGTGGGCCGGGCGCGGGCGGCCTGGACGTCGACCTCGTGGATGGGGCGGGCGGGCGAGCTCACCGGGCCTGCGGCCGTCGTCCGGACGACCGGGCCGCTGGCGTCGACCACCGCGCCCCACGCCTGGCACTCGCCGCAGCGGCCCACCCACTTGCCGGCGGTCCAACCGCACTCGGTGCAGCGGAAAGCCGGACGCTCCCGGGCGACGGATCTGGCCATGACAGGGAGGCTAGGGCGCGCCCCCGACAAAGCCCGTCAGGCTGGCCGCCCCCACGCCGCAGCGAGCATGATCGTGAGGCGGACCGGCACCGGAACAGTGCCGGTGCCCCTCACGATCACCGGGTACGTCGACGCGGGCCGGCCTGCTTCGGGTCGGCGGGATGCAGCGCGAGGAGGCTGCGCGAGGCCAGGTGCTTGTCGCAGTGCCGGGCCAGCTCCTCGTAGGCCGCTTCGCCCATGAGCTCGGTGAGCTCGGCGCGGTTGGACACGTACACCGCCTCGGCCGCGACGTGGGCCTCGGTGTTGCCGCTGCAGTACCAGTCGAGGTCGTGACCGCCGGGACCCCAGCCCCGCCGGTCGTACTCCGCGATGGTCACGACGAGCACCTCCGTCTCGTCCTGGCGCGTGACGTGGTCGTAGGTGCGGCGGATCGGCAGCTGCCAGCAGACGTCAGGCTTGGTCTCGATGAAGTGCCGTCCGGTGCGCAGCGCCAGCGAGTGCAGCGCGCAGCCCTGCCCACCGGGGAACCCCGGCCGGTTCGCGAAGATGCAGGCCCCCTCGACGACCCGCGTCTTGCGGTCCCCGTCCTCGTCCAGCTCGACCCAGTTCTTCGGGTCGTAGTGCTGCCACGTCGCCGGAGTGAGCTCCTTCACGAACTTCTTCACGCGCTTCTCGTCGTCCTTGTCGGAGAAGTGCGCGCCCAGCGTGCAGCAGCCGACGCCTTCGGGCTGGTCCCGGTAGATGCCCTTGCAGCCGTTGCCGAAGATGCACGTCCACATCGACGTCAGCCATGTCAGGTCGCAGCGGAACATCTGGTCGGAGTCGGCGGGGTCGGTGAACTCGACCCAGGCACGAGGGAAGTCAAGGGGAACCTCAGGCACCCGGCCAGCCTACGGCCGGTGGGCGGCCCCGTGGGCCTCGGGATGCGCCGGCGTACGGCGCATCCGCGAGAATGGCCGGATGCGCCTCGCCGTGCTGGACGTCGGCTCGAACACCGTGCACCTGCTGGTGGTCGACGCGCACAGCGGCGCGCGCCCGCTGCCCGCGTCGTCGCACAAGACCGAGCTGCGCCTCGCCGAGCATCTCGATGACCGAGGATGCATCGACCCGGTCGGGGCCGACGGCCTCGTCAGCGCCGTCCGCGACGCCCTCGTCGTCGCGGAAGACCGCGGCAGTGACGACCTGGTGGCGTTCGCGACGTCCGCGCTGCGCGAGGCGCCGAACGGTCCCCAGGTCCTCGAGCGCGTGCGCGCCGAGACAGGCGTCGAGCTCGAGGTGCTCAGCGGCCGGGAGGAGGCGCGGCTGACGTTCCTCGCCGTACGTCGCTGGTTCGGCTGGTCCGCGGGTCGCCTGCTGGTCCTCGACATCGGCGGCGGCTCGCTCGAGCTGGCGCTGGGCATCGACGAGGAGCCCGACGTGGCCCAGTCCCTGCCGCTCGGCGCGGGACGCCTCACCCGCGACCACCTGCGTGGCGACCCGCCGTCGGCGGGGCAGGTCAAGGCCCTGCGCAAGCACGTGCGCACCGAGCTGGCACGGGTGCTGCGCCCGTTCGCCGCCAGCGGTCCGCCCGACCGTGTGGTCGCGACCTCCAAGACGTTCAAGCAGCTTGCGCGGATCGCGGGGGCCGCACCCAGCTCGGAGGGCATCGACGTCGCGCGCACCCTGACGGTGAGCGACCTGCACGCATGGGAGTCGCGGCTCGCGGGGATGAGCAGCGCCAAGCGCGCCGAGCTGCCGGGCGTCTCGGCCGGCCGGGCGCCTCAGCTGCTCGCGGGCGCCGTCGTCGCGACGGCGACGATGGACCTCTTCGGCGTCGAGAGCGTCGCCATCTGCCCATGGGCCTTGCGCGAGGGGATCATCCTGCGTCGTCTCGACTGGCTGACGGGCAGCTGAGGCCGAGCCACCCCGTTACGCTGGCGGGGTGGCAGCGGTGGTGCAGGTTTCCCGTGCCAAGGTCGCGTTGTCGACCGCCTCCTGCTACCCCGAGACCTGCACGACGTCCTTCGAGATGGCAGCCGAGCTCGGGTTCGACGGTGTGGAGGTCATGGTCTGGACCGACCCGGTCAGCCAGGACCCTGATGCCCTGCGGGCGCTGTCCGACCGGTTCGGGATCGCGATCCTCGCCATCCACGCACCCTGCCTGCTGCTCACCCAGCGCGTCTGGACCACCGACCCGTGGACCAAGCTGGAGCGCGCTCGTCAGGCGGCGGAGCAGCTGGGCGCTCCTACGGTGGTCGTCCACCCGCCGTTCCGCTGGCAGCGCGACTACGCACGTCAGTTCGTGACCGGCCTGGAGCGGATGCGCGACGAGACGGACGTCGTGTTCGCCGTCGAGAACATGTTCCCGTGGCGCGCCCGCAACCGAGAGGTCGCCGCCTACCTGCCGCACTGGGACGTCCTCGAGATCGACACGCCCGCCGCCACACTCGACCTGTCGCACACCGCCGTGTCGGGGTCCGACGCGCTGGTCGCCATGGACGCGCTGGGCGACCGGCTCGCCCACGTGCATCTCGCCGACGGCATCGGTTCCAACAAGGACGAGCACCTCGTGCCCGGCCGCGGTGGCCAGCCGTGCGCCGAGGTGCTCGAGCGACTCGCTCGCACCGGCTACCCCGGCAACGTCGTACTCGAGATCAACACCCGTCGGGCGGTGAACCGCGACGAGCGCGAGGCCGACCTCGCGGAGGGCCTGGCCTTCGCCCGGCTCAACCTGGCGGCCGCGGCCGGCAGTGGAGCCGGGGCGTCGTGACGCGGCAGCTCTTCGACCACGTGGCCGCGGCGTACGACGCCCATCGGCCCGACTACCCGCCGCAGCTGTTCGACACCCTCGAGTCGGCCCTCGGCCAGCCGCTTCTCCGCGCAGACGTGCTCGACGTCGGCGCGGGCACCGGCATCGCCACCCGCGCGCTGGCCGGCCGGGGGGCGAACGTGCTGGCGGTCGACCACGGCCCCGGTGTGCTGGCCGTGCTGCGCTCTCGCTCGACCTCGCGGGTGCGCATCGTGGTCGGTGACGGCAACGCCCTGCCGGTGCGTGACGCGGCGTTCGACCTCGTCACCTACGCGCAGTCCTGGCACTGGACCGACCCCGCTCGGTCCCTGCCCGAGGCGGCCCGCGCACTGCACGATCGGGGGGTGCTGGCCTGTTTCTGGAACCTGCTGATGACCGACGGGCTGCCGTGGTGGGAGGGTTTCGCCGCCGAGTGCGCGCAGCGCGCACCGGGCTACGACCGGCACCGCCGCGACATCGACTGGGGGGCGATCATCGAGGCATCGCCGGACTTCCGCTGGGTCCGTCGGGTCGAGATCCCCTGGAGCCGCGACGTCTCCGTCGAGGACTTCGTCGCCGACTACGGCACGCATTCCTACGTCGCCGACCTCGACGAGACCGACCGCGCCAGCCTGCTGGGTGCGCTCCGCGACGGCATGCACGACGCGTTCCCCGGTGGACGCGCCCACCTGCCTTATGTCACCCGCACCTGGGTGGCGCGACGGTGAGTGGCCGGCCCCTGACCGTGGCGGAACCCGCGCGACACCGACGGGGCTGGCGCTCGGGCCGGTTTCGCGCGACGATCAAGCGTGAGCCAGGACGCGGCGACGTACGGCTTTGCCGGCGGTGACAACCCCGCCGGGCGCAGTCCGTTCCCCCCGATAGCCGACTACGCCTTCCTGGCCGACTGCGAGGTCAACTGCCTCGTCGCACCCAGCGGTGCGGTGGAGTGGATGTGCCTGCCGCGCCCCGACTCGCCGAGCGTCTTCAGTGCGATGCTCGACCGCGGCGCCGGCGCCTTCCGCATCGGCCCCTACGACGAGATGGTCCCGGCCGCCCGTCGCTACCTGCCCGGCAGCCTGATGGTCGAGACGACCTGGCAGACCCGCACCGGCTGGCTGATCGTGCGGGACACGCTGTGCATGGGGCCGTGGCACAACGTCGAGGAGCGCTCCCGCACGCATCGCCGGTCGCCGACCGACTTCGATGCCGAGCACTGTCTGCTGCGGCTGGTGAAGTGCGTCAGCGGCTCGGTGGACCTGTCGATGACCTGCGAACCCGCGTTCGACTACGGCCGTTGCGAGGCCGTGTGGAGCTACGAGGGCGACGGCTACGGCGAGCTGGTGGCGACCGGCGCGGACTGTGACGTGACACTGCGCCTCACCACCGACCTGCGCCCCGGCATCGAGGGGGCCGGTCTGCACGCGCGCACTCGGATGGTCGAGGGCGACAACCACTTCGTCGCGTTGTCCTGGTCGCCACTGCCGCCACCACGGACGCTCGACGAGGCAAGCGAACGGATGAGGCGGACGTCGGAGTACTGGCGGCAGTGGATCACACTGGGCGAGTTCCCCGACCATCCGTGGCGCAGCTACCTGCAGCGCAGCGCGCTGACGCTCAAGGGGTTGACCTACGCACCGACCGGTGCGCTGCTGGCCGCGGCGACCACCTCTCTGCCGGAGACCCCGCAGGGCGAGCGCAACTGGGACTACCGATACGCCTGGGTACGCGACTCGACGTTCGCCCTGTGGGGTCTCTACACCCTCGGATTCGACCGTGAGGCCAACGACTTCTTCTACTTCGTCGCCGATGCGTGCCGAGACGGGCACGACCTGCAGGTCATGTACGGCGTCGGCGGCGAGCGCGAGCTTCACGAGCAGTCGCTGCCACACCTCTCCGGCTACGAAGGCGCGTTCCCGGTCCGCATCGGCAACGGCGCCTACGACCAGAAGCAGCACGACGTGTGGGGAGCGGTGCTCGACTCGGTCTACCTGCACGCCCGCTCCCGCGAGCAACTGCCGGAGTCGCTGTGGCCCATCCTCAAACGCCAGGTCGAGTGCGCCGCCGAGCACTGGGAAGAGCCGGACCGGGGCATCTGGGAGGTCCGCGGCGACCCCCAGCACTTCGTGTCCAGCAAGCTGATGTGCTGGGTCGCGCTCGACCGCGGTGCCCGCCTCGCCCGCATGCACGACGAGCCGCAGTATGCCGACAAGTGGCAGGCGCTGGCCGACCAGATCCACCAGGAGATCTGCACCAAGGGCGTCGACGACCGCGGAGTCTTCGTGCAGCGCTACGGCGACTCGGCGTTGGACGCGTCGCTCCTGCTGCTGCCGCTGATGCGGTTCCTGCCGCCCGACGACCCCCGCGTGCGGGCCACCGTGCTGGCCGTCGCCGACGAGCTGACCGTCGACGGCCTGGTGCTGCGCTATCGCGTCGAGGAGACCGACGACGGGCTCTCCGGCGAGGAGGGCAGCTTCACGATCTGCTCGTTCTGGCTGGTGTCGGCACTGGTCGAGATCGGTGAGGTCGACCGGGCCCGCCAGCTGTGCGAGCGGCTGCTCGCCTACGCGAGCCCGCTGGAGCTCTACGCCGAGGAGATCGACCCCTACAGCGGCCGGCACCTGGGCAACTTCCCGCAGGCGTTCACCCACCTGGCG
>JAVEDI010000086.1 GCA_030841035.1 Actinomycetota bacterium
TGGCCAGCGACGTAGAACGGAGCGCCCAGCGGCACGGTGTGTCGGAACGGCTCGAAGTCGCGGCCCGCTGTCATCGGTCGATGCGGACGAGCTTGCCGGAGAGCTGGTCGTCCAGCAGCTGCCGGTCGCCGTCCACCATCAGCTCGGCCAGCTCCCGCCAATGGGTCTTGGCCGTCCAGCCCAGTCGGCTCTCGGCCTTGGACGCGTCGCCGATGAGCGCATCGACCTCCGAGGGGCGCTCGTACCGGGCATCTGTCTGCACGTACTTCTCCCAGTCGAGATCTGCCCGACCGAAGGCCGCGACGCAGAAGTCCCGGACGGAAGCCGCGTGTCCCGTGGCCACGACGTAGTCGTCGCCCGCAGGCTGTTGCAACATGCGCCACTGCGCCTCGACATACTCCTTGGCGTAGCCCCAGTCACGCACGGCGTCCAGGTTGCCCAGGTAGAGGACGTCCTGGATACCGGCCGCGATCCGGGCCACGGCGCGGGTGATCTTGCGGGTGACGAACGTCTCGCCGCGCCGCGGGCTCTCGTGGTTGAACAGGATGCCGTTGGTCGCGTGCAGCCCGTAGGCCTCGCGGTAGTTGACGGTGGCCCAGTAGGAGTAGACCTTCGCGCAGCCGTAGGGGCTTCGCGGGTGGAACGGGGTGTCCTCGTTCTGTGGCGGCGGCGTCGATCCGAACATCTCCGACGAGCTTGCCTGGTAGAAGCGCGTGTCGACGCCGGAGGCTCTGATCGCCTCGAGGAGACGGATGGTGCCGACCCCGGTGACGTCCCCGGTGTACTCCGGCATCTCGAAGGACACCTTCACGTGGCTCTGCGCGCCCAGGTGGTAGACCTCTGCGGGCTGGACGTCGCGCATCAGGTTGACCAGCATCACCCCGTCAGCCAGGTCGCCGTGATGCAGTACGAGCCGCTGATTCTCGTCGTGCGGGTCCTGGTAGATGTGGTCGATGCGGTCGGTGTTGAAGGTGGAGGCGCGGCGGATGATGCCGTGCACCTCGTAGCCCTTCTCGAGGAGCAGCTCAGCGAGGTACGAGCCGTCCTGACCCGTGATCCCCGTGATGAGAGCCGTCTTGGTCGTCACGGACAACGAGCCTACCTTCCGGACAGGCGCAGACGCGCCTGCGGGTAGCATCGCTTGGTGCCGTCCCTTGCCTCACCCGACCACTGGCCGACCGCCCAGCCCTTCGAGTTCGGCGGCGTCAACCTGGTCGACGTGGACCTTGTCTCGGCCGTCCGGGGCATCGAGGACGCCGCGCACGCCAAACGCTCGCAGGGCCTGCACCTCTGCAACGCCTATACGCTCACCCTGGCGACGCAGCAGTCGGAATATCGCCACATGCTTGCGCACGACCAGGCAGTCAACCTGCCCGACGGCACGCCGGTCGCCTGGTACTTCCGCCTCGCGCACCGACGCCCGGCCCGTGGGCCGGTCCGCGGCCCCAGCCTGATGAAAGCCACGCTCGCCCGCACCACCCTGCGCCACTTCCTGCTCGGAGGCACCGAGGAGGTCCTCGCCGACCTGGAGCGCGTCATCGCGCGGCGCTACCCCGGCGCTGACGTGGTGGGCCGCCTGGCGCCCCCGTTCGCCGAACCAGGCCCGGAGGAGATCGACGGCTTCGCCCAGGTGATCAACGAGTGCGGTGCGCAGGTCGTCTGGGTGGGCCTGGGCACGCCGCGGCAGGACCGCGTCATCGCCGCCCTGGTCGACAAGGTCGACGCCGTTCTCATCGGGGTGGGGGCCGCGTTCGACTTCCTCTCGGGCCACAAGGCCGAGGCACCGGTGATGCTCCACCAGACGGGTCTGGAGTGGACCTACCGCCTGGCCCAGGAGCCGCGCCGGCTCTGGCGCCGCTACCTGGTGGGCAACACCCTGTTCATCATCTCGGCCGCTCGTCAGCTGCCCTCCGCCAGGCGAACCGACGCCTTGTCCACCAAGGCGGGGCGTGCCCGAGTCGACACGACGCGAAGCGTCCCGCTCCCCCGGGTGTCCGTGGGCGGCGCGCAGGTCCACTGCGTCGACGAGCGAACGGCGCTCGACCTTCTCGTCGACGCAGCCAAGGACGGGAGCCGGCCCTGGCTCGTCGTCACCCCGAACATCCAGCACATCGCGCTGCTGGAGACCGACCCCGAGCTGCAAGCCTGCTTCGAGCGGGCAGACCTGGTCCTCGCGGACGGCTGGCCCGTCGTCCGAGCCGTGCGCGTGCTGACGGGGCAGCGGGTGCAGCGCATCACCGGCGCCGACATGTTCCCGGCGATGTGCGAGGAAGCCGCTCGTCACGGCCTGAGCGTCGGCATCGTCGGCGGGATGGATGGCGCAGCCACCCAGGCTGCCATGACCCTCCGGGAGCGGTTCCCTGGTCTGGACGTCGTCTGCGCGCTCGAGCCGCCGTGGGGCTTCGAGTCCGACCCTGCAGCGTTGGCGAAGGTCATCGCCACCGTCAAGGAGGCGCGCCTCGACCTGCTGTTCCTGGCGCTGGGAACACCGAAACAGGAGAACTTCGCCGCGAGGCACCTGGACGAGTTCGGCGCGTCCGTCACCCTGTGCGTCGGAGCAGCCGTGGACTTCGTGGCAGGACGGCAGCGGCGGGCCCCGCGAATGCTGCGCCGCGTCGGCCTCGAGTGGGCCTACCGGGCCATGCACGAGCCCCGGCGGCTGCTGCCCCGCTACGCGCGCTCGGCCCCGGTCTTCCTCCGTGCCGTGTCCCGCAACCGTCGCTAGCCGCGCGCCAGCAGGGCCGGGAGCGCTCGGCCGAGAGCGTCCGACCACGGGGGCAGCCGGGAGCCGTTGTCCAGCACGCTGTACGCCGGGCGCGCTGCCGGCCGCGGGAACCTGTCGCTGGTCGTCGGTCGCACCCGCTCCGGATCGAGGCCCGCCCCGGCGAACACCGCTCGAGCGAACTCGAACCAGGTCGTCTCGCCGGTCGCAGTGGCGTGGCGGATGCCGAACGGCTCCTGTTCCACGGGAAGGGCCCGTAGGTAGTGCGCGAGGTCGCGCGTCCAGGTGGGCTGTCCCCGCTGGTCATTGACCACGTCGAGCTCGTCGCGCTCCGTTGCGAGTCGCAGCATGGTCGCCGGGAAGCTCGGCCCGTGCTCGCCGTACAGCCAGGCCGTTCGCACGACGTACGAGGAGGGACACTCGGCGCGCACCGCCCACTCCCCCGCTGCCTTCGTCCGCCCGTACGCGTTCAACGGCGCCACGGGAGCGTCCACCGCATAGGGGGTGGCTGCGTCGCCGGCGAAGACGTAGTCGGTGGACACCTGCACGAGAACAGCTGCGTGCTGGGCGCAAGCCCGGGCCACGTTCGCGGCACCGGTCGCGTTGACCGCGAACGCGTCGGCCTCGTGCTCCTCGGCGCCGTCCACGTCGGTCCAGGCCGCGCAGTTGATGACGACATCGGCGCCGGCGACGACGTCCAGGCACGCGTGGGGGTCACGGACGTCGAGACCCTCGCGCGTGACCGCCCGGACATCGTCGCCCGCCTCGCGCAGGACGGTCACGACGTCGGTGCCGAGCATCCCGGCCGCACCGGTGACAAGCCACCGAGTCACACGCGGACCTTTCGGCGCTTCAGGCGTGCAGCGATGAGATCCCACGGGAGTGCCTGTCCCACGGTCGAGTCGACGGCGGCGAAGGCGCGGCGCCGTGCCTCTTCCCGCAGGGACGAGGACTCGTGCCAGGGCGCCGCGGGCAGGGGCTGACCGGAGACAAGGCTGGCCCGCAGCTGGCGACGAAAGCGCCGGCGCTCGTAGCCGGTGACCGTGCGGCCGTCGGCGTACGTGGCGAACGCGTATCGGACGTCCTGCTCCCGGCCCGACCCGGTGGCCGTCTCCTGCTCGAGCTCGCGCAGGTACTCCTGGGCAAGCTCGCTGAAGATGCCCCACGACTCCTGCCAGGTCTGGCCCGGTCGGGTGCGCGGCACGAAGGGTGTCTTGCCGGGCCGGTAGCCGGAGAAGTGGGCCAGCCGCAGGAGGTCGCCGTTGACCGTGACATGGTCGTGCTCGCGACGGAACTGACGCTCGTCGATGTTCCACCACGCGACATTGACCCCGGCCTCGCGCAGCTGCTCGACGGCGAAGTAGACGTGGGCGAGGTCCATCCACTTCTGGTCGGTGAACAGGGCTTCCCGGGGAGCGATCACGGCGTCCACGGTGAGCCGCTCGCCCCACCAGTCGAGAAGGGGGCCGGCCTGGGCGTTGACCGAGATGTAGCCCAGGTTGAACGCCCCGTGCCGCAGGAAGAGCGCCTCCTGGGGGATGAGGGAGTCCAGCGGCGCGGGGCTGAGGCGGTGGGGGGTCAGCAGGGCGACGGCGTCGCTCGAGGACCGGAGGGCGGGAACCGGGCCGTAGACGTACATGTCCGGGTCGAGGTACGTCGCCGCCGCACCGGGCCCGACCTCGGCCAGCAGCAGCCGCAGCAGGAACGGCTTCAGTGCCGTCGCCAGCTCCATGACGTCGTAGATGAAGGCCATCGCGGAGAACAGCTCGGCGTCGACCGGCAGCTCGGCCGGCGTCACGACCCGCAGGCCGGCCTGCGCGTTGAGCTCGTCGTCCTCCCAGTCCTGACCGGCGCGGGCGTCGGTCACGAGGCAGACGAAGATGTCGTCGGGATGGTGGCGTTGGAAGGAGCGCGCCAGCAACCGTGCGTGGGGCAGGTAGTTGCGCGCCACGATCGTCCCGTACGCGTTCATGAAGTCCTTCGGCTGGGCGTCTCCGCCCACGTCCCTCGAGGGCGAGCCACTGCGTGATCGCGCGGGCGGGGCACCTCCGTAGACTAAGGTATTCGTCTGAAACAGGGCCGCCACCGTGCGCCGTCCGGGCCGGAGGAGCCACCGTGCAGCAGGACGTCTTTGACTACTTGCCGGTCTATCGCCGCCTGAGTGGCTGGTTCGCGTTCACCGACCTGCTGGTCTTCGACGCCTTGCTGGACGCCCAGACGGCGTCGGGCACGACCGGTGACGTGCTCGAGATCGGCGTGATGCACGGCAAGAGCGCCTTCTTCCTCGCCCGCAAGGTCGAGGCCGGGCAAGAGCTGATCGTGTGTGACCTCTTCGAGATGCCACCGCCCGGCGCCGCGAACGCGGCGGAGAACGCGGCGTCGTACCCCGGCGTGACCCGGGCTGCGTTCGACCGGTCCGCCGAGCAGCTGGCCGCCCGCCCTCCGCGGGTCCTGCAGCTGGCGTCCGCCCTGCTCGGCGAGCACGTCGACGCGGGCACGGTCCGGTTCGCCCACATCGACGGTGGTCACCTCTACCCGGAGGTGGCAGCCGACGTCGCACTGGCCGAGCGCCTGCTGGTCGCGCAGGACGGGTGGGTCGCGTTCGACGACATCCGTACGCCGCATGCGCCAGGCGTCGCGGCGGCCGTCTGGCCGGCCCTCGCTCGTGGCCCCCTGGAGCCGGTGCTCATCACGCCGACGAAGCTGTACGCCGCGCGACAGCCCGACCTGACGACCAGGGGCCGGCTGCAACAGCGACTGCTGGACTACGGGCTCGAGCTGGAGGAGCAGAAGGTGTTCGACCACGTGCTGCTGCGCGTCGTCGAGGATCTGGACACCGGCCCCTACCGCCGCCCCTCCACCTGGCGAGGGGCTCGGGTCACCCGGGGGTTGGGACGCGAGGAGCTCGTCCAACGCCTCCGGGGCGCTGCCGGCCGGCTGACCCGACTGCGATGAGAAGCTCGGTGAGCCGCGCCCGTGCAGCGCTGGGTCGCGTGAAGCGACGGCTCGTTGACGGGCAACCCACCTTCTTCACCCGGGACGCACTACGGGAGCAGGTGAAGGGCCACGACGTGCAGATCGGGGACTGGACCTACGGCCATCCGCGGCTGTACGGGCTGGGCGAGGCGCCGCTCGTCATCGGTCGTTACTGCTCCATCGCCCTCGAGGTCGACATCTTCCTCGGCTACGAGCACAACACCCGGTGGATCAGCACCTACCCGTTTCCCGACGCGTGGCTGGTCGGGCATTTCCCCGAAGCCGCCGACGTCGTCGGGCACCCACGTTCGCGGGGACCGGTCGTCATCGGCAACGACGTCTGGATAGGTCACGGCGCGACGATCCTCTCGGGCGTCACCATCGGCGACGGTGCCGTGATCGGCGCGGCTAGCGTGGTGACCTCCGACGTCCCGCCGTACACCGTGGTGGCCGGCGCACCGGCCAAACCGGTCCGTCGCCGTTTCGACGAGGAGACAGTGGCACGACTGCTGCGGCTGCGATGGTGGGACTGGCCCGCCGACGAGGTGCGCACGATCGTCCCCTTGCTCTGCTCCTCTGACCTGTCCGGCCTGGCGGAGCTGGAGGCGCGTTCCGCCGACGCCCGCGGGCCGGACCCGCAGGCTCAGGACCGCTGACCCGACAGGACCTGCCGGCACGCGAGCAGGCACGGGACGCCCGTCGTCGCCACGCTGGCGAGCAGGGACGCGACCACCGGACCCGTGACCCCCCACTGCCGGGTGAACAGGATCGACAGCGGCAGGTTGATCGCTGCCATCAGGATCGCGGTCACCACCTGCACGCGCAGGACGTGTGCTCCGTTGAGCAGCATCGCGGTGGGCTGCAGGAACGCTACCCACGTCGTCCAGAGCGCCATCGCGACCAGCAGCGACACCGGCGGCACCAGGGAGTCGCCGACCCACCAGGCGATGAAGGTCTGACCTGCCAGGAGCAGCGCGATCGAGCTGCCACCGGCGACTGCCGTGGTGATCGCCGTCAGTCGTCGGTAGGTGCGTCGGACCCAGGCCATGTCGCCCCTGGCCAGCGCGTCGGCCGCAGCTGCCCAGAACTGCACCGAGACCATGCTCGCCGCCATACCGGCCAGGCCGAAGAGCCGCAGGGACAGGGAGTACGTCGCCGCCTGGGTGGGCCCCAGCAGCGCGGCCACGACGAAGATGTCGGTCTGGAAGCCGATGGCGATGGCCAGCTGCAACACGACGAAGGCTCCCGACGAGCGGGCCAACGCGGTCGTCCGGGCGCGCTTGAAGTCGCGGACGCGAGGTCGAAGATCAGGGAACTGGCGCAGCAGCACCCACGCCGTCTGCACGCCACCCAACGCCGCCGGGGGCAGCATGGCGGCGAGCACCACCACCAGGAGACTGGCTCCCGACATGGCCGCGACCGCGGGCAGCAGGCTGGTCAGCACGGCGAGAACGGTGGTCCACGCAGCGGCATGAGCACCACGCTGCATCGCCATCAGCACGCGCTGACCCAGCCCCGCGGGTACCCCGGCCGCGAACAGGATCGCGTAGGCCAGCACGCTGTGCCGCACCAGCTGCTCGTCGCCCGGGGGAGCACCCAGCAGCGCGTCGACCGGCAGGAACAGCGCGACGGCGCAGACACAGACCCCGACGACCAGCGAGGCGGCAGCGAGGATGAGCAGCGCGGAGGCGACCAGCTGGCGCCCAGCCGAACGATCCTCGACCCCGACCACCTTCGCCAGGGTGGTCACCAGCCCGCTGCCGACGCCGAGGTCGGAGAACAGCAGCAGCGACGAGATCATCGTCATGGTGGCGAAGACGCCGTAGCGGGCGTCGCCGAGCCCGCGCACCACGAAGGGCGTGGCCACGAAGCTCACCACGACGGTGATGAGCCGACCGCTCAGCATCGAGACCGCTGCCCGTTGCAGTGCCCGGGAGCGCGTCGTACCCAGGTCGGGCACGGGTGGTGCGGTCATCCGACGGTCGCGGCAGCACCGCAAGCACGGGTCACGCAGGCACCGTCCACATCGTCGGGCAATCGCTGACGGCCAGGCGGCGAGCCACTTCGGAGACAGCGCAGCACCTGCAGAAGGGTAACCTGTCGGCCCATGCGAGGGATCATCTTGGCCGGGGGCTCGGGCACCCGGCTGTACCCGATCACGCGCGGCATCAGCAAGCAGATCATGCCGGTCTACGACAAGCCGATGATCTACTACCCGCTGTCCACCCTCATGATGGCCGGCATCCGCGAGGTGCTGGTGATCACGACGCCGGCCGACCAGGCACAGTTTCAAGGTCTGCTGGGCGACGGCTCGGACCTCGGCATCACCATCGAGTACGCCGTCCAGCCCTCACCCGACGGCCTGGCGCAGGCCTTCCTCATCGGCGCAGACTTCATCGGGTCCGACAGCGTCGCGCTCGTCCTCGGCGACAACATCTTCTACGGCGCCGGCCTCGGCCGGTCGCTGAGCCGTAACACCGACGTGGTGGGCGGCCGCGTGTTCGCCTACCGGGTGGCCGACGCGACGGCGTACGGCGTCGTGGAGTTCGCCGACGACGGAGCGGTGCTGTCCATCCAGGAGAAGCCGGCCAAGCCGCGCAGCCGCTATGCCGTGCCCGGGTTGTACTTCTACGACAACGACGTGGTCGGGATCGCCAAGAACCTGACGCCCAGCGCGCGCGGCGAGCTGGAGATAACCGCGGTCAACGAGGAGTACCTGCGCCGCGGCGCACTGCACGTCACGGTCCTCGACCGGGGCACCGCATGGCTGGACACGGGGACATTCGAGTCGCTGATGCACGCAGCCGCCTTCGTGCAGGCCGTCGAGGAACGGCAGGGCATCAAGATCGGGTGCATCGAGGAGATCGCCTACCGGGCAGGCTTCATCGACGCGGGGCAGCTGCGCGCCCTGGCGGAGCCGTTGCGCAAGAGCGGGTACGGCGAGTACCTGCTGGACGTGCTGGCCGAGCACGAGGGCGGCTGAGCCCGGCATGCAGGTGCGCGAGCTCAAGGTCCGCGACGCGCTGGAGTTCACCCCCGTGCTGCATCGCGACGACCGCGGGGCGTTCCTCGAGATCTACACCACCGAGCCGTTCGCGCAGGCCGTGGGCCATCCGTTGCGCCTCGCGCAGGCCAACTGCTCGGTCTCCGCCCGAGGCGTGCTCCGCGGCGTCCACTTCGCCGACGTACCGCCGAGCCAGGCGAAATACGTCACGTGCCTCTCCGGTGCCGTGCTGGACGTCGTCGTCGATGTGCGGACCGGCTCGCCCACCTACGGCGAGTGGGACGCGGTGCGGCTCGACGACGTCGACAGGCGCGCGGTGTACGTCGCTGAGGGCCTGGGGCATGCCTTCCTGGCGCTCACCGACGAGGCGGTCGTGTCCTACCTCTGCAGCGAGGGTTTCGCGCCGGGGCGCGAGCACGGGGTCCATCCCCTCGACCCCGATCTCGGCATCGAGTGGCCGCCGGACGTGGCCCCGCGGCTGTCCCCGAAGGATGCGGCTGCGCCCACCATGGCCGAGGCCGAGGCGTCGGGGCTGCTGCCCTCCTACGACGAGTGCGTGGCGCTCTACGAGCGACTAGGACGTCGACGCGGCGCGTGACCGCGCGACCAGGCCGAAGGTGGTCGCCGCACCCGTCCGTGACCCCAAGGCCTGCAGCGACGGCAGCTGCGTCGACCAGTACGGCCACTCCTGCACGCTCGCGAAGCGGTCCTGCAGGAGGGCCAGCAGCTGCTGGTCGTCGACGCCCTGGCGGACCACGTGGTACTCGACCATGTCGGCTGCGTTGCTCTCGTCGTAGATCTTGCGGGCGCGGCGCACCCGGGTGCCGATGCCCCGAAGCAGGTCCCTGCGGCCGATCCGCCAGGCGTAGTAGGCCCAGCGGTCAGCGCTCATGTTGAGCCTGCTCCGGCGCGGATACCAGATCGGGTCCTGGAAGCTGGCGAACGAGCCGCCCTCGTCGATCTTCGAGATGAGCCGGTCGACGAAACGCAGGTAGTCGGGGACATGGTGCAGGACCGAGATGCACAGCACGACGTCGTACCGCCCGGGGTCCTGCAGCACGGCCTCCCCGTCGGCGTCGTACAGCAGCCGCACCTGCGGGTTCCACGCGAAGCGGCGCTCAAGCACGTCGAGGCTCGGGCGGCTCATCTCCGTGACGGTGACCTCGGCGCCGGTCGCTGCGATGTGGTCGGTGAAGCTGCCGTGGCCCGCGCCGACCTCCAGCACCCTGCACCGGCCGGACCGCTCGAACTGCTCGGCCAGCAGCGCCCTGATCCGCCCGATGATCTCGTTGCGCAGCCGGGGGTGACGCAGGTGCGGCGAGCCCGGCTCGTAGTCGAAGCCCGCCCCGTGCTGCTCCTCCTGCAGCGCCGCCATGTCCGGCCCGGCGGGCTCGGAGGTCACTGGGGCGCCACCCGTACCTGCAAGGTGATGGGCTGCCCGACCGCGATCTCGAGGAACGCGGTGCCGCCGTTCAGCAACCATGACTGCGTGGAGTCCGGGGCGCTGACCGTCCAGCCGTCCGGCGCGATGACGGTGCTGCGCAGCACGAACCCGTTGAGGGTGTTCTGCGGCACGACCGCGTCGGTCATCAGCCAGGAGCCGTCGGCCTGACGCGCCATGGCCCGGGGGAGCGTGTAGGACCAGCTCAGCTCCGACGTCTCGCCCGGCGGGGTCTCGACGGCCGCCTGGGCATAGGTGCGTCCCTCCTGGTCCCGGCCCGTCTTCGCCGTGGTGGGCAGCTTCGTCAGCTGCGGCTGGCGGGTCACCTTGGCGCCCGGTGGCATCAGGTTGGTGACGAGGTTCGTGGCCCAGCGGGTCACGTAGCCGAACTTCGGATCGGGGCCCGCGCCGGCGAACGGCGGGGTCGCGTTCTGGATCTGCACCGTGCGGTCGACGACACCGGAGCCGTCCTTGCGCAGGTGCACCACCTCGGCGACCGTGCGACGTTGGAAGACGTCGACCTTGCTGCCGTTGACGTTCTGCGTGTAGACCGCCGTCAGGTTTCCTGTCTTCGGCGTGGGCACGGCTCCTGCGACGCCCTGCGTCACCGCGAGCCGCTGGAGGCGCTCGTCGCGGAAGTAGACCTGCAGATGGCGCGCCGGTGCCGCCGACAGCAGGGCCTGCGCCTTCGCCCTGATCCCGCCGCCCTGGGTGAGCCTGCTCAGCATCGTCGACATCAGCTGGTCGTTGCGCCGCTGCCGGCCGATGATGTCGGTGCCCTGCTGCTCGTAGGCCTTGACCAGCAGCTCGTCAGCGAGGTTGGCGGCGGTGAGCGTCCCGAACTCCGACGGGATCGGGCCGGTGACCGCGAGCAGCTTGGACAGCGCCACGACGTCGAGGGCGATCACCCCGTCGGTCTTCATGCCGAAGAAACGCTGGGTCCCCCGCATGAGCTGCTCGCCGGAGACCCGGAAGTCGGGGTTGAAGGTGGCGTTGACGAACCGCTGCTTGCGGCCGAGCGGCGGCTGGAACGGGTCGCCCTTCACCCGGTTCCACACCAGCCGTGGGTTGTCGCCCAGCAGCCCCGCCGGTGAACCGCGGGTGATCGAGGAGGTGGTGCCCTTCAACGGCACGGAGTACTTGCCGTTCTTGAAGACCACGAACGCGACGCTCAGCGGTGCGCCGCCGGAGGCACGCATCTCGGCGGGGTTCATCACCGCGACGAGGTAGCGCTTCGTGCCGTTCGCCCCTACCGCCGAGGGCAGCGCCTCGACGAGCGGCGCGAGGGGTGCCACCTGGCTGCGCAGAGCGGCGATCTGGCGAAGCGCCGTCCGCTTCGCATCGAGTGCGTCGTGGCCCTTGGGACCGTTGCCGTGGACCTTCTTGAGGTTCGACTCCGCGGTGTCCAGCGCGCTCACCAGCTTGACCACGGCGGCGCGGGCGCTGACCAGCGCGTCGATGTTGAACCGGCCGTTCTGGAAGACCTTCGAGGAGTCGCCCGAGAAGTTGCTGTAGACCGTCAGCGCGCTGTCGGCGGAGTCGATCATGACGTTGGCCGCCGTCAGCAGGTGGTCGAGGTCGGCCACCGTGCTGCGCGTGTAGGGCAGGAACTTTGCGATGCGCACCTGCGGGGCGTCGACCGAGTCCTCGGCCTGCCGCACGGCGACCTTCGCGCGCGTGAGGTGCCTGCCCGCCGCCTTCTCGTCCCCGGCCTTGACGCTCACCTCGAAGGCGCGCAGCTGCTTCTGGGCCACCTTGGCGCGCCCCTGCACCGTGTCGGAGACGTGCAGCAGCCCACCGCCCAGCCACCAGATGTAGACCCCGCCGGCCACCACGACGAGCGCGACCAGGCCCAGCAGGGTCCCCCACACCCAGGGCTGGTGGCGGACGCGACGCCCGATGCCGCTGACCACGCGGTGGCGAAAGCCGTCCCGGCGCCGGTCGACCCGAGGGGCATCCGTCTCGCGTGGCGCGATGGAAGTCACAAAAAGTCAATCCCTGATCGTTGTCGAAGGAGGGGGGACCGGGGGCGGAACGTCAGAGTCTAGACGTCCGAGCAGGCCCTCAGGTTCGCCCACGCTTCGTTCGCTCACTTGAGCAGGCGCGAGAGCCTCCGGTCGGCCAACGGCTTTCCACCGGTCTGGCAGGTCGCGCAGTACTGCAGCGACGAGTCGGCAAAGGACACCTCACGCACCGTATCGCCGCACTCCGGGCAGGTCTGGCCGGTGCGCCCGTGCACCCGCATCGCGTCCTTCTTCTCCGCCTTCAGGTCCGCGGCCCCCAGCCCCGCGGAGCGCGCCACCGCGTCGCGCAGCGTCACCTGCAGGGCGGCGTACAGCGTCTCGACCTCACCCTCGGTGAACGACGAGGAGAGCTTGAACGGTGAGAGCCGGGCCACGTGCAGCACCTCGTCGCTGTAGGCGTTGCCGACGCCCGCGAGCACCGACTGGTCGCGCAGCAGTCCCTTGATCTGCTGTCGCGAGCCGCCCAGCAGGGCCGCCAGCGCGGCCACGTCGAAGGACGGGTCGAGCGGGTCGGGGCCCAGCCGCGCGATGCCAGGGACGTCGTACGGCGACCTCACCACATAGACGGCGAGCCGTTTCTGGGTGCCCTGCTCGGTCAGGTCCCAGCCCGAGCCGTCGTCGAGGTGCACCCGGGTCGCCAGCGGCCCCTTGCCGGGCTTGGGCGGGGCGGCCGGCAGCTCGGCGCGCCAGCGCAGCCAGCCGGCCCGGGCCAGGTGGGTGACGAGGTGCAGCCCGGACACGTCGACGTCGAGGAACTTGCCCCACCGCCGTACGCCGGTCACCTCGAGGCCCTGAAGGGACGTGACGGGTGGCTCGTAGGTCTTCAGGACGCTGAACGCCGCCACGTCGACCCGCGCGAGCACCCGACCCACGGCCCGCTCGGACAGGAACCCGGCGAGCGCCTCCACCTCCGGCAGCTCTGGCACGCCGCCCAGTGTGCAACAGGCGGCGGAAGCCCTCACCCGATCCGGACTAAAGGGTCAGCAGAACGGCGCCGATGAGCAGGAAAGACCCTCCGCACCCGACCCGACCGAGGCCACTCCATGACCGTCGCCACCTACGACACCCGCCGATCCGCCGCCGTCCTCGTAGCCCTGGCCCTCATCCTGGCGTCCTTCGTCGTCGGGACCGCGACCGCCCGCCCCGCCGGCGCGAGCACCTTCGAGGACACGTTCAGCGCCGACGTGAACGGCGCCCGCGCCGCCCGCGGGCTGCCGAGCCTGAGCATCCGCGAGGAGCTCGTGGCCGTCGCCCGCGCCCAGGCCGCCCGCATGGCGCGCCGCTCGGCGCTCTACCACAACCCCAACCTGACCTCCGACGTGCACAACTGGCGCTGGGTCGGCGAGAACGTCGGCTACGGGCCGGACGTGCAGGCGGTGCACACGGCCTTCATGAACTCGCCGGCGCACCGCGACAACATCCTCGACCGGGACTACACCGAGGTCGGCATCGGCGTCGTTGCCAGCGGCGGCCGGGTCTGGGTCGCCGAGGTGTTCCGTCGCCCGTCCAACGCCGTCCGCCACTTCGCGGCCCGCTGGAGCCACTCCTTGCGCCTCGGCAGCACCGGCCCGTCGGTCCAGCGCGTCCAGCGGCGTCTGGGGCTGCGCCCGACCGGTCGCTTCGGCGCCGCCACCCGCCACGCCGTGGTGTCCTTCCAGCGCCACCAGGGCTGGCACGGCCACGGCGTCGTCGGTCCCAAGACCTGGAAACGGCTCTTCTGAGCGCACGCTCGCACCACCGGTCGCCATGAACTCGGCGCCGGTTCCGGGAGGAGGGGCCCGGAACCGGCGCCGCGCCCATGCGCGGGGTCTGCGCCTGGGTGTTCGCTGTGATCATTCGCGAAGGGCTTACGGGGCGCCCGGTCGCGAGCGATGATGAGGGCATGACCGGGGACATCGGGCGCCGCGAGGAGATGGCGGACGTCGTCGCCCTCCCACCGCCCACCGATGCCTTCCCCGACGCGCGGGGCGCGGACCGCTGGATGCGGGTCACCTGGCACCACGAAGCCGACGTCGTCGTCCTGAGCGTCTGGCGATC